>WRDO01000011.1 GCA_009779755.1 Defluviitaleaceae bacterium | reverse complement strand
TCCGCTTGGGAGAAATCGCGTAACCATTCTACAAAACACGTCGATTGGCACTTCTCTTCTTCAGACGCGAGGGTTAAACTAAAATATTTATATCCTAACTTATAATGCGGTCGCGGTACTAGTTCTCGGTAGGACTCTTTTCTTTCACCGTCCGTTTTTTCTGGGGCGGTTCACAGCAGGACAACCCTTTTTCAATTCATTTTTAATTAATCAAGAACCCGTTACGAACTCCCACGCCGCTTGCCCGAGGATCAGCGCGTCATTTCCGGTATAGCGGTTGCCTTCTATAATCGTGTCCACGCGGATGTCGAACAGCGTTGAGGCAAATACGCAAGCCGTAAGGAACGCACCCGCGTCGTTCGCGTGGTAATCGTTTTCGATGTAAAGGCTGATATGCGGGTGCATGTCATAGGCGTAAATCCACGCGTCGGCGGCGTTTACCAAAATCGCGCCGTTAAATATTGCGGCAATGCGGTATACGGGTGTCAATATAACTTCCTGCATGATCCTGTCCGGCACGCCGTCAATTTCAACCCACGGTGTGTTGTAAATCACGGGGATTGCGCCGGTTGCCGCGGCTGCGTTGCTCAGCAACTCCACATCGGAAATAAATTCCGTTCTGTGGTACACCAAGCGTTTGCTGTGGTCTTGCATAACCACGTAATCGTATCGGTTATTTTCGATCGCTGCCAGCGCGCGGGGCGTAAGCTCGGCGATCGTCGCGCCGGGGGCCGTGATTTCATCATAGGTGACCGTTATCCCGTATGCCAATGCGATAGCCGCCAATTGCCCGGGCACATCGCCGAAAAACGTAAAGCTGTTGCCGATAAACAGGATGTTAAACGCGTTCTGCCCCGTTATCGGTTCGGGTATCGTCGGGAACGTAAACTCGGACGGCGGATAATTGATCAAATCGGCTTCATCAAACCAACCACCCCATCGGACGATATATTCAAGTGGTGTTTTAAACGAGGAAAGCATGTCAAAATCCTCTTGATTTATCATACCTTCGGTTAGGAACCCATGGAAGTGCGCGATGATATCGTCCAAGTAAAAGACATATTCACGTTCGCAACCAACCCTGAAACCGAATATATCCAACGGATATATGTTATAGATGAAATAACCGTCGGGGTCCGCTTGCTGCCCTGGATACGAGTTCCACATGTTAATCGATTTGCTTGTGCTGAAAAAGGAAAAACGCAATTCCCCCACAGGCCTGCCGTTTATCGTTTTCGGCGCATATGACTCACCTGCTCGCATCCTTTCCATGAGGGGTCCGTACATTTTTTGAATTTCACTTTCGCTGAGCCTTTCCCGCAGCGGTTCCACCACTTCTTCGACATATTCCTCAAAGGTATACCATTCAACGTCGAGTAACAGGATGCCCTCCGTTTCGCCGAAACGGATTTTGGAGAAGTTATCCCGTAGAGATTCCGTTTCGGGCGGATGGACGGGGTCGGCGCCTGTTGTTTCCTGCGGCATTGTCACCGGGCCGGCATCGGTAATGTGATTGATTTTAACCTCCGGTTCGGGGGAATCGGGTTCGCGGGAATCGTTTGCATTGCAGGAAGCGAAAGCGTTAATAATTAAAATAAACAATACTGTCAGTACAGCAATCATTCTTATCTTCATATTTTTCTCCTTTTTAAAACGGGGGGTTATCCGCCCCCCGTTTATGGTGTGCGATTAATTTACCGTTATTTTTATGATGTTTTCCCCGTTGTAGGAAAATACTTTTACGCCTTTCGGCAAATCCGGAATATCAAGCGGTTGGAATTCGCCGTTTTCAATAGCCGTTCTGATACGCTCATAATCCGGATGAAAGATTGCGATATTTTCCCTAATCGTCGCCCATTCCCCGTTTGCCGAAATGTTTATAAAATTATTTTGCAAATACGGCAACTCGGGGGGTGACGGCGTAAGCGCATCTGATTCAAGAATGGTAACCCGGGGCGTATTAAACTCGAGCGGGGGAGCGCTTGATATGGCAACGGGTGGGGGAAGCGGAAGAACGCTTGACTCGGTAACGGGTGGCACGGAAGGCTCCGGTATGTGGTCGGCGGTCGATACCGCAAAGGCACCGATAACCAAAGCAAACACCGTAAAGCAAGCCGCCAGTAAGCCCGTTAAAGAGGCCTTCTTATTCTTCATAATCGATATGATTCTTTCTTGGGTCGCGTTTTTGCTGAACCCGCTGAACAGCGGCGTAAATTTTCGCCGTTGCTCCGCCAAACCGATAAGCGTATAGGCGTAGGCGGTTTTTGTTTCCGCGCCGAAGCGGTTGATCACCCCCTCGTCGCATGACAGCTCCAAATCGCGGTTTGCCAATAGGAACATAGCCCACACCAACGGGTTAAACCAATGGACACATAACGCAACTGCCAAAAGTATCTTCCAAAGCGCGTCATACCGTTTGATGTGGAAATATTCATGGGCAAGCACGTAATCCAAAAGCCGCGTATCGTCCAAAGCCAAGGATAGGGGCAAAATGATGCGGGGTTTGATGATCCCGACCGCGATCGGCGTCGTAATCCTGTCCGATTGCCATATGGAAAGGGGGCGTTTCGTTTTATGCTTTATAAGCCATTCATCCAAATAACCGTTGCCGCGGATACGCGTCGCGAAGCGTAATTCCCTGTGGTTTTTATAATAAATAACCGCAAAGAGGAAAAACGCCGCAAGCATACCGCCTATCCAAACGACCCGCATGACGGTTGACTGTGTTATGTTGTAGGGTTGTGCTGCTTCGGTTGTTTGCCCGAACGCTTCCGACATTGCCATGATTACCGTAAACGTAACGCCTGTGTCGGCCGGGATTTCCGGTGCGGGCTGTTCGACCGTTGCGGGGACAAATACGTCGAAAACATTCGGGACATGGAACGGCAACGGGATCGAAACGGGCACCAACAAGCGAAGAACCGCAACGCCCCATAATACAAGGAACATTTTTTTCGGCAGCTTGTTTAAAGCAACCGCCCGAATGATGATGACGGCTATGATTAACAATCCGGCGGTTACGCTCATTTGCAAAAGATTCATGTGGGACACCTATTTTAACCTTTCAACAAGTTGCTTTAAGCGTGTTATTTCATCTTCGGGCAGTTCCTTGCCGCTTATGAACGCCGAAAGGAACAATTCCGCGGAACCGTTGAATAATTTACCGATCAGCTCCGTAGCTTCATACGCCTGAACCTGTTCCTTTGTGATCGTCGCTCTGCAGGAAAAGTTTTCTCCGTAACGTTCCACCGCGCCCTTGTCAACCAGCTTTCCGATGACGGTGTAGGTGGTGTTACGGTTCCAACCGACTTGCTCCTTTAGGATTTTGGCAAGCTGCCCCGCCGTCAAATCACCTTCCTTCCACAAGGTTTCCATGACTTTTAATTCCGAATCAAACACCTTAATACCCATAGGTGCACCTCCGACTATTGCAATAGTTAACACAATACTACTGCGATAGTCATATGCTGTCAATAGGTTTACGAAATTATTTTTACGGACGCAAAAAACCCCTGCAGAATCGTTCGCAAGGGCCTTCTAATGGATGTTCTTTAAATTTTATTGTTCTTCTTCTTTGCTTACCTGCCCGTAATACGCGTCGGGCCCGTATTTTCTTTTATAGTGTTTATCCAGCAGGACCTGCGGGATCGCGGGCATCTTTGCGTTTAACTTCTTTGAAAACAAGGCCAATTGGGCTACATTGTCCAATACGGCGGAATTATGCACGGCTTCGTCGGGGGTTGTGCCCCAAGTGAAGGGGCCGTGGTTCTTGACCAGCACCGCGGGGGTGGCCATATATTCGCGTTCGGCGAAGGCTTCGGCGATGACGTTGCCCGTTTCCCATTCGTATTGGTTGTTGATTTCCGCTTCGGTAAGCGCGCGGGTGCAGGGGACTGAGCCGTAAAAATGATCCGCGTGGGTGGTGCCGTAGGGTTCGATGGGTTTACCCGCTTGGGCGAAAATCGTCGCCCACGTGGAATGCGTATGCACCACGCCGCCGATTTCGGGGAAGGCTTCGTACAGGCGCAGGTGCGTGGGTGTGTCGCTGGAAGGGTTCTTCCCTTCGACGACCTTACCCGCCAAATCCACGACGACCATGTTTTCGGGGGTCAAATCCTTATACGGCACGCCGCTGGGCTTGATCACGACCAGCCCGCGTTTACGGTCAATGCCGCTCACGTTCCCCCACGTAAAGGATACCAACCCCAAACGGGGAAGCTCCTTGTTGGCGGCGCAAACCAGTTTCCTTAAATTCTTTAACATATTCCCACCCTATCTTTTATTCCAAACACTAAACTACGCATCCCCGGATTATTTAAAAGGATTTTCCCCGCAATAGGGCAGGCAAGCGGGTTGGTTGTACGCCACATCGCAAATACCCAACAGCTTCATGGCGGAGAACAGGGCCTTACCCACATGGCCGAAGCCCATGCCCGCGTGGTGGGGGTAACGCTTGCCGACAAGCACATGGCGGTAGAATCGCGCCATTTCATCCACGGCGATAATCCCGATGCCGCCGAAGGACTTGTGGTCGATATCAAGGGTTTCCCCTTGCGCGATGTAGGAGCGCAGGACGCAATCGGCGGTGGACTGCAAGCGGAACAGCGTGATTTGCCCGGCTTTGATCGTACCTTCGAGCGTGCCGCGGGTGATGTCGGGTTCGCCGTCGGGTTCGAGCGCGCGTTTCATGATGAGTTGGTACTTCATTTCGGCGTCGTCCTTCAAATGGCAAATGGGCGTGTTGCCGCAATGGAAGCCCATGAAGAGGTCGGTGGGTTTGTACTTACCCACTTTGGCTTTATTGGCTTCATACATATCGGCGGGTACGGTATTGTTAATATCAAGCAACGTGGGCGCGTTTTCGGTTATGAGGTAGAGGATATATTCGGACAAGGCACCGTAAATATCCGTTTCGCAGCTGACGGGGATACCCCGCGCGGTCAGGCGGCTGTTTACGTAGCAGGGCACCATGCCGAACTGCGTCTGGAACGCGGGCCAGCATTTGTTGGCGAAGATGAAGTATTCACTTGCGCCCTTATTTTCCTCCGCCCAATCGAGCAAGGTGATTTCGAATTGCGCCAAGCGGGTGAGGATGCCTTCGTGTTTGTTGCCCTTGCCCAGTTCGGCGGCCATTTCGGCGGCGACCTTTTCGATACGGGGGTCACCCTTGCGTGCGTTGTACGCGGCGAAGAGGTCGAGTTCGGAATTTTCCTGTATTTCCACGCCCAGCTTAAAGAGGGGCGCAATAGGTGCGTTGCACGCGAGGAAGTCGAACGGGCGCGGCCCGAAGGCGAATACCTTCAACTTGGATAACGCAACCTTCACCTTCGCCACGGGGAGGAAGTCGGCAATCATACCCGCTACTTCGGCGGCGGTGCCTACCGGATATTCCGGTATGTAGGCGTTGACCCCGCGCAAGCCCAAATTATAGGAAGCGTTGAGCATACCGCAGTACGCGTCGCCGCGGCTGTTGATCAAGTCCTCGCCCGTTTCCTCGGCGGCGGCGGCGAACATTACCGGCCCGCAGAACTTCTGCGCCAGCAACGTTTCGGGACCTTCGGGGCCGAAGTTACCGAGGTAGACGCACAACGCGTTGCAGCCGGCTTTTTTTAAGCCGTCCAGCGCCAGCATCGCGTCCTTTTCGTTTTCAACGATCGTAGTGATTTCCACGCTTTCGATGCCCTTTTTTACGAGCTCGGCGACGACGGCCTTGCGGCGCCTTTCCGACAGGCTCATGGGGAAGCAGTCACGGCTTACGGCCACGATGCCGAGCTTTACGGCAGGTGAATTCTTCATTTAATACCCTCCCGGATTTATTTAATGGATTCCATTGTAAAGTCACGGGTAAAAAGCGTCAAGCCAAACGATGAATACACCAAAATGTGTATTTTCGCGTTTCGATTTTATATATATATTTTTTTTATCGGGAGGTAATATGCGGAAATTATATATTTCATAATTAACTACGTGTCTGAAAAAATAAGCAATACATAATTGGACGGTGTATCAATCGGGAGGACATATCATGAAAAAGCAAAGGGTAGCTCTGTTGGGCAAATTTACCGCCCTGTTTTTGGTTTTCGCTTTGTTGGCGCAGCCGATTTCCGGCTTCATCTTCCACGCGGCCAACACAAACTTAGCAAATTATGACGTAACGGTCGGGGTGGACAAACCCTTAAACCAACCTTCCGTATTAAAAGACGGGGAGGTGTGGACGGGCAAAGCCGTACAGCACAACCCCAACGGGACGATTACGGTAACCCTTGCGGCATGGGGTAAGACCTATAAGGCATGTTCGGTAAAGGACTGCACCGCGGGATATCCGCCGGGCTTCCCCGACTTGACGGGCGCGACTTCACCTGCCGTATGCGCGGTTGGGCACCCCCTCGTAAACCGTCCGCCGCTGGATTCCACCGACCCCTTCGTACACATCAAGGATGATTTCCACGCGTTCCGCTTGGTGGAAGGCTCCGTCGTTGGACCGGGCGATTGGCGGGTAGAAAACGGTGCACTGATTTGGGCGGTAAACCAGCGGTTTATCGTTGAGCAGAGCTACGACGACATCATCGCCACGCCGGGCCCCGCGACGCTGACCTATACGCTTGAGTTGGACCCGGCGCAAAGGATAAACGGATCATGGGAAATGGGCTACTGGTACAGAACGGGTCTCGCCGCCGCGCGCTTTACCCCTTGCTTTTTGGACCCGGAATATTACCCGTACGCCAACCCCTTTTATTACACCAAGGAGGAAACCACGTTCGACACCTTCACCATGAGTATGAACTGGAACAACGGCAACGGGCTTAACAGCGGAACCATTACGGACATGACTTTTAACCAAACGATCGTCTTCGGTGCGAACAGGAGCCCCGAATTCCAAAGCGCGTACGCACCGCCCCGTTATAATGCGAGGAACATAACCCCGCAAACACCGAACGGACAATTTAACACGGTCGCTCACCCGGTCACAAACTGGGCCCCCAATGCCGTCCGTGCGGGTAAAACCTTCCTTTGGCACTTGGAATGGGAAAAAACGAATGCCGTAAAGGACTATTGGTTTACCGTAAAGGATTTGGACGTGGGATGGAGCGCGATCAAGAATGAAAACGTCCCCGTCGATGTTATCTATCAGGTTCACTTCCCGAACCCCGGCGGCAATAACAGCCAACCGGCCGGCCGGACCCGCAGCAGCGACGAGTTTTTCCAACGGAGCTTTGAGCCGGAACAACAAGCCAAGTTATACCAATGGACCGGGAACACCATCAACATAGGTTTGCCCTTTATAGGGGAAGTATTGTTACGCGGCAAAGGTTGGGTACCCAATCAAGGTACGCTTACCGTTACGAAGGAACTGGACGGTTGGTTCCATACCGATTGGAACATTGACGACGACAGGACCTTTACGGCGCGGGTGCTGACCGAAAATAACCGCTACCTTACGTTCAAACAGGTTAGTACGGGTACTTCCGAATCCGACCCGTCATTATATGAATTTACCGGGACCGTAAGCGCCTTGGCTCAAGCAAGCGTACTCAGATTCTGCGTTAACGTCCCGGCCCAACTTACGGGTATCCCCGACGACATCACGATCGCGGTACAGGAATTTTTCGATAACTCCGTATACAACGCGGTGCAGGTCCGTTATACGCTTACCTGCCACCCCGACGGTGAATGCCTGCACGAAAACGGGGGTCTGCCGGGCGGAACCGACTTGATGCCCGTTTCCTTCAGGGACACGCAGGAACACACGGTAAAGGTTACCAATTACTTCCCGCACGGCCTCGGGTTTATCGAGGTCCATAAGCTGCTTGACGGCTTCGCCGCGGATTGGGGCGTAAACAAAAGTACCGTTTTCCATGTTCGGATATGGGACATATACGACGGTGCGTACTTATTATTTGAAGAAACACCGAGGACAAGCGGAGAGTTCGCGGGGACGTATTATTGCGTAGGCAACATCAAACCAAGTGGTGCGATTACCCGAACGGACCGTTTCCATTTGGGGGATCCCTTCGCCTCCAATCAACCCTTCAATACGATGAACGCCCATTCACACCCCACAAACCCGACACCGCAAGCGATACGTGAACTCCCCTTGACCGCTAACCAATCGCTCCGCCTGTCAAACCTTTGGACGTGGGGGAGATATGAGGTCAGGGAATACACGCAGGATGCCTCCGGCGCATGGGTACGCGTAAAGGAAAAATGCGTTAACGTATGCGTTCCCCCCTTACCCGACGATTGCCGATGCGAAGCGTGGCAATATGACGACAATTGGAATTGGGCCGTCACCTATTCCGAAAACAACGGAACGGTGGATTTACCCTTCAACGCCACGATCTCCGTGACCATTACCAACCGATACAAGCAAGGTACGGGTAAAATCGTGGTATTTAAGGAAATAAAGGACAATACAACAGACAGCTCGGCGCCGGGAAACGACGAAATATTCTATATTAGGGTATATGACGACCACCATTCGAATTACATCGTATTCGACAGCGCGCTCAAAGCGGACGGCAGCTTCCGCGCCGTGGGGCATCTTGCCTGCGACGATACGTCATGCAACGCGGATAACCAATTCATCGCACCCCATGGAATGGTCCACTTCAGCGAAAAACCGGTGGGCGGATACAGTACGCTAATCGTCGATATACCGATCAGCGTAAACGAACCCGCTTTGTTGTCCAACCTTTGGGGCGGCTCGGGGCATCAATATACGATAAAAGAAGTAGGCGACGGCGGGGGGGTCCTGTATACCGCCTCCTATTCCGTCAACAACTCCGCCCCTATCTTCGGACCGATAACGGTACCGATCAACGAAGGCTGCGACCCCAACTTCTGCGAAGAAAACCATCCGACCAAAACGTATTGCTCCATCCATAACGCGATCGTCACCATCGCCAACATATTTCCCGCAATACAGGACAAAGGGCCTGTTCCCAACGACTTAACCAAAACGGCCGAACCGCAAACCTTCGACGGTATAGGCGATACGGTTACGTATACCGTCCGTTTTACGCTGCCCGACAACGTGCATGGCTACGAGGGTTTATTGATTCATGACGAGCTTCCGCGTTTCCTCGATTACGTGAGCGGTATACTGACCATTGACGGCGTACCGGTCAACGGCATCCCGATCATCCAAAATACCCGCAGGGTAAACGTAAATATCGGCAAAGCCGAGGTTATTGCCAATGCCGGCAAGGAAGTCGTGTTAACCATCGTTACCGAAATAAACGACCAATGGCTGAGCGGTAATATAATCAACACGGCGGAGCTGTATATCCACCGCGTCCCCGGTAAGCAAACGGTAACCGAATTGGATATACCCGACGCCACCGCCACCGCGGTCGTCGAACCCATCATACCCGATCCTCCCCCTGCCGATTTAACCAAAACGGCGGGGATCGATACGTTCGCCGGTGTGGGCGATACGATTTCCTACACCGTAAGGTTTACGTTGCCCCATTATTTGAACGGTTACCAAGGTATGATCATTTACGACGAGCTGCCCGCTTCCCTCGATTACGTAGACGGTACGCTGACGATTGGCGGCACGGTGATCCAAAATATCCCGATTTCCGTGGATAACCGCAGGATCAGCGTCAATATTGACAAAGCCTTATTGGCAGCCAACGTCGGTAAGGAAGTGGTTTTGACCTTTATCACGACGGTAAATGAGAATTGGGTAGGCGGAAATATCGCCAACAATGTGGAATTGTATGTACAACGTATCCCGAATAAACCGAAGGTACCGGGGGTAGATATACCCGACGCAACCGATACCGCGATCGTCGAACCCGCCGAACAGGGCCCGAACCCCTCTGACCTGACCAAAACAGCGGCATCGGAAACCTTTAACGGCGTAGGCGACGCGGTCACATATACCATCCGCTTTACGTTGCCCGATAACGTTAACGGTTATGTAGGTTTGCTGATTTACGACGAGTTGCCGCAATACCTCAATTACGCAATCGGTTTGTTGGCTTTTGACGGCGTTGTGGTCGATCATATCCCGATCGCCGTCAGCAACCGAAGGGTTATGGCCTACATCAGCAAGACCGATATAGTCGCCAATGCCGGGAAGGTAATTACCCTAATCATAAATGCGACGGTAAACGATACGTGGACCGACGGTAATATCACCAACACAGCGGAATTGTATGTTACCCGTATTCCGGGCAAGCCTCCGATACCGGGGACAAACGCGCCCGATGCCGCCGACACCGTGGTGATCGAACCCGTCCCCGTTATCCCTACACCTACGCCAACACCCACGCCACCCCCAGATCCGGATGACGATGATGACCCCATCCCTACGCCTACACCTTCGCCCACGCCTCCCCCGGGTGACGACGATCCCATCCCTACACCTACGCCTACGCCTACACCAACGCCTACACCAACGCCTACACCAACACCTACGCCTCCTCCGGATGACGATGATCCCATCCCTACACCTTCGCCCACGCCACCCCCGGATGACGACGATCCCATCCCTACACCTTCACCTACGCCACCCCCTGATGATGACGATCCCATCCCTACGCCTACACCCACGCTTCCTCCCCCGGGTGACGACGATCCGGATGATGACGACCCGATCGATATCGAGCCTACAGGCGGCGACTTGATCGATATTGAACCGATTGACGACGACGACCCGCCGGAGGAAGAGGACGATCCCCCGCTTATTGTTATACCGCCGTATATCCCGCCCGATCCGCCTGCCGTCTTTAACATACTTTATGAACCGAATTGGCCGGGCGACGGCGTTCCGGGCCAAGGGACGCGTCCGGTGGACGATAAAGGGTATCCCGAATATTCCACAGCCACCGTGTGGGGTAATACGGGCAACATGACAAAGGCGAACTATGTATTTAAGGGTTGGTCAAGGTTCCCCTTCGTCAGCGACCCCGAATATAGTCCCAATGATTTAATTACCATGATTGAGAACGTGGTTTTATACGCGATATGGGAGCCGGTGCATGTTCCGCCGCCGCCGCGACCACCCTCACCGAATCCCACCCCGCCGTCAGTCATACCCCCGACCCGCTTCACCAAAACAGCCTCATTAAGCAACGCCTTTACCGGCGTCGGTGACAGGGTATCGCATGTGATAAGCCTGACGCTGCCGAGTGACGTCAGCGGTTACGAGGGTTTGCTGATTTATGACCATCTTCCGCATACGTTGGATTATATTAGCGCGCGGCTTGTTATCGGCGTCGCCTCGTTCCACGGTATGGTAACCGAGGTCGGCGGCAGGGTAAGCGTTTATATAGACAAAAACACGTTGATTGCAAACGCAGGCAGAACGGTTGAGTTAACGATTACCACAAGGGTCAACGCAAATTGGCGCGGCGGGGATATAGAGAATACGGCGCAGCTATATATCCAACGCGTACCCGGCATATTGCCGAACCCCGGGGTCGATACGCCGGACGGCGATGCCAACGCGGTCGCCAGGATATATAAGGTCATATACCACGCCAATTGGCCGGTCCAATCCCCGAATTTAACATTCGGCTCAGTACCGCCGACCCAAGAACACCCCGAAGAAGCTCGGGTAAACGTTGAGGGGAATCCGGGTAATTTACGCGTTACGGATTGGGCGAAGCTGGGTTGGGCATTGTCACCCAACAGCATTGCGCCCGATTTCTGGAAAGACCCGCAACCGGATGACAACCCTTCACCGCCGGGCGGGAATCCCCTGCTCTTGGGTTCCGCGGTCAGGAATGATCAATTTAACCCCATGCGCGGCTCCGTAGGGAGGATCGCGTTCAACGGCTTGATGGGTACCGTGAGCGGGATTTCGTTCGCCAACCTTACTGTGAACAATCCCCCCGATGTCGTACCCAACGAAAATTCCAACTTCACCATGCCGCCGAGGGATGTGGATCTGTTCGGCGTATGGCGCCCGCGCCCGCTTATCCGTGATATTACGAAAACGGTGAATACACGCAGCTTTGCACCGGGTGATACGCTCAAATACACCATAAACTTCATCCTTCCCCCGGAAGTAGGGTTTTATCAGGAAATCCGCATCGTAGACGAATACCCGATGTATATGATGTCGTTTGTCGGTGTGGAATCGCTTACGGTTGACGGTGATTCCGTTACGAACCCGATCGTCCGTTCCACCCCGGGCAAGGTTGAGGTAACCATGGATTCCTCGCATCTCAGGAACCATTCGGGTGATACGGTGGAGCTTGTGCTCGAATTTATCGTAAGCCCCGACGCCGCGGGTAAGATACGGAACACGGCAAGGGTTTACGTATATACGGCCTATGATGACGAACCGGATGAATCGGATGGTGCCGTAGCCGAAATCGCCGTGCAGGAGGGTAAGGTGGGTATCCATTATGAACCCAATTGGCCCGGCGGTAAGAGGGGAAGCGGCAGTGCTCCGATCAGTAATACGGCATACGATCCGGGTAGTGTGACCATCGTAAGGGATAATGAAGGGAATCTGAACAGACCCGGGTATGAGTTTGTCGGTTGGTCCACGGATCCCGATGCCGCAACGCCTGACGTAACGACAGGTGAAGGGCTTCAATTAAATGAAAGCACCACGCTCTATGCCGTATGGCAGTTAAAGCCCCATTTGGAAAAAGTTGCTTCGTCCGACACATACATGGCGGGTGATACCATCAGCTACGCCATCCGTTTGACGATGTCGGGTGACACAAGGGGCTATGCAAGCGTACGGATTGAAGACGTAATCCCCGACGGCTTGGAGTTTACCGGCCAATTCACGTTGATGATCGGCGATTTCGACGCATCCGATGTCGTAACCGTCGTACCCGGGACGCTTAACGGCAGGCAAACCTTCAGCGTACACCTATACGGCGAGTTGCTGGCGTTCAGCGATGCCAGATTAATTGAGCTTCAATTGCAATTTTACGCGACGGATACCTCAGACGGGGAAATCCTAAATGCGGCGAACGTTTATTTTGACCCGGAGGGTACGCCGCTGGGTTGGTGGGAACCCAGTGCGTCGGTCATTTCGTCCATACAGACCGCGCCGCCAAGGGCTCCGCTCAGCCCGCAGACGGGAGATTACCGCTCGATTACGTCCTATTTGGCCCTGTTGTTCAGTGGGATAACTTTGATGCTCGGTTCGTTTTTGTTCCTGCTGCGTAAGAGGATGTATACCAAGGGGAAATTACCTTGGTAAAAAAAACGCTTTGCGCGATACTTTTTATCGTCGGATTGGCTTTGGTTACCTTCTCGGCAAGAGCTATATGGTCCGGGAGGTTATACGATGCCGCCGCAAGGACGGAATATGCGCTCCTGCGTGAAATAATGTCCGAAATCGTCACAGCAACACCGTTACCCGCATATATGGAAGAGTATGCGGGTAATTCCGTTGATCCGACAGAGACGCAAACGAATATCCCGCCGTTGGTATATGTTAACCCCCTAGCGGAATCCATGCGCGCCTTTACCGACATCAACCCCGATTTCGTGGGTTGGATGGAAATCACCGATGTCGGGATCAGCTATCCGATCGTACGCGGGTCGGATAACGTATTGTATTTGGATACCACCTTCGGCGGAGACCACCATTTGGCGGGTTCGATTTTTATGGATTACCGTTGTTTGGACGGCTTCCATACACCCGTGAGCGTCTTATACGGCCACAACATGCGCGACGGCTCCATGTTTTCGATGCTGACCAGTTATTTGCAACCCGTGTTTATGGATGAACACGACGAAATCGTCGTCACGACGGTGGACGGCGACGAATTGGTTTACCGTATTTTCGAAGCGCGGCGGGCCGACGCTTGGGATGACGTATACGCGCTTGATTTCAACGACGCACAAGCGGCGGAGGCTTTTTTCGGGAAGCCGAAGGGAAGTCGCTTTTTGGTATTGTCCACCTGTATCATCGGTGGCGACCGTAATGCGCGGGTGTTGGTAATCGCCGTTTCGTATCCGTAACCAATCCATTAAAGAAGGAGCTTCCGTTTCCATGTCCTTCCCTATTGTGCACCTGCGCGCAGCCGATATCGTCGCGTGTGAATTAAACCTTTCCGATAAGGATGCAGCCTCGTTTCTCTTAGGCAACCTTGCCCCCGACGGTATACATTACCGTACGGGGCTTGCGGGTGCCTCGCACCGCGATATCGGCGAAGAAAAGAAAATCACGCACCTCTGCCCGCCGACCGGGGAGCTATGGGGTAGGATAACCGATAACGACAGATGGCTTGCCGAAATCAAAAAGGTTTCCTTGGATTGTCCGAATGATTATTTTGCCCTTGGCTACATCATGCACGTACTTACGGATGTGTATAACAATCTTACCCTTTGGAAGGATTTCCGTGAAAATCACCCCAAAGAAGCCGCGAATGTATACGGCAGCAATTACTACCGCGAAATGGGTGCGCTGGATTTACAGCTCTATCAGGAAACGGAAAGCGAACGCATCCTGCGCCTGTTGCCGCTTGCCGAAGCCCGCGCCTTCCCCGAGCGGGTGACGGCGGAAGAGGTTAACGCCATCCGCGACAGTATTTTGTTTAAAAACGATACCGCGTACACCCAATACGAAGGCCAACCCCCCGCAGATACGTCCCGCAACCGATACGTCACCGCCGCGCGGATCAGGGAATTTATTGATAAAGCGTCAGGATTTGCATTGCTGTACCTTCCTATGCTATAGTGCACATCACGCGTAAAGCGATTCCCCACGGAAAGGATGGTGAAAAGAATGAAAGCGGCTATCCATCCGAACTATTTCCAAGCGAAAGTGCGATGCAACTGCGGCAATGAGTTCGTAACGGGCTCTACCAAGGAAAACATACACGTAGAAGTCTGTTCAAAATGCCATCCCTTCTATACGGGCAGCCAAAAGCTAATGATCGAAGCAGGCGGACGCGTGGAACGTTTCAAGAAGAAATACAAAATAGACTAAAAAAACCAAAACATTACAATAAAAGGACAATTCCCGATTTTGGGGCTTGTCCTTTTTTGTCGTACGGGGTATACTTTTCGACAAGGTACATAGAATTAAATAGGATGGGGGGCGTGTAATGAGACAATTAACAATCTGTATCATTTCTGCGCTTCTCTTTATGGTTTTATTAACGACCTGCGCCATTGCCGACCCGTCAAACGAGGGTGTTGCCGGTGCGGGTACGTTTTATATCGACGTGGTGATCCCCCCGACTTCCGCCGCGATCGACACGATGCTGCGCGATTGGGTGGATAACCTGTATGTTCCGATGCTTGTGCAAAACGGTGCGCTCAGCGAAACGATGCGCGGCGATGTGCGGTTGGGTTTTTCCTTTACTTTTGAAGGCGAACAATTTATCGGAGTCGCGATGCGGGGTACGCTCGGCGATACGGTTTTGACGGAAAGCCTGAATATAAACAAAGAAACGGGCACATTCGTCGCGCCATGGGAAATACTCGACTACGCCCAAGCCGGACCGATCCTTTCGAAACTTCGGGACCAAATTACGGAACGTTCGCCCCAAGCGGAACCCTATTTATATGATATGTCCCCTTCCTGGCTTACCGGTGTTTACCTGACGGACGGAGGGTTGGCGGTGCCGATCAACACGGGGCGCTTCCTGCCCGGCTTTGAAGGCGATTTCCGTTTTGTATTACCCTACGAAGCGTTGGGCGCGGCGTTCCTGCTTGCGGGGACCCCGGACTTCCCCCCGACCCCGATTGAAGCTCCGTATCTGCCCATCCCCGAACCTACCCCCAGGCAAAACGAAATATTTACAGATACACACGCCCATTCAACAAACCATGACTCCATCCTCGATTACCTCCCCGAACCCGAACCCGCCGACGTCCCGCGGCGCCCGATGATTGCGCTGACCTTCGACGACGGCCCCAGCGTATTTACCGGGATGATTTTGGATATATTGGAACAACACAACGCACGCGCGACGTTTTGCGTATTGGGTAACCGCGTAAAAAATTGGGAAAACACGATACTCCGCGCGGTTGCGGGTGGGAATGAAATTATTGGTCATTCTTGGAACCATACCAACATGACCAACCAAAGCCGCGCCAACGCAATTGATGCAATACGCAATACCGATGATGCGATTTATGCCGTCACGGGTACGCGTACGCCCTTATTCAGACCCCCCTTCGGCGATATAAACAGCCAGTTGGAATCCGTAGCGGCGGAACTCGGCTACGGCATCCTCATGTGGTCCATAGACCCGCAGGACTGGCGCGAAAACCACCAAAGTCCCGATTTTATTTATCAGTGGATCATGAACCAGGCCCGCGACGGTTCCATCGTTGTGCTGCACGATATATACCTCAGTACGGTACAGGCTATGGAAAAATTGATTCCACGTCTGATCGCCGACGGATTCGAGTTGGTGACCGCGTCGGAACTGATTATCGAACACTATGGCGATATCGAACCGGGTAAACGTTACAACGGGATACGCATACGTTAATTGGAAATATTTACACACTACGCAAAAAGCGTTGACGACTTGTACTTACTGCTGTACCCTTACCCCGCCTGTGGAGGGTCGCCCCCTCAGTACCCTTCACGTTTGGCGTTGGCAAGCCAACACCCCCGGCCTTTTGGTCTGGCTTGCCTACATAGGAGAACCGCTTTCGGTTGAAGGCGGTTTTTTCATGCCCCCCCCGTTCACAGGTCTTTTGAATGTCCACAAGAAAACATAAATATAATTATTTTTTCCGTATCATTATCCGCCTTGCCAGTGGTACAATTATCGGAGTGGGTTTGCGTAATCGGCGCAAGCGAATAAAGTGTCGGTGGGCTCTGCCGAGGGCTAAAAAGACAAAACCAAGGGAGTGAAAGAATGAGATTTCCGAAATTATTACAAAAAAATGACACGATAGGAGTTTGTGCGCCGTCAGCCGGCGTTGATGGTGAAGATGAAATCGGTCAAGCAAGAATGAACAATGCCCACATAAAAATGCGTGAACTTGGATATGAAAGTATTGAAACGCCATCTGTGCGCAACGATGCTAAATTTGTTAGTGCTGACGCAAAAACGCGGGCTTTTGAATTTATGAGCCTATATGAAAACCCGGATGTAGCCGTGATTATGCCGCCTTGGGGCGGCCAGTTTTTGATGGATATGTTGCCGCATTTGGATTTTTCCCGACTGGCGAAGCTACCGCCCAAGTGGATTTGCGGATACTCCGACATTACAGGGCTTACATTTTCGCTAACTCTGTGTTGTGACTTTGCCACTATACATGGCTCGCAGTTTATAGACATGGGGCTTGCTGTCGTTGACAAATTTAATTTAACGGCGTTCGAGGCGATGTCAAACAATGAAATAATCCAAAGAAGTTCAGATTCTTACGTCTTTTTTGATGAAACGCGGAAAATAGAAACGACTGTGTGGAAAGCTCTGGACGGCAAGGAAAGCCATACCTTTGAGGGGCGTATGATTGGTGGTTGCATGGATGTGTTATGTAATCTGATTGGCACAAGGTTTGCCCCTGTGCCGGACTTCTTAGAAAAATATAAGAATGACGGCTTTATATGGACGTTGGAAAGCAACGAATTGTGGACAGGAAAAATTTACCGTACTCTTTGGCAAATGCGTGAGAATGGTTGGTTTAAGTATTGCAATGGCATTCTGCTCGGACGGCCGGGAAATTTGGCAGACGATGATGATTTTCCCGATGATTTTACCCTGCTTGATGCCCTAAGCAGTGGGCTTGCAAACTTAAACATTCCTGTTATTTACGATGCCGACATAGGTCATACAGCCCCACGTATTCAAGTAATTAACGGAGCATACGGCAAAGTGGAATATCATAACGGCAAAGCAGTGGTGACACAGCAACATAGATAATAGCGTCATCTTCATACATCAAAAGCGGATACCCCCGAAGTATCTGCTTTTCATTACTGCCCAACAGCAACCGCCATTTTAGCCTGACTTAAATCCCATTGAAAAGTTCTGGGCGTGGTTAAAGTGCAGACTTCGTAGGATTCTGTCCAACTTCGATTCTCTTGATGATGCTCTCGTAGACTGTTTTTTAATCGCTTAAAAGGATTATAAAAAAATGATGAATTTATGTAATTGGAGTGATTGGAGGTTTGCTAAGGGGTTTGCGAAAGCAATTTTTGAACATGGTTATTCCTGTGATATAATGTAACGACAAGAAATCAAGGGCGAACATAATTTATCAGGCTGTGTAAAAACGTCATTTTTCATTCGCAAAAATTAAATAAGGACGAAAAAACACGTAAAAATAAAATAAAAAAATGTCCGATTTGGGGTTTTGACACAATCTCTTATATTTTCGGAGGCAAACCATATGGGCGACTATATTAAATGGATACGCGGCAAAGTGGGGCATGAAAAAATATTTCTTAATTGTTCGGGTGCTTGTATTGTCAATGAAAATAATGAAATTTTATTACAAAAACGGAACAAAGAAGATGATATATGGGGCATACCGGGTGGAATTGTAGAAATAGGTGAATCTATTGAAGAAGCGGCTATACGGGAAGTAAAAGAAGAAACCGGGCTTGATATAAAAATTGAAAATTTAATCGGAGTTTATTCAAAATACTTTTTTGAATACCATAACGGTGACAAGGCACAAACTATTTGTTATGCGTTTAGAGCAAATGTTATAGGTGGCACATTAAACATCGATAATAACGAAACATATGATTTGCAATATTTTAATAGGCATAATCTCCCTACTTTGTTTGCACAGCAACACACAGATATGATAAATGATTTTTTCGACAAAAAAGTTGGTGTTTATAGGTAAGCTATTGATTCTTTTGTTCCACTAATAAACATTTTCTTCTGTTATGATGAATTCAACATTGGCTTCCATTCTGTTCCAATAGGCACAGAAGCCCCCGGCGGGCGCACCGCACCGGCCCTGCCAAGGCACGAATCGCAAGCGATTCGTCATTTGGTGTATAAGTGCGCAACATTAAATTTTCAAGGAGGATGAGTATGCAAGCTGTAAAAGCATACCGAGCATATTACGATGATGGGCTTTTTATACCTTATGAACCGGTAGCCATTCCCAAGGGTTGTCAAGTTGTTGTAACTGTTTTGGACTTTCTTGCAGAAGGTGCGCAGAAGTCAAATGAACAGATTTCTCAGATGGATTTTTGCAATAGTCCTATCATCATGCAAAAAGCAGACCCAAGCAAATCAGCATTGGGTTTATGGGAAGGTGAAGCAACTGTTCCCGATGACTTCAACGCACCATTAGATGATTTGAAGGAGTATATGTACTGATGAATTATCTTGTTGATACGCACGCATTATTATGGATGATGTTTGAACCCAAGAAATTATCACAAAATGCAAAGGAAATCTTGTCTGACAAAAGTTTGCACAAGTTTATCAGCATTACTTCGTTGTGGGAAATCGCTATAAAAAATCGCATTGGAAAATTGCCGTTGTCAATGGGAATATCAGGGATAACCTCTAAAATGAGCGTTATTGGAATAGGTCGTATAGGCGTAGACCCGCGATACATTGAAATATTTAATTCACTTCCATTGTTCCACCGTGACCCATTTGACGGCATAATCATTGCTACTGCGCTTTCGGAAGGCATGACCATAATCACCGGGGACGAAAATATCCAAAAATATGATGTTCTGTGGGTATGGTAACATTTTCAAGGAGCCTGTCTCTTAAGCCCCTTTATAACACAATAATTGGGTGTAAAATATGAACGAAAAAATAAGAAGTGAATTAGTAAAACGTGGCGCAGATATTGTGAAATTTGTTGACATAACCACTTTCCCAAAAACGCAAACGATGGGTTTAGATAAAGCTATAATTTTTTGTATGGCTTTATCTAAAAAATATATTATTGATGTTATACAAAATGGAATACCCCCTGTTGAAAAAGATGAATATTTATTAAAAGAGCATAATGTAGAAGCATTGGCAGATTGGCTTGCGGATTATATAAGACAAAAAGGATATAACGCACATTCACAATCGGAAAAAAGCAATGCGGAAAATGGATATATAGAACGTGCATATATTAACCCAAATTTAACACAAGGCGTTAGTATTTTACCGCAAAAATCGATAGCTCGCATTGCCGGAATGGGATTTATTGGCAAAAATAATCTGTTCATAACAAAAGAATATGGTTGTGCTTTTTGCATGTGTTCTGTATTAACAAACATGCCTGTTACAACTGAAAATCGTCCTGTCATTATCCTTCAATGCGGCACTTGTGACGAATGTGTTAAAAATTGCCCGACTAAAGCCATACATGGAAACACATGGGATATTGGCGGGGGGCGAGAATCATTAGTTGATGTATCAAAATGTTGTTGCGCGTTAAAATGTATGATAGCTTGCCCGTGGACTTTGAAATATGCAAATCAATAGCATATCACCCGATTTCAGTAAGCGCACGTCACATCCCTCCGCACCGTCGTCCCCCGGGATTACATTCGTATCAGCTGCCCGCCCAGCGCCTCCGCTTCCGTGTGATCATGCGTAATGCAAAGGATGATCTTGGGGTTTTCGGGGGAGGCATGGGATTTCACTATTTCGATGATGGCGGGTTTGATTTTTTCATCCAGTCCCTTAAAGGGTTCGTCCAAGATAATAATATCGCGGTTTACGATCAAGGTACGGCAAAGGGCGACGCGGCGTTTCATACCGCCGGAAAGTTCGGCGGTTTTTTGATTGATGGCGTCGGCCAAGCCTGCTTGGATTAAGAGCTTTTGGGCTTGGGCGGCAAATTCCTTAGCGTTTGGCGTGACGAAAAGGACGTTGGTCAACGCGGTTTCCCATTCGAGCAAGCGGTCTTCTTGGAACAGGAAAGCGACTTTTTTACCTTCGCGACCCGTGACCGTTCCGTCGTCGGGGGATATAAGCCCTGCCGCGATGCCGGCAAGGGTCGTCTTGCCGATACCCGACGGGCCCATCAGGCAAGTGATGCCGGGGGGGAGGGTAAGGGATATGTTTTCCAATACGGGCTTGGATGGGGTGCCGTAGGATTTAACAATATTATTTAATACGATGGGGGTCATGACGGCGTATGCCCCTTCCATTTTTCATAGATAAACCGAAAGGCGCGGTCGATGGCGTAGCTCAACAAAACGATGGCGATCGTCCACGCGTACAGGTCAACCATCAGGAAAAAGTTGCGCGCGCTGTGCAGCTCCCGCCCGATGGTGCCCGACGCATTACCGATAAGCTCCGCCGAAATACCCGACTTCCACGCGAAACCGATACCGATACTGGCAGCGGAAAGCAGGTAGGGCATGATGGATTTCGCGTAGATGTAATAAACGCGCTTCCAAAAAGGGACGTCGAATACGCGCGCCATTTCCAACAGCTTGGGGTCGGTATTGGTTATACCCTTGTAAACGTTATGGAATACGATCGGCATCACCATAATGAAGGGCACGACAATGGAGAGGTTACGGCTGCCGAAAAGGAATAAGACCATCAGCGCGAAGGACGCCAACGGCATCGCGTTAAGTACGTTAATAAAGGGAAGCATGAGGTGCTTGAATATTTTGCTGACCGACGCGCCCACGGCGATGATTACGCCCGCGCCAAGCGCAAGCAGGAACCCGAGCATGATCCGCCGCATACTCGTGCCGATACTCAACCAAAAGCCTGCCGTCTGCGCCAATGTGAATAAACGGGCGAACGCCAAGCGCGGCGGTACGAGGATCACCGTGCTGCCGATCCAAGCGGCGGCGGCTTCCCATACCAACAGCCAAAACAAAACGGCGAGCAGCGTATATACGAAAGGCCTACGGTATGAAGAAGAAATCTTCATCGGGTAACCTGCCTCCTATGGATGCGGGGTTTTCGTCGTACAATACGCGGTAAAAGCCCAAAAGGTTACGCTTCATGGTTTCACCGTTTATAAAAACCATGTGCGTACGGGGCAGGGCTTGTAACGCGACGTTAATATTGGGGACCAAGCCGTAATCCACGGCCAGTTGCGCGGCTTCCGCCGTTCCGCTTGTCATGTACGCGATGCTGCGGGCGTATTCTTCCATAAAAGCGGCGACCACGGCGGGATTCTTTTCCAAGAAATCCCTTCGTGCGATGACCACACTCATAATCAAGCCGTAATCGGGCTGCACGCGGTTCCATTCTTCGGTCAAATCCAACGCGAGGCGTAAGCCGTCGATGCGGGCCAACACCGTACTGACGAAGGGTTCGGGCAGGAGCGCGATTTCCGCCAAGCCCGTTTCAAGGGCGGCGGCTACCATCGTCGGTTCGGAATAGAATTCGACGAAAACATCCTCCCCGGGGATCAAACCGTTATGCCTGAGTACGTAATTAAGTGCGAATTCCGGCGTCGCGCCTTCGATGGAATATATCGTACGCCCGGCCAAGTCGGAAACGGTTTGGACTTCCCCTGTCATATCCACGATGTGCAAAACACCTAATGTGACGACCGCCAGCGCCTGTACCGAGCCCTCCATTTGGTTGTAAAACACCGATGCAAGGTGCGACGGCACCGCGGCCACATCCACTTGGCCAAGCGCCAAAAGGGGTGCGACTTCAATCGGCGCACCCAGCAATTCGAATTCGTGTTCGGTTGTTTCCATCATGTGAAGAAGGCCTATCGCCGTGGGTCCGCGTAACGCGGCCACGCGTACGGTGATATCGTCCGTCGGGTTTTGCGTGCGTCCGCAGGCGGAAAAAAGAAAAATCGCCGATAAAGATAATAGGAGCAGAGATATACGTTTCATGCTTCCCCCTTGGAATTTTAAAATACTTGCAATCATAATAACATAAAGGAGCGTCCCATGCGTATCATGCCTGCAATGCCCGTATACATCCCGGAATATTCCGCGTCGATGCAACCCGACAAAGCAGAAATCCCGGTGGAATTTGAGGAAATCAAAACGCACCAAGCCGATGCCGTCGAATGCGTGACGTGCAGCTCCCGCAGGTATCAGGACCAATCCTCGGACGGCGGGGTCAGTATGCAGTCGCCCACGCATATCCATCCCGACAACGCGGCAGCCGAAGTCCGTAACCATGAAACAGAGCACCAATTCCGCGACCGCGCACACGCCGAATCAAGGGGTCGGGAGGTTATCGACGGTCATATCCAACTCCACACCAGCCAATGCGCGGAATGCGGCCGCGTATACGTATCGGGTGGCACATCCACCACTGTAAGCCGCAGCCGGCCCGAGGACACGCAGGAAGACGAACCGCCGCCAATGTCCTTCGGCGAAGCGTTTACGGCGTTTGCGTAGAAAACATACCCTTTCAGCGAATAATATCCATCTCACTTGACGTAAAATTTACTCCCGCAATCGTTCAACAATGGTCGATTTGTTAATCATGCGATACGTTATCAAAGGGGTAAACAAACACACCGCCAATATTAACAACGCAACCAATATGAAAAGAATAAAGGGGTATCGGAAGTTAAACACATTTGTCCCGTCAAGATTGTAAATAAGGTTAAATAAATTAATCGCGATTAAATTACCCGGCACCGCCGCCGCCGTAAGCACAACCATTGCATATAGGGCTCCCTCAAAAACAAGCATATCCCGTACTTGTTTGCGGGTCATACCGATGCTCTCCATTGCGGCTAATTCCCTTTTACGTGACATAATACCTACCGACATCACATTGATGAAATTAAGCAAGCCGGTCAAACCGATTACCCCCGCCACCGACCCGCCAATCGCCCAAAAGAGCAATTGCATACTTTGTACGCCAACCCGTTCTATCAGCCGTGCGCCGAATAAAATTTCCGCATCATGTTCGGTTAAGGTTTCCAATTCCATCAGCGCCAAAGGCTCGTATGCTTCATTTACCCGAATGTCCACTTGGTACACGAAAGTCATGGCGTGCGCTTCCAGGAAAGGTTTTGCCACAATAATCGCGGGCGCGTCGCCAAAGGCGAAGTTCCGTATATCGCCAAACATACGGGTAGTAACCCCCGCCATTTCAAAATTGAACACACCCCCCGATAATTCCAGTTCAATATTCTTAATATCCGCCAGCAGGTGCGGGGCTCTGTTGGATGAAAACAACGCCGTTTCACCCCGCGCAAAAGCATCCATGTCGATGGGCGGGTCAAAAATATGCCTCACCACATAAACCTCATGTACGCAAACGCCGTATACAGACGTAATAAAATGGCGGCGCAGGAAATCCGGTGCCGTCATATGCGCAAAATGTTCCGCGTGTTCCCTCTCGGTGGCCGGTCTTGAGGTGCCGTCCGCGTCGGTAATAAATAACCGGTGAAAACCCTGTGCGGCGCGTACATAAGGCAAAAATTCATCGGTATACGTGAGGAACCCACCCGCTCTTGTGATATAGCGCATGGATAAAAATCCCGGTAATAATGCCAAGCGGTGTAAATACGCTTCGTCAATTTTTCGCACGGGTTCGTTAAATGTAACGGATGAATCGACTGCTTCAACAACTTGGGGGCCCCTCGGCCAATGCCGCAGGCTAAAATTATTTTCTTCAAATATTCCGCCAAGGTATTGTTCTGCATCCATGCTTAATGAAATAATCGCCACGGTCATAAATAACACGCTGCTGAAAAACAAGCTGAAAAAAACCGTTGTCATGCGTTTTTTATTACGGAAAAAAATGTTGCGCAACGCCAACAAAAAAGGTCTGCCCCTTGTAGGGAACAAACCGCGTTTTTTATTTAATTCCTGTTCGGTATAGCGTGTGGCTTCTATCGGAGAAATTCGCGCGGCTTTTTTTGCGGGGGAAAGCGAACCCAACAGCGTGGTTACTGTCGTTAAGGTTGCCGCACCTATGAAAATAACGGGGGATAACGACACAACCAAAGTCATTTGCACAGCGAGAATTTGCAAAACCATGGGTACAAACACCCACGACAATACCGCAGCCAACCCCAAACCTAACGGCACAGCCACAACGCACAATATAACTGCCTGCATAATCACGATGCCGTATATTTGTATGGGTGTTGTGCCTAAACTTTTTAACAAGCCATACAGGCGGATATCGTTTGCTACGGAGATATTCATTATATTGTAAATCAATAAAAATCCTGTGACCATCAACAGCGCGATTAACACGGCGATAACAGCCATCAATGCCGCGGGTGAATCCGCGTTAAAATCAGAGGGCCGGTACAAAGAAAACGGGCGATACAGCGCGTTTTGCATTTGCGATATGCTTTGCGGTATGTTTCGGTCATTTTGAAATATAATACCGGCGCGTGCGGTAGCAATAGCGGAATTTCCCAATGTATAAAAAAAATCCGCCGAAACGGGTACGCCTAAAGGTTCATGCCATGATGCTTCCTCAAAACTGCTGTAATAACCGGATAAAATAAACGGCGCACGATGTCCTTGTCCGTCCGCCGTCGAAAAGTGTATGGTTACGTTCATGCCCAAAACCGGCTCGGTTATCCCCAATTGAAACAAAAACCGGCGCGACAACATGATTTCATTTACCGCTTGCGGAAGCCGCCCTTGCACGTCAAGCAAAGCGGGCAGCTTGTGATATTGCCAATACGTTTCATCGTAATATACCATCGAAAATTCGTCGGCAAAGAATACGACATCCGCGGCGCGTCTTGCCACGCCAACCGATGCAATAAAATCCATGTCTTGTAACTGTGCAACGGCACGTTCGGAAACATTCATCATTTGTACGTGCGACGCTGTTCCTCTGCGCTGTACGTTTTGCAAATCAAGTGTTGCCAAAAAACTCATTGCCACGCTTAGCGAGGATGCAATCATAAAAGTGGTCAGCAATATTGCAACGAAAATAAGCGCATTCCGTTTGATATTGGCTCTAAATATACGGAATGAAAGGGATGTCCTTTTATCTTTCATCTTCGTTACCCTCGGGGTTATCAATAATTTTTCCGTCTTCGATATGGATAACCCTGTCGGCAAATCGGCTGATGTTTTCGTTGTGCGTAATAACAACCATGTTTTGGTTAAAGCGTATAGATGTTGATTTCAATAAGTCCAATACATCACGGCCGGTACGACTGTCCAAGTTTCCTGTTGGTTCGTCAGCCAAAATAACCGATGGCTTGGCGGCCAGCGCACGGGCAATGGCTACGCGCTGTTGCTGCCCACCCGATAATTGGTTGGGCATGGCATATTTTTTATCGGCAATGCCAAGCACACCAAGCAACTCGTCTATGAATGATTGGTCGGGCTTGCCTTTGTCGAGTTCTATGGGTAATGCTATGTTTTCGTACACACTCAGTATAGGAACAAGATTGTAGCTTTGAAACACAAAGCCAATGTGACGGCGGCGGAATTTTGTCAGTTCGTTTTCATTCATGTCAAAAAGCTCGTTACCTTCGATGGTTACCGAACCTTCCGTGGGTTTATCCAACCCGCCGAGCATATGCAGCAACGTGCTTTTACCCGAACCCGACGTACCCACTACGGCTACAAACTCCCCCGCTGTGATTTTAATGCTCACACCATCCAATGCACGTACGGTATTGGATTCTGTGATGTAGTGTTTTTTTAAGTTTTGCGTGGTTAGAATAGACATAAATACGCTCCTTATATTCCTTTTGTAATTTATTTGACTTTGTGCATAAATCATATCATATTTTTTATGAGATTCGTATTTGTGGTACAATAAAAACCCGGAGGTGCGATATGGTTTTACAATACTTAGATACAACAATGTATGGGAGGTGGAGCCATGATTCCGCGCAGTGAACATCCGCGACCGCAATTCGTACGGGACAGTTGGCTTAATTTAAACGGCCAATGGGATTTCGCCTTTGATTTCTCGGTAAGCGGGCTTGACCGTAAATTTTACGAAAACGGGGAATATACCCACAAGATAACCGTACCCTTTTGCCCTGAAAGCAGACTTTCCGGTATCGGGTATACGGATTTTATCCCCGCGGTGTGGTACAGGCGTACGGTGACCCTTACCCAAGACCAACTGATGGGGGAAGTGTTATTACACTTCGGAGCGGTGGATTACGAAACCGTTGTGTATGTAAACGGAAAAGAAGCGGGTCGCCATATCGGCGGTTATGCTTCTTTTTCATTTGAAATCGGTAAATTTTTGCAATCCGGTGAAAATATTTTTGTAGTATACGCCCGCGACGACA
Organism: Defluviitaleaceae bacterium; assembly: GCA_009779755.1. Classification (GTDB taxonomy): domain Bacteria; phylum Bacillota; class Clostridia; order Lachnospirales; family WQUN01; genus WQRX01. The sequence goes on along the minus strand of WRDO01000011.1, from coordinate 60,378 downwards.
CCCGCAGCGGCAAACAACCAAGCGGCAAACAATCCGGTTTATATCATTCCCACGGCTGCCACTATACCCGCACCACAGGCATTTGGCAGACCGTTTGGCTGGAATTTGTTCCGAAGGTATATATAAAGAAGCTCCGCGTATACCCCAACGCCACCGCAGGGTCAGTTACTTTGGCGTATTGGCTTTCCCGGCCGGTACACGGTTTTTCGATTCAATCGACGGCATCATTTAACGGAAAAACCGTGTGCGAACGTTTAACACCGGTAGACGGGGAGTATGCAACCGAAACCCTTCCCCTGTCGAATGTTCATTTGTGGGATATCGGGAATCCGCACCTGTATGATTTACAGTTACGGCTTATCCATGAAAACGAGCAAATCGACAAAGTATCAAGTTATTTCGGCTTGCGCATCATTACCCTACATGACGGTGCCATGTGTTTGAACGGCCGTCCCGTGTTCCAACGGCTGGTGCTGGACCAAGGTTTTTATCCCGACGGCATCTACACCGCTCCAAGCGACGCGGCGTTAATTGAGGACATCGAACTATCTATGTCAATCGGTTTCAACGGCGCGCGTTTGCATGAAAAGGCCTTTGAGGAACGGTTCCTCTACCATGCCGACAGGTTGGGTTATTTGGTATGGGGCGAATACGCCAATTGGGGCTTCGACCATTCCACCACGGCAAATATCGCCCAGTTCCTGCCCGAATGGCTGGAAATCGTTGAACGGGATTTTAACCATCCCGCGCTAATCGGTTGGTGTCCCTTTAACGAAACCTGGGACGAAAACGGAAAACGCCAGGACGACAACCTTTTGCGTATGGTGTACCTCGCCACCAAAGCCGTTGACGCAACCCGCCCGGTAATCGATACCTCCGGCAATTATCATGTCATTACCGACGTGTACGACGTACACGATTATGAACAGGATATAGAAAAATTCCGCGGTCATTATGCCCGGTTGAAAAAAGGCGAAGCTCACGACCCCCATTCCTATCGCCAACGGTTCGGTGGCCAACCCTATTTCGTAAGCGAATACGGCGGCGCGCGCTGGGCACCCGAAGCGGACAAGGATAGCTGGGGCTACGGTAACGCACCGAAAACGGAAGAAGAATTCGCCGATCGTTATAAAGGATTAACCGAAACGCTGATAAACGCAGAAGGTATTTGCGCCCTTTGTTACACCCAGCTTTACGATGTAGAACAGGAAAAGAACGGTTTGTTTACCTACGACCGCCAAAAGAAATTTTCCGATGAAACTTACGCGCGCATAAAAGCAGCAAACGAACAAAAAGCAGCTATAGAATGAATTGGTTTCATTCAATTTATTAACTAACGGGAAAATTAATTTCGCATAAAAGTTGAATTTCACAAAAACTCAAAAAATACGTTATTGATTAATTACGCCCCCGAATGTGATAATCGTTTTATCACGTTCGGGGGTTTTTATATGAAGAATTTAATCGCGGGCAACATCGCACGCTACCGCAAGGAGCTTAAGCTCACCCAAGAGGAACTGGGCAAGATGCTTGACGTCACTTTCCAAGCCGTCAGCAAATGGGAAACCGAACAAGCCATGCCCGACATCACCTTGCTGCCCCGCTTGGCGGAAATCCTGCGCATCAGCGTGGATAAGCTGCTGGGGTATCGGGCGTTTGACCCGCCCGCAAGTTTTCTCGATGAAATGTACGGCAGGGAGGAATATTACGGCGGGGTAAACCCTTCGCCGGAATGTTTGAGGGTTATTGCCCTCATGCCGCCCGGTAATCGCTTGAGCCTGTTGGAGATCGCTTGCGGCGAGGGGCGGGACGCCGTTTTTTTCGCGCGGTGCGGTTATGAGGTGAGCGCGACCGACCTTTCCGTTAACGGTATCGAAAAGACGAAACGTTTGGCGGAAAAGGCGCGCGTCCCAGTCAACGCGTTCCGCGCGGATATCTTCGATTACAGACTGGACCGTATGTACGACATCATTTATTCCCGGGGCGTGTTCCAATTCATCAAACCCGAGCTGCGCGGCGAAATCATTGAGGATTACCGCAAGCATACCAACACAGGCGGGATCAATGCGTTTAGCGCAGGCGTGATGAAACCCTTTACCGCCCCCATCCCCGATATCGGGGTGCCGTCCTACCCGTGGCGTTCGGGCGAGCTCCTGACGTACTACCACGATTGGCTGGTGGAGGGTTTTACGGAATATATCGACGAATGCAAGCCGGGGCATCGATACGGCCATGCATTCAACCAAATCTACGCACGGAGGTTGGCATGATTACGCTCGAAACCGAACGGCTCATTTTGCGGGATTATAAGGAATCCGATTTGCCGGACTACCATCGGATACTGTCCGACGAAAAGAACATGTACTACCTTTACGATATCGTCACCCATTCGCTCGAAGATGCCCGAAAGAGCCTTCTTGACGCCATCGCCGTAAACGCGGCGGCAAAGGCCCGCCGTTTCGCCGTCACCCTAAAGGGATGCGGTACGCTCATCGGCGCGGCGGGGTATGAAATCCCTTGGACGACACCCTTGGGTAAAATAGCGGACCCCATGGGTTGGTTTATCAGGGCGGAATACCAAAATAAAGGTTATATAACCGAAGCGGTAAAGCGGATATTGGATTTCGCTTTCATGCAGGATAATTGCGTACGTGTCGTCACCGGTTGCTTTAAGGATAACCTCCCCACGCAAAAGGTGATGGCTAAAACAGGGTTCCGTAAGGAAGCGGATAAACCCGCTGCCATGTTCCTCGACGGTAAAATGCGGGATCGATTGGAATTCGCCATCAACCGTGACGAATATAAACAAAAGATATGATATAATCGCCGCAAACCCATTAAAGGAGCGGCATGAAATGGACAAAAAAATAAACGTTACCGTTTGGGACGAATCCGAAGGCCCGATCGGCCCGTACCCGCAAGGCATATATACGGCGATCGCCAATTTTCTAAAGGCAAGCGGTGAATTCGGCGAGGTACGTATCGCGCTCCAACCCCAACCCGAACACGGCTTGACCGAAGAAACCCTTAACGATACCGATGTGCTCGTATATTGGGCGCATTGTTATCACCATATGGTGGACGACGGTATCGTGGAGCGCATCCGTCGGCGCGTGCTTGACGGTATGGGGTTATTGCTGCTCCACTCCGCCCACGCCAGCAAAATCTTTAACCGCCTCGTGGGTGCGGACCCTTGGAAGCTCCGCTGGCGCGAGGTCGGCGAACTCGAACGCGTATGGCGTATCGAACCCGCGCACCCCATATGCGCCAATGTACCCGAATTCTTCGACATCCCCCAATCCGAAATGTACGGCGAACAATTCCACATCCCCGCGCCCGACGAACTGCTTTTTATCAGCTGGTACGAAGGCGGCGAGGTTTTCCGCAGCGGCTGTACCTTTACACGCGGGCTGGGCAGGATATTTTTCTTCTCCCCCGGTCACGAGAATTTCCCCATCTACGACATGCCCGAAATACGGAATATAATCATCAACGGGGTCAAATGGGCCGCACCAACGTGCAAACCCACGATAACCACGGGGCAGCAACCGTTTAACCCGCCAAAAAAATAATCGCGGTAACCGCGATAACACAGAAACATTCCAACGCCGCGCTTAACGTAATCGGGTAACGGTCGGTTCCCGATTTTTTAAGCGCGGCTTATGCGTTTATCTTCGTTTTTAACTTCGCCACATGCAGCATAAGCGGCAGATTATCCTGTAAGTTTACATAATCGTCCCATTGCTTATCCGCCTGCCTTACGGCGTTCATCAAGCGGGTGTAGATGTCCAGCGGCAAGCCCTCGCCGTCCATATACGGCGCAAGTACGGTTTTGATCACGGGTATTTCATATACCGCCTTTAGCTTGGCGATTATCACCAACGCCGCAAGGTGCTTGTGCGTATACAACCTTTTCGCGGGAGGGGGCAACAATCCGTCGCGTATGTAGTTCTGTACCATGGGGCGTGTGACGCCCAAGTGCTTGCGCTCGCTGAACTTTAATAATTGCGCGATGGTAAACGTGGGGCTGTAATGGTGGATATCGTGCAAGGGATCCGTATTATCCATGTATTTCGCTCCTTCTTAAACGCTCGGAATCGATTGCGCTTACCGCCAGCAATCCCTGCGACGGGACGTAAAATAACCATATCAACGGGAAAATACCTTCAAGCGTCGGCCATCCCCCCGCATAACGCGGTACATTATACAACAACACGCTTAAATCGCATAAAACGAACAAAACCAACGCGACGACGATCCACAAGCCGTTGTGAACGGTTTTACGGCGCTTGATATGCAACCGTATATTTAACCCGAACAGGAAAGCGTACAAACCCGCGAGTACGATAATCCCGTTAAAGGATACGGTGATTGCCGCCGCCAACGCCACGGTAACGAAAACGGATGCGATCCGCTTCCCGTTAAGGGGGCAAGCCCGCATCATATAACACACATGCGCGAAGCAAAACACCGCGACGCCCGGCACATGCGCGTCATGCAGCACCAAAAAGAAATCCGCCGTTACGGTAAAGGCCATGGCCCCCGCCAACCACGCCCAGTCGCGCTTGTTTCGGCACAAGGGATATGACCCCAAGGAAACGGTTAAGCAAAGGATTAAATAGGAAAATCGAACGTATTCAACCATCCCATTCAGTTTTCGCTTCCGCTTTCTATTTTATACGTTCGTCACTGACGATCGACCATACCCCTCCGCGGCTGGCGGCGATAACATGGTGCACGGTACGCAGGAATTGCAAATCACGCCCCTGCCCCACAGCCCATTCACTCTCCACCACCGCCATAAAGGTGTAGTTGTCTATAAAATCCCCCGCCACCACCGTAACCCCGTACATCGGGCGTTCGCTGAGCGTACGCGGCGTGAAGGGGGCCATCGCCTCTTCGTCGTTTAACACCCCCGGAGCGAACCCCACAATCGAACGGAACGCGATCGCACCCGACATATAGGACAACCGCGACATAAAAGCGGATTCGATATTGTGCACGGCCGTTTCCCTTCGGAGGCCGGGTTGGTTTACCGCATAAGCCAAATCGAGCGTAACGCTTACTTCGGGCACGGAGAACTCCACCGCATGGAGTATCAGGGTGTATCTGTCGATGTGTACGTTTTGTAATGTTTCGACGTGCGGGCGCAGGTTAAACACGATGTCCGTGCCGATGGGGGCCACATTTACCTGTTCGGCGGGTATGGTGAGCGTATTCCCGCGGCCGAGGTCGATTTCCAAGCTCGCCTCGACCAATGTGGGTAAGCGGTAACCCCTATCGTCCGTGCCGTGCATGACCATAACGAGCAAATGCCCTTGTTGGGCGATAGCCTCCAGGTTCAATCGGAAGGGTTCCAAATAAAGGGTATGCGGCTTGCTTTGGTCGCGTCCGCTGAGGTGGCGCAGGGGGATATCCACGGGCGGATAAGGATATACGTAATATAAATCGCGGAAACTCAGGTTAACCAGCGAGTCCAAGTTAAACACCGGCCCGAAAGTCGCTCTGCCCACAAACGCGTCGCGGGACGGGAAATGCGCGGTCGATTGCCCGCCGGTAAATACCGCAGGCCCGCCGAAATTGTCGCGTATATGCAGGAAGGTATTATTCGAACCGTCGCGTTGGCGGAGTCCCACACCGGCGAATTGGCCCGTAAAGCTGTAATGGATGACCGAATCGATATTGCTGAATTCGGCGTGGCTGATGCGAAGCCCGTCGTTCGGGTCGCCCCCGGGTAACAGGGAAACGGGTTGGGTGATAAAAACGGGTGAACCGAACGTGATCGGGCCTATGATGCGATAGTTGAACTCGACATAATCACGTGTATCGAAGTATTGTATATGGAGGGTTAGGAAAGCGACGTCGAAACGCAGGGGGTCAAAACGCAGAACCGTACCCAACACGGGGTCGTGGTTGATATCAAAGGATTGGCGTACGTACAGGTTACGCGCTTGGTCGTACAGAAGGATGATAAAATCATCGGGATCGAAGGTTTCCTCGAAGTAAAGATAAGTCCCCATCAAACCCGGGGCTAACCGCGACAACGTAAAACCTTGCCCGCCAAGGGTATGTTTTTCGTTGATCATGACGAAATTGGCGTTGTTCGGTACGTCTTGGGACAACGATATGGGGGTAAAATGCGCCATGGACGCCACGATCCCGCGTTGCTCTGCGATTACGCGGGTGGTACGGACCACGGCATACCCCACCCCGCAAAAGATGAGCAGCAAAAAGAAACCCACCATCAGCAGCCTGCGTACGGTTAACCCCGCCAGTAAGGAACGCTTGCCGCGCTTTACTTTCCCCGCCGAAGCCCTTTCCTCCTCGGACATATACACAAGCGCGCCCGGTGCGGTATCGTCGATGATACCGCCCGCGTCGTAGATGGAACGCGTGCTGACCAGCGGCCCCACGTCCATCGGCTCGTATTCGTCCTTGGCGTCTTGGTCGGCCTTGATCATTCTTTCCAATTGCGCGTCCAACTCGTTGTCTTCGGCTTGTTTTAAATCCTCTTCGAAAGTTTCCTCGGCGGCGCGCGGCGGCGACGGTTCCTCTTCCTCCTGCGAACCGTTGATACCCAGCGATTTCATCATCTCATCAAATTCGTCCATGGACCTTATCCCCTAACCGAAAAAGAACCCGGCAAGCGAGCCCAAAACCATCGCGGCGATGATGAGCACCGCGATAATCAACACGACCTTTTGCTTATGTTTTCTGAAAAATTTTTTCACACTGTCCGACCCCCTTCTACATCAGATGTTTGATAAACCGTGAAGGTTCCGCTACCCTATCGTAACGTGATTTTACCACAGATAGGAACAATTCGCGCTTGGCGCGGGTAATCCCCACGTACAACAAGCGTCGTTCCTCCTCGATTTCCGCCGCGGTTTTGGAACGGGCGTGCGGCAGTACGTCCTCCACCACACCCGCGATAAAAACCCGCTCGAATTCCAACCCCTTCGCGCTGTGCAGCGTAGTCAGCGTAACGCACGGGCCCGAGGGAGCATCGACGGCCTTCGCTGTGATGCTGTTCCGCGCGTGATCAAGGAATTGCGACGGTTCGGGGTACGCCTTCGCGGCTTCCTGCAATTCGTCCGCCAGTTCGACGAGCCCCGCCGGGTCCAGCTTCCGATACGCGCAATGGTCGATGATATGGGCATTATACCCTATTTTTTGCCGAATAAAGCGGATTGCGTCAACGGTTTTTTTCCCGCGCAGGGTTTTGATATCCGTATGGAGCTCTTCCAATCGGGTTTTTTGGGCGATATGAAGGCTTCGGTCGCGTGTGTACGCGGTGAAGAGGTTCTTCCCCTTTTTTTCCAAGCCTTCCAAAAAAGCCTTGTTGATAAAACGGTACGGCTTGTTTGCGACGCGTGCGGCATCGGGGTTAAAGCCGTCCGTGTTCAAATCCATACCCAACCGTAAGTAAGCGAATATATCCTCCGCGATCCAATGTTCATAGATCACGGGCATTTCGTCACGGGCGCGGTACGGGATGTTTAGGTTTAAAAAAGCGTCGGCGAACGCCCGCGCCTGCGTGTTTAAGCGAAAGGCCACGGCGATTTCGTCGAGGTCGGTGCCTTTTTTTTGCATAAACCGTATGCGTTCACCGATACGCATGGCTTCTGTGTTTTGGTCCTCCGCTTTTAACAAGACGGGTAAAGGTCCGTTTTGGTCAGTCCCCACGATTCCCTTGGGATAGCGATGTTTATTTTCGGCGATGACAGCGTTGGCAAACTTGATGATCGGCTCCGTCGAACGATGGTTCACTTCCAACGTCACCCGATTAACCCCGGGGTAATCCTGCGGGAAGTTTAATAAAAATTCCGGCCTTGACCCGCGGAAACGGTAAATACTCTGGTCGTCGTCCCCTACAATAAACAGGTTGTCCGCGGGAGCGGCAAGCAAACGGATCGCTTCATATTGCACGCGGTTAATATCCTGAAACTCATCAATCATAATATATGTAAAGCGTTTGCGCCAATCCTGCAGGGCCTTCGGGTGGGTTTGCAACAACTCATACGTAAGGCAGAGCATGTCGTCGAAGTCAATTTTCCCGTTTTCCTTTTTATACGCTTCGTAATGCGCACCCGCCCGCTTAAAATCCGCGTCCCCTATGGTGACGGCATGGTAATGCGCCATGTCGTGCAGCTCGTTGCGCACCAATGACATTTCGGTAAGCAATGACGAAAGCAATTCCTCGTCGGCGTCGTAACCGAGCTCCGCAAGGTACGTACGCACCACGTTCCTGCGTTCGCCGTCGTTGACGATACCGACTTCCGACTTAACATAAGCGGTCAGAATACGGAAAAACACCGAATGGAACGTTCCGAACGTAACGGAGGGTACCTCGCCGTGGTTAAAAAGGGACGCGAACCGTTTCTTCATCTCTTGTGCGGCGGCGCGTGAATAAGCGATGACCAATATCCTATGCGCGGGAATATTCCGTTCCACTACCAAATGCGCCGCCCGTGAAACGATAACCGCTGTCTTACCGCTGCCGGGGCCCGCCAACACCATCATAGGCCCATCAATGTGGGCGGCGGCGACGCGTTGGTTTTCATTTAAGGTATACATAACGTAATTTTGCCATATTTTTTTGATATAATAAACACCCTTATCAAATATAAAGGACATCCCATCATGGACCCGAACACGGAATACAGCATTTCAAAAAAATTCCGCCGCACGGTATGGCGTCCCTTCATCGAAAGCATCAAGCGATATGCCTTGATACAGCCCGATGACCATATCGCCGTGTGTGTTTCCGGCGGAAAGGACTCCATGCTGCTGGCGAAGCTGTTGCGATTGTTGCACCGCCGCAGCGATTTCCCCTTCAACTTGACGTTCGTCACCATGGACCCGGGTTTTGGCCCGTCTGTCCGCAACGAAATCGAAGCCAACGCAAAAACGCTGGACTTCCCGATCACTTTTTTCGATACGAATATCTTCGATGTCGTTAACAAGGCCGAACGTTGCCCCTGTTATTTGTGCGCGCGGATGCGCCGCGGCCACCTGTACGCCCATGCGCAAAAAATCGGTTGCAATAAAATCGCGTTGGGCCATCATTTCTCCGACGTGGTGGAGACGATATTAATGAACGTTCTCTACGGCGGCACCTTCGAAACCATGATGCCCAAGCTCCGCAGCCGCAATTACCCCGGGATGGAGCTCATCCGCCCCCTGTACCGCGTACACGAGGACGCTATCCTCGCGTGGGTAAAGCACAACGGCCTGCGTTTTTCCGCGTGCGCCTGCCCCTTGGCGGAAAAAAACGCCCAAACCGAAACGGTTGGGCGCAGGCAAAACGTGAAGGAGCTTATCAAAACGTTAAAACGCGACAACCCCCACATTGAAGAGCGCGTATTCCAAAGTACGCACCGCGTAAATTTGGAAACGATTGTCGGGTATAAAAACAACGGCCATACATATAATTTTTTGGATAATTATTAAACCGTTCCTATACGGTTCTGTCCACCAGCAAACCCATTTCCAGCAACCCGAACCCGTCCGTCTCCATTTGCCCGCGCTGGTAGTTGTAATGGTAGCTTAAACCGCGGAAGCGCATATGCTCCACGAGCGGTTCGGTCAGGAGCTGTTGGGTGAAGGATTGAAGACCGGAAAAGATTTCGATGTTTTCACCGATGGCGACGTTTATCTCTTCGAAGGACATGTTGCGCACAAAATCGGAATCGAATGCGATGTGCCCCTCTTCGGAAAGGTTGAAGCCAAGCATTTCCAAGCGGCCGCGGTTATAGAATATATTATCCGTAATTTCGTAGGAGAAGGCGCGGAGACCCGTACTGTGGTCTTGGGTTTGCATAAAACCCGCGCTCCGATTGTAATGGTCGGCGAAGGCCGAAAGGTCATTCACCAGCGTGCCCACGGCAAAGTCCCACCCGTTTTGGTGGGCGGAACGGTTAAAACCCAACATATCGCTGGCGGTACGGTACGTGGCGGCGCGTAAGTCCACCACACCGTGCGAGACGGAACGCGCGTAGTTGACCATATCGTTTTTGAGCGATTTGTTCAACACAAAGACCGGCCCCGATGTTTCGGGGGTTTCGCGCTTATCCGCGATACGGTTGCGCCGCGGGGCGAAATTGTCCCCGCGCCCGTTCGCATTGCCGATGATATAGGGCTTGTAGAGGTTGTAATAAAAAACGCTCGTTAACATATACAACCCTCCTGTGAGCATACCCCTCCGGCCCTGTATCGACATAATACGGGGGAAATATTACAATACTATTATATATTCACGGGGAAGTCCGCGCAATCCCATTACCGATTACGCAAATGGAGGCAACATGTCACAGGTAACGCAGATACGCGAATATGAAGAGCGGAAAATTTCCGTCGTACGTGACGCGATCCTTAGTCAAATCAACAAAAATACCGAAGGACTGCGCGCGCGCCGCGAAGGGGTATTGGAAGCCCGGCGCCAAATGTCCAAAGCCACGGGCATCATCCGTGATTTCGACGATGTGGTCACGCTGACGATGTATGCGCAGGAAGTAGCCGCTACCGAATCCGCTTATTCGGAAACCTCCAAGGAGCTCGCGCGCCTTACGCGCATCATGGGTACGCCCTACTTCGCGCGGTTGGACTTCATCGAACGCGGCTACGACGACCGCGAGGAAATCTACATCGGCCGCCATTCCCTCTTTGACGAGCAAACGCAAACCTTCCATATCTACGATTGGCGCGCGCCCATTTCGTCCCTGTATTACGATTACGGGGTGGGGCAAGCGTCCTTTGCCGTACCCGTTAAGGAAAATCCGACGATCAACGGGGAAATCATATTAAAGCGTCATTACCAAATCGAAAAAGGAGAACTCCTCTATTTCTTCGATTCCGACCTTGCCGTGGAGGACGACATCCTGCGCAAGGAGCTTTCCAAGGTAAGCGACGCGAAAATCAAGACGATCATCCATTCCATACAGAGCGAGCAGAATAAGGCCATCCGTTCGGAGGCCGATTCGGTCATCGTATTCGGCCCGGCGGGCAGCGGGAAAACCTCCGTGGGTCTGCACCGCTTGGCGTATCTTTTATACCGCCACCGCTCGTCGTTATCCTCCGGACGTTTGCGCATCTTTTCCCCCAGCCCGATCTTCGCTTCCTACATCGAAGGCATCATCCCCGACTTGGGGGAAGACGACGTACAGCACTTGGACTTCGCGGAGCTGATCCGCACGCATTCCTCGCGGCCCTTTACGGACGGGTATGAATTGATCGACTACCTTTCCTGTTCCGATCCGTCGGGGAATGCCAACCCGCGGGACGACCGCCGCTTTTGCCTCACGCAAAAATATTCCCCCGCCTTCCTCGACCACTTGGAGGAAACGGTACGCAACCACGCCCCTTCCTTTGCCGAGGACGTGTACTTCTACCGCGACAAGATTTGTGACAAGAACCGCCTCGCCGCCCTTTATTCGGACAGGACCAGCGCCTCCATGCTGTCAACCAAAACCACCCGCGTACTCGACTATGTACAGCAATGCTTCGCGGAATATTATAAGGCCAACAGGAAAGCCGTCACCGCGTTGTTCGAATCCATCGCGGACGACAACCTGACCGACGAGGAAGCGCGGCAAAAATACGAGGAGGAAAAACTCATCGTCATCACCGACCTGCGCCAACGCCTGTCCCCCAAGCCGCAAAAGCTCTACGAACGGGCGTTAAAAAGCTGGGGTTCGCTCCCTTCGCGTTATATCCACGAATCGTTAAAGCGGGAAACCCTGCACTACGAAGACGCGTTGGCGTTGCTTTATGTATCGATCCTTACCGGGCGCGTCGCTGCGGACAAATCCGTCAAGCATATCCTGCTGGACGAAGCGCAGGATTGCGCCCCCTTGCAGCACCGTATCCTGCAAAAATTATATCCCGCCAGCCACTTCACTATTTTAGCCGACACCAACCAAGCGCTGTACCCCGACATCAACCTGCACGACCGCGGGCATATCACGGCGATATACCCCCACGCGCAAGTCATCCCCCTGTCCAAGAGCTACCGTTCAACCTACGAAATCAACCGTTTCGCCCAAGGTATATTGCACACCCAATCCGAAGCCGACGCCGATTCCTCATTATATATGCGCCACGGTGACGCACCCGAAATCATCGAAACGTCCGACCCTTACGCCGCTGTTTTCGACATCCTCGCGCGGCTCCCCAAGGAATACAAAACCGTCGGCATCCTCCTTTCCGACACAAAAAACGCCTGCGCGTTCCACACCCAACTGATAAAAAATAACTCCGATGCGAATCGCACCGAAGTTAAGCTGATTAATACAAGTGAAAGCCGTTTTGCCCCCGGCACCATGGTGATGGCCGTACCTTTCGCCAAGGGTTTGGAATTTGACGCCGTTATCTGCCCGGAATACGGACGTATCGGCGGCAAGCTGTTTTACCTTATTTGCACCCGCGCATTACACCGGTTATATCTGATCGCTACTCCGCAATCCCGATAACCAAACCCACCGTGCGTAACTGCTCGGGGTTTGCGATTTGCTTCGGCGCATACGCTTTATTGAGCGATTCCAACAGGATCGCTCCTTTTTTATGGTCGATCCGCAGCCGTTTGCAATAGGATTCCCCTTCGTATACGAAGATACCCACATTGTCGGCATCCACCTTGGGTACGGCCTTTACGAACACGATATCCTCATCGGCGATCTTCGGTTCCATACTGTCGCCTTTAATCTTGACGCAGAAGTCCGCTTTCTCGCTCACCGGCGTAGCCGCAAAGCGCATCAGTTCATAATCCCTGTCGCTCTCTTCGCCCAAATAACTGCCCAACCCCGCGGAGGCCTTCTGCTGATAGACCCGAAGCGTGACCCTGTTGTCCACCACTTGTCGCCCGCCCACCACATTCTGCGTATTGGGCAAGCTGACCCGCTCCGTTTCCTTCTGCATTACGACATCCACCAAGTCACGCCCGTGCGTGTCCAACGTCCTGTATTGCATGATGTGTTTATGTTCGGCGTCCGTCAGCACCGCCACTTCGTCGGCCCGCATCCTGTTTTCCGTCGCGCCGATGATAAAATCGATGCTCACCCCGAAATGCCGCGAAAGCATTTGCAACACATCGGAGTTGGGCTCCCGAAAGCCCGATTCGTAATTGGCATACGTACTATAGTTTAACGGGAGCATGTTAACCAATTCCCGCTTGCTCAGACTCTTTTCCCGCCGCAACAGGCGCAAGCGTTCGGCGATAATCATATAAATCCCTCCGCAGCACATGTGTTCGTTTCACGGAATTATATTACACGGGGTTTTTATTTGCAAGTCGAACGGAATATTTAATTATTTTATATTTATATATTTATAAGGTTTCGTGAAAAGTACGGACAAGTTGTTATTTCATGTGATAGCTTTCGACGTGCAATCGATATCAAAAAAGGAGATGACGAAATGAAGAAATCATTCCTTACGAAAGTGATCAGTATCGTACTGGCAGCAACATTGGTTTTGGTTGTTATACCTCCGGGGTTGACAGAAATTGTACTTCCGGATGAAGAAATTGTACAAACGACGGCAAACCCTCCGAGACACCCTTGGGAAAATTGGTTTGACGATTAAACCTATTCAAATTTAATATTAAAGTGTTCCTCTACGTGATCGCTTATAATGGATACATACGATGATTTTCCATATTCATCAAGAATGTATGAACCATAATATGCTATAGCAAAAAAGGGAACACTTTCTTTTTGCCTGTCGGCATCAAAAAGGTTAAAAGCCCATAAATATATCAATTGGGATAGACTTAAAAACCTACCTCTTTCCCTATCGAATTTAATTCCGTTTCTAATTAATTTCATTGATTCATCATATTGTTTCATTTCATTTAAGCAAGAAGAATAATTATATATAACCGTCGCATATAATTTCATTTTTTCCGTTTCATCTATGGATTGTGTATTAAACTTATCAATTAAACGAATGCATATTTTTTCAGCATTTATATAAATTCCATTTGAATAATAATATCCGGCGATTTGATTGATGATTGTGGTTTCATAATGCGTAAGCCTTTTCGTGTTTATTTCTTCTTCGTTATAATCCGGCCATGTAACCGCCAATGCATCAAACAACATCCTCAAGTATTCCGGCGTAAATCCATTGCGATTAAGATAAAACGTCGCTTTCGCCGTTAAGAGAAACTGCAAATTACACCCTTCTTTGTATTCATCATGTTTTTCCAGTTCCACCAGCATTTCTTCGGCTTCGGCATATCTTTTTTTTATCAGTAATTGGTGCATCCGTTCCCTTTGCCGATAAATTTCAAAGTTCTTCGTACCCAAATAGAACCGGCAATAAAGGTTAATATCCAACCCCAAGCGTTGGAAGATCGCCTCCAGCAGGTAATGGTTGGGTTCGGTTCGGTTATTTTCTATTTTCGAATACGTGGACTTGCTGCATATACCTTGGAACACATCCTCTTGGGTAAGGCCCAAATGGATGCGCGTATTTTTTATCAGTTCGGGTATGTTTTTACAGGGTATCATTTCGCTACATTTGTACGCGTAACCCGTTATCGGGACGTATTCCAGCTTTTCCACGCCGTACGTTTCAAAGGTCAGGTTATGCTTATGGGTTTCGTCCAATACCTCTTGGGCTTTGTTTCTTTTATGCAGCATCTCATAACCGAAAAAAGCGAGCCGATATGTTTTGCGGGCGGATTCATCATCCCCAAGGCACCGCAGGCAAATTGCCTTGTTATGCAAAAAAGCCGGGGTATACGCCCCTTGGTTTCGGGTGGCGGAAATCTCCAGACCTTCGTCACAGACCCCTATCGCTTGCGTGTACTCCCCTTCCCGTATGAGGGTGACCGACAGCGTCAACAATATGGGCGCGAGCGTTTCGTCCCTTTCGATGTCGTCGATGGGCAGCTTGTTAAAGCTGTCGCGCATCCCCTTAAGAATAAGCAAAGCGTTGGCGCAGTCACCCTCCCGCAGGTAGGCTTTCGCCATCAGGTGAAAAAGTATCGGCTCCTCGTACACCAGCAACGCGTTGCTCAGGTTCGTTAATTCGTACTTATGTAATGTTTGGGTTATTCCTTCGTGAATGACGGTGATTAGGGATTTGAACGGTTCTTCTTTCAAATAGCGGAGCTGGGCTTTTTGGCTCAGCAGGTACTGGCGGTTAATGGGGGTATTGAACCCGGGTAATCGGGTTATTTCGTCATACAAATTCTGCGCAAGCTCCACATCCCCCGTTTGGAGGGCTTGCGACAATTGGTAACGGAGCGTATATACGTTTGCCGGTTGGTTTTCCAAAATCGGGCATATAAAGTCATCTATGGTCACGGATAACGTTTCCCCAATGGATTGCAACGTGGTGATCTTCGGTTGCTGCAAGCCTTGTTCTATGCGGGAAATATTCAGATGGAAATCATCCCTCAGTTCCATCTTCAGTTTTTCCATGGACCATTCCTTACGCGTACGCAGTTCCCTAACCCATGCGGCGGAGCTGCTTATCGGCATACCTATCACCTGTTGTCGTTTTCGCCATTCTACCACACAAAACGACGGAAAACACACATTTACAGCGGAAGCAAAAAACACCCGCCATTATCACATGACGGGTGTTTATCATTTTTGGGAGGAGAAGGATTTGAACCTTCGAAAGCTGAGCTAGCGGATTTACAGTCCGACCCCTTTGGCCACTTGGGTATCCTCCCGGAGCGGTGGGAATGGTATCATATTTATTCTTTTAATGCAAGCAAGGGGGTGAATACGGCGGATTTGACAAAACCCGACGAATTCACCCCCGTTTCGTTTATTCGTTCCTTAAGGCTTCCAGCTCCGCTTTGCGTGCGGTGATGATCTTGGTCTGCACTTCACCCGGGGCTTCGTCATAACGCTCAAAGGTCATGGAGAACGAACCGCGGCCTTGGGTCATGGAGCGTAATTCGATGGGGTATTTGAGCATTTCGTTGTGGGGGGCTTCGGCGGAAATGATTTGGTTCTTGCCTACCTTTTCCATACCGAGGATACGCCCGCGCCGCTTGTTCATGTCGCCCATGATATCGCCCGTGTAGTTGTCGGGGATGGTGACGGCGATTTTCATGATGGGCTCAAGGATCGTGGGCTTGGCTTGCATAAAACCGTCCTTGAAGGCGATTTGGGCCGCCATTTTGAAGGCGAGTTCGGAGGAGTCCACGGCGTGGTACTTGCCGTCGTACAGGATGGCCTTTACGCCCACCACGGGGTAGGCTGCCACGGGGCCGGCCTTCACGCTTTCGGCAAGGCCCTTATCCACGGCGGGGAAGTATTGCTTGGGTACGTTGCCGCCCACGACAACCTCCTCGAATACATAGTCCTTTTCAAGGTCGCCGGAGGGTTCGAATCGCATGTCCACGATACCGTATTGGCCGCCGCCGCCGGTTTGCTTCACGTATTTGCCCTTCACGTCGGATTTACCTTTAATCGTTTCACGGTAGGGTACGAGGGGGGTGATGAGTTCCACTTCCAATTTATAACGTGACTTCAGGCGGTTTACCATCACGTCGAATTGGCTGTCGCCGATACCGTAAATAACGACCTGTTTCGTTTCGCGGCTGACTTTAAAGATGAGGGTCTTGTCCTCTTCCAACAGCTTGGAAAACGCGCCTGAGATTTTATCCTCGTCACCCTTTTTTGTGGTGATGACCGCCATGGAGAGCATGGATTCGGGGTATTTTATGGCAGGGGCTTTTAAAATATTCGCTTTTATGCAAAGGGTGTCTTGGGTTGCGGTATCCGCCAGCTTGGCTATCGCGCCGATGTCGCCCGCGCGTAGTTCGGTTACCTCGATTTGTTCCTTACCGCGCATGACATACAGGAAACCCACTTTTTCGGGTTTTTCGCTTGTTGCGTTATACAGCGGCGTGTCGCGTTTGATCGTGCCGGAAAATACGCGGAACAAACTCAAACGGCCCACGAACGGGTCCGCGATGGTCTTAAACACAAAGGCGCACAACGGGCCTTCGGCGGTGCAGGGTACGTCCACCGCGTCACCTTTGTCGTTGGTTGCCTTAATTACTTTTCTCAATTCGGCGGCGGGGGGGAGGATGTTGACGGTAAAGTCCAACAGCGACGTAATACCCACTCCGGTCGTAGCCACACCGCACAATACGGGGGTTAAGCTGTCGGCCGTGATACCCGCTTTTAAGCCGCTGAGCATTTCCTCGGGGGTGAGGGCTTCGTCACCGAAGAATTTTTCCATCAGCCCCTCATCGGATTCAGCGATGATTTCCACCAGCATTGCGTGGTACTCTTCATATATATCCGCCATGTCCGCGGGTACGTCGCAGGGTGTTATGGCGTTGCCGTTAAATTTGTAAGCCTTGCCCGTAAGGTTGTCCACATAACCCGCGATTTTGCCGCCCTCCTTGAAGGGGAGCATAATCGGCACGATGGAATTACCCAACTGCGCGCGCATTTCGCTGATAACGCGGTAATAGTCGGCGTGTTCGTCGTCCATACCGTTTACGAAAATAATGCGGGGCATACCCTGCGTTTTTTCGCAGGCGATTTCGGTACCTACTTCGATGCCCGCTTTGGCGTTGGCGAAGATAAGCGCGGCGTCGGCGGCGGCGAGGGCTTCGGATACCGCCCCGGCGAAGTCGAAGTAGCCGGGCGTGTCGATGAAGTTGACCTTATTGCCTTGCCATTCTATGGGGATCAAGGACGCGCTGACGCTGCCTTTGCGCCTCTTTTCTTCGTCGTCATAGTCGGACACGGTGTTGCCGTCCTCCACGCGGCCCATACGGCTGGTTACCTTGGTGAGGTGGAGCGCGGCCTCCATCAGGCTCGTTTTGCCGCAGCCGCTGTGGCCCAGCACCGCTACGTTGCGGATTTCGCTCGCCGAATAAACTTTCATATACAACCTCCAATTTTTATTGAATCGTTTGTGTATATTGCCTAAACGCTATTATAAAGGGAATAAGTGGGATGTGTCTATATGCATCTTACGGGGCGATGAAATTTTTAAAGGGCTTTCGGTTATGGCGGTATGCAACGAAGGGAATCTATTTCGGTCTAACCCTGTAGGGGTAAATATAACTATGTAAAGGACTTGATGAAATGATGAAGCACCTACCCAACGCGTTGTCGATTTCGCGGATTTTGCTGGCGTTGGCATTACTGCCGATCGCCTACTTCGGCGAAACCTTGGGCACGGCGTTTATGATCGTCTACGTATCGGCCGGCCTTACCGACATGATAGACGGCCCGCTGGCACGCAAATTCGGCTGGACGTCCAAGATCGGCGCCAACCTCGACGGCACGGCGGATTACTTCTTTATCGCGGTCGCTTTGGTTACGATCGTCCCCGCGCTTGGCTTAAACGCCCTTTCGATCGGGATCGTCATCGGCTTCGTCGCGATCAAGGTCATCGGCATGATCGTGGGATACCTGCACTACAGCCAATTGATGATGATGCACACCCGCCTTTCCAAATTCGGCGCGTTGGTGGCGTTCTTTGTCCCTATCGTATTCGTGATAACGGGGGTGGACGCGAACATCATCTTCATCTTCCTCGGTGCGTATGTGTATACCTTCCTGTTGGAGGAAATCGCGATCAACATCGTCATGCCCTACCCCAAGCGCGATATCAACGGCATATTCGAAGCGTTAAAACTAAGGAAGGAACATCAGAAAAAGGACGCATAAACCGGGGCAGAACATAGGTTACGTTGTTATGCCGGCCGATGCGGGCGCGTATTTGCGCACCATTGGAAGAATATGTTATACTCGCCGCCATAACCCCATCAGAAAGCTGGTTTTGCATGTCCGACTTCGAGCCCCAAACCCCGCGGGATGTCATTGCCCTAGCCACCGAAGGCGCGCCCGAACCGCCCCCCGATGTAAAAGGGGAACTCGTCGCGGAAGCGTTGAGCTGGGCGAAGGTGATCGTGTTTGCGGTGGTTTTCGCGTTGGCGGTTAATCTTTTCGTCATCGTCAACGCGTCCATCCCCACGGGCAGCATGGAAAGCACCATCAGGGTCAACGACAGGATTATCGCGTTTAGGCTTTCTTATTGGTTTAACAACCCCGATCGATATGACATCATCGTATTCCGCGCACCCGACGACGGCATAAAAAACGTGAAGCGCATCATCGCCTTGCCCGGCGAACGGGTGAGCTTGGTGGACGGCACCGTGTTTATCAACGGCGTCGCGCTCGAACGCGACGAGTTCATTACGGAGGGTCCGTTCGGTTATTTGGGTCCCAATTTCCCCGAAACGGAGGTGCCCGAAAGCCATTACTTCGTATTGGGCGACAACCGCGGCAACTCCAAGGATTCGCGGGACTGGGCGAATCCCTTCGTGGAGGAAAGACGTATATTAGGTAAAGTGATATTCCGTTACTACCCGGGGTTTAGTAACCTGTCAAACCGTTAACACTTACATTAAAGGAGCGTTATACATGGCAAAAGCAACGAAGGAAATGATTATCGCGGATATCCTTAAGATGGGTGAAGGTCTTGCGCCCGTTTTTATGCGCGCGGGGCTTCGCTGCGCGGGTTGTCCCTCAGCCCAGCGCGAAACATTGGAAGACGCGGGCGTAGGCCACGGCGTGGATGTGGACGCGCTGATCGATGAAATCAACGCGCATTTGGAGGCACAAGGGGCATAGAGCCGAATGTACAGATTAATTGCCTTACTTATCGGCTACGCCTTCGGGTGTTTGCAAAACGGCTATTATTTATCCAAAAAAACCGCCGGCATAGACATACGGGACTACGGCTCGGGCGGCGCGGGTATGACCAACGTAACGCGCATACTCGGCACGAAGCTCGGCGCGGTTGTGCTGACCGCCGACATGGCAAAAGCGGCGGCGGCTTTTTTATTGGCTTCATGGATATTCAATGGGGCTTTGTTTGGCTGGCAGAGGGATTTGCACCCGGGTTTGTACGCGGGTTTGGGAGTTGTGCTGGGGCATGACTTCCCTTTTCATATGCGCTTCCGCGGCGGGAAGGGTGTGGCGTCCACATTGGGGTTAATCCTCATGCTGGATTGGCGCGTCGCGTTGATCGTATACGCCGTTATCCTTGCGATTGCGTTGATCGTTAAGTATATATCAGTCGCGTCGCTCTTCATGTCGTTATTAATTCCCGCTTTACTCGCTATTTTCGGGCACGGGTGGGAAGTGGTAAGCGTTACTTCCTTTTTGGGCGCGTTGGCGTGGTTTATGCACCGGGGTAATATCGCCCGTTTAATCAAGGGTACGGAAAGTAGATTCTCCTTTTCCGGCGGCAAGCGGATGCCCGCTTCAAAGACCGTATTCCCCCAACCCCCAACCCCCGACGCCGAACTCCCAACCCCAAACACCGGCAAATCCTTGGAAATCGAAGCAAGCGGGCAAACCTACGCCCGCTTCCCCATCCGCACCCACGTAATCACCCAAGACGACGACGCGGCGGACGTTTTTATCCCCTACCTAACCCCCCATGTACGCGAAGGCGACATCGTCTTTATTTCCGAACGCGCGGTAGCTTGCACACAGTCCCGCGCCATTCCCATGCGTGACATCAAACCCCGCCGCTTGGCGGTTTTCCTCTCCCGCTACGTGCAAAAAACCCCACACGGCATCGGCTTGGGTATCCCCGAAACCATGGAGATGGCCCTGCGCGAATGCGGGGTAATCAATATTTTATTCGCGGCTGTCGTTTCCGTCATCGGTAAGCTGTTCGGCCGCAAGGGTTGGTTTTACCGCGTGGCGGGCCCCAAGGCGCGCGGCATCGACGGCCCCTGCGACAATACCCTCCCCCCGTACAACGAATACGTCGTCCTCGCGCCCGACAAACCCGTACGGGTTGCGCAAGCCATCGCCGAAAGTATCGGCGTACACGTCGCGATCGTGGATGCCAACGATTTGGGTGTAAACCTGCTGGGCGCTTCCGACCCCAAGCTGCGCGAATCCTTTCTTGCGGCGGTATTACGCGATAACCCACTTGGGCAATCATCGGAGCAAACGCCGTGCGGGATTATACGGGTATCGCCGCAGGGTGCGGGGGAAGGTTCCAACGCCGCGCTTAACGAAATCGGGTGATGATCGGCTCCGGAATTGGAAACAGTTAAATATTCATGTATGTGAATATTATTTATTAAAGGAAATAAATTATGAAAAAAATCAAACTCTCGAGTGAAAATGAAATGGTTTATGAGTTTCTTAAAATGGAAGTTGATTCTGACCGATTCAAAAAACAAATAGAAACCGTATTGGAAAAAATGCATATCACTACGGATATTATTACAAATGGCAATATCATGTGTGAAAAAGAAAATACCTTAAGAATAGAAATATTAAAACGCTTTAGAGGGTACAAAGACGAAGAACTGTTTGAAAACTTCCCGACAAGTGTTGAATGGATATGGACTGAATTTGAAAGAGATGATATTTCGAAAATCATATATATAGAATACAGCTATTGGAATGAACTCTCCAATTATACAGGTTCACCTCTCGAAGCGGCAAAGACGATTTTATCCGGGAAAACCGTGTATGATGTACCGAACGACAGAGCGATTGAAGGCGCAAAAAAACTAAGGGCAGGGCATAAATTTCCCCCATTGATATTTTTAACGGATAAAAGTGAGAAGCGTTATATAATCCTCGAAGGACATGGCAGAATGACCGCATACGGGCTTGCATCCGATTTATT
This sequence comes from Defluviitaleaceae bacterium, assembly GCA_009779755.1. Classification (GTDB taxonomy): domain Bacteria; phylum Bacillota; class Clostridia; order Lachnospirales; family WQUN01; genus WQRX01. The sequence continues at coordinate 38,724 of WRDO01000011.1, read as the reverse complement.
TCAAAACGTATCGGTCCTGCTTGGGTATTGTAATAATGAAGAATTAGATAAATGGTACGGTGAAATGCCGAAGCCTCTAAAATAAACATTATTAACAGTACGTAACATTGCCCCACCCCCCGTCCTGCAAATAGCAGTACGGGACGCGCGCACGGACAGGGCGACGAAACAATAATATTCTAACGGGAGCATCTTATGTGCGGTTTCTGCGGTTTCACAGGAAACGAATACAACGACGACGATAATACGATCATCCGAAAGATGGCTGAGCGCGTAGCCCACCGTGGGCCCGACGGTGAAGGGTACTACGTGGACGGGGATATATCCCTTGGCTTCCGCCGCCTTTCTTTTTTTGATTTGAAGCGCGGCGCGCAACCCATGCGGTCGTCGGACGGCGCGTATTCGCTTGTGTTTAACGGTGAAATCTATAACTTCATCGAATTGCGGGCGGAACTTGCGGTCAAAGGGCATACCTTCGAAACCACCGCCGATACCGAGGTTCTCCTGCACATGTATGAGGAATACGGCGAAGGGATGCTCGACCGTTTGCGCGGTATGTTTGCATTTTTAATCTACGACCACACGAAGGGTGAAATCTTCGCCGCGCGTGATTTCTTCGGTATCAAGCCCTTTTATTACGGTATTTTCGGCGAGCAACTATTGTTCGCGTCGGAAATAAAGTCGTTTTTGGAATATCCCGCTTTCGTGAAGGAGCTCAACCCGCGCGCACTTTCGGCGTACCTGTCCTTCCAATATTCCGTGTTGGACGAGACCTTCTTTACAGGCGTATATAAGCTCCCACCCGCGCATTTTATGCGGTACAGGGAAGGCGAGATCACGCTCACGCGGTATTGGCAGGCGTGCTTTAACCCCGATGAAAAATACAAGGGTAAACGCGGCCTAACCGACATCGTCGAGCAAATCGACGCCGTGGTGAAGGAATCCGTCGGTTACCACCAACGCGCGGATGTGGAATTGGGTACGTTCCTTTCCGGCGGTTGGGATTCGAGCTACATCACGGCGGTTTCGAAGGTGGACAAGTCTTTCTCCGTAGGGTTCGAACACGAGGGTTTTTCGGAAATCGACAGCGCAAAAGCATTGGCAAAGGCAAAGGGTATCGAAAATATTTCCAAGACCATCACGACCGAGGAATACTGGGGTGCGTTAAAAAACATCCAATATCATATGGACGAACCCTTGGCGGACCCCGCCGCCATCGGGTTGTACTTCGTGTGCAAGATGGCGAGCGAATACGTTAAGGGTGCGCTCACGGGTGAAGGCGCGGACGAATTGTTCGGCGGGTACGAGCATTACCACCGCATGTACAGCTTAGGCTTCACGAAAATCATACCGCTAACGTTAAGGCGTTTAATCGGCAAATGGGTGGGGAAGCTCCCCTTCTCATTCAGAGGCAAACGGTTCCTGCAATCGGCGGGCAAACCGCTCGAGGAACGTTACATCGGCAATTTCCATACCTTCTCCGATAAAGACCGCGCGGATATCTTGCAACCCGAGTTTGCGGTACCCTTGTCCACCGGTGACATCACGCGCCCCTACTACGACCAAGCCCGCGAAATGGGCTACGACGACATCACCAAAATGCAATACCTCGACCTGCATCTATGGATGGTGGGGGATATCCTGCTTAAAGCGGATAAAATGTCCAGCGCTTGTTCGTTTGAAATCCGCGTCCCGTTCTTGGACCGTGAGGTATTTTCCGTCGCCGCTTCCATACCCACGCGGTATCGCGTCAACCGAAAGGGTACGAAATACGCCCTGCGTCAAGCCGCGCTGCGTTGCCTCCCCGACGGGAAGGGCAAGCAACGGCGCGGATTCCCCGTGCCTACGCGGATTTGGTTGCGTGAAGATAAATATTACGCAATCATAAAAGAAGCCTTCGAACGGGATTTTGTCGGGCGGATTTTCCGAAGGGACAGGCTTATCCAACTGTTGGACAGGCATAAATCCGGCAAAGCCGACCATTCCCGTATGATTTGGACGATATATATGTTTGTTTTGTGGTACGAATCCTTTTTTTAGTGTATAATGACGGGCGAAAGGAGAATTCCGGATGCCCTCCCCTATGCTCTTTGTGACAATCGTCAATTATTTTCTAATCGCTTATGTAATTTTTGTGCAACGTCGCAACACCGCCGCCACTTGGGCATGGATCGTGGCTATGGCGTTCCTTCCCATATTCGGATTTATCCTATACCTCATGGGCGGCCAAGACAGCCGCAAGCAACGCGTATTCATACAAAAATACAATGACGATTCCCTGATACATAACGTGTACCGCGGGATGGCTTTAGGCGCGGACGAAGGCGATACCACCCATGACAATCAAATTACCCTGTTCTACGACGGTAAAACGAAGTTTGACGCGTTGCTGGAGGATATCGCCAACGCGCGCGAATATATCTACATACAATATTATATCTTCCGCGGGGATGAAATCGGACGGAAGTTGGTGGAAAAACTCGCCGAACGCGCCATGGACGGACTGGACGTACGCCTGTTGGCGGACGGTACAGGCTGTTATTTTACGCCGAAGGATACGTTTAAGCCGTTGATAAACGCGCAGGGCAAGCTCGGTTTGTTTCTGCCGCCATTCCTGATGCGTATGAATTACCGCAACCACAGGAAGCTGGCGATCATCGACGGCGAAATCGCTTACCTCGGCGGTTCGAACATCGGCAAGGAGTACCTCGGTATGTCGGAACGCTTCGGTTCTTGGCGTGACTCGCACATGCGCTTGACGGGCGGCGCGGTCGACCCATTGATTCTGCGTTTTATCATGGACTGGAACTTCAGCGTCAAAAATAAGAACGACAGGCTGGAGGTAAATTCGAAACGGTTTAAACCGCTTTCGGGACAAGCCCCATCGCCGACTGACGGCTCCAGCGTTCAAATCCTTTCCTCGGGGCCCGACACCACCGACCCGCATATCCTCCACGGTTTTTGCTCCATGATCATGAACGCGAAGAAATCGATCTATATTCAAACACCCTATTTCGTACCCGATGACGCACTTTTTACGTGCCTTCGCATCGCCGCGCTCCGCGGGGTGGACGTACGTATCATGTACCCCGGCAAACCCGACCACCCCTTCGTGTATTGGGCCAGCTCCAGCTACATGGGTGAATTGATGTGCGCAGGCGCCAAGGGTTACGAATATACCGAAGGTTTTATCCATTGCAAGACCATAATGGTGGATTCGCAAATCTGCGCCATCGGTACGGCGAATATGGACGTACGCAGCTTTAAGATAAATTTCGAAACGCATGCATTTATTACCGACGCACGGGCAACGCTTGAATTGGAGGAGGCGTTCGTCGCAGACATGGATTATTGCCGGGAACTGACACTGGAAGCGTATAACAAGCGCCGCCGTATAATAAAAGTAAGGGAATCCATATCACGGTTATTTTCACCGTTATTATAAAGGGGTACGTAAATGAAATTGATATACATTGCTGACGACGATTTACACATACGGGAAGCGTTGAAAGCCTTTCTGGAGAACGCGGGGTATACCGTCGAGGCGTTCGAAAACGGGGATTTGTTATTGGCCGCGTTTAGCGGAAAGCCTGCCGATTTGGTCGTGCTGGATGTGATGATGCCCGGGTCGAACGGCTTTGCCGTATGCAAGGAGCTGCGCCGCGTGAGCCATGTGCCTATTTTTATGCTTACGGCGCGTGACAGCGATTTGGACTATCAGACGGGATTGGACTTGGGTGCGGATGATTTCTTTACCAAACCCGTCAGCCCCATGACGTTTGTCATGCGGGTTAAGGCCATTTTCCGCCGTATCGCCTACGAACGGGGCGACGTTGTTTAACCGTTTAAGGCGTAACCTGCGGGGCAGTATCCTTACTGCCTTTTCCCTGTTGCTCTTACTTTCGTTTGCCTTGGTTTTCTTCATCTTTAACGTAGCGGTCAGGCAATATATCCGTCACCATGCCGTGACGGAACTGGCCGAAACGCAAGAACTCTACGATTATTTCGGCGGGTTTACAATGATTGTACGCTCGGGTTTATTCGGGCAGCGTATCAATCATTTTTATTTCAGCGATAACTTTGAGCTTGTTTACGGTTATGCCGCCCCCACCACCGATACGATCGCCGAGGCATTACGCGACAATAACCTACCCCCATCGCTCATCAGCAATCGCCGCCTGCCTACGGACGGCGGCATTTTCTACATAACCACCCAACCCGTCTCCGTTTTCGGCGAGGGGTGGCACGCCGTTTTCTATGTGGATATCACCGATATTTCGCGCTTTTCCAACCAAGTCAATATGTTATTGTTGCTGGTGGTCATGGTGATATGGGCGTTGGCGATGATCATAGCCACGTTCCTGTCGAGTTCACTTGCGCATCCGTTGTTCGTACTCAACAACTTCGCGCGGCAAATCGGGCGCGGGGATTTTACGCAAAATTACGAAGCCTTTGCGAACGAGGAATTCGAAACCCTCAACCAAAGCCTCAACCACACCGCCAAGCAGCTCGCGAAATACGACAATGAACAAAAAACCTTCTTCCAAAACGTTTCCCACGAACTTCGGACGCCGCTCATGTCCATCAAGAGCTATGCCGAAGGCATCAAATACGGCATTATGGATACGCAGAAAGCCAGCGACACGATTCTTGAGGCCACCAACCGTTTGACAAGTATGGTGGGTGATATTCTCTATGTTTCGCGTATAGATAACATCACGATTCCTTTTGAGGACACGGTTGATTTACGCAAGGTTATCACCGAACGCATCCGTATCCACGAAACCCCGACGTCAAATATACGGATTACCTTCCGTAACAACGCGGAACCCGTCGTCGTACCCTGTATAAAAGCATACATTGAACGCGCGTTGGACAATTTGATATCCAACGCCCTGCGCTACGCAAGTACGGAAATCAATATTGACTGCTATAACCACGGGAAAAAAGCGGTAATTGAAATTAAGGATGACGGCCCCGGCTTTGAACCCAATGAGCTGCCCCATGTGTTCGAGCGGTTTTATCGGGGGAAAAGCGGTTTGACGGGTATCGGCTTAGCTATTGTAAAGTCTATCGTGGAGCAGCATAACGGCACGGCATTTGCCGAAAACGATATAATCAACGGCGCGGTGTTGACCATCACGATACCGCGAGCGCGATGAAAGAAAGCGAGGAAACGATCATGTCCATCCTCTTCCCCCCGCACGAATTCGTGAAGGTGAAGGAATTGCTTGTCCTGTACCGATGCGCCCTTAAGAACATGGAAACACGCATCGACATTTTACTCGAGGATTTCGATAATTTGCAAAAACACAACCCCATCGAACATATAAAACGCCGGTTAAAATCATACGAAAGCATCGCGGAGAAGCTCCATCGCCTCGGGCATCCCATCACGTCCGAAAGCGCGCGCAAAAACCTGACCGACATCGCGGGTTTGCGGTGTATTTGTTCGTACGCGAAGGATATCACATACCTTGCGGATGTATTTAAGAACCAACCCGACATGAAGGTCATCAGTGAAAAAAATTACGTGGCCAAACCCAAGGCATCCGGTTATCGCAGTCACCACATTATATTGGAGGTACCGATCTACCTCACCGGTTCCGTACAACGCTTACCCGTGGAGATACAGATCCGCACGCAGGCCATGGATTTTTGGGCTTCGCTCGAGCATAAAATTCGCTATAAATATAAGACGGGGATGCCGCAGCACTTGGCGGAGGGACTGCGTGAATGCGCCGAGCAAATCTCCGATTTGGATGAACGTATGTATAAGATTCAAGAGCTCATTGATATTGCTTATTAAATACCACGGAGGTGCGTTATGAAAGCGTACGGAATCCATATGGGGCCCGCAAAATGCGCGGTTGATTTGGGGGACGGCAGCGAACGCGGCGAATATGTAAACCAAGATTATATCCTTCACACATTGGGAAGGCCGCACCGCGCCATAAACCTGATGTATTGCTACTACCCGCTGGACGAAGGATGGCCCGCGCGCGCAAGCACACTACCCACCAAGGACGAGGTCTCGTACCAGTGGGACTACGCGTACGACGATTATTTCCCGTATGGCGGCGGGTTGGAGGGTGACACGTTGGGCGAACCCTTTACCTGTATGCGCGACGTCCGCCGACACGGGCAGGATGTTATCCTAACGCTGACACTGGATTGCGGCGTTTCGGACGAGCAATTGGAAAAAATAGCGGAGGACCTGCGCCCGTTCGGCCGTATGCAATTACGCATTAACCATGAAGCCACGGGGAGTTGGTTCGCGTTCAGCAAGCGGTACTCGTATCAACAGGTGGCGGACTTTTATGTACGCTTCCATCAGATAATCAAAAAAATCGCGCCGAACGTCCAAACGATCCTGTGTATCGGCGGCGCACACACCCTGCCCGACGGAAAAATGAAATATGAAGACGAATTCGCTGAAGCGATACGCGTCGCGGATATATGGTCGGCGGACGCTTATTTGTCCCTGCATTGGGGTTGGCCCTACGACATCGCCGAACCCGGCGGCAACAGCCACAAGCGCGACCCCAACGGTAAAATCATCCGCGAGCTCAACGCGGAATTCGCACGTTTTATGGAAAGGGGAGAGCATAGGAAGCGTCCGCTCCTGTTATCCGAAACCAACGCCGACGGCGACGTCAACGGCCCGTACGAGCAAGCCGAGCAGGTGAAGGATTTTTACGGGCGCATCCCCGAAGAATTGCCTGACCTGACCGGTATCACGATGTACCAATTCCGCGACCGCGGGCGCTTGGGGCTTGAAATCGAGGACCCCAACAACCACCACGCGGGCATCGCGCAACCTTTATTGGAAACCTATAAGGAAATCATCAAGCAACCCTATTTTTCCCCGGTTATTCATAAATCGGGTGAAGCGCAATTGCCGATGCGATTGCGTTGGGGCGGCAGCGAGGACGCCGACGGGCTGGCGATCCCCATAGAATTTGAAAGCGACCCCGTATTTTGTGAAATCGTCTTTGACGGTATGTTAAAGGATTTATCCTTTATGGTTGAAATCAACGGGAAATGGTTTTACAAAAAACCCGCGGTTACCACCATCGACCTGATGTCCGCGTTTTTTGATAAACCGCTTCGGCAAGCAACGGTGTTGGATGTCCTTTTGTTTGCCACACCGTCCGAAGGCGTTAATGATCCCGCGCATGGGGATGATTGGGATATTAACCACTACACGCAAATTGACGCGTTACCCGCTTTCCGCATACGTTACAAGCCCACGATCGGGGGTCCGTCATGAACCTGCGGGAACAACGTGAACAATATGAGCTGGCCCACCTTTCCCCCTTCGCGGCGAAAAGTATCACCACAAAGGGGCGTTCCCTTCCCGCGGAAAAATGCGAGATACGTACGGAATTCCAAAAGGACCGTGACAGGATCACCCATTGCAAGGCATTCCGGCGGTTGATGCACAAAACGCAGGTATTCATTTCCCCCGAAGGTGACCATTACCGTACCCGCCTAACGCATACGCTGGAAGTGGCGCAAATCGCCCGCACCGCCGCCCGTGCGCTGTTATTAAACGAGGATTTGACCGAGGCCATTGCTTTGGGGCATGACTTGGGGCACACCCCCTTCGGCCATACGGGTGAGGACGCGTTGGACACCCTGTTACCCGACGGCTTCCGCCACAATGAACAAAGCGTACGCGTCACATCGGATCTAAACCTTACGAATGAGGTGCGCGACGGGATATTAAACCACCGCACCAGCGGCAACCCCGAAACATTGGAGGGCTGGGTGGTTAAACTATCCGATAAAATCGCTTACATAAACCACGACATCGACGACGCCATCCGCGCAAGGATTTTGATCCCGACAGACCTGCCCAAATCCGCTTGCGAAATACTGGGCGAAACCTCCACTGCGCGTATCGATTACCTCGTACGTGACATGGTACGATACAGTACGGGCAAAAATACCGTTTCCCTTTCCCCTGATGTCGTGGTTATCCTGTCCGAACTACGCGCCTATCTCTTTGAAAATACCTACGCCCATCAACTCCATCAATCCGAACGCAAAAAAATACAGACGCTTTTGCGTCTGCTTTTCGAATACTATATATCCCATCCCAACAAATTACCCGACGAGCTGAGGGAGCGATGCGACGACCCCGCGCAAGCCGCAGCCGATTATATCGCAGGCATGACCGACCGCTTCGCCATGAAGCGCTTCCGTGAAATCTATATGCCTTCCGCTTGGGAGGCGTAGGAATCGGATAGCGAGGGATTCGAACCCCCGGAACCTTTCAGTTCTGCGGTTTTCAAGACCGCCGCCTTCGACCGCTCGGCCAGCTATCCATGATCATACTTCCAAGAGAGTATACGATTTATTTCCGCGCTGTCAAGGCAAGCCGCGGGTTTAACCCAACAAACTTGCGTATATAACGGCTATGGAATATGCTTATACTTAATTATGGTATGAAAGGCGGCTTGATATGGGTACGGTAAAGGTCCTTACGGTTTTCGGTACACGGGCGGAAGCGAATAAAATGGTCCCGTTGGTGTTGGAATTGGCGAAACGCGCGGAGAGCGGCGTCCTTGAATCACGCGTATGCGTAACCGCGCAGCATCGGGAGTTGCTTGACCAATCGCTTATCCCCTTTGGCGTAGTGCCCGACTGGGATTTGAACGTGATGACGACGGGGCAAAGCATGGGTGATGTGGTAAACCGTATATTGACGGGGATGAAACCGATCATTGATGGATATAAGCCCGATATATTGTTGGTACACGGTGATACGACGACAACGTTCGCCGCGGCGTTGTCCGCTTTTTACGCGAAGGTCGCGGTCGGGCACGTGGAAGCCGGGCTGCGCACGTATGACAAATACCGCCCCTACCCCGAGGAGATGAACCGTAAGTTGACCACGGCCCTTACAGATTTACATTTCGCCCCCACGGAATTGTCGCGGGATTATTTGTTAAAGGAAAACATACCCGATTCCTCGATTTTCGTTACGGGTAATACGGCGGTGGACATGCTGGCATATACGGCATCCGATGAATATCGCTTTCAAAACGATGTGCTAAACGGCCTCGATTTCACGAGGCGCATTCTATTAATGACCGCCCATCGGCGGGAGAATATCGGCCTTGCCATGGAAAATATCTGCCGTGCCGTAGGGCGTATCGCGGCGGATTTCCCCGATGTGCAATTAATATGGCCGATGCACCCCAACGGCGCGGGGCGGGAGGAATCAAAAAAATATCTGGCCCACCTCAATAACGTATTCCTTACGAGTGCAGTGGAAATCCATGACATGCATAACCTGATGAAGCGTTCTTATTTGATTTTATCCGATTCGGGCGGTATACAAGAGGAAGCCCCGTCCTTTAACATACCTGTCGTCGTCCTGCGGGAAGTGACCGAACGCCCTGAAGGATTAGCCGCGGGTACGCTTGTATTGGCAGGCGTGGAGGAGGAAACGATTTATGCCGCCGCCGCCCGCCTTTTAACCGACAAGGAAGCGTACGCCTGTATGGCTGCCGCGTCCAATCCCTTCGGGGACGGCAAAGCGAGCAAACGGATCGTTGATGCGATTTTGGGGTGGTATGTATGCTGACCATGCAATGGTTTTTCGGCGAGGAAGGATTGGAAGACGTTTATGCCCTGCGCAGCCGCGTTTTTATCGAGGAACAAAACATTTCACCCGAGGATGAATATGAAGGCGACGACGGTGCGTGCATCCACGTAGTTGCTTACGAAAACGACGTGCCCGTAGCCACGGGACGGGTAAAGATTACCCGCGACGACTATGTGATCGGCCGCGTAGCGACGCTGCCCGAGCACCGCGGCAAAGGATTGGGCACGGGCATTATGCAGGCGTTGATCAAGGCCTGCTGCATCATGGGCGGTGAACGTCAAATCCTTCATGCACAGCTCACGGCGCAGGCGTTTTATGAAAAGTTGGGATTTACCCCATACGGGGAGGTCTTTGAAGAAGCGGGTATCCCGCATATTTGTATGGAGCATTACGGACTACCCTTGGGATGTTGCCAAAGAAAGGAATGAATGATGCGTTTAGATAAATACTTGAAGGTCAGCCGTATAATCAAGCGGCGTACCGTAGCGAATGAGGCTTGTGATGCCGGGCGCGTAACGATTGACGGCAAACCGGCTAAGGCATCGGCGGATGTTAAGGTCGGCGATATTATTGAGATACGCTTCGGCGATAAAACGATCAAATTCGAAGTGCTTACAGTGAAGGAAGTCGTGCGTAAGGACAATGCCGCGCTGATGTATCGCCTGATGGAATGACGGCGGCTATCTCCGTTTATTTCTCCTATTGATTCCGGCGATGCGTTCGTTGGAAATTTTTTGCCATGATTTGAATTTTTCCTCAAAGGAAGCGGCTTGCGCAGCGGTTATTACAGGCGGTGCGTCGTAGCGGTAATTATGTTCGCCTTCTTCGTCCTCTTCATCGTCGTAGCCGCCGTAGTGGGACGATTGGGGTACATCCTTCATTGAAAGGGAAATCTTGCCCGACGCCTCTTCGTAGGACACGACGCGTACATCCACCTCGTCGCCCACATTAAGCACATCGGCTACGTTTTGCACGTATCCGTTTGTTATCTGCGATATATGCACAAGGCCGGGTACACCCCCGGGAAGGGAAACGATCGCCCCGAAGGGTTTGATCTTTAACACCGTGCCCGTATATATATTACCAACCGTAACAGCACTTTCCGCCATTCGCTCGCCGCCTTTGTTATATTGTGGTTCTCCGTTGACTATAGCACATCAATCCCGCAACTGTCCATTATCAACGCCCATAAGTCGTTACGGCCTTGGCGCGTTTCGCCGGAAAAGGGGATGACATCGGCAGTACCCAACCCTCGCCGCAGACTCCCCACTTGTTTTGCGGTTTGGTTGCGCGAAAGTTTGTCGCATTTGGTGGCCACAACCGAAAAAGGCAAGCCGTAATGCATACACCAATCGTAAATCATACGGTCGCCCGCGGTGGGTTCGTGGCGGATATCAACCAGTATAAAGATACGCTTCAAAACCGTGCGGTTTTTTAAGTAACCCTCCACCATGCCGCCCCATTTTTCCTGTTCCGTTTTGGAAACCTTGGCGTAACCGTAACCGGGCAGGTCTACGAAATAAAGTTTATCCTCCACCGAAAAAAAATTGATCGTACGGGTTTTTCCGGGTTGTCGACTGGTTCGTGCCAGTTTTTTACGTCCCAACATGGCGTTGATCAGAGAGGATTTACCCACGTTTGACCGCCCCACAAAAGCGACCTCGGGTAATCCCGTTGACGGGAATTGCGAAGAGGTTACCGCCGTGGCGGCGATATCGGTGCGGTTGATGATAATGCCTTCGCGCTCGTTCACACCAACCGCCCGCGGTGGTATATCTTTTTTCCTTTTTGAATCAGCAAGAAGCCGTCCGGTCCAAAATCATCTGCTTTTATTATCAATTCATGGTTGTCCGCTTTTTGTTCGTTTACTTTAATGCCCCCTTGCGCGATCAATTGACGCGCTTCGCTGCGGGACTTGATTAATCCCATCTTTTCAAGCAATACCACGATATTGATACCTTCTTCGGCTTCCGTGCGGGATATATCCGTGCAGGGTATGGATTCCGTTTCCCCGCTGCCGCCGGCAAACAACGCTTTCGCCGCACTTTGCGCCTTTTGCGCTTCTTCTTCGCCGTGGACGATTTTGGTCACCTCGTATGCGAGCACTTCCTTGACCTTGTTAATCTCCGCGCCTTGACAGTGGGACATTTCTTCAATTTCATCCAACGGTAAAAACGTGAACAGCTTCAAATCGCGTATCACGTTTACGTCTGCGGTATTACGCCAATGCTGGTAGAAATCGTAGGGTGAAGTTCTTTCCGCGGAAAGCCATACGGCGTTGCCCGCGGATTTGCCCATTTTTGAACCGTCCGCGGCGGTAAGCAGTACATTGGTGAGCCCGTATGCCTGTATGCCTTCCTTTTTGCGTATTAAATCGATGCCCGCAATGATGTTGCCCCATTGCTCGCTTCCGCCCAATTGCAAACGGCAGTTATAACGGCGGTACAGCTCCAGAAAATCGTAAGCCTGCATCAGCATGTAGGTTAATTCGAAAGCGGTGAGGCCGTCGGCAAGGCGCGCTTTGTAACATTCGGCGGCAAGCATACGGTTCACATTAAAATGAATGCCGATGTCCCGCATAAATTCCGCCAAATTTAATTCCAACAGCCAATCGTTTTCCTCCATGATCGCGTCGCCGCCGCTGTAGTCAACGAAGCGTGTCATCTGCTCCTTGAAGCAGGCGATATTATACGCGACGGTTTCGCGGGACATCACCTTACGCATGTCGTTGCGTTCGGATGGGTCGCCTATCATACCCGTACCCGTACCCATAAGAGTGATAAGTCGGTGACCCGCGTCCCGCATGTGCTTGTGGACCATAAAAGTCAACAAGTGACCCGTAGTCAGGCTGTCGGCAGTAGGGTCGTAGCCTTGATAAAAAGTGACGGACTCCCTGCCGAGCAGCTCGCGCAGTTCCTCCTCGTGGGTGCATTGGGCAATGTAGCCGCGTTCCTTTAAGGTATCGTATACGTTAGGCATTACCTTCCACATCCTTTTCGCATGAACGCATGGCCAAGATCGTTTCGCTGATCAAATCGTCAAGGGTCCAACCCAGCATTTCCGCGCCTTTCGTTATCGTCTCACGCGAGCAACCGGCCGCGAATTTTTTATCCTTGAATTTCTTCTTTACGCTGGCGAGTTCGAGGTCTTGCGTGGATTTACTCGGGCGCATCAATGCCGTCGCCCATACCAGCCCGGTAAGCTCGTCCACCGCATATAGGATTTTTTCCATTTCATGCAACGGTTCGTAGGGAGAAGCGGTCATACCCCAACCATGGCTCAATGCCGAGCGGATGATATTCTCGGGCACGTTTTCCGTACGCAGGATTTCGATACCCGCCACGCAATGCGCATCGGGGTGCAGTTCGAAGTCCGTATCATGCAGTATACCCACGATACGCCAATATTCTACCCGTTCGGGGTCCGCTTGCCGGGCGAAATAACCCAACACACCGCTAACGGTTAACGCGTGCCGGATATGGAACGCTTCTTTATTATACTTACGCAGAATGCTTTCGGCTTCGGTTAAGGTAAGCATGGTTATCTCCTCATTTTAAGAATAAAACCCTTTGGATGAACATTTCTACAATTTGTTTCCTTGATGCGGGTGATAAAATATCACCTATGAAACATGAATGTAATAAATTTGTCAATATCCGTGTGATTTACGGCGTTTTATGTATATAATGATTTGAATGAAACGCATCCAACCATTAACGCAGGAGGGATCCACAATGGTTATCCAACCCATTCTTACCCGCCGCAGCATCCGTTCGTTTAAAGACACCCCCGTATCCAAGGAACAATTGAAGGCGCTTTTGGAAGCCGCGATGCTTTCGCCGTCGGCTTGCAACACACGGCCTTGGCGGTTTATCGCCATCACATGCCGCGAAACACTTAATAAATTGGCCGATGCGCATAATTGGGCGAAAATGTTGTACAAAGCCCCCGCGGCCATCGTCATGCTCGCCCTACCCCAAACGCAGGAAACCGTGCAGGACGGCATCGCACGCGGGTATTTCCCGCAGGATTTGGGCGCGGCTACGGAAAACATCCTTATCCAAGCCGAAGCGATGGGCTTAAGCACCTGCTGGTGCGGCGTGTATCCGAAGGAACCGCTGATCAAAGCCGTACGGGAAGCCTTGGAACTAAACGAAAACGATCTTCCTTTTAATATCATCGCGATTGGTGAACGCGACGAATCACCAAATGCACGGGGCATTTACGACGAAGCGAAAGTCACGTGGATTGAATAAATGCCGTTGCAATTCATTCCGGGCCCGCCGGGTTCGGGTAAAACGGCGCATTGCCTGAAGGAAATTGAACGTTTCCATACGCAGCCCCCTTCGGGTAATACACCTTTGTATTACCTCGTGCCGGAGCAATTTTCCTTGCAATCGGAACGATTGCTGCTGACTAAGCGTGCCGCCACCGTAAGGGTACAGGTGCTCAGCTTCAATCGGCTGGCATACCGTTTGTTTTCCGCGATGGGCGGCCCGCCGGGGCGTATAGCGGACGAATTGGCGAAGGCAATGATTCTGCGTAAGGTTTTGTTTGAAAACGCCGACGCGTTTGTTTATTACCAAAGCGCGCACGATAAACAGGGTTTTATTGACACGTTGGCTAAGACGCTGACGGAGTTGAACCATTATCGCGTTACGGCTGAGGATTTGCTTTTACGGGTGACGGGGGGGTCGGGGATTGTCGGGGGATTGGGGATTGCCGGGGCTCCGGAGACGCGTAAGGGGAGGGATTCCGCTCCCTTGAGTGCAAAGTCGGTCGCCGGAATCCCTCCCCTTACGCGTCATGATGTCCCGGAAATGCCCGGAGACCCCGCGTTGTCCGCGAAGCTCTCCGATCTTTCGTTGATCCTTACCAAGTACCGTGAAGCGGTTGACGGGCGGTATTTGTTGACCGATGATTTGTTGGATTTGCTGGCGCAGCGCTTGGAAGTGACGGAGGGTGCGTTGCCGTTGTTGGACGGCGCTCATATTTGGGTGGATGGTTTTTCGGGCTTTACCCCGCAGGAACGGCTGGTGCTTTTATATATAATGAAGCGTGCCGCTTATATGGGTGTTACGCTTACTACACGGGACACGCAGCGCTTTATTGACCCGCTGTGCGAAACCCCGCGTACCACGCAGGAAAAATTGAGCCACGCCGCAATACAGGCGGGGATCGAATTGTTACCGCTTATTTACATGGAAGATAATTTTCGCCATGCCCACAATCCGGGTATGGCGTTTTTCGTGGCGCATTTTACACCCACGGCGGGGGTCGGCAAAGCGAAAATATATAACGCCGGAAACGAAGGGGCTTTTGCTGCCGGAGCCGTCTCAATGCGGGAGGGAGGGGATTCCGGCGACCGACTTCGCCTTCAAGGGAGCGGAATCCCCTCCCTCCCGCATTCCCGTCAACAACCGTTCAACCCCACCCCCCCACCCACCCACGTCATAAATAATCCCCCCATCGAACTTATCCCCGCCCGCGACCCGTACGATGCCGTACTTTCGGCGGCGAGCCGTATACGCGAATGGGTACGGACACGGGGTTACCGCTTTAACGATATCGCAGTATTATGCGGCGACCGCACGCGGTACGAAGGGATATTACGCCTTACATTCGACAGATTACGAATCCCGTTATTCGTGGACACGGAAACTGATATCCTGTCGCATCCGCTGACGGAATTGATACGCGCCGCGTTTGAAATAATAAATCGTAATTACAGTATGGACGGTATATTCCGTTTTCTAAAGACGGGGTTGGTCGGGTTACCGCAAGATGATGTGGATATATTGGAAAACCACGCGATGGCGCACGGTATCAACGGTTATCGCTGGCGGTACGAAATGGCCAACCCCATAGCGGAAGCCGCGCGTCGGCATATGATGCGGGTTTTGGTTGATTTTGAACGGGTAAAAAGGAAATCCACGGTCGAAACCGTTTGCCGTAAGGTCTTTGATTTGTTGTATGCGCTGGATGTCCCCGGTACGCTTTCGCGATGGTTTGACGAACGGATGGCCGACGGAGACCCCGAAACCGCCCGTATACATAAACAAGTTTGGCCGAAGATATGTGAGGTGTTCGACAAACTGGCGGAAATATTGGGCGGTACGACCGTCACGCCGTTTGAGTTCGCTTCTTTGTTGGACGCGGGGTTTGCGCAAGTGGGTTTGGGCCGTATCCCCCCCACTCTTGACCAAGTGGTACTGGGTGATATGGGGCGTTCACGCTACCCCGAAGTGAAGGCGATGATCGTGTTGGGTGCGAACGAAGGAGTGCTTCCGCCTTTACCCGCCGCGCAGGGTTTGTTCACCGACGACGAACGTGAACGGTTGCGCAACAGCGATTTGGAACTCGCCCCCGATATAGCCAACCGCGCCAACGAGCAGTATTACGCGCTCTATTGCGCATTATCGCAACCCGCCGATACGCTCGCGTTTATTTATGCGGAAAGCGAACCGGGCGGGAAAGTGATCAGGCCATCACCCATCCTACGGGCGATACGCGTGCAATTCCCCATGGTTTTACCAAAAGCCGCCGCACCGATACGGGAATATACGTCATTCACCCCCACGCAAATCGAACGAAAGTTACCCATGCTTTCCCCTGCGTCCGTCAATCGGTTGTTCGGGCCGGTGATATACACGGCGGCATCCCGATTGGAGGCTTACGCCCGCTGTCCCTTTGCTTATTACATGACCTACTTGCTTAAAGCCAAGCCGCGCAAGCGATATGAAATCATGCCGGCTGATTTGGGCAGCCTGTTCCACGATGTAGTGGCGAGTTTCGCCCGTCGATACCGCTGGCAACCACGGACCAAGGCGGAAATCAAGGATATCGTAGGTTCAATCGTAAAGGAGCTCGTCCCCGAAAACGAAGGTTCCGATGCGACGGTTTACCACGGTTCGGCGCGCAACCGGTATATATTGGATAAGGCACAACGGGTTTGTACGGCTTCCGTCTGGGCGTTAAACGAATACATCCGCCAAGGGGAATATACCCCTGCCTATACGGAAATCGATTTGCCCCCTGCACCGCCCGTCCCGTTAGACAACGGACGAAGCCTTTCCCTTTCGGGGCGTATTGACCGTGCGGATTTATTGGATGCCAAAAACGGCGACACTTATGTGCGTATTATTGATTATAAATCGGGTCATGCCCGCTTTAACCCGAACGAAGTAAGGAACGGCACGCAATTGCAGCTTATGCTTTACTTAAACGCTATGTTAAAAAGCCCCGAACTGCAACACAAGAATCCTAAACCCGGCGGCGTATTTTATTTTCCCATTGACGACCCGCTGCTCAGGACCGATCATTTGTTGGACGATATCGCCCGTGAAGCGGGATTGCTTAAGGCATTCAAAATGTCGGGCGCCGATTTTACGGATGCAAACTCTTTCGATGATTTGAACCGCGACGCGAACGAAAAAATGAAAGACCTAACCCTCCGCTTAACCGAAGGCATCATCGCTCCCGCTCCTTGCATAAGCGGGGGGAAAACCCCCTGTGATTATTGCAAATACGGAGCGGCGTGCAAGCATGGGTTTGGGGGTTATTGACGCAACGCAGCTTTTGCCCATACAATAGGGGCGTACTTATATAGAAAACGGGAGGGAAAGACGTGAAGCATAACCGCAAACCGTTGATATTGGAAAAATGGGACTTCATGATTCTGCTGGGCGAATCTGGCGGGGGAAAAGGTACGCTGGTTAAGAACATCAAGCATTATTGGCTGGACAACCTGTATTCGGCCAGCATGGGCGATATCTTCCGCGCCAAGGCCAAGGATGACCCGAAAATCAAAGAACTGACCGAGCAAGGCATTTTGGTGGACGATTCCGTCACCTGCCAAATCTTCCGCGAATTCGCGCTTTCACACACCCCCGGTTTGGTGGACGGCTTCCCCCGTAACCGCCAGCAAACGATCGATCTGATCCGCTTCATCAAGGAAAACAACTGGCGCGTGCTGTTGGTGGACCTCAAATGCTCCATGGAGAAGATCATCGAACGTCTGCTGGCCCGCAAACGCTCCGACGACAATTTGAACATCGTATACAAACGCCATACCGACCACAACAACCTGCACCCCGTCGTCATGGAGGAAATTAAGACCCGCCCCGACCTCTTCGACGTGATTACGCTGGACGGCAACCTTAACTCGGAAGTCGTGTTCTCAAATTTCCTCTTGGACGTACTGCGTTTGGTGGATATGCTCTACTTCTACGACATGACGGACGTGGATACGACCTTCGCCGTCAGCGACGACGAAACCTCGATCAACCCCGCGATCAACCGTTGGATATGCGGCTTCCTGCGCAGCATACAAAAGAAACTGGTAGAAAACGAATGAAAAAGAATATCATCATCATCGGTGCGGCGGGGCGTGACTTTCATAATTTCAATACCGTTTACCGCGGAAACCCCGAATATCAGGTCGTTGCCTTCACCGCGGCGCAAATCCCGGACATCGCCGACCGTATTTATCCGACGGCATTGGCGGGCGAATTATACCCGCAAGGTATCCCCATTTTTCCGCAAAAGGAATTGCCGCGGCTTATCAATGATTTGGAAGCGAATGAATGTGTCTTTTCCTACAGCGACGTACCTTATACCTATGTGATGGGCTTAAGCGCGGAAGTAAACGCGTCGGGCGCGGATTTTACGCTGTTGGGTCCCAAGCGCACGATGCTAAAAAGCGTAAAACCCGTGATTGCCGTGGGTGCGATACGCACGGGTTGCGGTAAGAGCCAAACCTCGCGCAAAATCGTGGAAATTCTGATGGAAATGGGTTTAAAGGTCGTCGCCGTTCGCCACCCCATGCCCTACGGCGACCTCGCGGCGCAACGTGTCCAACGCTTTGCGGAAATTGACGATTTAAAAAAGCACAATTGCACCATTGAGGAAATGGAGGAATACGAACCGTACATCGAACGCGGTAACGTCATTTACGCGGGTGTGGATTACAAAGCCATCCTACATGCGGCGGAGAATGATCCCAACGGCTGCGACGTCATTTTATGGGACGGGGGAAACGATGACTTCCCCTTCTATAAACCCGACCTGATGGTTACGGTCGTCGATCCCCACCGCCCGGGGCATGAGTTGAGTTATTTCCCCGGCGAGGTGACCTTACGCTTGGCCGATGTCGTCGTAATTAACAAGGTGGACAGCGCAAGCCCTTCAAATATAACGACCGTAAAGAAAAACGTGTTGCACGCCGCACCAACGGCAACAATTATCGAAGCAGCTTCCGCGATCACCGTGGACGATGAATCCCTCATCCGCGGCAAACGCGTGTTGGTCATCGAGGACGGCCCCACCCTCACCCACGGCGAAATGAAGCTCGGCGCGGGCATCGTAGCCGCACAACGTTTCGGCGCGGCTCAAATCATCGACCCGCGGCCCTATGCCGTGGGCGAATTGGCGGACGCCTTCCGCACCTATCCCCACATAGAAAACCTGCTCCCAGCAATGGGTTACGGCGAGAAGCAAGTCGCTGACTTGGCCGCGACGATTAACAAGGTGGATTGCGACGCCGTAATCATCGCCACCCCCATCGATTTACAACGCGTGCTGGAAATAAATAAACCCGCGACGCGGGTCAAATATGAACTGGACGAAATCGGCAAGCCGAATTTAAAACAAATAATCCACGGGCGATTCGCCAAACAAGCCAAGGCATGAAAAGGATTGCGGTAATTTCCGATATCCACGGTAATTTGCCCGCGCTTGAAGCCACAATCAAAGATATCCGACAACGCGCGGTCGACCGGATTATTTGCCTCGGCGACTTGATCGGTAAGGGCCCCAATGCCACGGAAGTCATTGAAATATGCAGGAACGAATGTGAAACCGTCGTCAAAGGCAATTGGGACGACTTTATTTGCGAAGCGCATTTCGCCCCTAAAAAAGACCAAGAAACCCACTTCGGCGGGCGTACACGTTGGTATATAAACAATATGCGGTCACAGGATTTGGATTATTTGCATTCATTGCCGCACGGGGTGGAAATACGTTTAAGCGGAAGGCTGATACGGCTTTTTCATGCCCATCCCAAGAATTATAACCGATATCATCAGGACAGCCCGCTTGCGCAACGGTTGGAACTCTTTGAACCCTTCGATTTTTCGAAGGCAGAGGAAACCTCGGACGTCGCCTTATACGCGGACATCCACAACGCATACCTGCAAATGGTGCAGGGTAAATGCTTGATTAATGTCGGAAGCGTCGGTAATCCGCTGGACATAACCCAAGCATCCTATGTAATCCTCGAAGGCGAAGAAAGCGACGGTTCCTTTTTTGATGTGCGGTTTGTGCGGGTACCCTACGATATTGAAATGGCGATAACGCTTGCCGTCGAAGCAGATGTACCCGATTTGGACGGGTATATAACCGAACTTAGGACGGCGAAATATTTTCGGCGGGGTTAGCGTGTACCCAACTCCCTGACCCCCTCCATATCCAAATAATCCTCCACGAATTGCTTCTTCAGCAAATCCGCGGGGACATACTCGTTGTACTTCGCACGTACCTGCGTCTTGCCGGGAAGGGGTAGGTTATACAAATCGATTTCAGACCGCGCGATATCGCGGATGATTTCCTCCAGCTCCTCAGTTGTTCCGGAAAAGATCGCTTCAATGTATACGCTGGTAAACCACGGTATCTTGTTGGGGATTTGCTTATCCAACAACGCGTAGTGCAGAGTGAGTAATTGCCGCGTACCGATCCACGGGAAGATGGCGAATTTTTTGTTGGATATCTGCGTTACCAAATTATCCAGTATGCCGCTGTTCCGCGTGATGTAACGCAATTCGGTGATACGCTCCTTACACGAATCGCTTAGATACGAAAACATCACGTCCGCCATTAATATTTGGCGGATTTTTTTGACCAAAACCGTATGCAGCTCGCCGTCGAAAACCGCTTCCCAATCGACCATGGACACGCCCGGCACCTTTTTTACAAAGATGACCTTCGATTTTTCGTTCACATCCAACACTTCCCACGTCATACCCGCCAGCGAAAAACGCGTACCCACGGGGTACACCGTGTCCACCGTGCCGATGGTGCGGTTCTCGTCCTTTACCAGCAAGTATTCCGGTGCTTTAAATACCGTCAAGAATTTATGCGAATTGACGATCCGTTCCCCCTGCCGCCCGATAATCAAGCCGCCGCGTTCGGTGCGCTCCAACTGCTGCATATCAACCATGTGTGAAAGCAGCCGCCGGTAATCCTCCTGCGGGATGTGCTTAAACACACCCAACCCCAGCACCGCTGTAGCCAGCGCCGCGGGCGAGGATTCCCCGTTTGATTTTAAGAAGCTCATCGTCTGGTGGTACAACAGCGCGTAATGGTGGTGGTGCGGGTAAATCGGCTCGATCCAATGCTCCTTGGTGTACAGCTCGATGATGGCGAGCGACTTTAAAAAGTCCCAATTTATCGGGCCCAAAATGTCCGCGGCGTTGATGACGATGCTCTCTACAAAAGTGAATAACAACTGCGCGATTTGCCCCCGCCGCCCGCATCGCCCCAACCGTTGGGCGAAGCTCGCCACACTATGCGGCGCGCCGATTTGCACGGCTTGGTCCAACGCGCCGATGTCGATGCCCAATTCCAGCGTAACCGTCGCACCCGTAACGATTTTTTCGTCCTCCGATTTCATTTCGTCCTCGGTTGTTTCGCGCAGCAGCGCACTCACGTTGCCGTGGTGTACACGGTAAATATCGGGGGATTTATTCTTCAATGCGATTTCGCGTAAGTTCGCCATCACATATTCCGTTTCCTCGCGGGAATTGGTGAAGATAATCGTCTTCTTATCCAGCGTCATCTTAAATAAATAATCGTAATGCGCGCGGTCGCCCACGTCCTGCGTTCCCGACGAATCGGTCAGCGCGTTTAAATCCCTCTTGTCGGCGTAATTGACGAACCGTTCGATGTGCAGGCGAATCCTCCGCTTCCCCTCGTCCGTTATTGGCGAGGCGCATTTACGCGCCGTGCCCGTGTTCAGCCAATTTTCCGCCAGTTTTATGTCCCCCAGCGTCGCCGACAGGCCCACCCGCCGAGGGTATGCCTTCGTCAGATTTTGCAACCGCTCCAGCACGCACAAAAGTTGCAAACCCCGCGCGTCCCGCATGAATTGATGCACCTCGTCGATAATCACGAAACGCAAATCACGGAACAATTGCAAGCACGACCCCCGCTTGTTGGTCAGCAGACTTTCCAACGATTCGGGCGTGATTTGTAAAATCCCTTCGGGATTCTTCACCAAATAATTTTTTTTATCCTGATTCGCGTCCCCGTGCCACTTCGTCACGGGAATGTTCGAATCCAATAACAATTGATCCAGCCGCTTAAACTGGTCGTTAATCAACGCCTTAAGCGGCGATATGTACAACACACCCACCGATTTCGGCGGGTCTTCATAGATTTGCGTAAGAATCGGCAAAAACGCCGCTTCGGTCTTACCCGACGCCGTGCCGGAGGAAAGGAGCAGGTTATCGTCCGTATCGAAAATAATCCCGCAAGCGGCAATCTGTATACCGCGCAGCTCCGTCCACTCATTACGGTAAATGAACTCCTGTATGAAGGGCGACAAGCGGGAGAAGGTGTCCATTTATCAACTCACCGCTCTTTCACTTAGCAGGTATAAACAATATTGGTTCATGCTTACTCCCTCCGCGTTTGCGTTGTTTGCAAGTTGTTTGTATAAGGATTTTGGTAAACGCAATTTAAAATTATTTGGGTATTCTTCCGCTGTTCGCGGTTCGGGGATAAAATCATTGTCATGCAATGCGGATTCTATCCAACATTGTTTTGCATCTGTACCCATTTTGATGGCTTCTTCAATCGTTGACCCGCAAGTCATACATCCGGGTAAGTCGGGGTATATAATAAGATAGCTCCCATCTTCGTCTTGTTCCAATGTGAAGGGGTATTTCAAATCCATATAATATTGTAAATTTTTCATTGATTTGCCTCCAATGCATCGAGGATTTTAATGACTTGTCTTATATAAATGCCGTTGACAGGGTTGTCCTTGGGGATCGTGATTCTATAAATACTTTTATGATACGTATAATGGCTCGACCCGCCGCGGGGTACGGTTTCCGTAAAACCAAGGTTTAATAATATATTTTGTATGGTTTTGAATTTAACATCCTTTGGATTGTTTCGTATGGTTTGCAATTGTTTATCACGTTTGTTCAAATGACATCCTCCTTTGTGTAATAATATAAATATATAACAACGTCATATATGGCGTCAAATGATTACAGTTAAATGATTACTTTGATGACAATGTACTTAATTTGTGTTACGATAATAAACAAGGAGGTGTTAACATGGCAACAACGACCATTAACGTAAGAACCGACGCGACCCTAAAAACCCAAGCGCAACAAGTCTTCGAATCCATCGGCTTGGATTTATCTACGGCAGTTAACTTATTTCTCCGCCAAACAGTAAAAACTAACGATTTGCCTTTTACTTTTGGCGTATCGGATACGCAACGCCCCTCGCGCTATGGTGTATGGAAAGATAAATATACCCTGCCCGAAGGTTTTGATGACCCGATAAACGATTTCGAGGAATATATGTAATGCGGTATTTATTGGACACACATACCGCGTTTTGGTACTTTGAGGGTAGTCCCGAATTATCCCCGAAAGCGAAAGCGGTTATCGAAAACAATATAAACCGAATATTCGTCAGCATTGTTTCCGCATGGGAAATCGCCATCAAGCGCAGCCTCGAGCGCAACAAAAAGACGTTGTGCAGCGCTGCAGAATTTTTGGATGAAGTTACAGCAAGCGGATTCGAATTGTTAAACGTCGAGCCAAATCATATTTGTAAAGTTGAAATATTACCGTACCATCACCGCGACCCCTTCGACAGGTTGTTGATTGCTGCGGCAATGTCAGAAAATATGGCGTTTATATCGGCGGATAAAAATGTGCGGAAATATGATGTTATGCGTTTATGGTAGCGTGTTGATGTTTTAATATTCATATTAATTAATTGATATTTTATTGTTAACAATATTGTTAATTATCGCTGTTGTTATTATTTTTTATGGTTGAAACCTATTTTGCTTCGGTTCGTCATTTTATTAAAATTACGCCAATGAAAAATACGTTTCTTGTTCCAATCCAAAAAAACGACTTTTCAATAAAATCAATCGTTTCCCAATTTCAAAGTTTAATTTTTCCCTAACCGCATAACTCTCCCCATTCCTACGCATACTACGAAAAACATTCCCACGGGAGGCAATCCATGTCAAACAACAACCCCCCAATCCCACCCAAAGGCAACGTTGGCACGCTCGAAGCCACCAAAGACATGCTGTTTTCGGAAACCGACGGCACAAAGGTCCAAAACGCGGAACAAAACAAACAAATCCATAAGCAAAGCCTCGGACGCAACGCCAAACGGTAACGGCATCCGTTACGTAAGCGGCACGCTCTTCCCGTTTACCCCCTGTTTACGGCTGACAATCAAAGCGATGAGCTCCGCGGGCTCGTCGCTTTCGTTATATACGGCATGGGTTTGGCCGTCGGGGGTGATCAACATGTCCCCTTCGCGCAGGACGGCGTCGGTTTCATTGTCCCGCACACGGCACATTCCCTTGGCTACATAGAAAGATTCCATTTCCTCCTCGTGCCGATGCAAATCCAACGACGCCCCCGGTTCAACCGTGATGCAGGCGTACAGACGGCCCGCTTCAAACATTTCGTCCGGCTCCGCCAGCACGCGGATTTCCACACCGGTACCGCGGGTAAAGGTTCGCTGTTGTTCTTGTTTACGTATCATGGTGACGCTCCTTTCTTTATAAGTTTATTTTGCCCCTTACCGCTTCGCCTGTCAAACAAAATGTTTAGCAAATCAAACGATATACAGCTATAATATCGCGCTAAACCAAAAATACTTCACAAACCCGCCTGCAAGTAAAAATTAACAAAAGCAAAATTTTAACGGAAAACGAAACAAATCCGCACCGTCATTTGTATCATCCGATAATCCTTCGCAATTTGCGAAAAAGTTATCCTTTGCATTTCATCCGGCTATCCCCTATAATCGCCCAATTAAGCGGATGAGAACATTCGCTATACGCGATACCTTGCGCTATTCGTTTCGCGCGGGATCGAAATGGAGGATATTATGAAGCGAAACCCGTTCTACTTGTTGGCTGTAATCACAGCCATCCTCTTCCTTGCCGCGTGCGGAAAAAATAACGACGCGGTAGAAGTCAACACCTTGGCCGATCTGGCCGAATCGGGCGTACGCATCGGCGTACAGCTGGGCACCACCGGGCATGACTATGCCGTCAACAACTTCCCCCAAGCGACAATCATCCCCTACGACCAACCCGCGGACGCCGTACTGGCGCTTTTGGCGGGCGATGTGGACGCGCTCATCATGGACTCGGAACCGGCGAGGAATTTCGTCGACCGCAACGCGGGGCGTATCCGACAATTGGATGAATTGCTTACGCGGGAGGGCTACGGTATCTCCTTCCCCCTCGGCAGCCCGTACGTCGCTTTGTTCAACCAAGCGCTCGACACCCTGCGAGCCAACGGCACCCTGTACGGCATCATGGACTATTGGATTCACAACGAACCCAACGCGTCCCGCTACGTGTCGCCGCCGGGTACCACACACCCCAACGGTACGTTAATTATGGGGACCAGCGCCGGGTTTGAGCCTTTCGAATTCTTTGAAGGCACCGAAATCGTGGGCATCGACCCCGATTTAGCACGCGCTATAGGCGATTTGCTGGGCTATTCCATAACGATAATGGATATGGACTTTAACGGCATCATCGCGGCGGTGCAAACAGGGCAAGTCGATTTTGGCATGGCGGGTATGACCGTCAACGCGGAGCGGCGCCAACAAGTGGACTTCACCCAAGAATATTTCCTATCGGGCCAGAGCGTCATCGTCCCGGTCCGTTAAAATAACCAATGGCGAGCGTGTTTGAAAATATCGCCGATATCGTAACCCGCGTATTCATTACCCACGACCGTTGGCGGCTGTGGGTCACGGGTTTGCAAAACACGCTCGTCATTACCTTTTTCGCCCTGTTAATCGGGATCGTCATCGGCTTTATGATCGCCGTGGTGCGCGTGTCCCACGATACCGCGGGCAAACCGCCCATCATTTTAAAAATCCCCAACGCCCTGGTAAAAATATACGTCACGGCGATACGCGGTATCCCCATGATGGTCCAAATCATGATCATGAACTTTATCATCTTTGCCGCCTCGCGGAACCTCATATTAACGGCCATCGTCGCCTTCGGGATCAACTCCGGGGCGTATGTGGCGGAGGTTTTCCGGGGCGGCATATTAAGTGTGGAAAAGGGGCAGACCGAAGCGGGGCGTAGTCTCGGCCTAAGCGCGCCGCAAACCATGCGCCGCATCATCATGCCCCAAGCCATCAAAAACAGTCTGCCTGCCCTGGGCAACGAATTTATTTCCCTGCTAAAGGAAACGTCGATAATGGGCGTCATCGGCGTCATGGACATCACCCGCGCGGGCAACGTCATCCGCGGGCTCACCTACGACCAATCCCCCCTCATCTTCGTAGCAGCGGCATACCTCACTTTGGTTATCTTCCTCGAATTCCTCGTAAGCAAAATGGAAAAAAGGCTTAAAAAGAGCGAACGCCCCATCGTCAAAAACATCGACCGCAAAGGTTCGCTATTCGGTTTGTTTAAACGGGGTGGCACGGCATGATTAAGGTAGCGGGGTTACATAAGGAATTCGACGGCCTGCACGTACTGCGCGGCATCGATGAGGAAATCGAACGCGGGGAAAAGGTTGTCGTCATAGGCCCCTCGGGCAGCGGGAAAAGTACCTTCCTGCGCTGCCTTAACCTGCTGGAAGCCCCAACCCGCGGCGAGATATGGTTCGAAGGGGAAAAGATCGCCGCTCACAACCGCGGCAAGGCGTTGAATTTCTTCCGCCAAAAGATCGGTATGGTTTTCCAACAGTTTAACCTTTTCCCCCACCTTTCGGTTATCGAAAATATTACGCTGGCTCCTGTTACACTAAAAAAAGCGTCCAAATCGGATGCCCTAACGACGGCGAAACGTTTGCTGGAGCGCATCGGGCTTTCCGATAAAACCGATAATTACCCCTCCACCCTTTCCGGCGGGCAAAAACAACGCGTCGCTATCGTACGCGCGTTGGCTATGGAACCGCGTGTCATGTTGTTCGACGAACCTACCAGCGCACTCGACCCCGAAATGGTGGGCGAGGTGCTCGAACTCATCCGCGAACTCGCCGACGAAGGCATGACCATGGTTATGGTTACCCACGAAATGAATTTTGCGCGGGAAGTGGGCAACCGTATTTTGTTTATGGACGAAGGCGTAATCGTGGAGCAAAACGAGCCGACGGCGTTTTTCGAAAATCCGCAAAGTTTGCGGTTGAAGGATTTTCTTGCGAAGGTGCTGTAAGTAAAGTGTTGCAGATTACATATTTTTGTAAACGTTGTTGTCCATTCCCCGTGGTGTGAAGGTTTGCAAACGGTATTCCCCACTCCTCGGCGGGCGAGGGAACGTCCCCCGTCGCTTGTGACAAAATCGGGCACCTGTCGGCTCGGTCGCGGAAGTGGTTGCGTCGGTTGCAAGCACCCGACGCCAACCACTAATCCGCGCCCTTCGCCGCCATGTGCCCGATTTTGCCAATCGCTCCGTGGGAGTTCCCTCACCCACCGAGGTATGCAGAGACGTGGAAAAAAAATATAAAAAGTAACTTGGATGAATAAACCTGTTAAATTGTGTTATGATTTGTATGGCAAGCGAACAGAATCTATATTTTGTGAAGTTTATAGAAGGAGTCAGATTTATTTTGGAAGAAATTATTTTGGGCGGAACTATGAATCATGTTGTTAAAACAGGCGATACAGTTCGCAGAAAAGTTAAAGGTCATCCGCTTTTACATTCGTATTTACAATTTTTAGAAAAAGCGGGTATGGTAGGAATTCCGCGTTTTCTTGGAATAGATGAACAAGGACGAGAAATACTTTCTTACGTTTTAGGGGAAACCGCAGAATCAGGACTTGACTTTGACCATCCGTGTTTACATTCAGACCAAGCGATATGCGATATGGCACAGTTTGTGCGTAAGTTGCACGACATCTCGGCAGATTTTCTTCCGACAGCAATTAAAGGCGGTTGGATAAATCCGCAACAGTCCGAAGAAATGTATGAAACGATTTGTCATGGTGACGCTGCCATTTGGAATTTTGCGTTAATCAATGAACGCATTTCGGGTATGTTTGATTTTGGCCAAGCCTGTCCCGGTACGCGCGCTTGGGATTTAACACTTACTCTGTTCAGCGCAGTATTAACATCTTGTTATGATTATGAACCTTCCAAACATAAAGAAAATACTCGTCGGCGCATACGCTTGTTCTTTGAAGCATATGGAATGAAATGCCCTACGGACATAATCACACAAACCGCCGACAGGCTTCAAATATGGTGCAATGAAGCTGACGAGCGTGGAAAACCCAGTGTTCACTATCAAAACTGGGTGACTCATCTAAGAAAACACGCTAATGATTGGGTATAGGTACATATATTAAATATTTTGTATAGCAAGTCGTAGACATGTTTTTTTATATTAAACCCGCATGGACGAATAAACCTGTCAAAGTGCGATATGATTTATACAGCAAGCGAATAAAAATTTATTTATGGGGCAGTAGGGTATGGATATTATCAAAGACATTTCAAATTTTATTTTTATAAACAATGAACCGGAAAATGCGGACATTATTTTTATCCCCGGAGGGTCTTTCCCCGAACCGTCGGAAAGGGCTGCAGCGCTTTGGCACAATGGATTTGCTCCATATATTTTACCGTCAGGTAAATATAGTATAAAAACAGGGGTCTTCACGGGTACAAAAACAAAAAAGGAACTGTATGGAGGGGATTTTGATACGGAATGGGATTTTATGAAATACGTTTTAATGAAATCGGGCGTTGATGAAAAAGTCATTCTTGAAGAAAAAAATGCAGGCGAACGGGGTACTGTTGATAATGCATTTAATTCGAGAACAGTTACCGATTCGCTTGGCCTAACGATAAAAAAGGCTATTATTTGTTGCAAATCATTTCATGCGAGAAGATGCCAAATGTCCTATTCATGGGCTTATCCGGGTACGGAATTCTTAATTTGTCCCGTGGATAACAGAGATATTCGTAAAGACAATTGGTTCAATGACGATTCCGGAATACAAACGGTTATGTCGGAATTGCAAAAATGCGGGCAATATTTCAAGGATGTTATTCCGACCTTTCTACCATAAACGGGAGGATACATTGAACGATAAATATAAAACTGCGGCTTGCGGGGTCGATTGCAATGCATGTGCCCAATATAAAGTCACAATTAATCATGATTTAGAAGCGGCGGAACTATTGGTCGAATGGTTTAAAAGTCAGGGGTGGATTGGTGAAAACGAAGGTGCCGAAGCGGTAATGAAAAAATCCCCCCTGTGCAAAGGTTGTTGGAACATAACGGATGACTGCTTTTGGAAATGCGGATGCGGGGAAATAGATTTTCGCATATGCTGCAACGAGAAACAAATAAACCATTGCGGCGAATGTAACGATTTCCCATGCAGCCATTACAAAGAATGGGCATCGTGGCACGAATCCCACCAAAAAGCAATGGACTACCTGTTACGTAAAAAATACGTAAAAAATAATTATCCATAATAATTTATTATATCCCCGCGTACGTTATCCCCGCGGGGTACGATATGGCTAAGCGCGTCTCACGAAAAACGCGAATGACGGCGAACGGGCGGAGCTTGTCTGTTAAGTTTGCTTCTTGTGTTGTTTCGTTCCTTTCTTGACTTTATGATATAATAAAGATAATATTTTGATAATATAAAATATGGGGTGAAATCATGATTCAAATTAGGCCCGTATCGGACTTGAGAAATAAATTTCCCGAAATTGAAAGAAGCATTGGAAACGACCAACCCGTTTTTCTTACAAAAAATGGTTATGGTGCAATGGTGGTTATGAGTTTGAAAAGATATGCTGACTTAACCGACGATATTGAATCAAAGTTAGATGAAGCCGAATATGAAGCGTCTATATCTGATTTTCGATATTCGGGCACGGAAGTATTCGACCGGTTAAGGAGCAAATTTAATGGATAGCAAGGAATACACGCTGCGAACCTTGCGTGTGTATGAACGGGATATGCTTGAAGTGGCGGAATACATATCAAACGTACTCTCAAACCCCGAAGCCGCTCTCAGGTTAATAAATGAAACGCAAAAAGCCGTTCAACAACGGTTATTAAATCCTACAGCATTTGAACCATACCGCTCTTCAAAGAATAGAAAACATAAATACTACCGGATTTACGTTAAAAATTATACGGTGTTTTATGTAGTTATCGGCAATGTGATGGAACTTCATCGTTTTATATATAATAGGCGCGATTTTACAAAAATTATCTAATAACGCTCGAATAGATGACGGGTTCGGGCATGGATTCACTTGCTCCATAGCTGACTCCAAAAAGCCGGACAAAAAAAGTTAAACTACATCAAGGGCTTGAATTCTGTATTACACAGGACTCAAGCCCTTGTTTTTTGTCGAAGCGGTTTATGGTTAAAAAATTTGGGATTTTATATAATCGAAATATAAACATTTTATAAAACAATCTATTCCTTCGGTCTCACACAATACGGTAAATAATCCCGCTCCCGATGACTTTTTATACATACGCAACATTTTTTGTACCGTGGACATTCCGTCCGCGGGCATGGACATTCCGCCACGTTTTCGCAGGGTCGCCCCATATTTTTCGGGTTAAACACAATCCCCACATCACCCTCTTGGTACAGCAACGGCCCCAATTCCTTATAATGATAATATTCCTCCGACTTTTCCGCATCCGCATTTAACGCCACCGTTTTATACAATTCAATCTCCGAAATAGGCCGCGGGATATCCGAATGCCCGATATAAAACGTATCAAACGGCAACCCCTGTATGCGGGTAAGCATATTGATATATTCCTTCATGGAAAGGCTTTCTTCCAAGAACATCCAAATATGCGGGCCCAACGCGTCGCTCGCCAGCAATATACGCCTTTCGCGTACCAATAGCCCGACCGAACCCGCCGTATGCCCCTCCAGCGCAACCACTTCCACGGTCATACCGCCTAAATCGAACACCTGCCCGATTTCCACATGCGTTAATTCCCCCGACCCCGCGTGGATGTACGCCTCGCGGTTAAGGTTTTCGGGGGCTTTTTGCACCCATTTTTCAAGCGCGGCACGCCGTCCCGTACGGGAGGAATGTTTAAGGCACAACACCTCGTCCCTCGGATGGATGTACGCGCCTTCGAATTGCGTCGCGCCGTTGCCGTGGTCGTAATGCCCGTGACTCAGCACCACTTCGAGGGGTAAATCGGTTATCCCGCGCACCGTCCCCGCCAAATCCCCCAGCCCGAAGGTCGTGTCGTACAGCAATGCCGACTTTTCACCCACCAGCAAATAACAAAACACCTCCGCGGGTTCGTGGATGCTGTAAATCCCGTTATGAAGCTCCTTCACCTTGTAATAATCCATTTTCGTCCTCCCCTTTTTTCATCACATATATCCGCAGCCGCCATACAAGGGCGGCGATAATCCGTAGGAAAAATACGATCCAAAATGTATTACGCAGCGCGTACATATTGCCGCCCAACGCACGGTACAACGCCACCCCCGCCACGGGCATCACCGCGTTGGAAGCCACGATAAAAACGGAATACAGCGAAATTGACAGGCTCCTGTATTCTTTATCAACCACTTTAATCAGGCATTGGAAGAAGTTGAGCGCGATCGTGGCGAACGCCATGTGCGCGATAAAATTCGCCGCTAAAAACACGGGGATACCCATCCGCGCGGGTACGCTCAACGCCAGTATCATCGCGATTGGGCACAAAGCAAGCCCCAAAATACCGAAGGTTACCGGTTTTTCCACACCGTACCGGGCGTTCTTGCGGCTCCAAAACGCCAGCGTAACCAACTGCGCCAGCGTCGCTCCCACCCCCGTCAGGCTCAACAGGAATTCGTTCATATGTAAATAATTCGCCTGCCCGATGAAGTACAACGTCCAGTCCATGTGCCATGTTATGTGAAAAAATAGCGCGACCGCTCCGAATCCGATAAACGGTTTATTCCCCGCCAACCGCTTAACCGCGGCCTTAAATTGCGCGCCCGAAACCCGCTTCGGCGCGGCGGGCATGGCCGCTTTTATCCTCCTGAGCCATACCGCGTTCGTTATCAACAGTAACCCCACGACGGCGTAGAATATCTGATGGACAATGACCTTCCCCTCGTGGCTTTGTACCGACGCCAAAATCCCCCCGCTCACCAACGGCATCAGCACGGAAATAATCATCGTTATCCGCGCACGGAAGGTCAGCACCGCATTCCGCCTGTCCTCCGCCACCACTTCGGGGAAATAAGCCTGCCAGCTCAGGTTATACATCCCTATACACACGTTCGCCATCGCCACGAAGCCCAAGAACAGATACACCGTATGCACCGTTACGAACGCCGAAAGCCCCGCCATCATAAAAAAAGCCGCGGCCATAATCAAAGCCCCGGACAACATCCGCCTTTTATTGATTAAACTATCCGCGAACAATCCCGCCGGGATGAAGAAAATCATGTTCAAAATCTGCGGCAGGAATTGAATCATACTTAACTGGAAATCCCCCGCCCCCATCCGCAGCGCGAAGATGGCGTGGTTGTTCACGGCAATCGAGATTGCCCCCATGATTAACAACCCATCGACGCCGTACCTTACGGCAAGGGGATTGCCGATGGCAAAAGCCCGTATTCGGGCGGAAATCATCTTTAGCATAAATTACCGCGCAACACTTTTACCGCGCGGGCGCGGCGCGGACATAAAGAACAGCGACATCCACACGCACACGCTAAAATAACCGCTGTGCCAAATAAAAAACCCAATCCCGCCCCACACATCAAAGTCCCGCGTCACCACGATATCGTACAAAGCCGTCCGCAGCACGTCCGTCGGAATCACCCGCCCCGCGTCCTTCGCGATGTCGGCGATATAAATAAACGGCATCGCGTAACCCCATTGGAACGCCAAATACCCCGCGCACCAAACCGCCATCACGATAAAGAACGCCTTCACGCTCTTATGCACGCCCTCCGCTTTACGCACCTTCCCCAGCCCGACAACCACCAACGGCGCAATCACAAGGAACGCCGCCCCCCAAAGCCCTTCCTCTATGGCGAACAATAAATTCGATTGCCAAAACAACCCCCCGAAAGCGAAGAATTGCCCCGCAAAAATAAAAAGCACTGCTACATACGGCGACAACGCTAAAACACCCTTTTTCGTCAGCCCCATTTCTTTATTCAAACGGATTAAAACCACCGCAATCAACCCGATAAAGCTCATCTCCGCGAATGTAGCCAGGCTCCGTATAATCATCGGGCTGTTAAGCACCGTATCAAACCAAGCCAATCGGCTCGGGTAACTGGACACAAACACCGAACGGTACGCCGCCACGGAAGCGAAAACCAGCCCGCACACCCGTAAAATCGTTATGTACCCCCCATACTCCGGCGACTCCTTCGCCCACCGGAACGACCGACAAAATAAAAATAGCGCGGCAACCCAGTTCACCGCACCGATAACCACCATAACCGTCCACCATACGTTCATTCCCATACCCCTTACGACCTTAATTTTACAATTATTTTAAATAAATAATATTTTTACTTGGGTTCGAGTATTATATCTACTTCACATGGTTTTTTATTACTATTTTTGTATAATTCTGTTTGAGATATCACATTGCATTGGCTTGTTTGTTCAGTTAGAGCATGATTTGGAAAATATTTTAGCAATATTTTTTTTGTTGTGTTTAATGTAAATTCTCGGCTATCTGTTCTTATATATAAAATTGCATTATTTTCTAACATTTGTTTGCACATTGAAAATACTTTGTCTAACAATTCAATATATGCATTTTCGGAGTAAAAACGTTTTTTATATTTATCAACATTTATTTTTGGTTGGTTCGGTTCTCCCAACATCCAACATCTCAACCATTGATCCGAAAAATAATTTGTTACTCCATGATACGGTGGAGATGTAAAAAGCAATGAATATTTTTTTCCTTTTTTGTCCATATATTTTTTTAATTCATGTAGTTTTTCAATACTGTTACCATGTAATGATTTCGAAGTTTTAAATTTTGCATAACCTTTTTTATATCGCCATTGGATTCTTTGTATGAAAAATTCTTTTATATCTATTAATGGTGGGATAGAACAATTATTTTTGTTCCACCAATTTATTGAATATTGTGGGCTCATTGCTTTAACCATTGGCATTTGATTGGATAAACTTTGTCCTTTTTTTCCATGGAGATAATGAAGAGTAAAAGCCATAAGTGTTGCATCAACATTATTATTTTTCCAATCAAGCATTTCTTGCATTGATAATAAAAATTTTATAACATCATCACAAAAACAATAACTAAAAAATTCCGGAAAATCATTTTTGTTAATTGTTATATCTTTTGTATTATTAATAACATCACAAAGCCTGTTGTTTATCGATTTAATTGAAGCAGGGTGTAATTTTACTTTGCTATATAACCATCCGACTGGATTAATTTCTATTCCATGCGCTATTCTACCTAATGACGCCGCAGCATATAAACTTGATCCTCTGCCGCAAAATGGATCAAGTACATATGTTTCTTTTTTTGAGTATTTGTTTATTACATCATATGCAAAATCCATAGGGAACATTGCATAATATGGTCCGAAACGTGCCCATCTGCTTTTTTCATATTCGATAATTACATTTTCGTTATTCATTTTAATTACCTTTATCCCTTATTTCTTTAGCAATTTCATCGAACATTTTTATACCAAGGCTTAATGGAATAGCTGCTTCTGAATGAGCAGTTATTAAAGGATTTATTGAATTCGGATATCGGTTTGAAACTAATTTATCCAGTAATTCGCAAATATCATAAATACGCGGGAATTGTTCCGTCTTTGCGGTTTTTAGCATAGAGTGATCATCGTGTAAAAAAGGAGTTTGCGCAACCAATCTATACCCGTTCGCTGTTTTATAAAAAAACTTTCTTCCAAAATAAGTAGCTTCGCCGTATACCTTTGTCCCTTTAGAAAAAATAATATTCTTCTTTATATATGAATCATCAAGTAATAATAAAGAACGATTTGGGAATATTCCCCTTTCCCCTGTTATTGCCGTATCTATCAAATTAAAATGCTCCACGAATTGACCGTTTTTTTCCAAACCTATAATTACCATATCTGAACCATTTATTTTTTTTTGCAATTCATTTATTCGCTGTATTTCCTGTTTGATAACGGTCGATAACCATGCTGATACGCTAAAAACTGCCAACGGACCATCTAATATGAAAGCTACATTTTTTAATGTTCCAAGCCATTCCTTTTTTTCGAACGCGCGGAGAATATGCACTAGCATTAAACGTTCCATTACAAATGAAATTTGACCGAATAATTCCCCACTCACACCCATATCATTCAATAACTCATGGAAACGGAGCGCATCCGTAGAATATAACTCTTTTCCCGTGTATTTACATAAAAATTTACCCACTCCATATTCCATTTCATGGGTTTCTTCTAATTCTTCTAATTGGTGCATTGGTTTTTTTCCGAAACCACTATCGGAACGGTATTTCAACAATACTTCATATGTATCGAGTATTGTTTCAAAATCTGAAAAAACAGGTGATGCATCATTCATTTGTTCATAAACAAGTTTACGTAATGAGCATCTTGACGATTCTGCATCATCAATAATTACATTGCATCCGGGAAATACCGAATCAAATGCAGAAGCTTTCTCGGTATCACGTAATGCTTTTGGATCAATGAATTGGTTTTTATCCAGATCCTTAATTTTATTCATTAAAATTAATACAGAAGCAACTGTAACATATCCTATTTCTGCACCCGGAAAACCGTTATTTACGGAAACACTTTGTCGGCTTCCATCAATGGCCAGTACCATATCCGGATGCCAACTATTGGTTTGCATTGAATCGATGTTTATGTAACTAGGATAATCGGATGGTTTTTTATCAACCACCGATTGTACTTTCATCCTGTCCTTTAACTTATCCAGTTTATCATCGTCTAGGATTCTCGCTAAAGGTTTATAACTAGCGAATTCATTTTCAAACGGCATAATTATCCAACCTTTAACGTATTTCGAATTTATCAATTTGTACGGGCACGACAAAATAATTGCTTAATGTCTTAACACGTAAAAACCCTTTGTCTTGCGCTTTCCTTATTGAAGGTTCAAAATCATCGAAATCGTAAAATTTACAAAGTTCTCTCGTTTCGTCGGTGTTATTTAAATGACTTATGAACCAGTTTGATGTATTCTTTAAAATATTTTTGTGTATACTGCTTACTTCTTGCGTCGCATAAACAAGACCAATTTTTAATTTTGCTCCTTCCTTCGCTGTTCTTACCCATACATCCTTCATATCCATATCATTTCCGGAAGGTAACAAGTTATGGGCTTCTTCAGCGTATATAAGTATATCCTTGGGTATTTCACCCGTTCTAAATTCGGTCATGTTACCATTAAAGATACGCCATAATATTCGTTTCGCTACGTCGGAATGTAATTCTGAATCCCCCGCTGATTGGTCAATAATTACCAACTTCCCCTTTAATAAATCATCATATATTTCATCAGCATAATCCTCATTTGAACTTGATGAATGTTGTTCTAAACATTTGGAAAATAAACGAATTGCTTTTGTGAATGAAAACATTTCTATTATACTTTCAAACCCTGGGTCAGCCCATGATTCACCAGTTGATGATTTCGCGATATAATTTTGATTAAAATCGCTATAGGCTTGTGTTTTTAGAAAATAAAATAATCCTAAAAATGCGCTTTCCAAAGCATCCCAAGATGGATTTTTTAAATTTAACGTTTGTGCTGCACTCCTTATTTTATTTTGTTTATCTGCATCCTTATCCGTTGCGTTAATCATTGTTTGTCGGATTTCTTGATTAAATAATCCTGAAATATTTGGGTTAAATGATGATTTAAAACCTGATTTGTTTAATAATGTCCTATATGCTAACACTCTTCGACGATATCGAGTTGTAGCAGAAATATCACTTATAGGTGGTGGTTCAAAATTAATTTGCGCAAAGTTTCTTATATACTGTGCATTTTCATTTTGCAACGTTGAATTTATTAATTCTTTTCCAATTTGTAAATGTTGATCGCTATAAAAATTTATTTTCATTATTTTGCGTTCGGGATCATTTGGATGAGGTTCGAGTCCATAAGTAACAACTTCATTTTCTTTTTGTATACCCACGTTTGACTTATAGATATTTTTTAACGCATTGGGATTATCACCGTTCGCATCCTGTGTATTTTCATTCGCATATTCCCCATTCGGATCAAAAATTATTTGCCCTATGCGTAAACTATCATATCCATATCTTGGTGTTCGTAAATTATATACGGATTTTGCTATAATTTTTGTTGTATTGGATTTACCTGTTCTCGTCATTCCAAAAACTGCCGATTTTTGAGCAAGCAAATCAGCAGGATGCAAATATACGGGTATATCATCCATATTTTGGTATTTTCTGTTTGTCGAAGCATAACGTACCTTTCCAATACGTACCCTGTCTGTTTTACCGAATTTTCTTTCATAATCAATCAATACATCAGGATTAATATAATTAATAATTAATTCAAGTGCATTATTTGTTGGTTTAAATACCTTCAAACCTTGATTGGGATAATAATTTGATATATCACATCCAAAATGCCATTCCAATGTTTCGTCTTCTCTTTTTTTATCCAAAAAGAAAGTTCCAATTATCCTACATTCTATCGCAGCGTAACTTAAATAACTTCTTGTTTTTGTATCCATGATACCCGATGAATCCCAATTTTTATCGGTTTCGCCACTCACACGCTGGGCGGTTTCTACACGGATACGCTCTGCTTCCGAATCATTAGGTAACCGAGTTGAATCCAACACCCTTAGAAGAATAACAGAGCTGTCTTCTTTCTTAAAATCAATTTCATTATTTAAATCTACCCTGCTGGCAATTAAGAAGCACAAACTCGGTATACCATTTACTCGAGATTTATATATATCATGAATAAGAACCCTTGCTGTTTCATAATTCATTGAATATAAGTCTCCAACAAGTTGATTGGGTTGGATTAGATTTGAAAATAATCGCTTGGAACTAATTTGATCCTTGTTTTCATGATAAGTGCTTATTCCATTTTCAACATTCATCTTAATAATCTCCTTATGTAAATATTTTATATGATTCCGTACAAAAATTTATTTATATTTTACATTGCAAATATACTTCAAAAAATCTAAATTTACAACATTAAATATTATTTTAAATAAAAAAGCTCCCCGTCGTTTTCCGAGAAGCCTTCGTCTTGCGTTTGAATCGCCTGGGACTCGAACCCAGGACCCTTAGATTAAAAGTCTAATGCTCTACCGACTGAGCTAGCGATTCAAGGGTGGATAATGGGACTCGAACCCACGGCCTCCAGAGCCACAATCTGGCGCTCTAACCAACTGAGCTACACCCACCATAACAGCAAACATTTTTACTACCCTTATAATACACAATATCCTTTATATGATGCAAATATTTATTTCACGTACCCGGAGGGATTCGAACCCCCGACCCACGGCTTAGAAGGCCGTTGCTCTATCCGACTGAGCTACGGGTACATACCCCCCCCCCAACCCGGGGTGACAGGATTCGAACCTGCGACCTCGTGGTCCCAAACCACGCGCGCTAGCCAAACTACGCTACACCCCGCAAATACGTTTTATACAGTAAAACACCGCGCCTTATCCGGGCGCGGCGCATGATTGAGAACTGAACACAGAGAAGGGGAAGCGAATGGTTACGAAGGCAGCATGTGCTACGAAGGTAACCTAAAGCCAAAATGAACCAACGAACAGTAATGGTCAAGCCCTCGGCCTATTAGTACGGGTCAG
>WRDO01000010.1 GCA_009779755.1 Defluviitaleaceae bacterium | reverse complement strand
TGGCACCACGCGAGCCTTCACGAGGAAGATCCCCAATACCACGAAGTTTCCCCCGGGCATTTCGTGCTTTGCAGTTGTTATAAGACATTTACCCTTAAAGCGGGGGCATAGGATATGGCATTGTTGGAAGTAAAGGACTTAAAGGTCCATTTTCCCATCCACGGCGGCATATTAGGGCGCGTAGTCGGCTACGTAAAGGCCGTGGACGGCGTTTCCTTTTCCATAGAACCGGGGCAAACCATCGGTTTGGTGGGGGAATCGGGCAGCGGCAAGAGCACGATCGGTAAATCGATACTGGGCTTGACGCACATCACCGCGGGCACCATACGGTTCGACGGTAAGGACATTACGAAATCGGTGCGTAAGAACCGCTCCCCCTACCGCAAGAGCGTGCAGATGATTTTCCAAGATGTATATTCCTCCCTTAATCCGAGGAAAAGGGTGCTGGACATCGTAGCCGAACCCCTGCGCAACTTCGAAAAACTTTCCAAAACAGAAGAGCGTAAGCGCGTGGACGAATTGCTGTCCATCGTAGGCATGACACCCGATAACGCAAGCAAATACCCCTTCGAATTTTCCGGCGGTCAGCGGCAGCGCATCGGCGTGGCGCGGGCCATCGCGTTAAAACCCAAGCTCATCGTATGCGACGAACCCGTCAGCGCGCTCGACTTATCCGTCCAAGCGCAAGTGCTTAACCACTTGAAGGATATACAGCAGGAATTAAAGATGGCGTACCTTTTTATCAGCCACGACTTGGGTGTGGTGAAGCACATGTGCGAACACCTTGCCATCATGCACCACGCGCGATTCGTGGAATACGGCACGCGAAAGGACATCTACGAAAACGCGACGCACATATACACCAAGCGCCTCATCGCCGCCATCCCCGACATCGACCCCAACAAACGTAAGGACAACGCACGTAACCGCGCCGAAATCAACGCCCTGTACGAAAAGGAGCTCCCCGATTATTACAGGGACGGCCACGGCGTATATGATTTAAGGCCCATCAGCGACACGCACCAAGTCGCGATGCTGTAGAGGTGTAACGTATGTGGAAAACAGTCGTCAGGCGTTTATTGATAGCAATACCCCAGCTCATCGGCTTGAGCGTCATCGTTTTTGTGTTGGCGCAGTTTATGCCGGGGGACGCTTTGCGCGGGCAATTGGAACCCGGTATGCCGCCGGGGGAAATCAACCGTATGCGCGAGGAAGCCGGGTTAAACGACCCTTGGTATGAGCAATATTCGCGTTGGGTAGGCAATGTCCTGCGCGGTGACCTCGGGCGGAGCTTACAGCATCGCGTACCCGTGACCTCGGTCATAGGCAACAATATGATAAACACGATACGGCTGTCGATAATGACAACGATATTGCTGTACGCGATAGCGATTCCGCTGGGTATTATCGCAGGGCGCAAGCATAACCGGCTGCCCGATAAAGCAATCATGTTTTATATCTTTGTCTTTTTCAGCATCCCCACGATTGTAATGGGCCTTCTTATGATATTTATTTTCGCATTCCGTTTGGGTTGGTTCCCCGCCATGAACTCGGTGTCGGTTATGGCTGCCTTCCAAGGGGGATGGGCGGAAGTATGGAGCCGCCTGCACCATTTGGTGCTGCCTTCAGTGACGGGTGCGGTTTTGGGCGGGACCGTAACGATTTATTACCTGCGCAATCAAATCATCGACGTCCAATCCTCCGATTTCGTCACCACCGCGCGCAGTAAGGGTACACCCGAACGCCGCGTATACACGCGCCATATCCTGCGCAACGCGATATTGCCCGTTGCCGGGGGTATGGGGGCGTCCATCGCGTTGGTATTTACGGGTTCGATTTTTATCGAAACGGTGTTCTCGATTAACGGCATGGGGCAGTTGTTCGTCAATTCCGTAGCCGGCCGCGACTGGCCCGTGGCGAACGCGCTGATTATGTTCTATGCCTTTGTGGGTGTCATGGCGGGGTTGCTTGCGGATTTGACCATTATGTTCGTTGACCCGCGGATACGGATTAAATAAGGGGGGTGCGATGATGGATAAAGGCGGATTGGGCGTAGTATGGAAGGAAATACGCAACGACAAGCTGGCGCTGTTCGGACTGTTCCTGTTCATCGGCATCGTGGCTACGGTTTATGTATGGGGCTACTACATTATTGACGAAACGCAAGCCATGCGGCTCAGCATGTTTACCATGAACCAACGGCCAAGCGCGGATTTCCGTTTGGGCACCGACCCGATGGGGCGCTGCATGATACAACAGTTGGTACTGGCGGCGCGTAATTCATTGAATATTTCCTTTGTCGTAACCATAGGCGGGGCAAGTATCGGGATATTTTTAGGCTTATTTATAGGCTTTTACGGCGGGCATGTGGATAATGTGATGATGCGCCTGATCGCGTTTTGGGGCATGATTCCCGGTTTGATGCTGATTATCCTGTTCCGCTCGATTATTACATTTAAAACATGGCTGGGTTTTTCGGGGATGATTATACTGGTGGGCGGCTGGCTGACCATGACGGGCCTTGTCCGCGTCATGACCTTGCAGCAGGGGCGGTTGGATTATGTTGCCGCATCCAAGACGCTGGGCACGCCCAATATCGTCATTATGGTACGCGAAGTGCTGCCGAATTTGGTTTCGATTATCACCAGCGGCTTAACGTTGGTGCTGGCGGGCAACATGGGGCTGGAAATCGGCTTGACCTTCTTGGGCTTCGGCTTGCCGCCGGGGGTACCCAGCTTGGGGCAGCATTTGGCTTACGCGCGTTCATCAGGCACTATGCAGCAACGGCCGTGGCAATGGCTGCCCGCGGCATTGCTGATCCTTTTATTAATGCTGTGCATCAACTTCGTCGGCCAAGCAATCAACCGCGCCGCCGACGCCCGAAAAAGAAGCGTTTAGCAACAACGCGAATATATAAGAGGCAACCCCTCCAAAGAAAGGAAGAGTAATTATGAAGAAAGTGCTTTTACTGCTTTTGGTTGTCACTGCGCTGGCGCTGACAGCACTTACCGCTTGCCGCGGTAACGAAGAAAACGAACCAACCCCCACCGCGCCGCCGGTCGTAGCCACGACGCCTACGCCGCAACCCCAACAAAATAATAATGTGGGGACCGGCGAAGACGACGACCGTCAACAGTTCGATAACATCGACGATTTCCGTATTCCCCCCGGGCATCCCTTAAATATGCTTGAAGACGCGCTGACGCGTTTCCCGCAGCATGGGGACAACGGTTTGCCCCACGTACAGGGTACGATTTTCCAACGCGGTATCATTGAACCTTCGCCGTGGCAAGGTGTTATCGGCGGTGCGCTTTTCAGCATGTCGGCGGTCGACGCCATCACCGCCGGTATGTTGGGTACCGACGGCGGTTTGATCGAAATGAACGAATTTGACCAGTTCGGCGAAGGCGGCGTATGGACCGTGTCCCACGACATGGCATCCCGTTCCATTACCATTACGCAGCACTACGACGTAAACTGGCACGACGGGGCACCCCTGACACTGTATGACCTGTACTTTACCCTCCACGTAATGGCGCACCCCGACCATAAAGGCCCGCGTCACTTCCGCACGGGCAACACGTCGGATATCGTCGGCATTTGGGAATACAACGCCCAAGAAGCCGACCGCATCGAGGGTCTTGTACTGTCAAACAACAACAGGGCGCTGACCATATACTTCAACGAATTCGCGCCGACCATCATGTACTTCGGCGTATGGACATCACCCATGCCCGCGCACTTGTTTAGCCCGTATTACCCCGACAACGTAGCCGACATGATTGACAGCCCCTATGTGCGTGAAACACCCATCGGCTGGGGACCGTTTAAGTTCGTACATGCCGAACCCGGCGAATCCTACCTCTTAACACGTAACGAAGACTATGTATGGGGTGTGCCTCATATCGAGAACGTGGTAATCCGCCGTATTTCCGGCGATATGGTAGCCGATGCCATGGTAGCCGGCGAGTTTGACGCCGTAGGCTTCCGCCAATTGGACTTCCCTTATCATATGGAACCCGACAATTGGCGTTACTTCGGTTCGCCCGGCCGCACCAGACAAAGCCACTACGCCTTCCGTATGGGTTGGTGGTGTTTTGAAACAGACCAAAACGTATCCGAAATGAACGACCGCGTACACGAAATGATGCGCCCCGAAGCGTATGCCATCCGCAAAGCCATGGCGCTGGCCATTGACTGGCTGACGATTACGCAGGTACGTTACAACGGTTTGAGCTTCCCCGCCGGTTCTTACCTCCCCATCCGGCACAGGCCTTTAATGGATTTATCCGTGCCTATGTTCCCCTATGACCCCGTGGAAGCCAACCGGGTATTGGACGAAGCGGGCTTTACCAACCGCGACTCGGAAGGTTATCGCACTTGGTTGGACGGCTCCCGTATGGACCTCATTTGGGCAATGGCCGAAAGCCCCACCGCCGAATGGTACTACATGGCCCTCACGCAGGCATGGGGCGATGTGGGTATCCGCGTATCCTTGTGGCAAGGTATGTTCCACGACATTTGGACGATTTGGGACGCGATGGACTTTGACGACGACGACGACGAAGTGCATTTTTGGACCGGTGGCTGGGACCATGGCGCGAACCCCGCCAACTCCATGTGGGCACGCGAGGAATTTGAAAACGCCTCACGCCACAACAGCCCCGAATTGGATGCCATCCTTGCCCGTATTAACTCCATGGACGCTTGGGATATGGATTTCCTGATGGAAGCCATGAGCGACTTGCAATGGTATATGTACAATACCATTTTCTACTTCCCCTCTACTTGGGGCGTGGGCTTAACCGCGGTCAACAACCGCGTAGCCAACTGGGACACCCGCTTCACCACCCTCACAAGAGACTACGGCTGGCATACGATAAGGCTGACCGCCGATCAACCGGTTCGGGGATAATTAAACAAGGATAATTTAACAATAAAAGGCGGCCCGCAAGCGAAAATCGTTTGCGGGCCGTTTTTATATATACTGTTCAAAGTATTGGAGCGTTGAATATTCGCATAATTGTTTGTTTTGTTTTATGTGTTGCTTTGTTTTCGCGTTCTTGTATTTTTTGATATATTTTGATAATTCCAATTTGATAATCGTTCCTGTTTCGAGAATAACGTCAAATTCGTGTTTGTTGATATACGGCTTCTTTGAGGCGTCTATATATTTATCGCTGTCTGTGATAACGATGGTTTTTGACAAATCAAGGCCGGAAAAATTAGGCCGGTCCGTCCATATAACATAGGGGTGCTTGATGTTGGACCGAAGGGGTATACCGTACAATACTCCGTCAATGTCAATCTGAACGATTATATGGGGCCTTTTTTCCTTATGTAATATTTCCGGGCAATGTGAATAATCGTCGTAAAAATCCTGTTTAAGCAAAGCTATTTTTACCATACAAAACACCCCTACAAAAAACAGCCCGGTAAAGGGCTGCTTTTATCATCTCAGCAGGCTTTTTTTATTTGTCTTGCTCGTAGCCTTCCGAGCAAATCATCCGTTTGGACTTTTTTTTGATTTCCTTGCTCGTAGCCCTCCGAGCAAATCATCCAAGGAATTGATTCCTTGTATCCGTAGTATATGCAATGTTAAATAAAAAATCAATAAAAATTTACGTTGTTAAGCGGATATGGATTTTACGTTTACACCGCCACAACCAACCCGCCGCGGTTGGCGTATGTTGTGGTTAGCCCACGGCATTCCTGTATCATGATATCCTTGACCGTCAGATGCTTAAGGAGCTCGTCCTTTAAGGCGAGGGCTTTTTCCAAGCATTTGACGTGCGCGATGGAAATGATGCGGGTTTCGATGTCGGGGGTGTTGGCTTTGATGATTTCGACCAAACGTTTCATGGATTTGGTATAACCGCGGGCTTTATCCAGCAATTTGATTTCACCCTTTTGGTCGTCGGCGCAGATGGGCTTGACATTGAGGAATGAAGCGATCTTGGCTATATAGGGGTTGATACGGCCCGTTTTAATCAGATTGTCGTACTTGTCGAGGATAAAATAGGTACGCATCCCCTTCATGAACTGGTTGACCTGATCTACGACGTTTGCGTTGGGGATGCCGTTCTTAAGAAGCTCGGCGATTTTTAGGGCGATGACACCCTCTCCCACCGACGCCGAAAGGCTGTCGAAGATGTGGATAAACTTCTTGCTGTATTCCTCCATGTACATACGTTTGGCGGTGACCGCGCTTTGGTAGGTTGCGCTCAATTTGTTGGAAAGGGTGACGACGAAGATGT
Organism: Defluviitaleaceae bacterium; assembly: GCA_009779755.1. GTDB lineage: Bacteria > Bacillota > Clostridia > Lachnospirales > WQUN01 > WQRX01. The sequence goes on along the minus strand of WRDO01000010.1, from coordinate 81,367 downwards.
TGTCCGCTAATCCGAAACGCTCGAGGAACGACCCCGGCGAGGGCGCGGAGGTCTTTACCCCCAAAGAGGAAGCCTCCATATGGGCGAGGTATTCGTCGATGCATAGATTTTCGTCGTCCGTAAAAACCTTGTCCTCCACTTGCAACGTAAGCGGTACGAATGCGATTATACAATTTTCGTCTTCAATGTACTTTTTGTCCACGTCACATGCGCTGTCCACGATAATTCCGTTTCGCATAAAAACCTCCCAAAAAATTACTTTTAAGGAGTATAACACGCTAACGTTTATGAGGGAAGGTTTATATAGATGATTCGCTGTTCGGAAGAGGTTGTGATGTCCAACGACAGTTTTGAGGTATCCACAAAGGTACGGCCGTTTATTTCGACCGTCGGGCCGGGGCGCGTAAGGAAAAGCTCCTTCGTCAGGGTTTCGTAATCGACGTAAAATACGCCGTCGTATTCGTATCCGCCGTAATCGGAGCGCAGCCATTGGCGGACGATGGGCGCGCGCGGCTGTACGGCGGATAAAAAATAATCGGGCGCCACAGCATCGGCATAGGCCACCATCAAATCGCGTTCGCGGGTTACCGTCATATCGTCCCAACGCGCGCCGACGTTTTTAACGTCGCGGTAAACGATCGCTTTCACGCGGGGGAAGCCGACGATCGATTCATATACGCGTTTGATTTCCGCCGCGGCTTCGTTAATGTTGTACGTATAATCGATACGCGAAAAATGGCTGACGCCGACGGGCAACAGCATAATCGGCTTATGCCGTTGGAACCCTTGGTGGAAAAGCGAAATCCGGTTGATGATATCCGTATCAAACCCGCCGCGCGTGCGGAGCGCCTGTACGGGTAATCCCACCCAATCCACCACATCGTGCCCGGGGTAGAAGGGATGCGCGGGTGTTACGCTTGCTTGGCCCTCCGGTGCGACCCAAACGAAGGCGACCTGCGGCGCATATGTACGGAACAGAATACGCGCCAGCCGATAAACGTTGATGTATGCCTCCCGCGCCATACCGTGATCCCGTTCCAAGGGGAAAAAAGCGAGGAACATAGGTATGTCGTAGGCACCGAGCCCGCGGGCGAGTTCGGTTAATTCGGCTGTGGGTAATCCTTCTTCGCCGTCATCGGGATGGGGGCGCAAATAAAAAAGCGGCGCGGCGTTCGATGTGATCGAATGCAGCAACCACGAGAGGGGGAGCTCATCCCCCAATGTCATTTCATACGCGAACAGGGCGTGGGGTTTTTCCGCCAGATTGCCGAAGCTGCGCAGCGTGATGTGCGTAAAATCCGGCGAAAGCCACGCGCCGAGGTACGCCCCTTCGGTGGGTTCGTGCAGGGAAAGCGAAGCCCCCGCTTGGGTGAACACAACCGTGCAGGGGATGGGGGTCGGGACGGTTTCGTCTGTGGTTTCGCGTTGGGTTTCCAATGTCCGGCGGCGCGGCGTGCCTGCGATGGGGGAAGGGGCATCCGCCGCGCAACCGGCTAAAAAAAGGAGGAGGAGCAAAGTGAGGGAAACCTTTGACAGTGTGATCATACGCGGAGTATTGTCCAAAAAACGATATATTAAACAAATAAAAAAAACCACCAATATCGGTGGTCTTGTACAAATTGGATCTTATTAATTTTGTTTTTCGACCAAGCTGTCGAGGCTTGTACCCAAAGCGACACTTGGTATAAATATCGTATCACTCATGCCTGTTATCACCTGATACGATTCTATAAAAACCAATCGTATAGATATGTAAGGCAATGCCTAACAAAACACTTAACAAAATGCTTAACGATTGTCGATATATAAAACATAAAACCATATAGGTGACGCGAAAGATGATTATAAAAACCAATATGGCTGCACTAAGTGCTCACAGGAACATGCAAAGTGTTGGGTTGGAAAAATCCCGCGCCTCCCGACGTATTGCCGGTGGTTTTCGCATAAATTCGGCTGCCGATGACGCAGCGGGTCTTGCCGTTTCTTCCAAAATGAAAGCACAGATAAGAGGGCTTGACCAAGCTGTCCGCAATACGCAGGACGCGGTTTCCCTCGTACAAACGGCTGACGGCGCGCTCGAAGTCGCCAACTCCATGTTGATAAGAATGAGGGAATTGACGATCCAAGCCCTAAACGATACAAACACAAACGATGATAAAATAAAAATCCAGCAAGAAGTTGATCAATTGCTCGATTCGATCGAGTTATTAGCGAACAGCGTAAATTTTAATACCCGGAATTTATTAGACGGCCGTCTTTCGCTGACCATGAACAGGGTCGCCGGGGCGATACGTGACTTTGACGAAACTCGGTTATATAAAGTGGTTCACCAATACGGCGCATCCTTTGACTGCGTGGGTATTACCGCCACGCAGTTCGGGGGTGCGATTGTATATCCGCCCGTACGCTTACCGGACGAATACGGTATGCGGCACATGTTCCCCGTACACAGCGAAACCGACAGCATTGTTTTCAGCCGCGTGGGGGACGGCGTGTTTAACGCGGTATATATGAACGGCAACACGGAATACCGTGCCACGTTCCACCGGGGCGATGAGTTCATACATTTGCTGCACGAACCCTCGGGGAACATGTTTACCTTGGTTGCGGATTCCATCATTACCGAATCCTTGGACGCTGCCGACGGAAGCCGGCGTATCATCGTACCTGTGCAAACCGGCGCGTTCGAACCCGCGCAACTGGTGATCAACCGCCATCCGACGGCCTTTGAACGCGAAATACCTCTACAATCGCCGCAATCGCTGGGCTTTATGAACATGCCGGATAAAATACCCACAACGGCGGGACTCAACGCCTCCGGGGTGTACAAGCTGGACAGAACAAACATTGTTGTACCCGATTTGGAAGATATAGGTTTAGACCCGGCGACAACCCCTATAACATTAAGCAATTTTTCCGCTCTACGGATAAACAGTGTAAATAATGCGTTTTATCACGATAGGATATCAACGGTGGATCCGGACGGTGTAGGTATACGCAACGCGAATGCCGTCGGCTTCAACCCGGAACAAAACATCCGCGTGGTGGCGGTTAGGAACGTTGTAACAAACGAATTGGAATTCATCATTGAAGGAGATTCGCCCGGCAGTGGGATTTCCATTAACGGCGTTACCGGAGGACAATCAAGCGGTGATTTTACGACCACCCGAAACGGCAGCCTCGTGTCATTCACACACACGAACGGCGCAGTTTTATCCGTTGACATCGGCAGGCTTGACACATACCTGACTTTTGCCGGTGATGGGACGAGCTTCAATATTAATATCGACGACAAAGGCGTCGCCACTGCCACGAATTGGGTTCAAGGGTCGGGGACTTTTGTTGTCGGGGATACAAACGCAAGTGTATCCAACATTGACAGAGGGCAAAGCCTCCGCTTTACCGCGAGCAATACAGCGGGTATCCTTTCGTTTGCATTGCTTGGGGACGACACGAACGGGGAAGTATTGATAAACGGCGTGCCTTATGACGCTTCCGATTTTACGTATACGTGGAATTCCGTAACAGAAACCGTCGTGTTCACCGACGGAAATGGCCATACGATTTCGTTTGACCTTGGCGGGTTGGCGGGTGTGTTGGCGGCGGACGGCAGCAATATAGGTTTTTCCCTCGATATAGAAAGTGGGGTTAATCGGGATACAGACCGCACCGGCGTGACGGTATCCGGTATTGATTTTAACCAAAGCATTGATATTTCGATTGTAATTTATGATATAAACGGCGATCCGATTCCGGTTTTTTCAATTAAAAATCCTACGATTAATATTAACGGTGTACCCGTCGGCAGCGACGAATTCGATTATGCATTTGATGATGTTAACAACGTCGTCATTCTTACCCATAGGTATAGCCCGGCTTATATTCGCTTCAACGTTGCAGACTTCGATGTTTATTTGCCCGGTACCCCATCAGACACTCCATATGAGTTTACATTTAATATAAGCGATACGGCTTCTTCGGAAATTACAGTGACCCCTTCCGATTATGGCATAGGCAACGCGACGGCGGTTAAAGTCGATTTTCCGCAAAAACTCCATGTGACAGTTACAAGCACCGGTGCGGGGTATACACATACGCTCCGGGGTCCGGGGCCCGGTGGCGAAATCAATATCAATGGCGTACCCGTTTTACCTGACGAATTTATATATAGTTATCAAAGCGGTATTTTTTTATTCAGCCACCCCGGCGGAGCGGCTGTCACCGTCAACCCCGGCCTTATAAGTTCGTTTATATTCCGAGCCGGCGACAGTATTAGCTTTTATATTGATGTGGACGACGATGGTGTCGCCTCCGTCGGTGATTGGGTAAGCTCATCACTCCATCGCCCGTCGGGTAATGCGGTTCACCGCGTTGTTTTAAATTCGGCGATATTGCCGCCGGATTTGCGTTTACCGGAGAACGGAACGGCGGATATACTCTTCACGCGGTTAAATCAAACGGATATTCAAGCGGAATTGACATTCGGGGGTGCTGCCATATCTGTACCACCCGTTATACTGACTGCGCCGCTTCTGCCAAACAATTACATAACTTTTAATGTCGGCGGGCAGGACATACAGTTACACTTCAGTATGCTTAACAACCTATCAACAATCATGTTTGAAGGTGATACGTATAATCTTATGTTACACCAACAACGGGGAACGTTTACACCCCGGTCCGACATACCGGTAACCGTGCAAAGGGTGAATGATCAGCTACATTTTTCTACACAAATGATTGTAGACGTAACGGATCCAATCAGCGGCATCACGACCGCCACCCCTACCCCTGTACCGCTTTCGGGGCGGCTTGTTACATCCTTTCCGCCGGGCAACAACAGAATTATCTTTTCATATGGCGGGCGGGATCAATTTGATCTCCATGTAGGCTACGAAGATTTTTCAACCCTCGGCAATTACATACAATTCCATTGCGGCGAAGGGGGCACGGTCAACCCGACTTCCGCCGTCAACGGCGACCGGTATCAATTTACGTTTTCAATTGACGCGGACGGTTTCAGCGCAGGCATCAATCCGGGTTCGATGACCCACAACCTGCACAGGGTAATGGCTACGGACGATTTAACCGCGGACGGTTTCCTCCCCACGGGGGTAAGGGTCACCAACATTCAAATGGATCCCCTGTACCGCGTGGTGTTCGGACCGGGTGACGCACCCGAAATGGTATTCGAAAACGACGGAGGCGTTATCATCGGTACCCTCACCATCAACGGCATTTTGCCGCCCCACGACGTTTTCAAGGCTTCCAATATCACCGGAAACGTTATTACGTTCAAAAATGACAGGAACCATCAGATAACGGTAACCCTCGCCGACTTCGCTTCCTTTAGGGACGATAAGCTGCGCCACGAAGGAAGCGAATTCACCACCACGCTGCCTCGCACACCGGGTATTCATCAAATAGACCCCAACCAACATAACCTTCATATGACCGTCGAGCGTCTGCCCGACGGGCGTTTCGAATATACCGTGGAAATGCGGGTCAACGGTTACATGCGTACGTTAAAAGGTACGGCGCAGCCCGACGCGGAAGTGGTCAACTTTTTTTACCACGGCTCGGAGGATGGCGCGATGCCGATCAACCGTTCGCGGCTTCCCGTACCGCCGATGTTTCTGTTTTCCATGAATGTGAAATCCGATGCCTACGGCTTTAACGAAAATCCGCTGGAACGGTACCTGCGCAGGCCGGGGGATGTTTACGCCTTTAATATTCATGTCGGCGCCAACCGCAACGCCACGATCGGGAGCGCGTTGGCCGATCCCCATACCCGCGCAACCCCCACTTTCGACGCGGGGCAAGGGCCCTTAAGCGGTATCCGCTTTGAATTGGACAACCGGGTATGGTTCTTCAACGAACCGTTAAATATGCCCGCACCCGTACTCTCGGTCGTGCGGGTGGAAGATTCCTATATGTTTACCCTTGAGCTGGAGGATAAGGTATATACCAGCCAAGCCTTTTACGCCTTCCCGCCGGTTTCACCGGAATCGCCGGCCGTTATACTCAAAACGGGGGATACGGATTCCGACGCGCAACGCGACGGCATTATCACCATGCACGATATCAATTGGAACGAAGTCGCTTTCCATTTGGCGTTCCAAGGGGATGCGTTACAAACGCGGCTGACGCAGACGGCGAGGCAGTTATTGCCGCGTATTGAAGTGAACGGTGAAATCGAGGGAACGAGGTTAGTGGACAGTACCCTCTATGGCAACGGCGCCCACGAAGGGATGCGGGCATTGGGCTTGAGTAATACCATCGTACATTCGGGGCATTTTGTCAGCGGTGTGGAAAGCCCCCTCAACATAAGATTCGATAAGGTAAATATGAATACATATAATATCAATGCGGATGTTAACGGCTTTTCCGTGAACCAATCCTTTACGCCGGGCGCAGACGAGGAAATCCGGTTGGACTTCGGCGAAGGGCGCGTCATAACGATACCCTTGGGGGATTTGGAAAAATTTGATTTCGCCAACGCCGCCATCCGTAACCTGCGTTATGTCGAATCGCTGGGTGTGTTCTGCTTTGAAGACGCGGTGGTGGAGCGCAACGGGCAGCCGTTGTGGATTCACGTAGGCCCCAACGCCAACCAAGGAATACGCTTGGACATCGGGAGCCTGTCGATTCATCACCTTGGCGGGGATACGGTGCTGGCGGCGATCAACGTCACCACCCACAAAGGCGGAAACAACGCCTTGACGGCCATCGATAGTGCGCTGTCCGAAGTGTCGGGGATACGCGCAAACTTGGGCGCGTTCCAAAACCGCTTGGAATTCACCGCGCAAAGCACGGGGATAACAAGGGATAACCTGACGAGCGCCCTAAGCCGCATTATGGATGCGGACATCGCCAACGAGATGGCGTTGTTCACCCAAGCCGAGGTTATCGGACAAGCGGCCATGATGATGCTTGCGAAAGCGAATCAACAACCCGACGCGGTTTTACAATTGTTACGTTAACCCCTTCCAACAACGGCCATATTTTGCTAACATGTCCGTGTACGGAAGGGGTTTTTCTATGAAGCACATGATAGGGTTGTTGCTTGCCGCGGGGTTATTTGTCCGTTTGTTCGTGTTTTATCAGATAGACTTCATGTTCGAAAACGATATCCTCACCTTTCAGATATGGGCGTCGCAGTTGGCTGCGGAAGGGTTGAGCGGATTTTATACGGGCGGCATGTGGTCGGATTATCCGCCGGGTTATTTGTATATATTGGCGTTGGCGGGTGTGCTGCGCGGTGCATTTGAATGGGGATTTTTGAGCCCGGCATTTAATTTCATTACATTTTTGCCGGCGATGCTGGCGGACTTGGCGATCGGGTATGTGATTTGGCGCCTTACGCGGAAGGTTTCGCGTTATGCGCTTTTATTCGCGGCGCTGTGGGTATTTAACCCCGCGATTATTTTAATCTCAAGCGTTTGGGGACAGGTGGAATCGGTATTCCTCCTGCCCCTTTTTATTTCCCTCGCGCTGCTGCGCGAAAAAAGGCTGTTGCCTTCCTATATCCTGTACGGCGTCGCGATATTGATCAAACCGCAATCGTTGTTCCTCGGGCCGGTGTATTTATTTTCGGCGTTCGATTATTGGCGCGGGTACCGTTATGCGTGGCCGGAGCTTAAGCGCTTGGGATTGTATGTGTTGGCGGCCGTGGGCGGGATGTTGTTGCTGGCTTTCCCGTTTACGCAGCGGTATAACTATATGCCCGTATTCCGACAGTTCTTTGGCGGGTTGGATTTGTATAACTTCGGCACCGTTAACGCGTTTAACCTTTGGGCGTTGGCGGGACGCAACTGGCGGCCGCTGGACGCACGGTTTATGGGTATTACCCATGCGGTATGGGGTGTGGTGATCGCGGTGCTGATCGTTATTCTCACGTTGGTATTCTTGGAAGCGGATAAGAAGCGGGGCGGGCGTAACTATTGGCTTATCGTGGCGGCGGTGTTTGTGCTGACGTTCGTTTTTTCGGTCAAGATGCATGAACGTTACTTCTTCCCGGCGATATTATTTTTATTAATGTATGCGGCGGAAAAACCGCGTTGGTATACGGTCGGCTTGTTCGGCGCCGCTTGTACGACGTTTTTTATTAATTGCTTTGCGGTGCTCCATGCCTTCAACGCAAGCGGGTACTGGTGGGAGTCACAAATGCTGACGCGGTTTACGGCGCCCGTTTCGTGGGCGAATATAGGGATCGTTTGCGGTTTGGTTATCATAATGATAGGGGGACTTAACGAATGCCGGAGAAAATGACCAACCGCGATTGGTTGGGGATTATCATATTGACGCTGGTGTGCGGGATTATATCCTTTGCCCGTTTGGGGGACTTTAACGCGCCGCAAACCTCGTGGATGCCCGAACCGGGGGAGCGGGCGATCATTGACTTCGGGGTGATGACGGAGATTACGGAAATCCAATTCCGCATGGGCGCGCGGCACGATCGGGGCTTTACGGTCAGTCATTCAACGGACGGCGAACGGTGGGAGCCCTTACACACGGTTGACGGCGCGAACGTCTTTTATTGGACGCACGTACCGGTGGGGGTCACCACGCGTTTTATTTCAATCACGGCTACGGGGTGGGACCTGCGATTGCAGGAAATCGCCTTCCGCGGTACGGACGGGGAATTGCTGACGGGTTTCTCCACTTCGCCCAACGCTTACGCCTTAACCGATGAACAGCATTTGACGCCCGAACGGCGCAGCTTTATGAACAGCACATACTTTGACGAAATATACCACCCCCGTACCGGCTACGAATTCGCTTATGGGTTGGCCGTATACGAAACAACGCACCCGCCGCTGGGGAAGGTATTTATTGCGGCAAGCGTACGTGTCTTGGGTATGACGCCGTTTGGCTGGCGTTTCCCGGGGGCTTTGTTCGGCGTGATGATGGTGCCGCTTTTATACGCGTTCGCACGGGCGTTGTTCAGGTCCAACCGATGGGCGTTGTTCGCGGCTTTTATCTTCGCGTTCGACTTTATGCGCTTCACGCAGACGCGGCTTGCGACGATTGATACGTATGTCACGTTCTTTGTGATCGCGATGTATTTTTTCATGTACCTGTACGTACGTGAGGTGAATCTGTTCGCCGGCGACCGAAGGGGCAGGGAAGCGGTTTTCTTAAAAAAATCATTGTTTTATTTAGCGTTATGCGGGGCTATGATGGGACTTGCCGTCGCTTCGAAATGGCAGGGTGTATACGGTGCGATCGGGCTGCCCATCCTTTTCTTCCCCGCGTTATATAAATTGTATACGACGGAGCCGAGACATGAACAACGCAAAACGAAAATAACGTTTATGTCTTGTTTTATTATCTTCGTCGCGGTGCCGTTGGTGATTTATACGTTATCGTATATACCTTTTATGTTGGCGCATGGCGGCGGTTTGCGCACCGCGTGGAACAACCAAATGCATATGTACAGTTACCATGCGGAGTTGGTGGCCGAACACAACTTCGCCTCCGATTGGTGGAGCTGGCCGATTTTGCAACGGCCTATTTGGCTGTACGTAAACCGTATCTCATCCACGGTCAACGCGGGGATGACGTCGTTCGGTAATCCCGCGGTGTGGTGGTTCGGGATCGCGGCGACGGTTGCGGCGGTTTTTTCGTTGGTGCGGCGCAAAGGGAAAGACGGAACCAACGACCGATATATCATCGTGTTTTTATTGGTCGCCTTCGCGGCGCAATACCTGCCGTGGGCGATGGTGAGCCGATTGACGTTTATCTATCATTTCTTCCCGAGTGTGCCTTTCGTGATCCTGTTTATTACGTGGTTCTTTAAAAGGTACGTGAAAAAACCCGCGATTACGTATACGTACGCGGGTATCGTTGCGGCGTTATTTGTTTTGTTCTACCCCGTGCTTTCCGGCTTGCCGATGAACGTGGAGTTCGTACGGAAGTGGCTGGCATGGTTGCCGGGCTGGGTATTTATGTGAAAAGGGGCGAAAGATGAATCCGATTTATTCCGTTATTATCCCCGCGTACAACGAACAGGAAGTCATCGTCGAATCCTACGATCGCTTGACCCGCGTCATGAAGGGGATGGACGAGCCGTATGAGTTGATCTTTATCAACGACGGCAGCCGTGACGCCACGGCACACATTATCGCGGGTTTTTGCGAAAGTGACCCCGCCGTCGTGCTGTTAAATTTTTCGCGCAATTTCGGGCATATGCCCGCGATAACGGCGGGAATGGCCCACGCACGGGGGAAAGCGGTGATTGTTATAGACGCCGACCTGCAAGACCCGCCCGAGGTCCTTCCGTTGATGGCGGAAAAATGGAAGGAAGGCTACGACGTGGTGTACGGGAAACGGTCGAAACGCATAGGCGAATCGTTTTTTAAGAAGGTAACGGCAAAGATATTTTATCGGCTGCTGCGTTCGATGACTGACGTCGACCTTCCGCTTGACACGGGGGAGTTCCGCTTGATTGACCGCCGCGTATGCGACGCGGTAAACGCCCTGCCCGAAAAAAACCGCTACATCCGGGGTTTAGTGAGTTGGGTGGGCTTTAAGCAAATCGCCGTGGAGTACGAACGGCAAGAGCGCTTTGCGGGGGAAACGAAATATCCTTTGCGTAAAATGGTTTCATTCGCTATGGACGCGATCGCCTCTTTTTCGTACAAGCCGCTGAAGCTGGCTACGTCGTTGGGTTTTATCATGTCGCTGTTGGGTTTTGTCTATATGCTTGTGATTATCTTCCAAGCCATGTTTACCGACCGTACGATCACGGGGTGGGCATCCACGCTTGTGGTTATCCTGTTGTCCCAAGGGATCGTCCTGATGATATTGGGCATGATGGGGGAATATTTGGGAAGGGTATACGATGAACTAAAAAACCGCCCGTCATATATCATTCGGGAGATAATAAGAAATGAAACGATTGACCCGATACCTGAACCGCGAAACGGTTAGCTATCTTTTTACAGGCGGATGCACCACCGCGTTGGCGTGGGGTTTGTTCGCTTTTTTTTCGTATATGGGGATGGGAACGGTTGCCGCAAACAACGCCGCAAACGCGGCGGCGATCCTGTTCGCTTTCGTAGCCAATAAAACGGTCGTATTCCGTTCATCCTCGTGGTCGGCAAGGGAAGTGCTGCCGGAAATCGCCAAGTTCCTTGCTTCGCGTTTGTTCACCCATGTATTGGAAACGGTGGCGCTGTATATCCTCGTGGACAGGTTTTACCTTCACGCGATCGCCATGAAAGGTTTGACGATGGTATTCATCCAAATATTGGGTAATTACGCGTTGGGCAAATGGGTGGTTTTTGTCAAAAAATAGGTCTATAATGCAAGCGAACATATTGATGTCGGGTGATTGATTTGATGATATACCTCATCGCTTTTACGGCGGTTATCGGTTTGGTGTTGATATTGACACCCCTTTTTATCAAACTGGCGCAAAGGTTTGACTTTACGGACAAACCCACGGAACGTAAGAAACATACGACACCCGTACCCTTGATGGGCGGTTTGGTTATGTTTATCGCGTTTACCGTGGGCTTTTTGGTTTTTATCGCGTTTATGGAGGTGGATGCCGCGTACCCCGACGATTTGCTCGGCGCGTGGGAAATCGTGGCCATCCTCGTTGGCGCGGCCATGATCGTAGGCATCGGCTTCGTGGATGATTATACGAAAACGCGCGGAAGGGAATTCCCCATCCTGCCGCGCCTTTTGATAAAGATAACGGCGGCTTGCTTGGCCTTTGCGGCGGGTATCCGTTTTACCGGGTTTACCAACCCGTTTACGGATCATTATGTAACGTTCCCATTCGGAGTGCAATTGGCGATTACCGTACTATGGTTCGTCGGGCTTATCACGGTATTTAATTTTATGGACGGGTTGGACGGGTTGGCGGGTTTGCTGGCACTCTTACCGGGGTGCACGCTGTTCCTTGTTGCCATGAGCATGGGACAGACGAAATCGGCGATTATGTCGGTGCTGTTCCTCGGCGCGGTCGCGGGGTTCCTTCGTTACAACTTGCGCGGCAAGGTTTGGATGGGTGACAGCGGGGCTTATTTGTTGGGGTATCTGTTGGCCGTCATATCCCTGCACGGGATATTTAAGCAGGCGACGATGATTTCCATGCTTATCCCCATGCTTGCGCTGGCGGTGCCTATCGTTGACAGCGTAACGGTGGTCGTACGGCGTATTTTGGCACGCAAACCGGCCTACGAAGCCGATACGACGAGCGACATCACCCATATCCATTACCGCCTTACGAAAAGCGGTATGAAACCCAAATACGCCGTCGCGTTGATTTTCTTTGTCAGCGCGTGCTTGAATCTGACGGCGATTATCCTGTTGCTGGTGGTTTAAAGAACTAACATCGCGTCCCCGTATGAAAAAAACCGATATTCGTTTTCCACCGCTTGCCGGTAAGCCGCCAAGATATTTTCCCGTCCCGCCAAAGCCGATACCAGCATAATCAGCGTGGATTCAGGCAAGTGGAAATTCGTCAGCAACCCGTCTATCACTTTAAATTTGTACCCCGGGTAAATAAAGATATCGGTCTTACCCGCGCCTTCAAGCCCCGCAAGGCTTTCCAACGTACGGCAGCTTGTCGTACCGACGGCGATCACGCGGCCGCCGTTTTGTTTTGTTTCGTTTATTATATCCGCGGTTTCGGGCGGGATGCGGCAATATTCGCTGTGCATGTGGTGCAACGTAATATCGTCCTCCTTTACGGGACGGAATGTACCTATTCCGACGTGCAACGTTACGCGGGCGACCTTCACACCCTTTTTTCGGATATCTTCCAACAATTGCTCCGTAAAATGCAGACCCGCCGTAGGCGCGGCTACGGAAGCACCCGCGTCATCCGCTTTCGCGTAAACGGTTTGGTAACGGGTGGTGTCCGTTTGTTTTTCTTCAATATAGTGGGGGAGGGGCATTTCGCCGATTTCCTCCAACAACGGTTCCAATTCACCTTCGTGGAGCAGTTCCACCACGCGCAAGCCGCCTTCGATGATAACAACGACCTTTGCGGTCAGGCGTTCGTTTCCGCGGGTATCGCGGAAGATAATCGTATCCCCGACATGCGCCCGTTTACCGGGTTTCGCCAACGCCGTCCAACGGCTGCCTTCCAAGCGTTCGTGAAGGAGCAATTCAACGCGTTCGCTTAACAATCGCGCGGGGATCACCTTCGAATCATTGATCACGATACAGTCCCCGGGATTTAACAAAGACACGATATCCGTAAACATCCGATGTTCGATACGCCCGGAATCGCGGTTTAAAACCATCAGCCGCGAGCCGTCGCGTTTTTCGGTCGGCTGCTGCGCGATCAAATGCTTGGGCAGATCGTAATAAAAATCCTTTTTATTCACTAACGAATTTCAACCCCCGTATAAAAATGCTGCAATATTTCCCGATACGTAAAGCCCAACCGTGCCATGCCTTCCGCACCGTGCTGACTCATACCCACACCGTGGCCCGAACCGCTGCCCGCGAAGGTTACGCCCGCGCCGCCGGACGCCGTTTGCGCCGTGGAGGTGATGCGGCGGGTCGTGGTGCCGTCGAATACGTAAGCCGTATGCATGGACGTAGGGTTGCCGCGGTTGTCCAAGCCATGGAACGCCGAAAGCGGCGCGGACAGGGTTTGCCGCCCGTCGTAAACCCAAACCGTCGGTAATTGCGGCATGGCCTCCAAGATGCGGAAATTACTGCTGTGCAGCGCGCCGCCGGTTGAAGGGCTGAAAAACGTGCGGATGCGGTCCCCCGTCAGGCGGTGCTGCCCGTTCGTCCCGAAGACCGTCAGCTCCGTTACCCGCCCCGACGCGCCGACACCCGTTGCCGAAATACCCGTGGCGGTGCCTATGTTAACGCTTGCCGCGTTTAACAAATTCGTAAGCTCCGACCATGTGAAGGTACGCGACCATTGTAAGGGGTTGTGTTCGCTGATTTCGTTGACGCTGCGTAAATAGGGGAGCGCCTCGACCCAAACGTTTTCGGAATTTTCGGTCGCGCCGCCGCTGGAGGTAAAATACGAGGCCAAAATAGGTTCGTTATCATGGAAAATCATCAAACCGCGTGTGGCGTTGACGGCGGCGTTGGTATTGGCGTGTTCATGTCCCGCGCCGCGGTACGATTGGCAATGGGTCGTATCGCATATATGGAAGGCTTGCGCGGCGTGCCGCCCTTCCATCGCGCGCCTGTACAGGAAAGTGCGGGATGCTATGGCTTGCGCCATCAGGGCTTGCGGATGCCAGCTTGGGGACATTTCCGCGGGGATGACGCCAAACAGGTATTCCTCAGGGCATATGATATTGATTGCGGTGATCAACCCGTTTGCGGGGCGCAGGGCGATAATCCCGCGGTATGTTGTCCCCCCCAAGCTCATAAACCCGCCGTCCGCTTCCATGAGCTGCGGGTCATGGCATTCACGGTCGGAAACAAACACCGCGTTGTTCCCTATGTATAAAACAACGTTGCCCGCGGCGTTGACCCTCGCAACGAAACCGACGGCCGATTCCAACAGTTGTACGGGTACGAACGTGCCGCTTTCCTCGTAGCCGACATATATACGTGCCGTCGAAATGGGTATGCTTTCACGGTTGGCGAATTCGCGCAGCAACCCGACACGCACCCTGTCCGGCATCGGGGGTACGGTTTCGGCTTGAAGGGTAAAAGGAAAGCCCCCTGCGAGGGCAAGGAGCAAAATAAGGAAAACGATCGTTTTTTTCATTTATATTTACCGAAGTCCTTTCGGTTGTATTCATGCGCGCCTGACGGGATTGAAACGCGTCCGGTGTTGACGGGCAAGGGAGGGGCAGCCGTGTTTTGCGTACGTGCGGCTGTCGGTGGGGTGGTGCTTGCGGGTTGACGGGGTGCGGCGGCAGGGGTGACCGTCGGACGCGCGGCGGCGGGTGCAGTCGCGGGTTTTGCTGCCGTGTTAAAGGCTGTCGGGCGTTGCGCGGGGGCCGAAGAAGCGCGGCGCAGGTCCTCCGCGATACGCTCGTATCCGCGTGCCACCGAATTAACCGCCGATTGCACTTGCTGGAACGAGCCGCGGTAATTACGCGACAGATTAACCCCGCGACCGTAGGATATATCGTTGAGTACCGATGACAGCTCGCTTAGATGTCCGCTGTACAATTCATTGATCCGCTCCAGCGATAGCTTGATTTTTTCGAATTCGCCTTGGAAATTACCCGATATACCGACGGAGAAGGTACCCGATTCCAACCGGTCCAGGGCATTAACGATATCGGTGACGGGGCGGATCAGGCTGTCCAATATCGCGTCCATATCGGCGGAAATCCTTTGCCATTCGCCCGAATATCTTCCTGCCGTACGGGCGGTAAAGCGACCCTCCTTAGCGGCTTGTCCCAGCATGTTGGCGTCCTCTTTAAAGGTTAGCAGCAAGCCCCCCAATTTTTCCAGCGATTCGACCGATTTCGCATTCAAGTTCACCGTATTCGGTTTGAAGTCGCCCCGCGCAAAACCGTTTACGGCATTTATGACGCCGTCGTTTATCTTTTCGTAACCGTTTACGATCAGGTTGATTTGCGCGGCGATATCCCGCAAGCCGCCGGGGTAATCCTTCGCGTCGAGGAATACGTCCGTTTCCCCCGCCTGCGCTTTTTTTACCAAGGCGTCCAGGTCGCCGTTGAAGTTATGTTGGTTGATGGCCAGCTTTGCCAGGCCGTTTTCCAATGCGCCTACCTCACCCGATTTTTTGACGGCGTCTGATCGTAGGTTTACGTCCATCTTGCCGTCGGTTAACGCGATCACCGTTTTGTTCATGCGGTCGATGGGGTCGGCGGCGGTTTTGATCAGGTTTCGCGTCAACAATACCAACACCGCTATGATTGCCGCAAAAACGGACACGGTGATAAGGGTACCAATTTCAAGATACCGCAGTAAAAATATCGACGCCCCCGCGCAAAGGGCAAGCACCGCCATCAAAATCAGTTTCGAACGTACGCTCATTCCCGTGGATTCCATTAAAAATACCTCCCAAGCAAATCCCATACCGCCTGATTTGTGAATTCGTTACTCCATCCGGCTACGCCGGCTAATTGATAAAGTACAAATAACTGCATTTTTTCGCCGACCGAACGAGGACAATCCAACCAAAGCTGATGGCGAAGGGTTTCACCGTCCACCACCGCGGCGAACTCTGCGTAATACGAACCCACGACGGGGTCCCATTCCCACGGGATAACGGCGTCCTCTTCCCACGATACGCCGTGCCGATAAAAATCGGCCACGGCCCTGTCCATACCCCAATGGGCGGAAGGCCGCCACGTATTATCCGAAACGGCGGTGCGCCACACACGGTTATAGAAATGGATCCCCAAAATCAATTGGTCGGCGGGTACGACGCGTAAGGTTTCCGTGACCCTGCGTTCCACCCACGGCAACGAAGCCACCGGCCCGGGAGAAGATGAGGTTCCCGTATGCTCGTTATACGCCATAAGCGCGATGAAATCGACGGTTAAGGCAATCAAGTCATGGCGGTAGTGGGGGTTGGCGGAAAGGTCCGGCTTCATGGCCGCCATGATCGGTATCCGCCGCCCGAGCGCGATATTAAGCTCCCGCATAAATTGCACGAAATACGGACCGTATCGGAATTGGATGATGCTTTCGATGTTGATGCTGAGCCCGTCCAACCCCAGCGTTTCCACGTAGTGTACCAGTTGCTCGATAACCCGCCGCCGCGCCGTTGCGTCGGATAAAATCCCTTGTATACCCGACCCGGCCGATGTATCCGTCACGTTGGGCCACACCTGCACCCCTTGTTCATGCGCCCATTGTACGTATTCCGCGCTTGCGACGGAATCCAGTTCCTTCGATTCAGCGTTAAAGCGGAACCACGTGGGCGATACGACGGTCAGGCTTTCGTCCAACGGGGTTTGCATATTTGCGGCGTTGGCCGCGACGGTGTACGGGTTTTCCCATACAAGGTTTATCCTTCCGCCCGCCCAATTGGGGGTGCGGGGTTGCTGGTTGTCAATAAAATCATCCAAGATCGGCGTACGTTCGGCGGCGTCGATCTGCGATCGGGTTGTGCCCAGCAACGAGGTTTGCACATACCCCAACAAACCGTCGGCGGTGCGTATCCGCGTCCAAAAACCGTCGGGGCCGTTGTTCGCATCCCAAAAGACAGTCACCCGCTCGCCGGAATTCAAATTCACCGTTATCGGGGCTTGCGGATCGGGGCGGTAGCGTACGGGTGCTTGCGACGTGGCGGCGGCGGTCGTTTGCGGTTGGCGGTCGTCCGTTACGACGATCATGTTGTATTCCGCGTGGTGGGTAACGGTAAACGGGTACAGTCCCATCACCAAATCCGCGGGTATAAACGGTAAGCCGTCCGCCACACGGATGTGGCCGTGGCGATATGTCCGCATTTCGTAAAGCGTGGTAACGAACAGCATTTGCGCACCCGTATCCCAAAACATAAACGGGTCTATATATTCACGGATAAAACACACGGGCAGGTACGCGATGCCGTTATGGATCAAAGGCGGGTGTATGTCGGTTTCGCGTATCCGTTGGCCTTCCAGCACGATGTGGGGTATGGCGGGGTCCAAGTCAAAATGGTCGTGGAAGGGGATGACGTCGCGGTTGTCGCGGTTTCGGATATTTTCGAATTGGGGGCGTATCAACCACCAAATAACCGCAAATACGGCGATAATAACCAAAACGATAGCGATAAAGGTAAATAAGGCCGCAAAGAAACGTTTTATGCTCACGCAATCGTTACCGGTTTAAGGCCCCAGATTTCATCCGCGTATTGGCGGATCGTGCGGTCGCTGGAGAATTTGCCCGCGGATGCCGTATTCATGATGGCCATCTTTGCCCAGCGCTGCTTGTCCTTGTAGGCGGCGTCGATCTTTTCCTGCGCTTCCTTGTAAGCGGCAAAGTCTTGCAAAACGAAATATTCATCGGGGCGGGCGCCGCCGTAGCCGTTGAGCATGGCGTCGTAAAGCTCGCGGAACAGGTCGTGGTTTTTACGGTCGAGCGTGCCGTTGATCAACGTGGTCAACACGTTGCGGATATTAAAGTCCATGTTATACAAGTCCCACGGCGAATAGGTACCGGATGCGCGTAAGGCTTGCACCTCGGCTGCGGTCATGCCGAAAATGACGATATTTTCCTGTCCGACCTCTTCCAGGATTTCGATGTTCGCGCCGTCCAGCGTGCCGATGGTGACCGCGCCGTTAAGCATGAACTTCATGTTACCCGTTCCGCTGGCTTCTTTGCCGGCGGTGGATATCTGTTCGCTTACATCGCAGGCGGGTACGAGCTTTTCCGCCATGGATACGCGGAAGTTGGGCAGGAACACTACCTTCAAACGTCCATCCATTGAAGGGTCGCCGTCGATCATTTCCGCGACGGAGTGAATCAATTTGATGATCAGCTTAGCCCGGTGGTAATTGGCGTGCGCCTTCGCGCCGAACAGGAACGTGCGGGGCGTGATATCCAAGCGCGGGTTCATCTTCATTGTCACGTACAAATCGATTACGTGGAAGATGTTGAGCAATTGCCGCTTATACTCGTGCAAACGCTTGACTTGGATGTCGAAGATCGAATCCGGGTCCACCGAAATACCGTAGCGATTCAGGATATCGTTGGAAAGCAGGACCTTATTTTCGCGCTTTACGTCCATAAATTTGCTTTGGAAGGAGACATCCGCGGCGAAGGGCTTTAGCTTTTTTAATTCGTCCAGGTCACGTATCCATGTATTGCCGATGGTTTCGGTAATCAAGTCGGACAACCCGGGGTTGCATTTGGCCAGCCAGCGGCGTTGCGTGATGCCGTTCGTTTTATTGTTGAACTTTTCGGGATAGATTTCATAGAAATCGGCGAGCTCCGTGTTTTTGAGGATTTCGGTGTGGATGGCGGCGACCCCGTTGATCGAATGGCTGCCCACGATGGCGAGGTGCGCCATGCGGACCTGCCCGTCGGCGCAGATGGCCATGGAACGGATGCGTTCGGGGTCGTTCCCGTACCATTCCCGCAGGTTTTGGCAGAAGCGGTTGTTGATTTCCTCCACGATCATATAGATGCGCGGCAGCAAGCGGCTGAAAAGCTCGACCGGCCATTTTTCCAACGCTTCCGATAAAATCGTATGGTTGGTATAGGCGCAGGTGGCGCGGGTGATCTCCCAGGCGGTGTCCCATGAAAGGTAGTTGACGTCGATCAAGAGGCGCATCAATTCCGCGATGGCTAAGGAGGGATGGGTGTCGTTTAATTGGAATTGCACGTAATCGGCTAATTTTTCGAAGTTTTTGCCGTGGCGTTTTTCATATTGCTCCAATACCCGCTGAAGCGTGGCGGAAATAAAGAAATATTGCTGGCGCAGGCGGAGCTCCTTACCCGCTACGTGCTCTTCCGCGGGGTACAGGACGGCCGCCAGCTTGCGCGCGAGGTTTTGCTCGGCTACGGCGCGTTCGTATTGGCCTTCGTTAAAGCTCTGCAGGTCGAAGCGGTTGATCGGCTCCGCATCCCATAACCGCAGGGTATTCACCATTTTCGTATCATACCCCACCACCGGGTAGTCGTATGGTATCGCCATGACGCTTTGGTAGTCTTCCAATATAAAATGGAATTCACCCGCTTCGTCCTTGGTGGTGTTGACGCGCCCTCCGAAGTGGATTTCCTTGGCGTATTCGTCGCGGCGCACGCCCCACGGGTCGCCGTAGTGCAACCAGTTGTCGGGTTTTTCCACTTGGTAACCGTTTTCGATATGCTGCTCGAACAAGCCGTAGTGGTAGCGGATGCCGCAGCCGTATGCGGGGTAACCCATCGTGGAAAGTGAATCCAAAAAGCAAGCCGCCAAACGTCCCAAACCGCCGTTACCCAACCCGGGGTCCTGTTCCGCGTCTTCGGCGGCGTTGATGTCGATGCCCAGCTCGTCCAAGGCTTCCTTTACCGTATCACGCAGCGACAGGTTAAGGATGGCGTTACCCATAAAGCGGCCCATCAGGAACTCCATGGACAGGTAATACACGGTCTTTACGTCGAATTTTTCAAACTGTTCATGGGTAGCCAGCCAATTTTCGGAGATATGGTCCTTGATGGTAAGGGCTAGCGCGTTATAAATTTGTTGGGGGGTGGCGGTGGCGACGGTCTTGCGATACGCGGTGCGCAGCATTTCCACCACACCGGATTTGATATGTTCCTTTGAAAGCGCAAACATGGCGATTCTCCTTTAAACGAATTCTTGGGATATCGTCTATATTATACCATAACGGAAAAGGATTGTGCGAATTACGCGTCCGCGGGTATTCGGGTATGCCGCCCGTACGGATTTATAAAAGCACCCGTTCGTATACGTCGAAGGCTTCCCTTATATCGCCGTTGGGTATAAACAGTACGCTCCACGGCTTTTTGCCGTCGATTATCCTGCCGCTGTATACAAACGTCGTTTCATCGGGTGCGTTCGAGGGGTCCAACACGAGGTTGGATGATTTTGGGCAAAGCGATATTTGCCTGTCACCGTTAGCTTTTACGGTAATCACCACTTTGTCGCCGTCCTTTTCGAAGCGCGTTTCAAACCCCATCAAACCGTTCAGTTCATACTTTTTCGCCGCGACGAAGGTTTTGTTTACCTTAACGCTGCGGTATTCGATTTCGTACCGCCCCGCGGGGAGGGGAAGCGAAACCTTACCCGTTTTGTATTCCGGTTCAAGGGAATATACTTGTTTTGATAACGTGTTAATGAATTTCACCGTTTCGCCTTTTTTATATTCCACGTACAAATCCACGTAAGCGGGACCGTAACAATCAGCCGCAAGCCACAACCAACGCAACGACGAATGGGACCACACTTCCTTATATGTGGCGGTGTTCACTTGCGGCCAGAAGGGGACGTCGTCGTTTTCCCACGATTCGATGCCTACGACCATTTCGCCTACTTGTTCGCCGGGGAGCTGGATATACATTTGGCTGAAGTCGTACCCTTCTCCGTACATGGTGGATTGGGCAAAGGGGTTGCGCCCGATGATCCACTCCATTTGGCGCTGCGCAATTTCCGCGATGTCGTAATCGTTACGGAGCTTACCGCAAATGGCAGCGGCACGGCCCGAGGACATCACCGGCGCGTGGTTGCCGCGGAACGAGAACCACACGGGGAAACGCTTGAAATAATACCCTTCGTGCAGCTTGACCCCACCCTCCACTTGGGCGCGGAAATCCTTTTGCATATCCTCGTTGAAGTGGGGTTGCTGATTGGAGAAGATTTTGGGCTGCGCGGACGGTTCGTCTACGTAATAAATGGATGCGGGCGCCATTTCAAAGGGTGCGGTGATCGACACGCCGAAGCGTTGGTATTCCGAATAAAGTAAAACGGCTTGATACCAATCCATATAATCGGGATGATCGGGGAATTCCTCCATGAGGTATTGGAACGCCATAATCGGTTCGGATTCATGCGAGCGGTGGTTGTAGTGCTGGATCATCGTCCTTTCCTTATCGCGCCAAAAGAAACCGACGACGGGTATGTCCCATTCGGGATATTCGGTTTGCTGGCAATCCATCACATAGCGGGCGCATTCAACGGCTTTTTCCTTGTAATATTCATCCCCGCACACGCGGTAGATTTCGACGGCGGACCACGCTGCGGTACTGTACGCGAGTAACGGCGAAAGGATCCGCGCGGGGTCGCCGATGGTACGGAACAATTCCCTGTCACGCCCGTCGTACCCGAACTGCCAGTCCTCCTTGGCGACCTTCAACGCATACGCCGCTTTCTCGGGTTCGGCTTCGCGTAGTATATAAGACGCGATCGCGCACGCGCCGGCGGCCATCATGTTCTCGATGGGGATATTTTGCGCGACCGACTCCACATCGTCCTGCGTGCCGTGGATGCCGTCCGTCCAGCAAGACGTACCGCACGACAGCACGCGGTAGCCGTCACCGAAGCGTGTCTTAAGCAACCAATCCAGCCCCCAGTTGCCTTCTTCGATAAGGCGTTCGTAAAGGCGTTTTCCCATGGGGTCGCAAACTTTTTCCGCGTTGCCCGTTGCTTTGATTTGCCGTGCGAATTGGAACAGCGAATACGTCGCTTGCGAGCTTGTCGTGGAATTTTGCGACATATCGGCCGCGTCGTGCCAACCGCCGTTGGCGACGACAAACCTCCCGTCATTCGGGTGCCTTGTGATCGAATCGGTATGGCATACGCCGTGCAAACCGGGTATCGCATAACCGCAGCGTTGCGTGAGGTAAAAGTTAAGCAATTTCCAGATCGAATCATCCCGGCAATCGTCACCGATGATAAACGCACGCGTGGATATATTCCCCGCCATAAGCAAATACCGCCCCGGTTCGGTCACTTCCGAAAAGTCCATGATTTGGAATTCGCCGTTATCGTTCTTAAGCGGGGTGACTTCCTTTTCCAGCACAGACCTGCCCGTTTCCAACTCCAGCAATTTAAATACCTTCGTATCCAACCCCGATGCGATCGCCGTTTTCCTGCTGCCCGCCTGATAGCCCGAATGCGAAAAAGCAATCCGATCTTTGCCCGGCTCCCAGCCGATATACTTGTCGCAATCCACTTTTTGTATTTCCAATTGCCTGAGGTACCATACTGCCGTTTCGCAGCCCTTGGGCTCGTGCCCGCACATGTCGTATTCGAAGGAGAGCCCCGTCACGCAATCGCGGTACACATAAGGGATTTCCACGGTCATATGATTCCATTGGTTGGGTTTTAAGTTCATGTTGTGCTGGCCTTCGCGCTCGTAGCGGTCGGGTACCTTATGTTCACCGTCGTTCAGCAGCTGTACGCGCAGCACGATCGAATGGAAACCCGGCATGTCGGGGTATATCCACACGGAAATGCGGTTCCATTCCCTCCAATCCTCACGGTCGGTCCTGCGCACGATGGCGGGTTGCGAAATAATGCGGTACTTTGCCCCCTCGTAGTGCCCGATGCGTGTGGGGGAAGAGAATTTGAGCCCTTTATCCGACAGCTCCATCACGGCGTGGTCGGTGACGGTGTGCCAATCAGACAAAGACGTCATGTCGTCGATCAGTCGCGTTTCCAATACTTCCTTTTTCAAATGGCGTACTTCCTGCGATTCCGCGTCGTTTACCTTTAACGGCTTACGGATGTAATCGGATTCGATCAGTTGTTTCTTAAATTTTTCCGTCATTTTGTTGTCTCCTCCTTATTTTGTACCAACGGGGTCCATCCCCCGCACCTTTTCGCGATAAACCAAGGATAACGTACCCGGCAAAACAAAGCACAGCACAAATACGAATACGGATAAAATCAGGTACACACCGCCGATCCCCAATCGGTCGGCCATCGTGCCGCCGATACCCGCGCCGATAAGCGCGGCAACCGCGCGTATCACCCCGTTCAGGCTTTGCACGGTGGACTTGATGTGCACGGGTGCGTGCGCGTTAAGCAACACCACCGTAAAATAGAAATGCACCATAAACGTTAGCCCGTGTAAGAGTTGCGCCGCATATACGATCGTTATGCTGCCTTGTACATCGGCTGCGAACAGCATCACCAACCTTAACGCCATAAAAAAACCGATGACCATTAACAAATGGATCGGTTTACGCTTGCCGAATATTTTGTTGACCAACAGCAATACGGGTACCTCGCTGGCGGCGGAAATGAACATGGCTTGGCCTACCTGCGCCTCGCTTGCGCCTATTCCGCGCAATTGGATGCCGAGGAAGGCGTGGTAGAAGGTCATCGTCAGCCCGAATACCAGTGATGTGGCTAGGATGCATAGGACCATTTTGTTCCCGAAAAGTTCGCGAAGGCTGTCCCCGAGTGGCGGGGACGAAGGGGGATTGCACTCTCTTAGGGCGGATGGAGAACAATCCGCCTGCGAAGTCGTTCGTTGCAATCCCCCTTCATCCCCGCCGTCCATGTCTTCGGGATTATTTGGGAGTAAGGACCGTTGCAAGTCAGGCATCCAGAATACCGCGAATAATGCGATCCCCATTAATATCGCCTTGATGTGGAATATACGCGTCATGTCTTCGCCGATAAAATAACCCACTACGGCGGCCATTAAGGCATAACTGACCGTACCGATCATGCGGATGGTGTTGAACTTTATTTTTTTACCTTCGAGGAATTGGAGGGTGATCGCGTCGCCCATCGGCGTGATGGAATTGTTGAACATTGTATTGAATACCGCCATCACTGCGATGTACATAAACGCGTAATGTAATGGGAACAGCAAGGCGACTACGATGGCACCTGCGATGATGACCATCAGTACTTTGCGCTTGTTGGTACGGTCGCTCAGTATTCCCCAAAAGGGTTGCGTGAGGATCGAAACGAAGGGGCCTATCGAAGCGATTGTGCCGATTTGTGCGAAGGTAAAGCCTAATTCTTCTTGGAAGTAGATGTTAAGAAACGTGAATATCGTGGCTTGCGCCATAAATATGACGGTATAATATATGTAGAAAGGCGAAAGCTCCCTGTCGATGAGTCCGGTGCTTCTGATCCGTTCGCCCATGAGGTACCCCCCTTTTTACCATCATACCATATAAACCCAAACGGTACATTCGTTTTATGTAACACGAATAAATAAAAACATATTGACGTATTATGCTGTGAGTGTATAATAATCATGTTCGACCCATTAAGGCTGCGCAGCCGGGTCACGGGTAATGCATTTTAATGGGTGCCCTCCCGATTCTACGGTGCAACAAAAACGGTGATAAAACGGGAAAATAAATAAAAAAGCCCCCCTCGTATCGAGGAGAGGCGAGTGTCAACCCTGTGCGGGTGCATCTTATGATGCTTGAGCTTCCCGCATGGGGTTTTGTATTTTAGTCAAGATATACAATTTAATAAATCCATAAATCAAGCCATTCCATGAACACCACAACGGTAAAAACCATCAATTGTCGGCTTCGATTTATCCTTCGGGATTGTCCGCTGTTCCGCTTACATAAAATGACTTCGCGTCGGTAATCCGTACGGATATAACGTCGCCCGCCTTACAGGCGGTGTTTTCGTTCCCGGTAAAATGCACCAGCGTATTGTCATCCATACGCCCCTTGCCGTCCTGCTCCGCCATAACCTCAACCGTTTGCCCGACCAGCCCCCGATTACGTTCCAGCATAATCGGGTAAACGGTATCGGTCAGCCGTTCGAACCGTTCGTTCGCCGTTTTGCGCGGTACCGTATCGGTGCGTTCCGCCGCGGGTGTGCCGCTTCGCTTGGAATAGATAAACGTAAACGCACCCGAAAAGCGTACCCGTCGCGCCACATCCAGCGTCTCTTCAAAGTCTGCCTCCGTTTCGCCGGGATACCCCACGATGATATCGGTGGTGATGCCGATACCGGGCACGGCGGCTTGCAAACGGGCGCATAACGCGAGGTACTCATCTTTCGTATATTTACGGTTCATATCTTCCAATATCCGCGTACTGCCCGACTGTAGCGGTAAATGCACCGTTTTACATACCTTCGGCAAGTCCCGTACCGCGGCGATAAGTTCATCCGAAAAATCCTTCGGATGCGATGTCATGAAGCGTATACGTAAAATACCGGGGACCTCATGCACCTGCCGTAAAAGCGACGGAAAAGTGAGGAAGGGGGTGGGTGGGGGATTCCGGCGAGCGACTTCGCCTTCAAGGGAGCGGAATCCCCCACCCACCTCCTTCCTCGCGTAAGCATTCACATTCTGCCCCAGTAACATGATTTCCTTCACGCCGTCTTCCGCCAACACGTGTACTTCATCCAATATATCCCGCATGAGGCGGCTCTTTTCGCGCCCGCGCACGTAAGGCACAATGCAAAAAGCGCAATAATTATCGCAGCCGTACATGATGTTGACGCCCGCTTTATGCGGATATTCGCGTGTGGTGACGGGTATGTCGGTGAGTTCGGGTAAGCCTTCGTCCTCGTTTATGTCGATTACCTGCCCGCCGCTTTGCATGGAGTGCCAAATCATGTCGGGCAAGCGGTGGCGATTGGCGGTCCCGCAAACCACGTTGATGTAGTGATGCTTCGTGCGGAAGGTTTCCGCGATTTCGGGCCGTTGCGCCATGCAGCCGCAGACAATAACGAAAAGCCGCGGGTTGGCGGCTTTTATGGTCTTAATGCGGCTGAGGTGACCGAATACCTTATCCTCGGCGCTTTCGCGTACGCAGCATGTATTGTACAGGATTATATCGGCGTCCTCTTGGTTATCAACGGGTTCATAACCTAATTTTGCCAATAACGCGCGCAGCTTTTCGGCGTCGCGTTCGTTCATTTGGCAGCCGTAGTTGCGTACGTAAAAACACGGTCGGCGTCCTGACCTTGCCAAATCATCGTTATGCGCGGTCAGCAGGTAACGGGTATCGTCCATGGGAATCCTTAACCGATGGTAACGGTAAACGTGGTTTCGTCGGTGCCGAACGCGTTGGCGGCGGTTACCGTAAAGGTAAATACGCCCGCTTGGGTCGGGAATCCGCCTATGACCCCGGTGGTTGTAAATAATGTCAGCCCCGGCGGAAGCTCCCCTTCGGTAACGCTGAAGCGCGTAGGCGCAAAGCTGCTTTGTGTGAAGGTGATGCGTCCGCTGAACGGTTCGCCCGTACGGCCGGAAGGAAGCGCGTCGATATCAATCACGGGACGCGTACCCGCGGGGGTTGCGGCGTTCGCCGCATCGAGCACGGCGAAATAGCTCGGTTTCGCGTGGAGGAGGTGGTCGAACAGCAACGGATGGCCCCATGCCCGCCAGCTTTGATTGTCAGCCTTACCCCATACGGTTACGCGTTCGATGGCATCGGCGAATTCCAAGTAATAACCGAACACCCTCGCGAAAGCCGCGGCTTGGCGTTCCGATTCCTCCCTCGGGAGCGGGGTAGGCAGTGTATCGGGGTGCCTGCCGCCTTGCCCGCCGATGGTGATGTCCAACTCCGTAACGCTGAGCCGCGCCCCGGTTTGCGCGAAACGCTCCAAGGCTTCGCGTACGTTACCGAGGTTGGTACGCCATTGGTCAAGGTGCATGTGGCTTTGCAAGCCGATTCCTTCCACCAACAAACGTCCTTCGTACGCCCCCCCGTAGGGTACGGCGTCGGGGTTGTTCGTAAAGTCGTGCGCCCACCGTTCGTTCAGCTCCTCAACCATTTGGGCGATGGCGTTGCGTTTGGCGGGGATTTCCTCGTTGTAATCGTTGTAATACAGGATTGAATAAGGGAAATAACGCCGCGCGAGGGTAAAAGCATCGTAGATATAATCGCTCGGATGTTCACCGGCGTCGGGGTCATAACCGTTTTCGTATGCTCTAAGCCAAGGGGAATCTTGCCGCAGCTGCCTGCGCCAATCGCCCGTCCATGAACCGCCGCCTGAGGCAATCGCCTCGTTGACCACATCCCACGCGTAGAAAGCGCCGAGCTGCCCGCGCGCCGCGTAATGTTCGGACAATGTACGGATATGGAACTCCATGTTCTCGCGCGCTTCGGCGCGGGTGCGCGGGGTGTTCGCCGCACTGAAGTATAACCAATCGGGTGATTGGCTGTGCCATACCAGCGCATGGCCCACCAATGTCAGGTCATTGGCAACCGCCCAATCCACAACCGTATCGGATTGGCGGAAATTGTATGCGCTTGCTTCCGGGCGGTTAAAGCCGCGGTTGTTAAAAGCATCGGGCTTATGCCAATTTTCCGCCGTTACCGCGTTGAAATGGTGCAAGAACGCGGTATTCGTATCATTGGCCGTCATACGGCCCGAGCTTGAATAGATATTACCGAACAGAAAGTACGGGGCGAAGGCTTCCGATAAGGAAGGCAGATCCATTTGCCAACCGAGCGGGGGCGTAGGGGTAGGATCGGGTTCGGGGGGAGGGGTAGGTTCGGGGGTCGGCGACGGTGAAGGCGTTGGCGTAGGGGCGGCGGTGCTTTCGGGTTGCGGGTTTTCCGTCGGGGGTACGTGCGTGTCGGTTTGCCCGCAGGCGGAAAGAAAAACCAAAAGAATAATCAAAACGATCGTTTTTTTCATATTCATTCCCCTTAATCTATTGAAAATATTACATTTTATTTGCGTATATGATAATATATACGCATTCTCGTATGGATACAATATAGAGGAGTGGGTTCAATTGTCAAATCTTATCAAACGTACGCTGTCAATGACAATCCTTACGGCGATATTGTGCTTGGCGTTTCCGTTGGCGGTCAGCGCAAACGCGGCGATTACGTCCTTCCATATGGACAGGACAACCGTCCAAGTCGGCCAAACGATAACGCTTACCGTGCACACCAACGCGGAAACCACACACGTATTCGCCGAAATCGGCGGTACACGCACGCAAGGGGCGCAAACCAACCAAAACGCAACGACGGGCATACGCACATGGAACATTACCTTAAACCCCGCGGCGGGCGCCACACGTATCGATGTATTCGCGAATACCGCCAATACCGCAATCGGTGAAGGCGTGGTCACGCTGTCCATCCCCATCACCGTATCGGGTACGGTGCAAACGCAACAGCCCGGTACCCCGGTCCCGGCACTTGCCATTGTAAGTGTAACCGAAATACAAGCGACCGCCGTCAACCAAGCGCGGCTCGAAATCGTAACCGGTTTGGGCGCAACCGAAGTATGGGTAACCCGGGGCACCCCGCAAACCTTCCACAGGGCCACGCGCGTAAACACAAGCGAAACCACCCAAGTGTGGCAGGTCACGATAAACAATATCAATCCGATCGTACACATGGTACAGATATCCGCCAACGTAGGTTACTATACGCGCGGGGCGACCACGCAGGACTATCGGATACAAAATACCGCGCCTTTTGTACCCCCGGCCAATCCGCTAATCGTCAATACCGTACCCAACCCCGCACAAGTCCCGTTGGGGGGGACGAGCACGGTCAGCATAACGACCAATAACGAGGTCAACTTCGTATGGATAATGGTGGGCAATACACGCGTCAACGCCACCCGCACCAATCCCACGTCGATCGGCTTACGCACATGGACGGCGACGATCGCGCCTTCCGCCGCCGATACAATCACCGCGTTTGCCAACGTCACCGATACAAACACCGGGGCATTCACCCAAAACGTCGCGATCAATACCTTGCAAACGCGGGTCACGATCAGTAACGCGATCGCCTCTTGGCACCCCAACGCTTCGGAACCCACTCACGTCAGGATCGTTGTGCATACCAACCTGTACGCCACCGACCTGTGGGTAAACGTGGGGAACCGCCAACTCAATTTTAACCGCACAACCGACCGTATCCAATCAGGCAGCATTTGGATTTGGGAACAAACCTTTACCATGGAAGGCTTCGCGAACAACGTCCCCATCCACATACATGCAAGCGACATCGGCAATATATTTTCGGGCTCCGGGTTTGACGCGCACGTAACGCTTTCGGGTGTGGGCGGGTTGTTCATCAACCAACCGGGGCAAGGTAACCAAGTGCAAAACGCGATTTGGGGTACGACCCTTAACCCGGCGCATGTGAGCCGTGAAATGTTGTGGCCCATCGATACGATGGAATTCTCCACCGCCAACGACGTAACCGCGGTAAGGGTACGGGACGCCGCATGGAACATCATCGTACCGGAAACAAACACGTATACCGTGGGGCAAAACAACAGCCGCGTATGGACGCTGCGCAACATTTGGGTTAACACAAATAACCTTCCGGCAAGCGCAAACAATATCAGCCTGACGGTACAAATCCGCAGGGGGTCGTCAAGCTGGATCGATGTCCCGGCGATCAGCATACCGGTTTGGTAAACGATAACGAAAAGACCCCGCTCGAATAATACGCGCGGGGTCTTATTTTATTGGCGGGTAACAGTTATACCGTATCCGTCAACGTAATCAAATGCGTTCGTATCCGTTCCGCCGCCTTCTCAAAGTCCGAATGGAATACGTATTCGGCGATGGTGTCCAATAAATCCATGGTTTCCTTCGTCCAATTCAATCGGCGGAGCTCGGTCAGAACCGTTTCAACGGCCATGTCGTCGTAGTCGTCGCAAGCCTCGGCGATCAGCTTCAGCTTAGCCCTAAGAATTTCCGGGTCGGAATCGGATAAAACCGAAGTGTCATCCTTGTCCGGCAATTCCGTCTCGATACGCGCGATGATGGATTCGAGCTTTTCCAAAAAGGGTTCGGTTTCGGCTTCGATGGTCGCCGTGTCATGTTTTTTACCGGCGGTTTCCAAGGTATCCGCCATCGTGGAGGCTTCGCGTTCACCGATATTGGCGAGCGCGCTTTTCATGGCATGGACGTTGACTACGTATAAGCGTAAATCATCCGCCATGGCGGTTCGGATGGTCGGGAGCGCTTTTTTCGCGTCCTTAACGAAGATCGTAAGCAACTCGACGTCGGATGCTTTCGTATCCGTACCGACCGTATCCGCACCGATCGCAGCTATATCCGCGGTTTCGGCTTGCGCTCGCGCCGCAGTCAGCACATTGGGGGGCTGCTTGTCGCGGATGAATTTATTCAATACGTTGTTAAGCTCACGGATATCGATGGGTTTTGATATAAAACCGTCGAAGCCTTTCGATCGGAACATTTCGTCGTTGCCCGCCAGCGCGTTTGCCGTCAGTGCAACGATGGTATCCTTGTAGCCCATCGCGCGGATACGGTGCGTGGTTTCGATGCCGTCCATTTGCGGCATCATATGGTCCATAAAGACGATATCGTAACGTTGTCCTTCGGTTATCTTACCGATCGCCGCGAAACCGCTCAGCACGGTTTCGATTTGCAACTTGTACGGTGCCATCAAGCCCTTGGCTACGTACAGGTTCGTCTCTACGTCGTCTACGATGAGCACCTTTCCGTACGGCATGGGTTCCCTCGTTATTTGCAGGTCGGCGAACTGTTTGTGCCCGCGGAACCTAAAGCTGCACAACTGCTCCGCCAACTCCGAGCCGATGGGTTCGCACCCGGTTTCCGTTACCCTCTGCTTTACCATTACCATAAAGACGCTGCCCTTGCCGTATTCGCTCTCCGCCCAAATGGTGCCGTCCATGAGCTCCACCAATTTTTTCGTAATGGAAAGCCCCAATCCCGTACCTTCGGTTTTGCGGTTGGCTTCGGCGTTAAAGCGGATGTATTCCGAAAAGAGCCTGTCGCGGTCTTCGAGCGTCATACCTTGCCCGGTATCCTCCACTAATAAATGCAACGCCACGCCGTCGTTTTCCTCGGAATGCGTGACGGTTAACTTTACGTGGCCGCTTTCGGTATACTTGATGGCGTTGGAAAGGAGGTTATTTAATATTTGTTTTAACCGAAGCTCGTCGCCGACCAAACGCAGCGGCAGGTTTTCGTCTATGTCCAAAACGAATTCGATGCGTTTGGAACCGATGCGAACGATATTCAATTGAACGGCGTCGTTGATCAGGCTCGGCACGTCGTATTCGACATAGTTGATTTCCATTTTACCCGTCTCGATTTTGGACATATCCAATATATCGTTGATGATCCCCAGCAGGTTGTTGCCCGAGCTGTAGATTTTTTCAAGCTCGGAGGCGTATTCCCTCGGAAGGTCGGTATTTTGCATTTGGATTTGCGCGATACCGAGTATGGCGTTCATGGGCGTGCGGATTTCGTGCGACATGGTGGCGAGGAAGTTCGACTTCGAACGCGTCGCTTCTTCGGCCTTTTCCAACGCGGATTGTACGTCCTTCGCCATTTCGTTGCGATTGATCGCGTTGATGAAGAGCATACCGGCGGAACGCAGGAGGTTTTCCTCGTTTTCGGTAAACAAACGTTCCTCGCGGCAATTATCGAAGCCTGCGAAACCCCAGAATAAATCGTTCAGGTATATCGGGGCGGCTACGACCGACAAGGCTCCCCGCGGCTCGAGGGCTTCACGTTCGTTTATCGGGAGGTAACGTACGAATTCATTGACGGTATTCCCTTTCAGGAAGATTTCCTCCCACGCGGGCATGTTCTCCGCGTAACAAGCCTCGACGGCGAGCGCGTTCTCTTGGGTGTGTTCCGCGCCTTCGGTCCATTCGAAGAGCTTCGTGGCGTAAAGTTGACCGTCCTTCATATAATTCTTCCATATATACATGCGTTCGGCGTTCGCCGCTTTGCCCAGCATTTCCATCGACGCCCATATATTGTGCTCGAAGCCGTCGATGTCGGAAAGGAACAACATAATCGAGACTTCATTGATAATATTCATTTTGTCCAAATAGTCGCTTTGCGTGGCGGAGGCGTTTTCGGCCTCCGCGTGCAGCACACGCATGTGGCGGATCATATTGTTCGTACTGATGAGCATTTCGTTATACACACCCGAAAGCCGCGCGTCTTCCAAGCGGTAATGGATGTCGCCGCTGGTCATCGATTCCTCCGCTTTGATAAAGCTGTCGCGCAGGATACCCAACGCCTGCACGATTTCGAGGAAGGACTTGGACACCTGTGCGATTTCATCGTTACGGCGGATTTCGAAGCTGATGCCCAGGTTACCGCGCGCCACTTCCCCCGCAGCCGCCGCGAGGGGTTTCAGCGGCTGCAGGGAGCGCGCTACGATAACGAGCATAAGAATGGAGGCAAGGATAATACCCGAAAGGGTAGGGAGCAGCGAAACGATAATAACCTGTGTGGTGTCGTCTACGGCGGCGGCGTCGAAGAAGCAGATAATTGTCCAGTCCAGCTTGGGTTCGACCAGGATATAAGCGATCTTGTCGATACCCGTGATGGCGGACGTATGGTTAAACATCTCGTTGATGGGGATACGGCCGAACGCCTCGAAAACACCCAAGTCGTTGATGTGCCGCCCGATGTACGCCGAACGGTTGGAGAAGAAGATCGTACCCTGCGCGTCGGCGATATTGATAAAACTGTCGTAGTCATGCGTAGGGTCCCGAAGGAAGACACCCAAATCCTCGGTGTTGCTGAGGACGGCCACCAAACCCGTGAACACGCCGTCCACCATAACGGGCTGGGTGAACAGGAAGTGAAGGCGTCCGCTTTCCGGGTCGCGGGATGCGGCGGATACATAGGTCTTTCCGTTGTATGCCGCCATTATATTATCCATGAATTGCGGATCGGTTATCCGTATAACGTCCCCGTTGGGGTTGGCTACGGAAACCAATTGCAAATCGGCGTCAAAGACGAAGATGTTCGCATAAGCGTACACCTCGCTTTCCGCCGGGTTAATGCTGTAGAAAAGTGAATATAAACGCCGTTCGAGGGTTTCGGCCACATCCTTGTCGCCTTCAAGCAATTCCTTTACGTAAGGCATGGTGGCGACGATGTCCATGATACGGAAGGTGTATCCCCGCACCGTTTCAAATATACCCACAGCGAGGTTCGCGTTGCCTTGCAGGCGTTCGGTAATTAACGCACGTTGTTGGTCGCGTAACTGTATGGCTCTCACCGCCACCACCGCCGAGGTTGCGATCGTAATAATAACGGCCAGTACGACGATGAATTTCGTTTTGATGCTCATATTCATGGTTGCGCCTCCCAAAGCGAGCCGGTTACGGCAGTGTTTTCATAACGGATGCGAACTTATCCGATATTTGGAGGAAGACGTTTACGATATTCGGGTCGAAGTGCTTACCCGCGTCCGTGTATATAATGATCTTGGCTTCCTCGTGGGAAAAGGGGAGCTTGTAAGGCCTTGCCGAAACGAGGGCGTCATAAACATCCGCGATGGCCATGATACGCCCTTGCAACGGGATTTCTTGGCCCTGCATACCCCGCGGGTAACCCGTACCGTCCCATTTTTCGTGGTGATACCCCGCGAACAGCTTCGCGTGGTGCAGGAAGGATTCCTCGCCGGTTTTCGCGATGATCCGATCCACGATGTGTTCGCCTTCGGGGGCATGTTTTTTGATTTCACCATATTCTTCCGCGGTAAGCCTCGCGGGTTTGTTTAAGACGGAATCCGCAACCGTAATCTTGCCGACGTCGTGCAGCCGTGCTGACGAAATGACGGTGTCCAAGTCCCAGTCCTTCATATCATCCGTGTATACGCCTTCGGAGATCATCGTTTCCATTAATATCTTTATATACTGCGAGGTGCGTTCGATATGGCCGCCGGTGATTTTGTCGCGGCTTTCCACCATATCCACGACCACCTCGAGGATACCGTCTTGCAACCGCTCCAACCGCTCGGTACGTTTCTTGAGCAATTCCTCGATATGCAGATGATGTGCGATGCGGTTTAACAGAACCGCGGGCGAAAACGGTTTGGTGACGAAGTCCACCGCGCCGTGCTCAAGCCCCTTGGCTTCGATTTCATCGTCCGTGGACGCGGTGAGGAACATAACGGGGATAAACTTGGTGTGCGGAAGCTCCTTCAGTTTATTTATCGCGGCGAATCCGTCCATTTCAGGCATTTCGATATCCAAAAGGATCAAGTCGGGGACGATTTTATTGATAATCGTAAGCATCCTGTCCGCGGAAGGCATCGTGCGGACATGGTAATGACCCTCCAAGGCGCGTTTTGCCTGTATGAGGTTAACGTCCGAATCATCAACGACGAATATCGTCTTCATGCAAATCCCCCTTATATCTTAAAGAACCCGATCATTTCCCTAAGCACGCTCGCTTGCGAACTCAACTCCTGTGAGGAAGCGGCGGATTCCTCGCTGATGGCGGCGTTTTTCTGTACGACCTGTGAAATCTGATTGATGCCGTTTTTCATATATCCGATCGATTCGGCCTGCAGCTCGCTTGCGTCGTAGATTTTATTGATTACGCCCGCCACTTCGATTACGTTACCCACGATTTGGTTCATACTTTCGGCGGTGGAGTTGGCGCGGTGCGTGCCGTCCTTTACGCGGCGTATGCTCTCTTGAATCAGTGCATTTGTGTTTTGCGCGGCTTCCGCACTGCGGCCGGCCAGGGTGCGTACCTCTTCTGCCACGACGGTGAACCCCCTGCCGTGTTCACCCGCTCGCGCAGCCTCCACGGAAGCGTTAAGCGCGAGCAGGTTCGTTTGGAAAGCGATATCTTCAATCGTTTTTATGATTTTGCTGATTTCGTTTGAAGAATTGGTGATACCGTTCATCGCTTCCAATAGGGCTGTCATTTCACGCTTGCTGATTTCGGCGTTTTCCTTGGACGTATTCGCCAGGGAAGCCGCTTGTTGCGCGTTGGCAGCGTTTTCACGCGTTTGATCGTTGATTCCCTCCACGGTTACCGTCAGCTCTTGCACGGACCCGGACTGTTGCGATGCACCCTGCGCCAATAGCCCGGAGGATTGGGAAATTTGGGCGGATCCTTGCAGTACCTGATGGGAAGCGGATGAAATATTCCGCATCGTTTCGTGCAGCGTGAGGATGATTTGATTAATGCTTGAGCGTATCGCGGTAAAGTCGCCTGTGTATTCCCGGCTTATGTTTTGCGTTAGGTTGCCCGCGGCCAACGTGCCGAGTGTTTTACTGACTTCCTTTATATAGGAATCGATGGAGCTCCCGGTATCGTTTGCGGCTTGCTTGATCTTTTCATATTCGCCCGTATAGGAAGCGGTAATGCGGTATGAAAAATTTCCCTTTGACAATTCACCCAACGCCGATATCGTTTCGTTTGTCGCGCCGTTAAAGGCGGCCATGAGGTTATTCAACTCGTTTGCGATGTTCGCCCACGCGCCGTTAAACCTAAACGCGTCGGTACGCAGGCCGAGGTTACCGTCCGCACCCGCTTTCGCCATCATAGCGATTTCCGCGACGATTTCACGTACCGCGGCGGCTACCTTGTTGACGGTTTCGTTCATTTCGGCTTTTTCGCCTTTATATTGCGGGAGGGTTATCGTAAGGTCTCCGTTTGCTATGTTTTCCATGGTTTTGAGTACATCCGTACATATGTTGATGTAACTGACGACCATTTTGTTAACGCCATCAGCCATTTCCTTGTACGCACCCTTAAACCTCGATGTGTCCATAACGTAGCTTGTGTTGCCTTCATTTTCGTGCTTATTGTACATTGCATCCATGTCGTTAATCAAGCCGTTAAGGGTATCGGTGACGCTCGAAAGCGCCCGTGCCAGGTCAGAAATCTCGTCCTTTGCACCCGTTTCGAAATTGATATTAAAGTTACCCGCGGCCAAATGACCGGAGGCTTCCAAAAGCCGTTTGATCGGTATGGTAATCGATTGGATTACCTTCCATATGAGCGCAAGCAAGGCAAGTATGGATGCGGCCGTAACCAGCGCCATCGTTTGAAGGGAACGCGTCGCCGATTGACGCGCCGCCGTCACCATGTCGAGTGATTGGCGTTGGTTGATTACGGCAAGCGAGGTCAAATAATCGCTCATGCGCGTGTTGTAGGGTACGCATTCCTCTTCAATGAGCCGTAAGGCCCCCGCTTGGTCGTTTGCGCTTGCCCTTTCCGCCACGCGGCCCACGATGTCCGCCGCGCCGGGCAGCTCGTTAACGAAGGCGGAAATGGTGGTGAATTCCTCGCCGTACGCGGTGCCGGAGGCTACCATATGCGCTAAGTAAGCGTCGGAAACCTCAACGAGTTGCCCGTACAGCCGCCCGACGGTGGCCAAATGCATATCCGTGCTGACGGGGTCGAAGGTGATGACCGCGTCTCTCAAGTGGGAGCGCAACGTATCGAAATAATGCGTCATACTCACCAATTTGTTCAACGGTTCGACATTGTGGCTGTCGATCGCGGCGATGTGGCTTGATAAGCGGTTGATGTTGATTATACCGAAAACCGAAACGAACGAAGCCGCGAGGACAGACACGCCCAGCACGATGAACAGCTTCGCACGGATTTTAAGGTGTTTCATATGGATTCCCCCGATGAGGTTTATTCTGTCATTACATATACGAGCGTTTGGTTGACGAGTTGATAGGCGATTTCGCCGTAGGTGACCGGCCCTTCGAATACGCCGATGCTCTTACCTTCCAGCCCGCCGTATAAAAAGTTAAGGATGCAATTACATGAAAAAATGACGTTCCCGCCGTCGAAGTCGGCAAGGCGTTCGTTAAATTCCCGTTCGTAATCGGATACGCCTTTAGCGATCCGGTATTTGATACCGGCGAATACGGGTGCGTACAGGGTAACGATGCCGTTTTCGATGGATTTGATTGAAATATTAACCCCGCTGCCGCAATAATCGCCCACCAACGGGAGCTTCGTATCGATGCCGTTATCCTTGATATAATCGGCAAACGTGACTTTCTTACCGTCGACAAGGCATGTGTATACCATAAAGCCTTCTTGGAAAAACTCGATGACGGGTGAATCCTTGTCAGGTTCGAATATATTAATATTCCCGATGGTCACCGTTTTGTTTGCGGGGGTTTCCAAATGCAGGGCGACCGCTTTGTCGTTGTACGTTTCGCCGTTTAAACCGTTGACGGTGAGGGATTCGGCCACCCAACCGACGACGTTTTTGATAAACATATCCAAAAACCCCGGCGCGCTTTGGGCGTATTCGTGGTGGACATGGCTGTCGTACGGCACGATCACCACGGTAAACCCGCTGTCGTAAGCGTCTTTCGCCACATGACGGATTTCGTCCGTTGTATAGGATTTGACCGTAAAACCAACGTAATCAAACGCGGTCACGAAAAGCATATCACGGGAAACCTTTCCGCCTTCGCGCGTCATGAAACGTTGGGTCGTACCGCCGATCCAATTACCCATCGGCAACTTCCTGAGCAAGTCGGCATCTCCGGCGATATGGAGCGGCTTACCGCTTGCGATCATTCCCACGGTTTGGTCATAAGTCATCAACATTATAATGCCTCCCCTTTACCCAAGTTTGTTATGGTTACGCAATCGTTTTTCATGATGCCCTTGAACTTATCCAAGAAGAGGTTGATTTCCGTCGTTGCCGTATGCAACGCTTCCGTTGAATCGTCCTTCGCGTACAAGCCCTTAAGCCTCGTCAACAGCATCGAAAACCCTAATTGGGAAAATGTATGGTTTTCCCGTAGCAACCTTTCCGTTTGGCTGTGCGTAACATGCATACATGCCATCCCCCTTTATACGTTACGCTTATCATACGGGATCCGACATCCGTCGGATAGTACCCGTGGGGGGTGCTTTCGTAAATAAAATCATTTATGTATAATGTGCCGAAAATAACGGTTTCGGAGGTTATCATGCCGCGTTACGATTTTAAGAATACAGAAAAAAAATGGCGCAAACGCTGGGAAGAAAATCCCGTGCAAACCAATACGGCAAATAAACCCAAATATTATTGCTTGGACATGTTCCCATTCCCGTCGGGTTCGGCGCTACACGTGGGGCATTGGCGCGGATATGTGCTTTCCGACGTATTGAGCCGCTATAAAATCCTGCAGGGCTACCATGTCCTGCATCCCATGGGGTGGGACGCATTCGGCTTGGCGGCGGAGAACAACGCGATCAAGCAAAAAAAACATCCGTCCGTATCCGTCGCGGAAAACATCACAACCATGAAGCGGCAGCTCATGGAAATGAGCACCGTATATGATTGGGATTTCGAGATAAACACGACTGACCCCGTTTATTACAAATGGACGCAATGGATCTTCGCGCGGATGTTTGAGCACGGCTTGGCGTACGAGCAGGAAATGCCGTTAAACTGGTGCCCCAAATGTAAGGTCGTATTGGCCAACGAAGAAGCCGTGGGCGGCGTGTGCGAACGTTGCAAGAACCCCGCCACCAAAAAGAACCTGCGGCAATGGATGCTGAAGATCACCGCATACGGCGAACGGTTGCTGAATGACTTGGAAAAGTTGGACTGGCCCGAAAAGGTAAAGAAGATGCAAAGCGATTGGATCGGTAAGAGCCACGGCGCGGAAATCGACTTTACTGTGCTTGATGGGAACGGAGACTCTATCAAGGCCTTTACCACCCGCCCCGATACCTTGTGCGGTGCGACGTTTATGGTGCTTGCCCCGGAACACCCGTTGGCGGAAAAGCTGACCGCGCCGGAATATAAAAATGAAGTGGATGCTTACGTGCAAAAAGCCGCTTCGCGTTCGTCGGTTGACCGTATGGCCGATAAGGAAAAGACGGGCGTATTTATCGGGCGGTACGCGGAAAACCCCGTCACACGGGAAAAAATGCCTATATGGGTAGCGGATTACGTATTGTACGACTATGGTACGGGAGCGATTATGTGCGTGCCCGGCCACGACGAACGGGACTTCGCCTTCGCAGAAAAGTTCGGTTTGCCGATTGTGCAAGTAATTGCCGGGGCGGAATATACAAAGGGTTGGATGCAAGCCGCCGGGTTGGGCGGGGACGGTGTTGATTACACGCCGCCTTTACCGCTTCTTACAGCCGCTTACACAGGAGACGGTTTCTTGGTCAACTCCGGTGAATTTGACGGATTAACCGTGGACGATGCGAAAAAAGCCATCGGCGCGTTTTTGGAAAAGCAAAGCCGCGGTAAGGCTACCGTTAATTACAAGTTGCGGGATTGGGTCTTTTCCCGCCAACGTTATTGGGGCGAGCCGATCCCCATCGTGCATTGCGCGGACTGCGGGCCGGTGGTCGTCCCCGACGACGAATTGCCCGTCATGTTGCCCCAAATCAAATCCTACGAACCTACCGATACGGGCGAATCCCCGTTGGCCAAAATCGAAGAATGGGTCAACACCCCCTGCCCCAAATGCAAAAAACCCGCCAAACGCGAAACCAACACCATGCCCCAATGGGCGGGGTCGAGTTGGTATTTTTTACGTTATCCCGACATTAACAATAATGACGCGTTGGCAAGCCCCGAAGCGTTGCGTGATTGGCTGCCCGTGGATTATTACGTGGGCGGTATTGAGCACGCGGTGCTTCATTTGCTGTACGCGCGTTTCTATACGAAATTTTTATACGACATCGGTGCGGTAACGTTCGAGGAGCCGTTTACGACGCTTTTTAATATCGGTATGATCAATTATAAGGGAAAAAAGATGTCCAAGGGTGAAGGGTACGGCGTTTCGCCCGACAACGTCTTGCCCAATCACGGCTGCGACGCGCTCCGCTTGTACGAAATGTTCATCGCCCCGCCGGAAATGGATTCCGAATGGGACGATTCGGGTATCGAGGGGGTGTCCCGCTTCCTGAACAAATTGTGGCGTTTGGTCGAATCACCGAAATTTGTCGCGCCGACAAACGGACTTTTACGGCTGCGCCATAAAATGATCCACGATATC
Organism: Defluviitaleaceae bacterium; assembly: GCA_009779755.1. Classification (GTDB taxonomy): domain Bacteria; phylum Bacillota; class Clostridia; order Lachnospirales; family WQUN01; genus WQRX01. The sequence goes on along the minus strand of WRDO01000010.1, from coordinate 41,343 downwards.
ACCAACCGGTTGGAAAACCTTTCGCTTAACACGGTGGTCAGCGGATTTATGGAGCATACGAATACGTTGCAAGTCAAGGCGGCGGAAGGCATCGACAGGGAAACGGTCGGTACGCTGGCCATCCTGCTGGCGCCGTTTGCGCCGCATATCGCGGAGGAAATATGGGAAGTATTGGGGCACGCCGATTCGGTATTTGCGCAAAAATGGCCCGTATACGACCCCGAAATGCTGAAAACCGACACGGTTGAACTGGTCATGCAAATCAACGGCAAGTTGCGCGGTCACGTAACCGTCCCCGTAAACGCGGAAAAGGAATTCGTATTGGAAGAGGCGCGCAAAGCGCTGGCCTCAAGGCTGGAAGGCGCGGAGATCATAAAAAGCGTATACGTACCGGGGCGGATCGTTAATTTTGTGATAAAAGGTTGACGCCGATGCGTTGACAAAACAGCGTCATTTTATTAAAATAATGGCGTCAAATTAAACAAAGGAGCGGATACTATGCAAGTCGCTTTATCCGAACTTAAAATAAACGTCGGCAAATACGTTGACCAATCCGAACGGGAAGATATATACATCACGCGAAACGGTAAGCAAGTGGCCAAAATCGTTAATTTAAAACGCGACAAGGTTAAAGATATGAAAACATTGTTCGGTGCCGCGGTTTTACCCGCCGAATACGAAAATCCGTCACATGACCCCTATTACGAGGACTTCAAAAGGGAAAGGATATACGAATGAAGATCGTAATCGATAATAATATTTTATTGGATGCCCTGCTTAATCGTACCCCTTTCCATGAACCGGCTCAACAAATATTGTTAGCCTGCGCCGAAACACATGAAGGGTGCATAACGGCAAACAGCTTAACAGATATTTATTATATGTTAAACAAAATGACAAACGCGTCCAACGCCAAAGCAAGCGTTAAAAAGCTGATGGGGTTGTTTACGGTATTACCCGTCAGCGGCGAGGAATGCGCCAACGCGTTATTATACCCGATGGATGATTTTGAAGATGCGTTGATTGTCGAATGTGCCAAAAAAGCAAAGGCTGACTGCATCGTTACGAGGGACCATATGTTTAAGCAAGCGGTTTCATCGGTGCAAATCGTTTCAACGGAAGAATTATTACCGTTAATATAAATAATTTCCATCATAATATATCAAGGAGAATCTTACATGGGCGAAAGCATGAAGGGTATGAAGCGTACGCATTATTGCGGTGAATTGAGGGCGTCCGATATCGGCAACACCGTTACGGTTATGGGTTGGGTCAACAAGCGGCGGGATATGAGCCAATTGATATTCGTGGTGGTGCGCGACCGCACCGGCTTGGTACAAGTAGTGGCGGACGAACGGCGTATGCCCGAGCTTTATAAGTCAGCCAAATCGGTACGCGGGGAATACGTGGTGGCAGCGACGGGAACGGTCATCGCCCGTACGCCCGAAAATATAAACGCCGATATGCCGACGGGCGAAATCGAAATCGATGTAACGGAGCTGCGTATCCTGTCGGAATCCGAAGTGCCGCCTTTTTCTGTTTTGGACGAGGATGTGGGGCTGGATACGCGCCTTAAATACCGTTACCTTGACCTGCGCCGCCCCGACGTGCAGCGCATAATCACGCTCCGCCACCGGGTAGCGCAAAGCATCCGCCGTTGTCTGTCGGAGGAAGGTTTCATCGAAGTGGAAACGCCCTATCTTACCAATTCGTCGCCGGAAGGCGCACGCGACTACCTTGTGCCGTCGCGGCTGCATCCCGGCGGATTTTATGCGCTGCCGCAATCGCCGCAGCAGTTTAAACAGCTTTTGATGGTCGCGGGGTTGGATAAATACTTCCAAATCGTGCGTTGCTTCCGCGACGAGGACCTGCGTGCCGATCGCCAGCCCGAATTCACGCAAGTGGACATCGAAATGTCCTTCGTTAACGAAGAGGACGTATGGGCGATGACGGAAAACATGATGCAACGCGTCTTCCGTGAAACGATGGGAATCGAAATCCCGACGCCCTTCCCGCGGATGACGTGGCACGAAGCCATGGAGCGCTACGGTTCGGACAAGCCCGACATGCGCTTCGGCATGGAGCTTGTTAACATCTCCGACCTGCCCGTAATAAAAAATACCGACTTCCAAGTATTTGCCGCCGCATTGGAAAACGGCGGCGGTGTGCGCGGCATCAACGCGACGGGTTTCGCATCCATGCCCCGCAAGCAAATCGATGCGCTGGTGGATGTCGCCCGTGCCAATAACGCGAAGGGTTTGGCGTGGATCAACGTGATGGAGGACGGTACGGTCAAATCCACGGTTTCCAAATTCTTCGATGAAGCGCAAACGGCGGAAATCATCGCGGCTTTCGGCGCGAAGGCGGGGGATTTAATCCTTTTGTGCGCCGACACACACGAAATCACGCAAACCGCTCTGGGTGCGGTGCGCCTCGCCTTGGGTAAAAAATTGGAGATCCCCGCGCCGACGAAAGCCGAGGATTTTAAGTTCCTGTGGGTTACGCACTTCCCCTTGTTCGAATATTCCCCCGAAGACAAGCGTTATTACGCCGCGCACCATCCCTTCACCTCACCCTTGGAAGAGGATGAACACCTGATCGAATCGGACCCCGCTTCGGTACGCGCGCGCCAATATGACCTCGTACTCAACGGCTTCGAAACGGCGGGCGGCAGCATCCGTATCCACCGCCGCGACCTGCAGGACCGCATGTTTGCCGCGCTCGGCTTTACGCCGGAACGTGCGCAGGCGGGTTTCAAGCACTTCCTCGAAGCCTTGCAATACGGCGTACCCCCGCACGGCGGCATCGCCCCCGGGTTGGACCGTTTGGTGATGGTGATGACGGGTGCGGCCTCCCTGCGCGAGGTCATCGCTTTCCCCAAGGTGAAGGACGGCTCTTGCCCCATGACCGACGCGCCGGGTGAAGTGGACGCGGCGCAATTAGAGGAATTAAACATCGCGGTAAAAGTACCGGAATAATCAACGTTTTCCGTGCGTCATGGCATCCCATTGATGTAATATATTGCGTGTCGGGCCCATATACCGCTCAAACTCCGGCTTCTGCGGCGGGACGAACCAAAACATCGGGAACGGAAGGTTATTAAAGTATTTGCATACGTCCTCGGGTGGCGGGCAAGCATAACCGTTTACGAATTCTGGGAAACCGTCGGGATAATCCACGTGCGCTTCCAAATTTCCGTCATCGTTTTCCGTCACCGTTACGACGGCGCGGTACACCCGTCCGTCCGTTTCCCATTCCGCGTCGGAAGGCGTCAGCTCCCTGACTGTGTATGTGTATACGCCGGGGGACGTGAAGGTAAGCGCGGGGAAATTAATGTTTTGACATTTCATCCAAACCATCCCATCTTGTTAAGAAGAAACCGTGGAGCGGCGCCCCACGGTTTCTTCGTTGGCGTTATAAACTTATTGCGTAACGGTTATCGTTTTAATTTCCGTTTCCGTTTCCGTTTCCGTTTCCGTTTCCGGTTTCGGTTTCGTTTTCGTTTCGGCGGCTTCGCCGTTTGTTGTCGTTGCGATCAGGTTACCTTCCGAGTCGAAGAGGCCGAACTCAAACCGACCCGGGGGAAGCGGTGCGCCGATTGCGGTCTTGCAACCGCTGATGATGATGTGCGTGGGTTTTGTCTTATAGATATTCGTAAAGGTCGGGAAACCGTCGGGGTATTCCACCGTGGCGATCAGGTTACCGTGTCCGTCATCCGTGACGGTTACGATTACCTTGATCACCCGATCATCGGTGGTCCAACCGTCACCCGAAGGCGTCAATTCCTTCAGCGTGTATTCATAAACACCCGGTTTGTCGAAAGTCAGGTCCGGGAATCGGAACGCGCCGCACATCGCGTTGTGATGTTTGTTGATGAACACGGGCACGCCGTTGGGGTAGGTCACCGCCGCGACGAGGTCGCCCTGTACGTTGGTGACGTCGATCCTGATCGGCCATTCCGCGGTGTCTTTTTCCCAATCCGTCGGGCCGTCGATTTCCTTTACGATATAATGGAATTGACCTGTGGCGGTGAAGTGTATGGCGGGGAAGGTTATGAGCCCTTTTTTATCGTTTTTGGCGGTATAGCGCGGCGTTGAAGCGTCCGGCTCGAATATACCGAAGGTAAACTCGCCGCCAACCAAGGCCGCGCCGATCGCGATTTTGGACATATACAGGTTCATATTCATGTCTCCTTTTTTGATAACCAATGTTACTTCGTTGGATTTGACATCGTAATCGACGGGAATGCCGCCTTCTACGGGTGTGTATTTGTAATGCATATCCGCCGTGTTAAGCGCGGGTGAATATTCCGCGGATTCGACCGATACCCTAAAGCGTACGATCGCTTCTTCACCGCCTGCGATATCGGGCAGGGCAAAGCCCGCTTCCGGGTCGGCTGTCGGGGCATCCAAACCGTTGACCGTAACGGAGCCGGGTACAAACGCCACACCCTGCGGCAGCTTATCCGTAAACGTTACGTCCGTTAGCGGAAAGGTGCAGGTATTTTTTAATATAACTTGGTAAGTGACTGTTTCCCCCACGAAGGCAACGGTTTGGCTGATGCTTTTGACCGGCGTAAAGACGGGTACGGTGATTTTATTAAGCGAGATATCGTCGATGGCGTAGTCATTGCCGATCGCGGCGCTTCCTTCACTCAGGAACATAACCGTCAGCTTCGTGTTGCCGTACGAGCTGATGACCGTACCGATCTGCCGCCATTCGGGCACGACGGTGTTTACGGGGATCAAAACCCCCAAGGTCGCGCTGTAGATTACATGGCCGTTTTCGTCAAGGATCCGTACGCCCAATCGGGGGTCCGCCCAACCGTTCACCTTAAACAAATCGATGATCCACGCGCTGAACAGGTAAAACGTATTCGGCGTTACGGTCACTTCCTCGGTAAAGAACACGGAACCCGGGTCATACCCGTTAATGACCATCATCCGCCCCGTTTCGTTACCCGTCGTATGGTCGGCGATCCGCCACCATGCCCCGATGCGGTTGCTGTTATCGTCGTTTAGGATATTTTGTACGGTATACTCCCCATCCTCGGGCGCGTGGAACCACTCGGGGTACCCGGGGGTCTGCACGGGGTGCGAAAGCGGTAAAACGTAGGCGAAGTCAGGTACATTGGCGGGGTAGGGTTCGGTCGGTTCACCCGTATTGGCCTCCGTCCCCGGTGAAAATATACCCATCGTGCCGTAATCGGCGTCGCCGAGCAGGTTGATCGGGCAAACAACGGCGCAATTATCCATAATGGTGTCGATGGGGATATACCTAACCGGGCCGTTAAGGAAATCGCGGTTGCCGATAAGGTCCGCACCAACGGTAACCAACAGCGTGCTCGGCGTGACGCAATCCAAATGCGTGGCGCCTTCGGGGGGGCTTGGGATAATACTGATCGGCGGTAAAGCCGCGTCGGGTTTGGGTCCGGGTATCGCGTCGTCGAAATTTCCCGGGGAGGGGACGGCCGGTTCGCCGTACGCCTCCACGATGCGGTATCGGCCCGGCGGTACGTTACGGATGGCGTATTCGCCCGCAGGGTCCGTCAAGACGGCCAACCTCTGATAAGGCGTATCCACACTTTGCAACACAATCGGCACATTGGGGATACCCGAAAGGTTTTGGACGTCATTTTTCCTCAGCCCGTCAAAGTACACTTGCCCCGTGATATCTGTCATCGTTACTTCTCCTCCATTAAAATCCGTTCGTACCATCATATGCGGGGGTCGGTTTTTCGTACGTGTTGTTGAATCCGCCCGTCATATTCGGTACATGTGTGTTGTCAGGTGTAATCAAATTGTGTATAATCCCCGTTTAAGGGAGGGATGGTATGTATAGATACATATTCCGGCAACTAAGGCGAAGCATCCTTTTTAACGCGGTATTCTGTATTTTGCTGGCTTTGGCGGGTACGTTATTCTGTTTGGGCGCGGGTTTGTTGATGACCGCGTTAAGCAACGAACGGATGATCAACGAGCAGTTCACCACGATTGCCCTGCCCGACGCGTCCGCCATCCGCCGTTACGCCGTTAACCGTACGGAGGGTATGAACATCGAAGAAGTCGAATCCCCTTGGGGTACGGTCAGGCGCGACGACAAAACTTGGAGCAGCCTTGTTTTCGATGATTTGATGGCTGACCGTATGGTGGACGAAATCCTGAACAATATCGCATCAATGGTATATCAATCGGGTGCGGTACATATGGACCCGCGCCGTTATTTCGGCGCGTGGTCACCGGATGTCACCGCGCTGCGGCGGCTTTCGACGACCGGCGGGGATTTGCCCGGCAGCGGCGGCCAAACGGCGGCTTTTGTCGCACAATGCCGCGGGGTTACGCGGCACTTCAATTTCGGCGGCGGGTACCGCGACGAGGAAACGGGGGTGTGGCGGCGACAGCTGATTACCTACACACGGGTTATATTTGATATTGAAGAAGTGGTTTGGATCCACCCGGACGTACGCAACCACCCGAGGCAGGTTTTTATCCAAATGTTCATACATGACGCAAACGGTGAGCATTTTTATACGGCGGGTGAACGTTATTTGATCGCCGGTGCTCTGTACGATAGCGGATTCCTCTCCAACGGCAGTTGGCGGTCAATGCACTCGCTTATAGTCACCCCACCGGAAACGACCCGAATCATTACGGCCGGAGCCATTACATCCTATGATGAAATTTCCGAATCGGAATGGATGGACGCCGTTTGGCGGATCACGAGCGATTTACCGACGCCGGACGAATTCCCGATAGATATTACGGCGTTTTCCGTAACCCAAGAGGAGGCGGGGCATTTCCCGTTCGCGTTGGGTCAAATGACATTAGAGGAAGCGCTGCGTTCCCCCATGGGCGAAGCGATAGCGGACGTACTCCTCGCAACCGAAAAGAACTCCAACCGTTTAAACATGGTCACTACCGGCAATCTGGAAAGTTTTTTCATGTTTAACCAGCACCGCGCGCATATCGAGGAGGGACGGGGATTTACGCGGCAGGAATATGGGGACGGCGCGCGCGTGGCGGTCGTTCCCCGTGTTTTGGCGGCGAACAACGACCTTACGGTGGGCGATACCATTACATTGCAATTTTTCGAAGGGGAGTTCAAATCCGTTACCTATACATCCACGACCAGTATGTCCTCTTCTGACGGCTCCGTTGTGATAACGGATCGCAGCAGCTTCCGCTCGTGGCAACCCGGCGGGTTCGTTTCCGGCGTGCAGGAGTCGGAGTTCTACGAGTTCGAGATCATCGGCATCTATTTCGCGCCCCCCGCCAGGATTGAAAACGATCCCCAAGGCATTCCCTTGAATACGATCTTTATCCCCGACAAAGCCTTCGCGGGATTCGAACCGGTAATGACAGACGGCGAGCTTCGGATGTGGGGCGACGACCGCGCCGAAAGCCCGTTCCTGAATACCATCGTCGTACCCAACGGCCGCATCGAGGAATTCCGCCGCAACATTAACGCGTTGATCCCGGGTTACGGCAATTTCTTTATGTTTTATGACCAAGGCTATTCGACGGTACGCAGCGCGTTGGATAATCTGCTGCGCAACGGATGGTTTATCTTTGTGTTGTGTTTTGCGGGATGGTGCATCGCCGCGCTTGTTTTCTGTTTGTTCTTTATCCTCCGCAAGCGAAAGGAAACGGATTTGCTGTACGCGCTGGGGGTACGCCGCAAGGACCGTTTCCGTTGGGTGTTCGTGCAATGCGTAATCGTGATCGTCTTGGCGCAGGGGATTGCGTACGTCGTTTCCGATCGGTTTTATGAGCAAATATTGGACTACGCCGTGGAAAGGACCTTCGTGGCGGAGGAAGATGAAGCCACCCCCTTTGCCGATGCCGCCGTGATTGCCGACGGCATAAGCTATGAAGCGGAAATCCAACAACAACCGATGACCATACCGTTGGCGACGGGTGCCGTTTCCATCGCGCTTTTGATGATGGCGGGCGGCATGGCGAAATCGGTCGCGAAGCGTGAAAAACGATGAAGGAAATCCTGTATACGTTTTTAATACGGCTGCCGCGTGAAGGGTTCCGCAGTCTGACGGTGCCTGCGCTTGCGTTGGTGCTTGTGGTGCTGATCGGCATCATGTCCGGCGCAAGGATTCGTATGATTGACGAACTTGACGATGTGATCAATAACTTTCCGGTGCGCGCGGAGCTTTCCGACCCCATCACGTCGGAAGTGGACGGCATCGATATCGATATCGAATATATTTTGTTGTTTACCGATGAAAGCGTACCCCGTTCGGTGGCAGAATACGTAAAGGACGTCGAGTTGAACCGTCGGCTGGAGATCGTCGAAAACTTACCCCTTCCCGTGGGTGAATGGGTGGGGATTACCTCCGTAGAAGCCGATGATCGCCTCAACCCCATGACGGGGGCGTATATCGATTTTTTCCCGGGTTGGGACGAAGGGGTTTTCCGTACCGATGAAGCGGTTGCGGTGGTGAGCGCGGCGTTGTACGGGACATTGGAGGCAAATCATCCGATGATTACCCTTTCGCTTGAAAACATCGTCTACAAGGAAACCGTAAAAGACGGCGAATTGATTACGGAAGTCGATGGTATCTTTGAAACCGACGTGGATTTGCGTGTCGTCGGTATCGTACACAACGCGGGCAGTTTAATTATAAGCCCGTTTTGGACGGTTAACGCTGTTGCGGCGGAAATTTATTTGCCCGAATACAGCAACCGCATGAACGCCTTGATGTACGACAACGGTAAGATCGGCGAGCTCGCGTCCGCCGCCGTCCGCGTATTTGCCCGGCCGGGCGATGTGAATACGACGCTTTCGTTTTCGCTGACGATCTTCGACGGGATTTATAACAACGTTATACGCAAGCTGAAGCAGAATATCCAACTCATTGATGTGGCGACGCCGTTTATCTATGCGATTTCCGTCCTTATCGGCTTTATCGCCAGCTATTTGCTGACGCGCAACAGGAAACCCGAATTCGCCGTCATGCGCAGCATCGGCGTAAATAAACGGGATGTCTTTACGGGTGCGCTGGGTGAACAAGCCGTCCTTTGTATACCGGGGGCCGTCACGGGTTTTATTTTAGTGAGCGTTTTTTTCAGGCAGGTCCTTTGGGTCCCGCCTGTTTTGTTTACGTTTTGTTATGTATTGGGCTCCGTTTTCGCCGCCGCGCAAGCCGCCGGCACAAACGTATTAAAGATATTGCGTGAGAACAACGAATAATTTTTGAAAGGAGTCAAACCATGAAAACCCTATCGCTCAAAGATGTACGCTACCTGTATAAAACCAAATCCCATACCGTACGCGCCGTGGACGGCGTTAACTACGATTTTTTACCCGGCACCTTCTACGCCGTGGTGGGGCGCAGCGGAAGCGGTAAAACCACGTTGCTTTCCATGCTCGGCGGTTTGGACATCCCCACAGAGGGTTCGGTATCCTTCGGCGAGAAGGATACGAAGGATATCGACCGTGACCGATTCCGGCTGGACAACATATCCATTATTTATCAAAGCTTAAACCTGCTCCCTTTGCTCACCGCCATGGAAAACGTCACATTCCCGCTCACCTACCGCGGTATCCCCAAAGCCGAAGCCACTAAGATCGCAGCCGAAAAATTAAAAAGCGTCGGTATAGACCCCACCATGCACCGACGTTTACCTTCCATGCTTTCCGGCGGGGAACAACAGCGCGTGGCCATCGCCCGTGCGCTGGCCGCCAAAACCGAGGTAATCCTTGCCGACGAACCCACCGGCAACCTGGATACCGAAAACAGCCAAAATATCGTGCAATTACTGAAAGAACTGGCCACGCGGGAGAACGTCTGCGTTATCGTCGTCACCCACGACATGGCCGTAGCCGAACAAGCGGATATGGTGGTAAAGATTTCGGACGGTCGGATTGTGGCGTAAACCCGTTATTTCGGCCTGACCCGTATCATTACTTGCATACCCTGCGGTACCTCCGTACCTGCCGCGGGGTATTGTTTATATACCTCGTTATTCGCGCGTTCGCCCTCCCCGCCGAAGGGGATGGGTATCAGAAGGTTATCGCGGATAAACTCGTGCGCCTGTTCGGCGTTAAGTCCTTCGACGTTGGGCATGAAGGTCATGGCGCCTTCGACGCGGGTGGTCGGGTCGGTATGCAGGTGAACGGGTATGCTGTTGGGCTGGGGCAGGGGACGGCCCGGGGCCGCGGCGGGGAGGTGGCTGCTGACGATCGTGCCGCCGCCATGGACCTCAAAGGCGATACCCCGATTGATCAGGTTGCGCACGACATCGACCACACGGTCGCCGACGAAATCGGGCATGGGTTCGAGGCCCAGTACGGGGCTTTGCAGATCTTCCGTATGGGTTCCCTCTGAGGGGGGGAGGTTCTTTAACAGGATCAAATCCTCCAGGAATACGCGGATGATGGGAGCCAAGGTATTACCCGCGGTGCGGTTCGTCTCCACGACGTTGTCGATTACGGCGAGGATCAGGTATTCGGGGTTTTCCACGGGTGTGTACACCCAATACGCCAGCGAAACGTCCTCACGCGCCGCGCCGCGTTCGGCTGTTCCCGTTTTGGCCCCGATGGTATGCCCGGGGATGCGCGTTTGCCGTCCCGTCCCCCGACTGCCGATGACCACTTGCTCCATTTCGCGGCGCAGCCAATCGGACGTGCTTTGGGAGATAACGCTGCGGATAATTTGCGGGCGGTTTTCCTGCACGACCGCGCCGCTTGCGTCGATTACATGGGATACGATGTAAGGCCGCATCAGATTACCGCCGTTGATTAACGCGGCAAAGGACGCGGCGGCTTGTAAGGTCGTGTTATTAAAGCCTTGGCCGATGGAGCTCGTCGCCAATTGCACCGGTCCGAGCTGGTTTAACGCATACATAACCAACGGGGACGAAACGGATTCCTCGCCGGGCAAGTCGATCCCCGTACGCTCCCCGTAACCGAAGTACCCGCGGTAACGGTAGAATTGGTTCGCCCCCAGCCGCTGCATGATTTGGATCATGGCGACGTTGCACGAAACCTCGATGACCTCGGATACGTTGATGCTGCCGTGCGCAAAGCCGCCGAAGCACCTGATCGAAACGTCGCCCACCAAATGCGACCCGTTGCAGAAGAACACATCGTGGGGGGACAAAATACCCTCCTCAAGCGCGGCCGCGATCACGATGGGCTTAAAGACCGACCCGGGCTCAAACGAGCGGGTCGTATGGTAGTTACGCCAGATATTAAACCAAGCGTTCGTCTGCTCTTCCGCGGTCATAAACGGCCACGCGGCGCTGATGGAAGGGTCGGTAAAGAGAGAGGGGTCATCGGGTGCGGCCAGCGAAAAGTTGGGGGCTTGCGCCATTGCCAGTATTTCCCCCGTAAAAGGGTCCATCACAAGCAGCGCAACCGCGTCGCTGGGGACCGTCGCAAACGTATGGTCAACCGTTTCCTGTGCCAAACGCTGTATGTCCGAATCCAGCGTTGTAACCAAATTCATGCCGTGTCGGACGGGTGTTTCCTCGCGGGTGGGGGTATTGTCCGTACCGAACGCGCGGAAAACACGCCCCGCCGTACCCGTAAGCATCGTATGGTATCGGCCCTCCAGCCCCCACTGCGCGTCCCCGCGGAGGAAGCCGAGCACCTGCGGCGCCAAGAAGGGGTCGGGGTACACGCGGAAGGATATTTCCTCCACGTAGATATCGCGGAATTCGTCGCGTAAGGGCAGGGCGATGTTCGCGGGGATTTCACGCGCGACAATATACCAATTGTCGCGTATGACCGATTGCCACGCGTCGTCGGCGTCCCGTACAAACAACGCGCGCAACTCGTGCATGGGGATGCCCAACGCTTCATGCAGGGCATCCAGCGTATCGTCCATCCATAAGCGCGTATTGCGCTGGATGGCGAGGTTTTCGCGGTAGGCGAGCATCGTGCGGTCCAACACCACGTTATACACCGGATGGCTGAAGGCTAGGGGTTGCATGTTCCTGTCCGCGATCCAGCCGCGGTTGGGTACGATGGGGGGGGAAAGGTGATCCACGCGGTCAATAATCCACGCGCTGGCGCGTCGGCTGTAATCCTCGCCGTGTACGGTTTGTATGTACCATATTTCGTATAAAAGCAAACCGAAGAGCAAGCAAAATACGACGCCGATAAAGACGGCCCTGCGGTTGCGTCGGCGCGCCGATGTGGAGTTGGGCAGCGATTTCCTGCGGATTTTTTCCTTCGGCATGGTTTACCCCCCGAATATCCTGTTGATCAATCCTTGCAAAAAGGCCCGCATTTCCTCCCAAAACGTGCTGTCGCGGGGTAGGATGTCCGCTTCCGGGTTAAATACCACATGGCTGACGGGAGGCACATTGATATAGATGATTTGCGAAGGGTCGGGTCGGGCCATGCCCAAACGCTCCTGTGCTTCGCGTTCGATTTCCTCCAACGTAAAGGGGTGAATGATCTGCCCCGCCAATATGCGGTTGGCATCCAGTTGTGCGTTGAGCCTTTGCCGCTCGAAGGCAAGCTCCTGCCTTGTATTGGCCATCAGCGCGGCTGCCGCCGCACTGCCGAGCGCACCGACGAACATGATAATAACCGTAAAGACCAGCACGGGACTGAGGTGAAAACGCGGCTTGCGCGCGTCCACTTTATGTACCTGATCGCCTTTTTTGAGGTAAACGATATTGTCCTTCGGCTTCATATAATTTTCTCCGCTATGCGAAGTTTCGCGCTGTGGGCGCGGTTGTTCCGCGCGAGTTCGTCCGTGCCGGGCAATACGGGCGTACGGGTAATGACGCGAAGCTGCGGTTGTTTCTTACATACGCAATAAGGGATGTCACGCGGGCAGTCGCAGGGATTTTCGGCGGCGCGGAAGGTATGTTTAATAATACGATCCTCCAACGAATGGAAGGTTATCACGGCGATGCGCCCGCCGGGGTTTAGGTGTCCTATGATTCGGTTAACCGCGGCCTTTAAGGGTAAAAGTTCATCGTTAACGGCGATACGTAACGCCATAAAGGTACGCATCGACGGATGCTTGTCCCCATAACGCGCCTTTGCGGGTATGGCCGATTCAATAGTTTCGGTTAATGCCCGCGTGGTTTCGATGGGTTTCACCTCACGGATTTTTGTGATTGCCCGGGCAATACGCGGGGCGTAGCGTTCTTCGCCGTATTGGTACAGGATTCGGGTGATTTCGCCTTGCGTACAGGTATTTACGATATCGGCGGCCGTACGCCCTTGCGACGGGTCCATACGCATGTCAAGCGGGCCGTCGAATCGGTAGGAAAATCCGCGTTCGGGCGTGTCCAACTGATGCGAGGAAACGCCCAAATCCAACAAAACCCCGTCAACCCTTTCGATACCCCGCTCGTACAGGATATCGGGTATGTCATGGAAGTTGCCGTGTATCGTAAGCAGATTGGGCAATCGCCCCTTAACCGCACGTAAAGCGTCTTCGTCTCTGTCTATCCCGATCAGCGTACCCGTCGTCAAACGGGTAAGGATTAAAGCGGCATGGCCGCCGCCGCCCAACGTACCGTCCACGTAAATACCGTCAGGTTTGACGGCCAAGGCTTGTACCGCTTCGTCGGGCATAACGGGAAGGTGGAGGAAGGAATCAATCGTCGTCATTATGGGTTGGGTCGCCGCCATCGGGGGGTACGTCATACACGGGTTCGCCGTCGTTATCGTTGTTGCCCCATAAATCAGGCGGGTCGGGTAAACCGAACAGGTTGTTCCACCACTCCCACCAATCGGTATGCCCGCTGCTTCCCGCGCATACGGTACATGTTTCGCCCGTACGTATCGAGGGATGGTGTTCGAATTCCCTGTCGCGGACAACGATGCTTTCGTGTTCCTCGTCGATGGGTACGGGGCGCACCAACCCCACCCGATATTGGGTATTGAAGCAATTGTTCCCGGCTAAGTGAAAGTTGTTATCGACGCAAACCAAAAATTCACGGTGTACCGTACATGTTTCCTTGGGAATGGTGCCGGGGGCGAATATCTCCAAGCGTTCGCGGTTTCCTCTGGGGTCTATACGGCACAGATCGGTGGCCAAATGACCGGAGTCGATGCAAATCGTTTCTTCGGTGATGCCCGGGGGCCGAACGAACGACCGAGGCGCGAAGTCCGCGTGTATCTCCTGCATGATGTTACGCCACAGCGGCCCCAAATAAGTGCTGGCGCGGGCCATACCGTCCCGCATCCGCGTGCTGAGGTGCGTGTTGTTGTCGTTACCGAACCATAGGGCGGCGGTGAGGTAGGGGGTAAACCCGGTAAAACCCAAATCGCGTGAATCGTCGGTTGTACCCGTCTTGCCCGCTATGGGTATATCGATGCGCATTTGCGGGTTGGCGATCCAGTTCATGGCCGTACCCGTACCGCTGGTTAGGGTGTCCTTCATCGTATCGATCAGCAGGTAAGCCGTGGTGTCGCGCATGACGACGCGGGGTTCGTGGTGGTTTTCCAATATCACGTTGCCGTTGCGGTCCAGCACGCGTGAATACAGGACGGGACGGTTATACAACCCGCCGTTCGCGATCGCCGCGTATGCGGCGGCCAGTTCGATCAAATGCAAGCCGTCGGTCAACGCGCCGAGGGTCGTTACGTAGTTGCGGTCGGTCATCCCGCCCCTGCTGTCCACCAACGTGGTGAAACCCAAACGATGCAGATATTCCCACATAGTATTGATGCCGACGTAGTCCATCAGCGCACGTGTGCTTACGATATTGCCCGAATGGTAAATGGCGCGGCGGGGGTTGCTTAACCCTTCGAAGGGGGGATTCGTATACCAGTTCCTGATGCGGTGCGGTTCGTTGATGCCGTAACGGTCCTCGATAAGCAAAGGAAGGTCCTCAACAACCGTAGAGGTCGTTAACAGTCCCAAGTCAAAAGCGGGGAGGAAGGTCGCGAGCGGCTTCATTTGGCTGCCGGGCTGGCGGGTGGCTTGCGTGGCGCGGCAAAACACGCGGCTCGCTTGCTTTTCGCCGCGGATACCGCGTAAAGCCATTACATGACCCGTATGATGGTCGATCAGCACGAAGGCGGCTTGGGGTTGGAGGGTGATGATTTGGCGTTCGCGCGTAATTTCGTCGAAGTCCCCGGTGACTTCACGGCGTACCATATCCTTAAATTCCTCCAGCTCCTCAAAGCTGCCGGCGAGGAATTGACGCTGGAAATGGGTGACGAAACCCGAAAGCGTGTCGCGTACGGTCAGGTTGAACTCGATGTGGATACGAAAATCCTGCTGGGGAAAGTTTTCCCCGTTAAGAAAATGATTATCCACGATTTCCTGCATTTTCATATTTTGCACGGAATAGATACGCAACCCGCCGGTATAGATTTCACGCAGGGCCTGCATGGCGGACCATCCGTATAACGCCATCAGGTCATCGCGTACCTGCGCCACAAGCGCGTCGTGGAAGCAGCTCATGGTGGAGACGACCGCCATGGTGGAGCCGTCGCGTACCATGGTGGCGTATACGTCCGTGGTCATCGCTTCGAAGTGTTCCTCCTCGGTGATGAAACCCAGCCGAAGCATGTTGTTTAATACGTCTTGGGCGCGTCCCCAATTGCGTTCGGGGTGCAGGTCGGGCGGGAAGCGGGAAGGATTTTGCGTGATGGCGGCGATGACGGCGGATTGCGCAATCGTCAAGTCGATGGCGTCCACGCCGAAATAGAACATGGCGGCGGCTTGCACGCCGTAATTCTGACGGCCCAGGTTAATTTCATTCAAATACATTTCGATGATATATTCCTTGGCTAATATACGGCACCCGAAGATTTCGGTCAGCTCACGCTCCATTTGCACGGCCATCCACTGCTCCTGCAGCTTCCATACGAGTTCCCCTTCGAAGAACCCGAAGGTATTTTTAATCAGCTGCTGCGTGATCGTGCTTGCGCCTTGCGTGTCGCCGTCCGTGGTTAACGCGTTGTGCAAAGCGCGGCCTATGCCGCGTATGTCGATACCGTTATGCTGCCAAAAACGTTCGTCCTCGATGGCGACGATGGCGTTAACCATATGGGGGGAGATATAGTCGAGCGATACGAAGGTGCGGTTTTCCCCGCCGTGCAGTCGGTGGAGCTCCTCGCCCGTATGGCCGCATATGATAACGGAAGATTCGGTGCCGGCGCTGACGTCGTCCCAATGCATTTCGGGCGCGGCCATGATAATACCGCGGTACAACCCGAAACCCATCGCCGTCACGGCAAACCCGCCGACCAAGGTTACGGCCAGCACGATCCGCAGGACAAGGAGTGAGATCTTATTCCTTACGCGGGTGGTCTGCGAATTAAGCTGCCTGCGCCGCCGTTTGTTTCCGAAATATGAATAGTCCATTTAATCCTCCGTTTATCCCCTAAACTTACGCTCCACCTCGTATGCCTTGATCACCCGCGCGTTGTCGGGGGGCAGGAGCTTGGGTTTGGGTTTGAGATTTTGCTGTACGGATGGCGGCGGCGGGGTTTGTTCATTAAGGACGTTATTGTTATCTTCCTCTTGCAAACGTATCTTAACGTCAAGGTCCATAACCCGACGTATGTATTTTTGCAATTCGGCCACCTGCGGCTTGTACATATGCTGGCGTGCGTCCAGTTCCGCCCCGATATCCTTCAGCATAGCTTCAAACAATGTGTCGCAGCCCTTTACCCGATCGATGAACTGTTGCTTTTCCTTATTCATTTCCGTCAAAAAGACACGCACTTCCGTCGGGGTCAGTCCGCTTTCGATGACGGTGCGTTGGTTGTCGGTAATGTTAACGATTTCGGTCAGCGCTTTCTCCTTATTGATTAATCCTTCGAGTAAAATCGACAATTGCGTTTCCATATAATCGGGCATAGACACCTCCGCCCATACATTATGCAATGATTCTCGGGGGTTGGCAATAGAAAACGGTGGGAATACCGCAACCGTCAAACCCGCAATCCGTCAATCAAACACAACCCGTCCGTTTTCCTTGCGCCATTTGATTTCAACCAATCCCTTGGGATGGGGGAATGTGCCCCTCGCCCATGTTACGTTGCCGGGTTGCGGGTCTATTCTTACGGTGTCCGCATCGGCATCCGCACCCAGTACATAACGCGACAGGAAATATGTCGGATGCGCGGCCCACGCGTGGCATTGGCTGTGTATCATATCAAAGTGTTCG
Organism: Defluviitaleaceae bacterium; assembly: GCA_009779755.1. Lineage (GTDB taxonomy): Bacteria > Bacillota > Clostridia > Lachnospirales > WQUN01 > WQRX01. Next base: position 24,232 of record WRDO01000010.1, on the reverse strand, counting down.
GGCGTGGTCGTCAACCCCTTGGCGAGGAAATACCCCCAGCCTTCTTTGATAATACGCTCCGCTTCATGATCAAGTCCCAATTTATAAAGGCCGTTGATAAAATAATATCCGCTCGACGTTTCGAAGAGGGTACCCTCGGTGTGGTCATATCCGTTTTTAAAGAAAGGGGTGAGCATGGGGGGAAGGGTTTTACGCAAGCGTTCACGCATTTCGTCGGTAACGATGCCGGCGTTGACGGCGGACAAGGATGCGTGGGGTGAAAAACGTTGATGGTCGGTATTATCGGCGAAGAGGCCTTTTTCCTCGTTCCAAAACGCGCGGGGGACGGACGCTTCCAACAAGGAGACCCTCCGCGCCAAATCGCTTGCGTCATCGGCGTCCGCCATTTCCAACGCTTGACGCAGGGTGATGAGGTATAAACAAGAGAATAAGCAATTAATCCCCGTATTGTCGGTGCGTTCGCCGTCGCCGAGGAAACCCGTGCGGTTGTCCTGCGGGTCGCGCGGCCAATCGCCCGCGGGTTTGTCCGCGCACAGGAGTTTATCTTCCCGCTCGTCGGATAACCGATGGAATACGCGGAGGTTTTTTATGATCGACGGCCAATGCTTTGCGATGAATGCCGTGTCATTCGTTTGCTTAAAATAAGCGTGGAAGGCATTAACGACATACAGACAAAAATCGGGCAGGACATAATCCCCCGTGTTGGGGTACAAACAGCGGAACAGGCCGATGGGATGGGTGCTTTGGCCGTAGAGCTCAAGCGTCCGCTTCATGAGGGCGTGGTCGCCGAAGCAAGCGAGGTTGACCTTGTATTGGATAAGCGCGTCCAAGGCATAAAGTCCGCGTTCACGGTCCACGCAATCCACATAGGCGTCCTCCATATCGATGGCTTGCGTAACGGCCCCCATTTCCCATATTCGGTTAAGCAGAGGATCGGAACATTCGAACGTACCGACGCGCTTTACGGGATATTGCGCATTTAAAAAATCGATTTTATTGATTAAAATATCGCGTTTCGTATTGCGTACGGTGATGTTCAGGTATTTAAAGCCCCTCGGTTGGATAGGCTGCCATTCGATCGTATCCCGTGCGCATACCGCACGGTCACCCAGCGGCACCCATGATAAGGAACGTATGTGCCGGCCGTCTTCGTGCAAGCGGTCGCCGTAGAGGAAATCGACGGTCGCGCCCTCCACACCCGACAATATAATACGGGGGAAAACAAGGCGCATCGTTTCCATTTTGATCGTCAGCGCAAAGCCGTCGGGGTAGGGGTCCTTACGTACGGTAAAACCGTTTAACCCGTTGGGGTGCAAGGTTTCCGTTATAGGGGCGTAGTCGTCCCAACTGACCTCGCGGCAGGGGCTTTGCGCTGGGCTTGCGGGATCGGCCGTTAGCCATCCGTCAAAATCCTCCGAAAACGGTAATTCATACGCGCGTAATTTTTCCGCCGCTTCGTGCGTTTGCAACGGCAGATATCGGAAGGGTTGCAATACCAACCCGCAATCGCCGGGCAAGGCGAGGTAACCTTCATATATATCACCCGACAACCCGACCCGCGCGAAAAGTTGGTTATCGCCTTCGTTTAACGCAAGCGCGGCGTTAAAGCGCAAGGGTTTGAAGGAGTCCTGCAACGTTCGGCAGGGTTCGCCGTTAAGCCATAATTCTTCGTACAACACACCCGCCGTCACGGTTTGCGCACGCGGGGAATGGATACGTACCGTCCAATACAACGTGCGGTCGTAGCCCTTTTGTTCATCGAACGCGGTATCATACCCGATAGGCGGCGCATACCCGAAGGAATACAGGCGTTCCGTTTTACGTAGGGGCGTAATGCAAACGGAAGCGGGCGCTTCCGGCGTCAACGCCATAAAAGGGATTTCACGCGGGGTCAGCGGGCCGAAAGCGTGTTGGTCATCACATACGACCGCGTTCGGCCAATCGCCGTCGTCGTAATCCGTTTGCGTCCAGCCTTCGTCGAATTGCTTTTGATCATAGAAGGCTTGCGCATCCAGGGCGAAGCTCAATTTCGGCGTGTAGCGGGTGTATGATAAATGTTGCCTGCATTTCCACGGCGCGGCTTCGTTACCCGTGCTTAGGTCGATCACTTCGCCGCCGCATTCGACCGTCCCCCAAGCAACCATCGCGGCTTGCGCGGGGATGCTCTTAAAAACTTTGTGCCCGTGGAAATTAACAAGCACGGCGATCGCGTTTTTCCCGTTTTGTAATAAGCCCGTTAAATCATAAATATCGTATTGGGGGAAGCGCGGGTCGAACCGTACCGGCCCGAAGCCGACGAAAGCACCGTTTACGTACAGCGCGTATACGGTATCGGCAAAGACGTTAAATACCGCTTTTTTTATGCTTGATGTGTCGTTAACACGAAAATCTTTGCGAAAAGCCGCGTACGGACTGCGCGAGGTATCCTTTGCGTTAAACCATACATATTTCATATCCGTCTCCCCTTCGATACACGATGGATGCAATATAATACAATCCATTCCAATCCCGCAAGGATAAAAAACCCCCGCGAGCACAATATAACACGCGGGGGTTCATGTTGCGGAGCGGATTAAAACAAAATTGTTATTCTTCTTCTTCCTTGAATATCATTTCAAAAATATTGATCTGTTGGTTGGTTCTGTCCCAATCCACGGCGTCGGGGTCGTCAAGCAGAACTTCCATTACATAACGCAAGGGGACCAATGTGCGCCCGTTGATGGCGATGGGGGTGCCCATGTAGATACCGTTATCGTCATACAGCGGTACGTCGAGGAATAATTCCAACGTCCTGCCCTCATGGCGGATAATCACCGACTGCGTGGCGCGTACCCATTCAATTTCGGAGCCCAAGGCTTCCACGATCACGCGCAGGGGTACCATCGTACGGCCGGCTGCGGCGTAGGGGGCGACTTCGCTTTCATACATTACGCCGCGCAGGGTGAAGAAGGGGCTGCCCAAAGTGAAACTCATGAGTAAGCCGCGCGCGTATACCGCTTCGGTGGCGGCGGGTGCCGCGTCGATGATAAACAGCGAGAAGCTGTTGGAGCGGAACGTTACGGTTTGGCTTTCTTCGCAGTAGGTAGCGGGCATACGGCGGAGTTCCCCGTTGTCTGTCAGCATCCATACCGCCGCGGGGAACGGACCGGGATAGGGTACGGTAACGGAGATATAACCGTCGAAGTTACGGATGGGCTCTTCGCCGGCCATAAACGCCACGCGTACGATCGTTTCGCTGCCGCTTACGTTACGGCGTTGTTCCACGGGGACATCGTGCATTTGCAACGTTTCCATCGTAGCGGAAATGTGCGTGCATTGGGACAAACCTGCCGAAGCTACGGTGCTGGCCATCGCGGCGGGGTTGAAGGTGATGGTACCGGCGGGCATGGCCAGTTCCAAGCCGATCTCTTCCGCTTCGGCGATGGTTTCGAACATTTGGACCGGCAGGGATACGGTCGTGAGGGTATCGATATCGTCTACGAGGTCTGCGAACATTTCCGTGATGTTGAGGACAACGGTAATAAATTCGGGGGCATCGGTTTCCTCGTATTCCTCACCGGCTTCGACGGCGGCTTCGCGTGCTTCGCGGGCGGCTGCGAGGTAGGTGTTCAGGTCCAGCACGGCTTCGAGCGCGGCTTCCACGGCGGCTTCAATGGCTTCGGTGATTTCCTCGGTTAATTCGATCTCTACCGTTACGGCGCCGGTTATTTGGTTGGTGGTGATTTCGGCGGCTTCGGTAATGGCTTCGATGGCATCATCGGAAATGGTCACCTCGGCGGGGGGTGGTGTGGGTGTGGGTGCCGGAGTGGGTTCGGTTGTAGGAGTTGGTGCAGGAGTTGGTGTGGGGGTTGGTTCGGGTGGGGGTGGCGGCGGTGAAGTTGGCGGCGGTTCGGGTGAAGGCGAAGGTTCGGGGTCTGCCGTCCATTGGGCGTACAGTGTTATGGCCGCCATAACGTTATTAATCGTCGCGCCTGCGGCATAAGCTGTGCCGTTGCCGCCGGCTTGCGTGTTCCATCCCGCGAATGTATGACCCGCACGGGTGAAGGTATTGGCCGCGATTGTAAAATCCGCGCCTTGGTTAACCGAACCGGCCGTCATGGTTCCCGTGCCGCCGTTGGCGTTGTAGGTTACGGCATAAACAATCGGGACAATCATTTCGTTTACGGTTACGGCAACAACGTTGCTTGTCACCGCCGCGGTTAACGTTCCGTTTACGTTGTCGTTGGTGTTCGTGATTACGACAAAGTAATACAGTGTTCCGGCTTCCGTTGTCGGCGGGGTAAATGACGCGCCGCTTGTACCGACGGGCGTACCGTCCGACGTGCTGTTTACCGTGTTGCTGTACCATTGATAGCTTAATAAACCGCCATCCGTTACGCTTGCCGTTACCGTCAGGGGTACCGCGTTATCGTTTTGCGTATATACCGCACCTTGCGGCTGTGCGGTGATATAGGGTGTTTGCGCGTTTACCACGGGTTGCAATACCGTTACGGTTGCCGTCCCGTATACGCTTGCTGTATGGGTTGACGTTGCCGTAACCGTCAGCGCGGTTGCCGTTTCATTCGCTCCGATTGTCAAATCGCCGTTAGCGTTAATCGAAGAACCGCCCGCCGTGTTGTTGAGTGACCACGTTACGCCTTGCGGTGCGTTCGTACCGTATACCGTTGCGCTGAATGTATGATAGCCGCCGCGGTCAAGGGTTATCGTTGGCGGTGTTACGGTTACGGAGTCAACCGTTACCGTGGGCGGGGTATCTGTTACCGTTACGGTTGCCGTGCCATAAACACCCGTATTCGCCGTTGACGTTGCGGTTACGGTCAATTCTACACCGTCTGCTTCCGTAGGACCGACGGTTAACTCACCGGTTTCATTTATGCTTGAAGAACCGTCGCCGCCTTCAACACCCCATGTAACCGTTTGGGAAGGGTTGTTTGTACCTTGTACCGTTGCGCTGAATTGGAATTTTTCGCCGATTTCCACTTCAACCGTTTGCGGATAGACGGTTACGCCCGTTACCGTGGGTGGTATCGGTTCAAAGTTTGCCGTAACCGTTACGGCTTGCCCGATCATGTTAAATGTTGTACTTGGGTTTGTATCATCTGCGAAGGAAACGGCGGGGCTTGCCGTCCAGTTAACGAATTGGTAGCCGTTCGGCGGTGTACCTGCGGAAATGCTGACCGTGGCACCCTGTTCGAAGTTACCGCCGCTCGTTGCACCCGTTCCTGTGCTTGATACGGTGACAAGATAAGTCTGCGCCGCCGTAGAGGGGAACACGGCGGTTACAACGCCGCTGTTGGCGGGATTTGAAACCGTTGTCGCTCCCGAAACGGTGAAGAAATCGGCTGCCACGCCGTTGAGTGTAAAGCCCGTTTTCGGGGTGAGGGTTATGGTCGCCGTATAAGCTGTGCCATGTGCAAATGATGCAGGGCTGCCGTTCCATGTAACCGTACCCGTAAATTGATCGGTTTCGGTTATCACGGTAACGGGTACTTGGCCCGCGACGGGTGCGGTTACACCGCCGATTGCCGCGATGTTTATGACGGTACCAACCGGTCCTGTCGATGTCCAATTGGCCGTTACGGTTACATCACTGCCGGGCATAAAAACACCTGTTGTCGGATTATTAGCATTTTGGAACGATGCCCACGGGGTAGCCGTCCACCCGGCGAAGGTATATCCGTCGCGTTCTCCCGCATGGATGGTACGAAATGTTCCTGCTTTTACTTCACCGGCTCCTGATTCGGGCGCAAAGCTGCCGTTAACGGTAAGGTTAAAGTTATGTCCATCCCATTGTGCGAAAATGAAACTATTATTTTCATGGGCATCCAATACGCCAAGCTGCGCCGTTTTTGTTATTTCTTGCGTGTCTTGCCAAGTATTTAAATGCGGGCTTGTAAACCATCCCATAAAATCGAAACCCTGCCGCGTAATTACGGGTACATCGGAAAGGTCATAAATCGGGTGATTTTTCCCAGATAACAAGATAAGGGTGCTTGTAAAATTAACACCCCCAATAGTCAGCGTACCCCCTTGTGGGTTAATAATAAATCTATCGTCAATATTGGTGACGGCTGGCGGCAGTGGCAAAGTGGAAACACTTGAAATGATAATATAACCGGTGTTCGTAATGGTTCCATGCTCGCCCCGGATAAATGTACCATTTGGCGCACCAATCGTAATTAATGAATTGTTTATCAAACGACCGTTTATATTGAACGAGCTCCCAGAAGCTATTTCAATTCTTCCGTCGTTTGTGAATGTTGCACCTTCTTGGATGGTAATCCCGGAGTTAGCTCCCCAAATACGGCTGAAATCATGATTAAACATCTCTTGGGTTACGGTCAATCTTGAACCGCCGCTTATATTAAATGCAGGCGCATTACTGTTTGGAGGAGTTCTTATTGATCCAACCGTTACTTGGGCTTGAGAGCCTAAAGAAACGGCAAAATTTCCGGTCAACCCTTTAATACCGATGGTATTGATATATACATCGCCGGTTATATGAACTTCCGCATTAGCACCGTTTGCACGTATGGCGGTGCTGTTCACTTCTTCCTCATGGGTAACGATCATTTTTACATCGCCGTCTACGTGAACGTTGCCGCCGCTTGACTGTACTCTGACAGCGGAAGCTCCCCCCCAATTTATACCAAAGGCATCATTCGCAACAAAATCAACGGTATACGTAACGTTGCCCATGACCGTAACCGTCCCGCCATTCGAAACTTCCACCCCGCTGCCTGATTGACCTCGTCCGGAAACGGATACATCGCCGTTTATGATTACCGAGCTGTTTATTGCGGAAGCATCAATACCTCTATTATGACCAACGTTTGTGTTAACATTAACATCACCGTTAACTGATACTGTACTTGTACCGGCAACGGATCCCACCGATTCTGCTCCGATTGCTACACCACGGGTAACAAACGAACTTTCTATATCACTCGATATATTTATATCTCCGTTTACCGTTATATTACTGTTTGCGCCGGCGATGATACCGTTAATAGCTCCGGCTTCTGCATTGTCGGCATGGTTTATGCTGATGCCTCCGTGGATAACAACGTTACTTCCACCGCTATCCGGGATATTATTTATAGTTCCCCTATTGGCACTAACACCGTCTATACTACCGGTTGCCCGGTTAATAATTATACCGTCGTGTACAGTAATTTTTGTGTCATGACTCGCGCTTACACCCCTGGACGCATTACCGATATTATTTATAGTGATGCCTCCAAAAATTTCAACTTCACTTTTATCATAAGCATCTATTCCCCGTGCAAACGTTCCGTGTGAATTAAATAAAATACCGCCTTGCACGGTAACATCGGCAGAATCAAAGGTTTGAACCGCTGTAGCTTGATTTCCCGCGTTTTCAAATACAATACCGTTATGGATTTTAACTTCACTTTCACCGGAAGCATGAACACCACCGGCTGCAGTACCGGTATTATTTAAAGTGACGCCTCCGTGAACCGTAACCTTGCTTTGATCTTGCGCATCCACGCCTCTTGCAAACGATTCTCCTGGTGAATTAAATATTATACCGCCTTGCACGGTAACATTGGCGGAATTATAAGTTTGAACCGCCTTGCTTGAACTTCCTGTATTTATAAATTCAATGTCGTTATAAATTACGACTTCACTTTCACCTTGCGCATCTACGCCTCCTGCAGACGATCCCGATGAATGAAATGCTATACCGCCATGAACGGTAACATTGGCGGAACCAAGGGTTCGAACCGCAGTAATATTTGAACCTCCCGAATTTTCAAACACAATACCGTTGTTAATTATAACTGTACTGTCACCGGAAGCGCGAACGGCTGTTGACCAACTTGCCGGGCTTTGGATTCGTATGCCGTTGTTAATAATAACCGATGAATTACTTTCAACCGTTACTGCATTCATTTGGCTTTGATCTATCGTAAAATGTAACGCCGCTGCGGTTGCCACGCCGGTTGCCGTTACCGTAAAAGTAGATGCACCCCTTACGATAAATCCGCCACCCCCGCCAAAAACTGCGATAACCCTCGGTATGATTGTCAGTGTGTGGGGACCTGTGTCGATGGTTACATTTCTGCCACCTTCAATGAGCACCTCACCGGTGCGTTCATAATCCCTCAATTGGATAAGGGTGGCCGTTGCTCCCGCACCAACGGACGCCAATGCGTCCGCCAAACTGTTATAACTTTGACTTCCGACGCTGAACGCCGGATCCGGCACATCATCCGCGCGTACGCCGAAGGGCGTAACCAGCCCCAATGCCAAAATCAAACTAAGTAAAATTGCCAGTTTGCGACCCGGTGCATTTTTTCTTTTCACCATTTTAAAACGCTCCTTTTATGGTTTTAATGATTTAATAAAAATCTTTAAAACCAATTCTACGCGCATTTTGATACCTTGTCTGTGAAGTTTCACGCACATATGAAATTTAATAAAATTTTTTTTTGAACGGTTAATACATATTTCCGGCTTTGGTGGGCAAACACAAGAAAAGGCTATTGGCGCACAACCAATAGCCCAATCTTGCATCGATTGATTATAATCCGTTGCTTACTTCATCGCGCGTTTTGCGTTCGGGTGTACTTTTGCGGGCTTATGCGTGCCGTTGCCGGGGGTCGTATCGGGCGTAGTTTCATTTCCGTTACCGGGTGCGGGCATGGGTTGTGTGTCGGGTTTTTGGTTGGGTGCGGGCATAGGTTGGGTGTCGGGTTTGTTGGGCGCGGGCATGGGTTGGGTGTCGGGTTGGTTGGGGTTGGTTTCGTTGGTGCGGTTGCGGCGCGCGGCGAAGAATTCCGCTACGCGGCTGTTGGCTTCCATGTTGTCGTCTACGGCGATTACGGGTACGGTTTGCTGACGGTTATCGTTTAAGGTGATACCGGTCCTGTTGTTGGTTCTGTTGTCGATTCTGCTTTCGGTCCTGTTTTCGGCTCTGTTTTCGGTCCTGTTGCCGACGCTGTTCCTGTCAGCCCTGTGGGTGCGGGTGTTCAGGTAATTACGGTTAAGTTCCATACCGTAGTTGCTGTTTTCGTAGCCGAAGGTATGGTCCATACGTCCGGTTTCGTAGCGGTCGTTGTAACGGCTGCCGTAGCGGTGCGTTCTGAGTCCGCGGGTGCTGCGGTTGTAATGGTTGTTGGAGCGTACGCCGGTGTGGCGGTTTTGGTTTAAGCCGTACGTGTTATCGGTGGTATAGCGGTCGGTTTGGCGGTTAAGGTTGCGGGTAAAACCGCGCGTATTACGCATATTACGGTTGTAACCGGTGTATCCGTCCGCGTTGCGCGTTACGGAACGCACAAGGCGTTCGCCGTTATAATTGGCCTCGTTGTTTTCGGGAAACGCGCCGCGGGAACAACCCGTAATCGCCATCAAGCCGATGAGGGCCGTAGCCGCCAATGTTTTTCTATACTTCATATTGGATATCCTCCTTAAATAAATGAATCGCAGCATATTGGGCTGCGATTCTAGTTTAAGCAGGATGCGAAAAAAAATACTGTGTTAAGAATGGCAAAAATGTTTTTATTCTTCCATGGCTTCACGCAACCAAACCAATCGTTGCTCGTATTCATCACGTTTTTCGCCGTTCGCGCCGGAGGTTATGTAATTCTCCAGCCGTTTTATTTCCGCGGACAGGTAATCCTTCCAATCCGTTTCGTTCGTGAGGTATCTGCCCAAGCTGTATTCCCGCTCCGTCCATGGAAGCGGTACGCCGGAGGATGGCGTAACCATCAGGATGACATAAAAACGGTCACCCTCGCGTGCCAAACGTTCGTTCGCGATAAAATAACCCAAGCGATGCAGGTTTTTGCGCAGCTTCATGGTGTCGCTTTGGGGCTGCAAAATCAAACGTTTGGCGGTTTTTGCCTTCGCGCTGCCCCTTTCGAGGATACCCACGATATTTAACCCGCCGATTCCCGCAATGACCGCCACGTCCGCTTCGCCTTCAGCCAGCGGGTCAAACCCGTCGCCCAAACGCGTGGTGATTCGGTCGCCCATCTTCGAACTGTAAATGCCCGTCACGGCTTGGCTCAGCGGGCCGGGCGCGATGTCGCAAGCGATGGCGCGCACCACCATGTTCAAATGTACGGCGGCAACGGGAAGCTGGGCATGGTCGGTGCCGATATCGGCCAGTACCGCGCAGTCGCCGCCTATCATGGATAAAACCATCGCAAGACGGGCCGAAAGGTTGGTCTTTGGGGTGCTTTCCGTCAGTCGGTACGGAGTCTTCATATTAATATCCTTTCCGTTTAATCCAAATAATCCTTAAGTTTTTTGCTGCGGCTGGGGTGTCGCAGCTTACGCAGCGCTTTTGCCTCAATTTGACGGATGCGCTCGCGCGTTACGTTAAATTCCTTGCCCACTTCTTCCAACGTACGGGCGCGGCCGTCGTCCAGGCCGAAGCGCAAACGCAAAACCTTTTCCTCACGGTCGGTCAGCGTATCGAGTACGTCGAAGAGTTGTTCCTTTAATAAGGTAAACGCCGCGGCTTCACTCGGCGCGGGGATGTCGTCGTCGGGGATAAAGTCGCCGAGATGGGAGTCCTCTTCCTCGCCGATGGGTGTTTCCAAGGAAACGGGGTCCTGCCCGATCTTTAATATCTCGCGTACCTTTTCCACGGGCATTTGCATTTCCTTGGCGAGCTCGTCGGGGCTGGGGTCTCTGCCCAGTTCCTGTAATAATTGCCGTGAAACGCGGATCAGTTTGTTTATCGTTTCCACCATATGCACGGGGATGCGAATGGTGCGTGCTTGGTCGTCGATGGCGCGGGTGATGGCTTGGCGTATCCACCAAGTGGCGTAGGTACTGAATTTATAACCTTTTTTATAGTCGAATTTTTCCACGGCTTTGATCAAACCGAGGTTACCTTCCTGGATCAGGTCAAGGAAGAGCATTCCGCGGCCCACATACCGTTTGGCGATGCTTACCACAAGGCGCAGATTCGCTTCCGCCAAGCGTTGCTTCGCTTTTTCGTCGCCGGCTTCCATACGTTTGGCTAGGTCGATTTCCTCTTCGGCGGTCAACAGCGGTACCTTGCCGATTTCCTTTAAGTACATGCGGACGTGGTCGTCGATGTTGATCGCGCCTTCAACGGCGGCGAGGTCGATTTCCTTTTCCTTCTCCACGTCCGTTATCATGCCGCTGGAAAGTTCAAGGCCTTGGCTTTCCAACCATTCGTAAGCCTTTTCCACTTGGTCGGGGTCAAGGTCGATATCACCCAGGAATTCCATAATCTCCTTATGGTCGAGGGTGTTTTTGTTCTTTTTGCCGACAATCACCAATTCCTGCAGGCGGTTCATCAGCATGGGGTCTTCAAAAGGCTTCAACGGAAACCCATCCTCTCGTGCAACGCACATGTTTTATTTTAACCATTCGATAGGGTTATATACTGCGATTGCAGGTTTTTCTTGCTTAAAACCAGCGAATTTACGGCATTCAAGTCGTTTTTGGAACCGCACAGCTCGATTTGGGTGTCGATAAACGCGCGTTTGATTATCACGGCCATTTCATTTAACGATTTTTCCATCTCCAACAGCGTGGAATAGGTAATCGGCTTGGTAAAAACCTCAGCGGCCTGTTGCTGCGCTTCGGTCGTTTCGAAACGGGAAACGATGTCGGCGGGCGCGGGAAAAATATTTTGGTAGGATAGGGCAAGTATTTGCGAAAATACGTCGTTACCCATTTCCTCGGGGGAAAGGCAGCCGCTGTCCGCCAAAGCGCGAGCGGCAGGCGGGTGGGTGAGGGCAAGGCACAGCAATTGCCTCCGCGCCTCGCGTACGCCGGGGTCCTCGGCGCCTTTGCGCACATTGCGGAAGGATTGGCGAAGCGGGGCTTGTCCCCCGTCGGCGTTTATCCTGTCGCGTTGCTTTTTTACCTCTGCGAAGATGGCGGACGGAGCGATGTGCGATGCGCGTGCAGTCTCCTGCACATAAGCGTCGGTTTCGATTTCCGATGAAAGGGGGGCCAGCAAGGACGCCGCTTCCTCCGTAAAACGGATGCGGTCCTCGGTTTTGTCCATGTCGTATTTTTTTTGCGTCAAGCCTATTTGGAAAACGATGTGGCTCTGCGCGTTCGCAAGCAGTTTACCCATCCGCTCCGCGCCGTAATTTTGCAAGAATTCGTCGGGGTCTTTGGCGTCGGGTACCTGCAATACCTTCACACGCAGGCCGCCCTCCAATAACAGGGGAATCGACTTAAGCGCGGCGGCGGTACCCGCGTTGTCCGAATCCAATAACAATAACGCCGTTGCGCAGCCGTTGCGGCGCAATAACTGTACGTGGCGCGCGGTAATCGCCGTACCCAGCACACCCACCGCGTTGGTAAAGCCCGCTTTAAACAATGCGATTACGTCCATATACCCTTCCACGACAATCAATTCCGTCGAACGTGTTTTCCTTGCCAAATTAAGCGCGTACAATTGGCTGCTTTTATTAAAAAGGCTCGTTTCGGGTGAGTTGAGGTACTTCGCTTCGTCCGCCGATTCCCGCATGATACGCCCGCCGAAACCCACCACCCGCTTGGAAGGGTCGATAATGGGGAACATCAGCCGTTCGCGGAAGCGGTCGTAATATCGGTTGCCTTCTTTATGGCTCATGCTTAACAGTCCTGCTTTATGTAAGTCCGAGGGGGTCGGGGGCGCTTCGCCCGTAGAGGACGCGGTCAAATGCCGCAGCAAATTATCCCACCCCGGGGGCGATAAACCCAAGCCGAAGAGGGTTTGCACCTTTTCATTGACGCCGCGCACCTTCAGGTATTCCCGTGCCTCGGAGGCGAAGGGGTTTTGGGCGTTTAATTGTTCGTGGAAAAATCGCGCGGCAATTTTATTATATTCGGCGGCTTTTGCCTTTTCCGCGTGCTTAACCCTTTCCGCGCGGGAATCCCCGGGCTGGGGCAATATAAAATGGACCCTGTCGGCCAGCAATTTTAACGCATCGACAAAGTCCATATGCTCGATTCTCATAACAAACGTGATCACATTGCCGCCCGCGCCGCAGCCGAAGCAATGAAAGAATTGCGTGTCACTGTTGACGGTAAAGGACGGCGTGTTCTCCTGATGGAACGGGCACGAGCCCCAATGGCGACCGCCGCGCATACGCAACGGCACGTACGTGCTTACCACGTCAATGATATCGTTTTGCGCGCGGACTTCCCGGATTATTTCATCCGAATAGAGCATGTTAACACCCTTTAAAGGAGATGTACAAGCGAAGCGAATTGAATTTTACTCGCTATATAGTTCGACGCGAGTGAGGAAAATCCTTTTTTTGAAATATGATTTCGCAGATACGGGTTATTGACAATCCCATGTACCCTTCGTATAATTCGGGCGGTTGCAAACCATAATTACAAAGTCGGGCGATGTTCGCGAAAATTGCTGCGCAGTTTTCACTCCGCCGACTTTTATTTTTATTAGCATTCGAAACAAACAGAAAGGATGAGTAAAATGGCTGAAAAGAAAACAATGTTAACTTACGAAGGTTTAAAACGGCTGGAGGACGAACTGCAGGAATTGAAGGTCGTGCGCCGTAAAGACGTAGCCGCCAAGATAAAGGAGGCCCGCAGCCAAGGCGACCTTTCCGAAAACGCGGAATACGACGCCGCCAAGGAAGAGCAAGCCGAAATCGAAGCACGCATCGGACTGATCGAAAAGATGCTGCGCAACGCCGAAGTTATCGACGAGGATGAGCTTGACGGGGACGCCGTTACCATCGGCAGGAAAGTGACGATCCTGGATAAGGAATTTAATGAAGAAGTCGAGTACTTAATCGTCGGTTCCACCGAGGCTGACCCCATCGGCGGGCGTATTTCCAACGAGTCGCCCTTGGGTATGGCTTTGTTGGATAAAAAAGTCGGCGACAATATATCCGTAGAAGCCCCGGATGGGGTAATCAAGTACAAAATACTTAAAATCGCTTAACCGCTTAGGAGCTTTTTATGGAAATGCAATTAGACCTTAACGAGCAGCAGCGTATCCGATTGGACAAGCTGCAGGCATTACAAGCCGCAAAACAAGACCCGTTCGCCCATACCACGTACAAGGTGACGACCCGCAGCCAAACCATCCATGACAATTTCGGAGCCATGGAGAACCAAGCCGTGGGTATCGCCGGGCGGCTCATGACCAAACGCGTGATGGGTAAGGCGTCCTTCATCGACGTACAGGACCAAGCCGGGCGCATCCAAGTGTACGTAAAACGCGAGGAAATCGGCGAGGAAGCCTATGACGCGTTTAAGCAATACGACATCGGCGACATCGTGGGCGTGGAAGGGATCGTTTTCCGTACCAACAAGGGTGAAGTTTCGGTCAAGGCCGACGGCATTACGCTGTTGGTTAAGAGCCTGCACGTCTTGCCCGAAAAATACCACGGCTTGCAAGATAAGGAAGCCCGTTACCGCCAGCGTTACTTGGACTTGATCGTCAACCCCGAGGTACGGGACGTGTTCGTAAAGCGTACGGCGATTGTCCGGGCGATACGGTCGTTTTTGGATGCCCGCGGCTATTTGGAAGTGGACACCCCCGTGCTGCAAACCATCCCCGGGGGCGGCTCGGCGCGGCCGTTCCTCACCCACCACAACACGTTGGACATGGAAATGTACATGCGCATCGCGCTGGAATTGCCGCTTAAACGGCTCATCGTCGGCGGCTTCGATCGGGTATATGAAATGGGGCGCAACTTTCGAAACGAAGGGATTTCCCTTAAGCACAACCCCGAATTTACCATGCTTGAATTATACGAAGCGTACACAGATTACCACGGCATGATGGCATTGACAGAGGATATGTTCCGTGAAGTGGCGCAAAATGTGCTGGGTACGGCGGTCATTACTTACGAGGGGCATGAAATCGACTTGTCGAAGCCCTTCGCGCGGATAACGATGGCGGAGGCTGTTAAGCAGTATGCGGGCGTGGACTTCCATTCGATTCATTCATTAGAAGAAGCCCGTGCCGCCGCCAAGGAAAAGGGCGTGGAAGTACAACCGCATTTTAGTAAAGGACATATACTTGAAGCGTTCTTTGATAAATTCGTGGAAAAAAACATCATACAGCCGACGTTTATCATGGACCATCCGCTCGAAATTTCTCCCCTCACGAAAAAAAAGCCAAATAACCCCGACTATACCGAGCGGTTCGAACTTTTTATCGTGGGACGGGAATTTTGCAATGCCTATTCGGAGCTTAACGACCCCATCGACCAGCGCGCGCGTTTTATGTATCAGGAAGCGCAGCGACAAGCCGGTGACGACGAAGCTAACATGATGGATGAGGATTTCCTCACAGCCATCGAGTACGGGATGCCCCCTACGGGAGGATTCGGCATGGGGGTAGACCGGTTCGTGATGCTGTTGACGGATTCGCACTCGATACGGGACGTGATTTTGTTCCCGACGATGAGGCCGGAAAAATAATAAGACTAAAATTATGGGACTCCGTCCCGCACCATGTGAACTTTTGAAAAAGTTTGACTAAAATTTTAGAATCCGCCGATGGCGAAATATGCCGACGGCGGATTTTTTAGATTCGTGATAGAAGGATTTCTTTTTTATTTATCGTTGGATCGCGCATAACGGCGTCGAGCAGGGATTTGAGCGTATCACCCATCGCTTTGCCCGGGGGAATACCGAGGGCGGCGAGGTCCTTACCGTTAACGGCGAGGCCGCGCAGGGTATAACATTCGTCGTTTTCGTGAATGCTGCGGGAGATTTGGCGGAGCTGTGTTATGTGCGCGGGATCGGATACTTGGGTTATTTCCTGCAGGGTGAGCAAATTTTCGAAAAACAATTGCGCGTACGCGGCGGGCATTTGATATAAATATTTTTTTATCGTATAGCGGTCGGCGGGAATGGGAACGGGGAGCAGGCGTACATAAAGTCTTATTGCTTGAATTGATTTATTATCAAAACGGAGCGCGCGGAGTACCTTTTCAACAAATTCAAAGCGGGAAAAGAAGAGTGATAAACGCAAATGTTCGTCGGCGGGGGATTTTTCGACTTGCCGTATCGTTTCCGCGAGGTCGCCTTCGTATGTGCGGCTTTGCAATACATGCGGCATAAGACCCGTGGTTTCCAACAAAGTAATCGCTTGCGGATACGCGCCGCACAACAGGCAGGTAAGCTCCTCTCGCACACGTTCCGCGCTGATTCGGGCTAGGTTTTCTCTTTGCGCGGATATTGCGTCTAACGTGTCGGCTTCTATCGTAAAGCCCAGTGTCCCCGCGAAACGGACGGCACGCAACATCCGCAAAGCGTCCTCGCCGAAGCGGTGCGCCGGGTCGCCCACGCAGCGGATGATTTTTTGCTCGATATCTTCCCGCCCGTTGAAGGGATCGGCAAAGCCGTATGCCGGATTATACGCGATGGCGTTCATGGTAAAGTCGCGGCGGCTCAGATCGTCTTCGATGTGAGCGGTATAGGTAACCGATTCGGGGCGGCGAGCGTCAAGATAAGTGCCGTCCACGCGATAAGTCGTAACCTCAAAGGGTTGGCGGTTTTGCAAAACGGTGATTGTCCCGTGTTTAATCCCCGTATCAAAGGTACGGGGGAAAAGGGATTTTACTTGATGGGGCAAAGCATTGGTCGTAACGTCCCAATCCTTGGGCTCGATACCGCGCAGCATATCGCGCACGCAGCCGCCCACGATAAAGGCTTCGAACCCGGCGGCTTCGAGGGTGGTGAGGATGTGCCGGACAGGGGAAGGGATTTGCATACATCGCTCCGTTTATTGAAATATGTAAACGAAAAAGTGCCGAGAAACCGTTCCTCCCGGCACTTGCGTCATATAATAGCGTGTATTTTAAGCATAACCCAATTCATGGGCGACGATACCCATATCTTTCATGATTTCGTCTACGTTGTCTTTTTCTTCTTGCGTCATGGTACGGCGGCGCTTTTCCCGCAGGTACGCCATCCTTCTTTCGTAAGCGGCATCAGATTCGCCTTCAAGCTGGTCTGTTTCATCGCCGCCCAAAATCGTGATAACCAATCTGTCTTCCGACATCTAGATCAACGCTCCTTTCAAAAACACCCAACCCTGTCTTCGGGCTATCAAAAAAATGGCAATTTCCCTTTTTTCCCGCAGGGTTAAATTTATATACTCGGGTGCATCACGTACCCTATCGAACACTTCACTTATTTTATCGAATGAAATCGCGGTGTTGTTAAGGGTACCCCTAGATATAATATATGCCGTTCCGTCGTGACATTGTACACCTAAGCTCTTATGGTGAATTCCGCTGTAAAAACTGAATAAGTCGCGCGGTGAAAAAGGCGTATTGTTTGGATGATTGTGGATAACAATATAACTTTTATCGGGTTCGCACAAATAAGCTACACTTTTGTGGTTGCCAATGGTATGGATTTTTGTTGCGTTTGTTTCGCAACAAATGGTTATCGCATATTCGGTATTACTTGTTTTCCCTACTTTTAATACAGTTTTATGTGCCTCAATAATTTTATCTATTAAATCATCCCCTAAAATTAAAGGGTTATACAATTCTTGGATTTTTTTGTCATCAAGCATCGAAAACCACCCTCTTTTGTGCCATTGTATGTATACGATTTTATTTTTGTCAAGTTTTTCGTAATACATCCAAACTGTGGCTCGTCATACCCACCATGTCGGGGCGTTCGCATATGGCGAAATGGTGGCGCATGTACATATCAAACGTTTTATCGTCTATGCTGCTAAGCGTATCGCGTACGGCGCGACTGATTAAAGTTGTGGCGACATAGTGCAGGCGCTTTACCGCGAAAGGTTCCATCAAGCGGTCAATGTCTTCCTTACGCACCAACTCGAATACATCCTCCGGCGTACTAGAGGAAGTGAAGGTTAGGGGGTCGATTTTACCCAACGCCATATAGTTTGACGTATCCCATCGGTTAAGCAATATCCCGTCATATAAAAGCGCTAAATCGCTGATGACATACGCCGCGAAGATGATGCCGCCGGGCTTCGTCACGCGTAGGGCTTCGGTGATGCACTTCCGTTTGTCGTCTTCCGTGTATAAGTGGTACAGCGGGCCGAGTACCAGCGTAATATCGAAGGTATCGTCCGCGAACATGTATAAATCCAGCGCGTTGCCCTGCGTAATATTAATGTTTTGCTTGGATGTGCGTAACGACTTAAACACCTCGATGTTATACGGTACAAGTTCAACCGATTCTACTTGATAGCCTTTATCGGCGATGGCGCGGCTGTAGCGTCCCGTACCCGCGCCGGCTTCCAGTACGCGGGCGCCGGGGGTCAGGTATTTTTCGATATAGTGCATGGTGGTGAGGAACTCGACGAGATTGTGCTTGTGGTCGAAGCGGGCTTGTTCGTCGCGGTTCGTATAATGGTTAACAATGTAATCCACGGCGGCCTCTTTCCGCAACTTGTCCCAAATTATGGTACAAGTTAAAATTTGACATTTTTGTATCTTTTATCTATCATCGCCGTATTCATGTAATATGTCAATTCCATAAAATAAAGGGGGACTCCCATGAGTATCTTCATCGGCTCCGGCGCGGCGGTTTGTACGCCTTTCGACGCCGGCAATCGGTTTAATCCCGAAGAATATGAAAAACTTATCAAATTCCAAATCGAAAACGGTACGGACGCGATCGTTTCCTGCGGGACAACGGGCGAGTTGTCAACGCTTTCCAAGGACGAGCACATCGAAGTGGTGCGTACAGCGGTCAGCGCCGCCAAAAAATACGGTGAAGCCCAAGGACGTAACGTTCCCGTTATTGCCGGGGCGGGCGGCAACAACACGGCGTACTGCGAGGAAATCGGCAGGGAATTAACCAAAGCCGGCGCGGATGCCCTCATGTACACCACGCCTTATTATAATAAGACTTCCCAGCGCGGTTTAATCGAGCATTTTACGCGCATCGCCGCCGCCGTAAACGTCCCGATCGTTATGTACAACATCCCCCCGCGCACCGCCATGAACATGACGCCCAAAACGATGGCGGAGCTGGCGAAGATACCCAACATCACAGCCGTGAAGGAAGCGTCCGGCGACTTCGGCCATGTGGCGGAAATCGCCGAGCGTTGCGGCGACGCGCTCGATATTTATTCCGGCAACGATGATTATATTGTACCGATACTCTCGCTGGGCGGTAAGGGCGTAATCTCCACGATTGCCAATATCGCGCCCGCGCAGGTGCATGACTTGGTAATAAAATTACACGCGGGGGACGTGGCAGGCAGCCGCAAAATCCAGCTCGGCATCCTGCCCATCGTGCGCTGCCTTTTTACCGACGTGAACCCCATCGTAATAAAAACCGCGTTAAACCTGATGGGCTTCAAAATGGGTGGATTACGCGCGCCGCTGGTCGCGCCCGAGGACGCGCTGACTGCGCAGTTACAGCAAGCCATGAAGGACTACGGATTAATATGACAAAGATTATCGTGTGCGGATGCTTCGGCCGATTGGGCTCCGCGATATGTAAACTGGCAGGGCAGAACGGCGAAGCGGAAATTGCGGCGGGTGTGAATGAAACGTTTTTGACGGGCGGGGGTTCGTATATAATCGATTTTCCGATTTTCAATGAAATCGGCGAATGTAACGTCCTCGCGGACGTGGTAATCGTGTGCTTGTCGCCCCATGAAATACAAGCGGTTTTGGCAACGACGCAATATTGCGTAGAAAAACGAATCCCCATGATTCTATGCACCACGGCTTTACCCGACGACGTAACGGAGAAAATAAAAAAGGCGTCAGAAAAAATCCCCGTCCTCGTCTCCGCCAATTTATCCTTGGGGATAAACCTGCTTTCCCACTTGCTGGAAAAAGCCGCCAAGCTCCTTTACGACGCCGGCTTCGACATCGAAATCATCGAGCGCCACCACAACCAAAAACTCGACGCGCCCTCCGGCACGGCATACGTATTGGCCGAAGCCGCCAACCAAACCCTCGGCGGCGGGATGAAATACGTCAACGACCGCAGCCCGCACAAGGCCAAACGCGAACGAAATGAAATCGGCCTGCACGCCCTGCGCGGCGGCACGATTACGGGCGAGCATACCGTGGTATTCGCGGGGCATGACGAGGTTATAGAACTAACCCATGCTGCGTATTCGAGAGAAGTGTTCGCCGTGGGGGCGCTAAAGGCCGCCCGATTTATACAGGTTAAATCGGCGGGATTGTATACGATGAGGGATTTGATAGATACCCCATAACCTTGCCGATACTGTCGCGAATTAATAAATTTACCCGTCCGTCATACGGTGTCGCGCCGTTGTTGATCATCACGAGCTTGTTCCCCGTGTAATAGTCAACCAGTCCGGCGGCGGGGTATACGGACAGGGATGTACCGCCGATTATCAGCATATCTGCTTGCGAAATATATTTAACCGCTTGCGTCAATACATGGTTATCCAATTGCTCTTCAAACAGCACGACGTCGGGTTTAATCAAACCGCCGCATCCGCAGTAGGGGATTTCGGCGGTTTTTATGATTTCCATGTCATAGGGCTTTGCGCAATCCATGCAGGAATTACGGTGGATCGAGCCGTGCAGTTCAAGTACGTTTACGCTCCCCGCCATTTGGTGCAGGCCGTCAATATTCTGCGTGATGACGGCTTTTAATTTGCCTGTATTTTCCAAATATGACAGCGCAACGTGCGCCGCGTTGGGTTTTACTTGTTCGTTGATCAATTTATTCTTGTAAAAACGATAGAACTCCTTCGGGTTATCTATAAAGAAACTCTGCGAAAGAATCACTTCCGGCGGGTAATCGTAGTGTTGGTTGTACAACCCGTCGCGGCTGCGGAAGTCGGGGATGCCGCTTTCGGTGGACACACCCGCTCCGCCGAAGAATACGATGTTATCGCTTTCCGTGACGAGTTTCCGCAGCTCGTCTACCATCGGAGCTCGCCCTTTCGGTGCATCCACACGAACGCCAGTAAAATAACGACGGCTGAAACGCCCAAGATCATAAACATACGCGGTAGGTTGCCGCCTTCGCCTTTACCTAAATGGTAAATACCCAAATTGATTTGTTGTGTGTAGGTAAAATGCATCCAACGCGCCAAATTTTCATTAAAGGAAGAAAACATGGGACCGAACCCGATGATCATGCTGATCGGGTAAGCCAATCCGGGTGCTTTGGATAAACCCATCGCGATGCCGAAAAGGATCGATACGATCGCGCCCGAAGTGGCGATTATTAAGAACCATAAGGTATCCCCGCCGAAATAACGCCCTACCATGGCAAACAAAAAGAGTATGGGTATCGTCATGATAAACAGTGCCGATGCCGTTCCCACCAGATATTGGAAGGGCTTCATACCCGCCATGGTCATGAAACGCAGGTTGTGGGTGGTTTTGTCCTCCTGCACCAACCCCGAGGATGAACTCATCAATGCCATCCCCACGAACATAACGGTAAATAACCCGGCGATCGTAGGGGTCGGCAGGCTGTGCAGGGGATTTTCCCGCAAACAGGTTTCGCATACATACGCGGGGATACATACGTCACATTCCCGTTCCGGCCCCATGAGGAAGGTCATCACCAACACGACCACCGCAAAAAATATCCCCTGTCCGATCATGGCAGGGCTTTTGATCAAGCTGCGGATTTGCTTGATAAAAATCGCCTTCGTGTTTTTCATAATTCCACCCCCGTGAGTTGCAAAAATACGGCCTCGAGGTCGGGCACGGTGCGCAGGGCATTGTATTGGCCGCACAACGCAACAGGTTCGCCCTGCTCCACGATCTTGCCCTCATGCAAAAGCGCCACGCGGTCACAGAGCTTTAACGCCTCGTCCATGTTGTGCGTGGTGAGGAAAATCGTCGCGCCGTCGTCGCAAAGTTTGCGCAATAATTTACATATCCCCTTGGAAGTGCCGGGGTCCAGCGCGCTGGTGGGTTCGTCCAAAAAGAGCAGCTTCGGCGCGTAGAGGATTGCCCGCGCCAACGCCAACCGTTGGTTCATGCCTCGGGATAATTTGCTGGAGGCTTTCTTCGCGTCGTCCCCGAGTCCGACCTTTTGCAGGATTTCCATGGGTACAGTTTTCGGCAAATCGTAGATACGTGCGTACAAATCCAGGTTTTCCAAGCTGTTCAAATGGGGGTACAGCCCACCGGTGTCGAGCATGATCCCCAGTTCCTTCGGCGCGGCTTCGACATTTATTTCGCCGCTGTCGGCTTCGATTTGCTTGGTGAGGATGTTGATGATCGTCGTCTTGCCCGCGCCCGACGGCCCTAGCAAGCCGAAGATTTCCCCTTGCTTTACGTGGAAGTTGACGTCCGTTAGGACGGGCTTGTCGCCGAAGGTCTTTGAAACGTTCTTCATGGTGATCATAACGTGTCTCCTTGTTGCGAAACCTGATGTGGAAAGGTTTCGTGTGTGCTAATGATGTTTTCACATATATCGGAATAAAATTTGCTTGACGGCGTGACGGTAGCTTGTACCACCGCCACGATGTTTTTATCCGGGTAGACGTTGATTTCCTGCCCGCCGAAGCCCCGCGCATGATAACCTTTATCGGAGAGCCACCATAACAAACCGTATCCCGCACTTGCTTTCGACGGCATGACGGATTCCTTTATATAGTCTTCCGATACGATGCGTTGCCCGTCCCACATGCCGCCGTTGAGCATTAACCGCCCGATTTTCGCCATGTTGAGTGCGGTCATTTTGTCGCCGCCGTCCTCGGGCAACCCGTTATCCAAGTCGGCGTTGTAATTAAGGTTTCCTTTATTTTGCGCCAGCCATTCCACGCCGGCGATACCCAGCGGCTTGTACAAGTGTTCCCATACAACGCTGTACGCCAAACCGACGCACGCTTTTCCTATCAACGCGGAAAGCAGGATTACGTCCCACTCTTTATATACGAACCTTGTACCCGGCGTTGCGGTCATTTGCACGTCGGCGATGTGCGTGATCCAGTCCTTGGTACGGCGCATCTGCTCAAGCATGGGGCAATGGTAATGCACCCCACCCACGAAGTGGATGCCCGACGACATGGTGAGCAAATGGCGGATCGTAATCAACCGGTGCCGCGGGTCGATGCTCTGTGCGAATTGCGGAAGGTAGCGGCTTATCGGTTCGTCGATGTCCTTGACAATCCCCTTATCCAAGCAAATCCCCAGCGTAAGGGAAAGGATACTCTTCCAAGTGGAACATAAATGGTTTACGGAATCGTCGTTAAATTTATTATAGTACCGTTTATAGACAAGTTCATCGCTTTCATAAACGACCACCGCGTTAACCAAGCGGTACTGCTTCATCTTTATATAATCATCCAATTGTGACAAAAAGGTGAAGTTTACGCCACTCATTACATACGCACCCCCGTTGGGGTTGGTTGCAAAAACCGCCCGATGATGGATTCCTTATTACGACGCAATTCTTCGGGCGTACCCGTCGCCAGCACATACCCGCCGTCGCTTCCGCCGCCGGGCCCCATTTCGATGATGTAATCGCAATTAGCCAGCACAATCGGGTCATGTTCGGTGACGATGACGGTGTTGCCATTGTCTACCAGCTCCTGCATCAAGGCGATTAACTTTTCTGCGTCGGAAAAGGATAGCCCCGTGGTCGGCTCGTCCAAGATATACAGGTTATTACGGCCGCTGCCGGATTTCCCCAGTTCCTTCGCCAGCTTGATGCGTTGCGCTTCGCCGCCGGAAATGGTCGGCGTTTTTTGCCCCAGCGTCATGTAGCCCAAGCCCACGCGGTCGAGGGTTTGCAACATACGGTGAGCCGCTTTACTTTTATCCTTAAAATATTTCACCGCGCTTGAAACGCTTGTTTCAAGGATGTCTTTAATATTTTTTCCGTCAACCTTGATGCGCATGGCATCGGGGTTAAAGCCCGTGCCGCCGCAGTCTTCGCAATCAACGTGGATGAAAT
Organism: Defluviitaleaceae bacterium; assembly: GCA_009779755.1. Taxonomy (GTDB): domain Bacteria; phylum Bacillota; class Clostridia; order Lachnospirales; family WQUN01; genus WQRX01. The sequence continues at coordinate 385 of WRDO01000010.1, read as the reverse complement.
TGCCGAAGCCCACATGATAATGGATGACGCCGTCACCCCTGCATTTTCGGCATTGGCCTTGGGCGTTGAAGGAAAACATGCCCATATCGTACCCGCACGCCGCCGCCTCGGGGGAGTCGGCGAAGAGCTTGCGCACCTTGTCGAAGATACCCGTATACGTAGCCGGGCGCGACGTGCGCGTACGCCCGATGGGTTTTTGGTCGATGATCAAGCATTTTTTGATATGTTCATGCCCCGTAATGGCTGCTTCGGAAAAAATGATATTTTCCTCCGCTTCGCTGTTGTAACCGAATTCGTCCACGACGTTATTTGCCAAAACCTCTTTCAACTTCGGTACGAGCGTATCGGCGATGAGGCTTGATTTGCCGCTGCCGGAAACACCCGC
>WRDO01000009.1 GCA_009779755.1 Defluviitaleaceae bacterium | reverse complement strand
TGTGCTTTTTGGATAGAGTTCCCTTTGCCGATGAATTTCAACACTTGTTCTCTGTATCTCGCATCATATGCCATACTGTTATTATATCACTTCATAAGCCCGTTGTCGATTTTATTTATTATACTCTTTCAGGCGGGGCTGGATTTTATCCCGAAGGATTATTATGAATACGCTTCCATAGAAGGCGCGGGCAGGTTCCGGCAGTTTCGCATCGTGACCCTTACATACCTCGGCCCTACGTTTTTGATGGTGTTTATCCTGTCCGTGGTCAATTCCTTTAAGGTATTTAGAGAGATTTATCTGCTTACGGGCACGCATCCCAACCAATCGATTTATTTGTTGCAACATTTTTTGAATAATCAGTTTGCCAACCTTAATTATCAATTTATGGCGTCGGCTTCGTTCTTTACCTTCGGGTTTATCTTTATATTGGTATTGGGAATGTATGGGTTACAACAGAGGCAATCCTACTTATGAAAAGGGTAAAAGGCACGACGGTGGTGTTAATCACAGGGACCGTTTCCCTGTTATTTGCCATGCCTATTTTTGTGACGGTTATTAACTCGTTTATGACGGGTTTTGAAATACAGGGCCGTTATTCCATGGGTATATTGCCCGCCAATTATTTTTACCGACTGGATTTTTTATCGCAAATCCATTTCGTGCGGATGACGCTGATACCCGACCGGGTTTCCCTCGGGCAATTTTTAGCTTTGTTTACCAACGTAAATTACATGAACGCCCTGTGGAATTCGGTTTTAATTACTTTGCCCGCGGTGCTGGGGCAGCTGCTTATCTGTGTACCCGCGGCTTACACCTTTGAGTTTAATAAATGGCGGCACAAGGAAAAGTTATTTTTTGTTTACATGGTGGTGATGCTGATGCCCTTACCCGTTATTTTGGTGCCGCAGTTTGTCATCGCTCAATTTTTAAATATTGACCATTCGGTGCTTGCGGTGATTTTACCCGCGGTGTTCGCGCCTTTCGGCGTGTTTCTTTTGCGGCAATTTTTGAAGACTTTGCCCGTGGAATTTATCGAAGCGGCAAAAATCGACGGGGCCGGTCAATTGCGCATATTGGTTTCGATTGTCACGCCGCTGTTAAAGCCCGCGGTCGCGGCATTGGCATTACTGGTGTTTATTGATTATTGGAATGTGGTGGACCAGGCCATCGTGTTTATCACCAACCCGGCGATGATGCCGCTGAGCGTTTACTTGTCCAGGCTGTCGGGTAACTATCAGATTATCTTCGCAGCTTCGTTTTTCTATATGCTGCCCGCGTTGCTTGCGTTTTTGCACGGGCAGGAGTATTTAATCGACGGTATGAGGATGTCGGGCTTGAAATAAAGGGAGGATGATATGGGATATAAGAGGATATTAACAAGGATAACGGTCGTTTTCGCGTTGTTGGTTTTATTACTTACGTTTTTTTCGCGTACGCTGGTGGATATGCAATTGCCGCAGGTATCTTTGGCGTTTATACAATCAAGGGTTATCGCGCCGGAGGCTTTGTCCCACGGTTTGGTAAACCCCGCGGACACAGAGCGGATTTTTGCCCCCGTCGGCGGCAGGATTACGCAAATCATGGAAATTGGGGACATCACCAACGCCGCGTCGGTGTTGTTCACCCTTTCCGTTGACGTGCGGACGCTGTACGACCAATTGGACACGGCGCACCACGAGCAACGTGTAATCGCCCTCAACATCGAAAGGGCGCAAAGCGAATTGGGGAACGCGCAGCGGCAGCTTTCTTTGATACGGGAGGAACCGGTAATCACTCCTGCCGTTCCTTCGATAAACCTGTTGGAATTTGATTTACAGTTAACCGCTAACACCAACGATATGGAAACCGTACGGGAAAGCATACAAATCCTTGAATCCCTGTATTTTATGGGCCTTATTCCGCGTCAACAGGTTACGGACAGGGAAAATGATTTGCTCCGGTTGATACAAGCGCGGGAAAGCGTTTATCAGCGGCGGGAGCAAGCTATCGAAGCCTATGAACGGGCCCTGTTGAATTATGACGAAAGCGTGGAGGCTGCCGCCCGCGCCCACAACACGCAAATCCGCAACCAGCAAAATTTGATAACACAGCTCGGTTTCCAAATACGCGCCTTGCTACTGGATAACGAACGGGTGGAAAGCCGTATGGAAAATTTGATTGAACGGATTGATGAAGGCGGAGTTTATCAGGTACGTTTGGAAACGGGTACCCCGTCCAGCCGTGTGGTTACACATATTTTGTCCGGGCTGGATATCGGTTCCTATGTGGCGGAGGGTACGCCCGTAATGACAACGGCGATACGGAATAACCGTTTTACCATAGAGGCGTTTTTTCCCCAAAGCCAGGATTTTATCAGGGCCAACCAAAATGTGGGGATAACCGTCGGCAATACGTCCCTTGAGGGGACCGTCGTCCGCGTCATTCCGCAGGGGGGGCGTTTGGCGGTAACCGTTGAAGTAACAAGCGGGGAATTGGCCGGCGGAGAAATGGCCGGGGTCACCGTCAGGGACAGGAGTACAAACGCACCCAATGCCATTCCCCTAAGCGCGTTGCGCAGTCATCAGACGGGTTATTATATTTTGTATGTGGAAGCGGAGGAAGGTAGATTCGGGAGCCGTTATTACCTCCAAACCATAATGGTGGAACCAGGTAGAAGGGATGCGCGAAGCGTAGCCATAACGGCGCGTCACGGCCAAACACTGCCCCAAAGTCCTATCGTGGTTAACAGCGACAGGCCTGTTTCCGAGGGGGACCGTGTACGCTTGGTGGAAGCCCCATGAAAGTATTCGCTTTATTTAATTTCTTGGTTTTTATTGCCGCGTTGGTTGCAACGGCGGGTTGTTATTCTTTGGCCAAGCGGTATTTTGTCAATGACATCTATTTTATCGCACCCTTGTTAAACGAAAGCCGGTTGCATTTTTCCCAAAGCGATATCGAACCTTTGCGGTTTTCCTTCCCCGATTATACGATTGTACCCGCAAGCCGCGGTAATATTTTGGTTTCGACACCTGTACAGCAAGAACCCGCTACGGTAATCTATACCGAGGGATATTACTTTGAAATGTATTTTATGAATTTCTTGGAAGGGAGCCACTGGCATTCCCACGGGGATTTAAATAATATCGTTATTAACGAGGCTTTGGCTTGGCGTTTGTTCGGCGGTGTTGACGTCATCGGGCTTGAGGTGGGAATCAACGGCATTTCCCATGTAATTATCGGTGTGGTGCGTCAGGGCAAAGCACGGGCGGATTCACTCAATACGGCATGGATGCCGTTGCGCACCGCGACTGAGGGCTTGCCCGTTACGACCTTGTATATACAGGCGCATGAATATAATTCTTTAAACGCCGAGTTGGATACACAGAAAATGCTTCGTGACCATATACGCAAAAACCCCGGCGAATACGCCATTGTAGACATTAACCGATACGTAAAAAATATCGGTATACCCGGTCAAAACACGCCTTTACCGCCGGAGGGGTATTTATCTTACGGAATGCGACGGTTAAGCCAATTAAACCGATACGGAAATTACGCCTTAATAACGGGAGCAGTTGGGTTGTTTAACTTATTATTTTTAATTATTGTTTGGAGGCGGAAATGATTAAGGTGAAAAGAATAATATTCGGTTGTTTGTTGTTCGCGCTTGTTGTTATTTATTGTCCCGCCGTATTCGGGCAGGTGGTCTTGTCCTATGAACAGGCGTTGGAATTGGCATTGGAGGATTTATCGGCAATCCATAACTTGGAGATACAAATAAATACCCACGGGAGCGAAATTGACAGGATACGCAGGGTATTGCAAGAATTTATATGTGAAGACGAACATACAAGGGAAAACCATCGCAAGCAAATTACCAACCATGAACAACATATACGATATTTACACCTATCCGGGGAAATAATCAACGCAAACACAGAACGTTCACTTCGAAACGCGCTGGTTAATATATCCGTTACGGAGAATCATATAAAAATCGCAGAGGCGCGGTTGGTTTTGCAAGAGGAAAATCTACGGCGTGTAATAATTATGCACCGGTTTGGCCTGACAAGCACCCAAGCCTTACAAGCCGCCAAACGGAGCGTAACCGAACGGCACATGGAATTGGACCGTTTGTTTTTGACGGAGTATGATCAGCGGCAGGCGTTGAACCATATCTTACAGCAACCCCTTTATCAAATGACAAGGGTCGAGTTTACCGCGGAATTACCGGAATTGCCTGAAGATTTGGATTTATACATCGAATCCTTGATACCTCAAACACCCGCTATCCGGCAAACGCAAATAAACATAGAAACGCGTAGGGAAGAACGGGACTTTTTTTTACGCAGGAACATGACTTCGGCTTATCGGCAAAGTAATGTTTGGCGATTTTCGGACGATGGTCTTCAATATACGTGGAACGAGTTGGTTAACGGATACGAAACCGCCGTAAGAGAACGGGATACCGCTATACACGTTATGGAAGCAAATATACGCGCCGCTTACAACTATATAACGCTGCTTATAAACCAAAAAGCCGCCGGGTTATCGGCATTGGAGCAAGCGATATATGATTTGAACTCAACCCATAAGCTATTGGAATTGGGGCGTGTGACGCCCTTTGAAGTGGAAAACGCGCGATTTTCCGTGTTGGAACGGGAATTAACCTTGTTAAATACCTACTATCAATTATGGCTGGCCGGATTATCGTTGGCAAACCAATAAATAATTAACCACGCAAAAGGGGTTGTCTTATTTGAAATCGTCAAAGAAGGGTCATACAGGTTTATCGGAAAAGCCGTATTTGTCCGGAACGATTGGAACAACCCGCATGTAGAACCCACGCATTTCCATTTGCAAGTATGGCGGGCATAAACGAAATATAACGATTTTGGGAGAAGAGTTAAAAAGCCTATGCGGTAATTATTATCCTTGGTATTTTTGTGACCCTGATGCAACGGCTATTAAGTACATAAAAAAGTTGATTGATATAGAGCGGGGAGACAGAAGAAAATAACTAAACTTATGTGCCGCTTCAAATGCGGAACTTGCGAAAAATTTTTATTATCATACTTCCTGAGATGTTGACATCTTCGTTATTAAAATGACGGGTATTTGTTATTTTCAACAGATATAATTATTTTGAAAGGGGGGACGATGTAATGGAGTCCATTGACAGGCTTAACAGGGCAATTCACTATATTGAAAAAAATTTACAGAACTATGTAGATTATGACGAGATCAGCAAAATCACACTTTCGCCCATATCGGCGTTTCAACGGTTTTTTTGCTTAACAACAGGCATGGCACTTTCCGAATACATTAGGCGAAGAAGGCTGTCATGTGCGGCAAATGACATTTTGAATACAAGCGAAAAAATTATTGATATTGCCGTAAGATACGGTTATGAATCCGCAGATGCGTTCAGCGTTGCTTTTAAGCGGGAATATAGTGTTTCGCCGTCATTCGCCAGACAAAATCAATCCGCATTAAAACCATTTCATCGTCTGCATTATACCCTTTCAATTAAACATATCGAAGGAGATGCGAAAATGAAAAGGATTAAAAACAGCCGCCCGTTACTCGACGGAGGAAAAGGCCATAATTACGGACTGCCGGATTGTATGAAGTTTATTTTGGAATGTATGGGAGAGGGCGAAAAACCTGATTTTTGGGACATTGCCGCGATTACAGGAGATACCGTCGCGCAAGTATATAACCGGAATCTTTCAATCGGTTGTGAGTATTGTCCGTCGGGTTATTTGGCGGGAGCAGAAAATATCAAATATATTTTCGACACGCTTGGGTATAACCATGAATACGTAACAGCAAATGAACTTAACGCTGATAATGGCAGATATATCAAAAAAATCGTTGAAATGATTGACCGTGACATCCCCGTTCTTGTAAAAACGAATTTGCATGATATGCCTGATTGGAACTCGGACGTTGGAACCCATTGTTTAATAGTTGGGTATAATCATGGAGGAAATATTGTAAGGTTGCTTTTTCATGATACCGATGTAAATCAAAATGCTGATACAAATCAAACATCATATATCGATTGCATCTTAACGGGTGAAAATAAGATGGATTTGATATTTATAGGTGAAAAACAACGCGAAGTTACGCTTGAAGAACTCTATATTAAAGCGATAAAAAAAATGACGCATTGGTTGACTTTGCCCGAACGTGACGGAAAGTGTTTTGGTGCAATGGCTTTCCGCGTTTGGGCTGATGATATTGACGCGGGGCGGTTTAGTGATGCAAACATTCCCCTTTGGGAGAACTACGGCGTATATGTCGCGCATCTTGCCACAAACGCGGGGGGAGTTTCAACAAGCATTTTTAACAAACTCGCCGATATGAACCAATCTTATTCGTATTTAATTCCTTTGAGCGAAAGAATTAATAAAGCATTGGAAGATGGAAATGCTTCAAGAGACGGTCGATGTGGGTTGTGGGTAAAGTTGGATGAATTAGGTGCCGGTATGGATATGGACGAAGTAAAAATTACCATGCGCGACAAGGAAAAACTCTCGAAAGTATCCGCCCTTTTCCGTGATTATGCGCAACGTCTTGATCAAGTGGTTGAAATAATAAATGATAACGGGAGGATGTAAAAATGTCGGAAGAAATAAAATTAACCGGTTTGCAACAATTTATCAAGGATAAACCTATACCCGAAGATTTAATTATGAAATGCTGCGACGATGAACGCAAAGAAAATGCACTCGGTTTCGTCGCATGGCTTCGGGATAATAAAATCCCTCCAAAGGTTAGCCGTAGCTCCCCGTATTTATGGGAGGTTAAGTATAAAAACAAGACTTTATACACTTTAAGCGTCAACCACGCGGCACTTTCCCAAGGGGATTGGAGCGTTGGCTTGCATCTTACAAATATGGATGATTACAGCGAAATAATTGCTAACGAAGGGTTACAAGAAATCATTTGGAATGGCACAAGTTATTGTACCTATGGTGAAAGAAGCCCCTATTTCGGTATGGCAAAGGCTCCCGGATGTAATCCGAAAAAGCGTTGCATACCCGGTAAAACCATAAATATTCTTGGAAAGGATATTGGTTATTGTTGCGTCGGTGCTACCGGCAAACTTGTGAGGCATAAAAATCCTGATGATGTAATGATTAAAGCCATTAAAAAATTCATGGAGTTGGAAAAACAAGCAAGAAATGAAAACGCGAAGCAAAATTAAAAAGAATGATTGATTTAAGACCTATTGGATGTACTTATCACGTAAAAAATTACGGTAAACGGATACGTATCATTTGACAATCAATAATGTTAGGATATAATAAAACACACTTTATTATATCCTGTTTTATTGGGAGAATATCATGCAATATATCCGCAGGAAACTGGAGCGCAAGTTCCTTCATATGAATACGTTCTTCAAGGTTATCTTGGTCACGGGAGCGCGGCAGGTAGGCAAAACCACCATGCTCCGCCGCTTGGCGGAAGGACAGAACCGAACCTACGTCACGCTTGATAACATTATGGCCCGCGATTTGGCAAAAACGGATCCTGTGCTGTTCTTCCAAACATTTAAGCCGCCGGTTATCATCGACGAAGTGCAATATGCACCCGAATTGTTCGGGCAAATAAAGGTTCTTTGTGAGGAAAGCGAAGAACCCGGCCAATTTTGGCTGACCGGGTCACAGCAATTCTCCATGATGAAGAACGTACGGGAAACGCTGGCGGGGCGGATTGGGATATTGGAACTGCACAGCCTGTCGATAGCTGAAAAAGATGGCGTTACCTTTGATAATCCATTGGATTTTTCGTTGGCTTGCCTGCAGGCACGGCAAAAGCAGGTTAATAAAAACGACGTCATTCATGTTTTCGACCATATTTGGCGCGGCGGTATGCCGCAAGTCCTGCGAGCCGACGCGGAGCAACGGGAAGAATATTTTTCCGCTTACGTCAACACGTATTTGATGCGTGACGTAACCGACTTGGGCGGCGTGACCGATACATTGCGCTTCGGTAAATTCCTAACGGCTTGCGCCGCTTTGGTTGCCGAACAGGTTAATTGCAAAACGCTGGCCGACACAGCCGAAATTTCACAACCCACGGCTAAGGAGTGGCTGCGGTTGCTGGAAGGGTTGGGTATTGTTTTCCTATTGCGCCCTTATGCCAACAACGCGTTAAAACGCTTGACGAAAACGCCGAAGCTGTATTTTTACGATACAGGATTGGCCGCTCACCTTTCCATGTGGCCAACGCGGGAAACCTTGATGAACGGGGCCGTAAGCGGGCGATTCTTCGAAAACCACGTTATATCGGAGTTGATGAAGCACTACACTTACGCGCCCCAAAAGGCAAACATGACCTACTATCGGGATTCCAACGCGAAGGAGGTTAATATCTTCGTTGAGCAGGGCAATACGATCCATCCCTTGGAAATTAAAAAATCGGCCAATCCCGACCGACGTGAAGTAAAGAAATTTTCGCTGCTGGATAAAGTTGCGGCAGAACGCGGTTGCGGCGGTATTATTTGTATGTGCGAGGAAGTGATGCCGATTGACGGGAAGGATTGTTTTATACCGTGTAATTTAATATAGCGGGGGGGGGGTTAAACCGATTTTTGGTACGGTTAATTATTATAAATATGATAACTCCCTGTTAACCCCCGATCCCGTAACCCGGCCATCAAATTTATTCGTAATGTGTCCACATGCGAAGGATTTTTATAATTCCTTGATATAAAACACCGTTTTCATCCTTTAATTTTCGGTATTGGGTAGAACATCGTAAACAAAACGGTGCTGCCTATTTATTCGCCGGGAATAATATCCGCTTAAATCCCCCGTCAGTTTTTCGTATGGCGGTGGATTTTGGTATGGGTTTACACGTACAACACGGGTAACAATTTTTGCTTTTTCGGAAAGCCCCGCTCTGTTTATACGTTCAAAATCCTTAACAGCTTGATTTGACGATACGACCTTATACATCCGACCACAACTCCGTAACGGGTACACAATCATCAAGCGGTTCGGCGGCGGCAGCTTTGATTGATTCAACCATTCCCGGTATCGAAGATAAATAGTCGGTATCGGTATCATAAATCCCTAATATGAATTTTTGGTATCCGATAAAATCCTGTACCTTTTCCAAAATATTATCCGGCAGTAAGTCGACCTGCGTCCTTATATATTCCCGCGTACTCATCGCGCACCTCACTTTTTAAGCAAATTACAGTCCCTTGATTATACCACAAAAAAAGCAGCCCCATGTGAGACTGCTTTTTTGTTTATACCTTGATTCGCTGATTACTTCAAAATCTTAACAACCGAACCCGCGCCTACGGTTCTGCCGCCTTCGCGGATGGCGAAGCGGGAGCCTTCTTCCATGGCGATGGGGGAGATGAGCTCGACGGTCATTTCGATATGGTCGCCGGGCATACACATTTCAACGCCGTCGGGCAGTTGGATTACGCCGGTAACGTCGGTGGTGCGGAAGTAGAACTGGGGACGGTAGTTGGAGAAGAACGCCTTGTGGCGGCCGCCTTCGTCCTTGGAAAGGACGTATACTTGGGCGGTAAACTTGGTGTGCGCGGCTACCGAGCCGGGCTTGCACAGCACTTGGCCGCGTTCGATGTCGGTGCGTTGCACGCCGCGGAGCAGGAGGCCCGCGTTGTCGCCCGCCATGGCGGTGCCGAGGTCCTTCTTAAACATTTCGATGCCGGTTACGACGACTTCGCGTTTTTCATCGGTAAAGCCGACGATTTCCACTTTGTCGTTGAGGTTAAGCGTACCGCGTTCCACACGGCCGGTTACTACGGTGCCGCGGCCGGTGATGGTGAATACGTCTTCAACGGGCATAAGGAAGGGCCTGTCTTGGTCGCGTTCGGGGGTGGTGATGAAAGTGTCCACCGCTTCGAAGAGTTCGATGATCTTGTCGCCCCAAGGGCCTGAGGGGTCGTTGAGGGATTGAAGCGCGGAGCCGCGAATGATGGGCGTGTCGTCGCCGGGGAATTCGTACTTGTCGAGGAGTTCACGGATTTCCATGTCAACCAGGTCGAGGAGTTCTTCGTCCTCTACCATGTCGCACTTATTCATGAACACGACGATTTTGGGTACGTTTACCTGACGGGCCAGCAGGATATGCTCGCGCGTTTGGCTCATTACGCCGTCGGTAGCCGCTACCACGAGGATTGCGCCGTCCATTTGGGCGGCACCCGTGATCATGTTCTTTACGTAGTCGGCATGGCCGGGGCAGTCAACGTGGGCATAGTGCCTGTTGGGAGTTTCGTACTCGACGTGGGTGGTGGAGATGGTGATTCCGCGTGCCTTTTCTTCGGGTGCTTTGTCGATCTTATCGAAAGCAACGGCAGCCCCCAGCTTGTAACGCTCATAGAGCGTTTTGGTGATTGCTGCGGTTAACGTGGTCTTACCATGGTCGATATGGCCGATGGTACCGATGTTAACGTGGGGCTTGTTCCTCTCAAACTTTGCTTTTCCCATGGGGATTACCTCCAATCAATTTTACATGTCCAACGTATTATACAAGTATTGCCAAGCATTGCAAGCCTTATTACCCAACTATTCCCTGCGGCCGGTCGCTTGTTCCTGCACGCTTTTGGGTACGGGCTCGTAATGGTGTACCTCCATGGAGTAGATGCCGCGCCCTTGCGTCTTGGAACGAAGGTCGGTCGCGTAACCGAACATTTCGGCCAACGGCACATAGCTGTGGATGATCTTGGCATTGTTTTGTTCTTCGAAGCTGTCGATCTTACCGCGTCGTTTGTTGATGTCGCCGATTACGTCGCCCATATATTCGTCGGGCACGGTCACATCGACTTTCATGATGGGTTCCAGCAGCGCGGGGTCGGACTTGCGCATCGCTTCCTTGAAGGCCATGGAGCCCGCGATCTTAAACGCAAGCTCCGAAGAGTCCACGTCGTGGTAGCTGCCTTCGTAGAGCGTGGCGCGTACGCCAAGCACCGGATAACCCGCGATAACGCCGGAAGTCATCGCTTCTTTTATACCCTGCTCGACGGCGGGGATATATTCGCGCGGCACTACGCCGCCCACCACTTTGTCTACGAATTCGAAGGGCTTGTCGTTATCGTTTTCGCCCATCGGCTCAAAGAGCACCTTAACGTGCCCGTATTGGCCGCGTCCGCCGGATTGACGGATATAACGGCCTTCCACGTCGGCGGGTTTACGGAACGCTTCGCGGTATGCCACTTGCGGTTTACCAACGTTCGCTTCCACGCGGAATTCACGCAAGAGGCGATCCACGATAATCTCCAAGTGCAGCTCTCCCATACCGGAGATAATCGTTTGCCCCGAGTCAGGGTCGGTGTGGGTTTTGAATGTCGGGTCTTCCTCCGAGAGCTTGCTGAGGGCGATGCCCATGCGGTCGCGACCGGCCTTGGTTTTCGGCTCGATAGCTACGGAAATGACCGGCTCGGGGAAGTTCATGGACTCGAGGATGACTTCGTGTTTTTCGTCGCACAGGGTGTCGCCCGTGGTCGTAAACTTCAGACCCACGACGGCGGCGATGTCACCCGCGAATACCTTCTGAACGTCCTCGCGGTGATTGGCGTGCATTTGCAGGATGCGGCCCATGCGTTCCTTTTTATCCTTCGTGGAGTTGTGGATATACGAACCCGCGGAAAGCGACCCCGAATAAACCCGGAAGAACGCCAGCTTGCCTACGTGTTCGTCATTCATAATCTTAAACGCCAAAGCCGAAAACGGCTCGGTATCGGAGGATTTACGTTCCACTTCCTTATCCGTATTGGGGTCGATGCCTTTGATGTCGGCGACGTCGGTCGGAGCGGGGAGGTAATCCACCACGCCGTCCAGCAAACGCTGCACACCTTTGTTCTTGTACGCCGAACCGCAAAAAACGGGGGTGATCGACGTAGCGATACAGGCTTTGCGGAGTGCGGTCTTGAGCGTTTTTTTATCGGGTTCGTCACCGTTGAGATAGGCTTCCATCAGGTCATCGTCGGTTTCGGCGATGGATTCAACCATTTTAGCGCGGAATTCCTCGCAGGCAGCCTGCATGTCGGCGGGTATTTCCCCGATTCGTACTTCTTCGTCCAACTTATCGGGATAAAAATACGCCTTCATATCGAATAAATCCACCATGCCTTTGAACGTGCTTTCCGCACCGATGGGCAATTGCACGGGCACGGCGTTCGCACCCAAGCGATCCTTGATCATCCCCACGACGTTGAGGAAATCCGCGCCCATAATGTCCATCTTGTTCACATAAGCCAATCGGGGTACGCCGTACTTGTCCGCTTGACGCCAAACGGTTTCCGACTGCGGCTCCACGCCACCCTTGGCGCAGAACACACCAACCGCGCCGTCCAGCACACGCAGGCTGCGTTCCACTTCCACGGTAAAGTCCACATGGCCGGGGGTGTCGATGATGTTGATGCGATGTTCTTCCCATTGCGTGGTCGTCGCCGCGGAGGTAATCGTGATGCCCCGCTCCTGCTCCTGCTCCATCCAGTCCATCGTGGCCGTACCTTCGTGGGTTTCGCCCAGCTTGTAGTTGCGGCCCGTATAATAAAGGATGCGCTCGGTGAGGGTGGTCTTACCCGCGTCGATATGCGCCATGATGCCGATGTTACGTGTCCTTTCCAAAGGGAAAGTTCTCACTTTGTTACGCCTTCTTTCCTACCATTTATAATGCGCGAACGCCTTGTTCGCATCCGCCATCCTATGCATTTCTTCCTTACGCTTAACTGCCCCGCCGGTGTTGTTGGACGCGTCCAACAGCTCGTTGGCTAAGCGGTCGGTCATGTTCTTTTCGCTGCGTTTGCGCGAAAAGAAGACGAGCCAACGCAAGCCCAGGGCTTGGCGGCGTTCGGGCCGTACTTCTATGGGTACTTGGTAGGTGGCACCGCCTACGCGGCGTGCCTTAACCTCCAGTACCGGCATTACGTTGTTCAACGCCTCTTCGAAGATTTCGATGGCGGGGGCACCCTTTTTGGCTGCCGCCTTCTCGAATGCGTTGTACACAATCGTTTGGGCAACGCCCTTCTTACCGTCGAGCATAATGCCGTTGATCAGCTTGGTGACTACCTTTGAGCCGAACAACGGGTCGGGTAAGACAGAACGTTTTGCTACGTGACCTTTCCTTGGCACGAGGCTTCCCTCCTTAACAAAGATGATTAATTCATCGGTACTCGTGCTGGGTATAAATACCCATAACGTATCGCGCCTGTATCTCTTCTCGCAACCTCGCACCCAATGGGGCGGGGGTTGATAATAATTTTATGAAAGGAAATTACAGGCAAAAACGGTTCCCGCTTTTACTACGCCTTCTTCGGACGCTTCGCGCCATACTTCGAGCGGGCTTGACCGCGCTTGGCCACGCCTGCGGTGTCGAGCGTACCGCGGATGATGTGGTAGCGCACACCGGGGAGATCCCTTACGCGGCCTCCGCGTATCAAGACCACACTGTGCTCCTGCAGGTTATGCCCCTCGCCGGGGATGTAGCAGGTGGCCTCCATTTTGTTGGAAAGGCGTACGCGGGCGATCTTGCGCAGGGCGGAGTTCGGCTTCTTCGGGGTTTTGGTACGCACATACGTGCACACGCCGCGCTTTTGGGGGGCGGATTGGTCGAGCTCCCTGTCCTTTAGGGAGTTAAGGCCCTTTTGCAACACGGGGGATTTCGACTTCTTCTTATTCGTCTTGCGCCCTTGCTTAACCAGTTGGTTGAATGTCAGCATCGTTATTTCACCTCCTTTTTAAATATATTATTTTCCGGATAGGAAAACGAACGGGATTGTATCAGCGAATGGTTTGGAAGTCAAGGAAATGGGGGTTAAAAACCACGGTAAGCAAAAAGCCTGACGGATATGGCGCATCCGGCAGGCTTTTTTGAAACTATCGTACCAAGCGATTAATAATAACCGTTAAAATATTTATCCTGTTCGGGGGTGAGTACGTCCAGCCCCAATCCCATCGCCTTGGACTTCATGAGGGCAATTTCACGGTCCACTTCGACCGGAATCCGGTACAAGTCGGGCTTAAGGCCCTTGCCGTTTTTGGCGAGGTATTCCGCGCCCATGGCTTGCAGGGCAAAGGACATGTCCATAATGTCGGCGGGGTGGCCGTTGCCGGCTACGATGTTGACGAGCTTGCCTTCGGCTAAAACGTTAAGGATGCGTCCGTCGGGCAGGTAATAACCCTCGATGAAGGGACGGCGTTCCTCTTTTTTGGTAGCCATTTTGCCGAGCTCCACCAGATTGACTTCCACGTCGAAATGACCGGCGTTGGCGAGGAAGGCGTTATGCTTCATCACTTCGAAGTGGCGGCGGGTGATCACATCGTTGCAACCCGTGACCGTCACGAAAAATTCGCCTATGCGGGCAGCATCGTCCATCTTCATTACGGTGAAGCCGTCCATCACGGCCTCCATCGCGCGCCACGGGTTGATTTCGGTCACGATTACGCGCGCGCCCAAGCCCTTTGCCCGCATGGCCACGCCCTTACCGCAGAAGCCGTAACCGGCTACGACGACATCGCGGCCCGTGAGCATTACGTTGGTTGTATACATAATCGAATCCCACACGGATTGGCCCGTACCGTGAACGTTATCAAAGAGGTGCTTGGAATCCGCGTCGTTGACGGCCATCATGGGGATTTTGAGCGTGCCTTCGCGTACGCGGGCTTTAAGCCTGTTAATACCCGTGGTCGTTTCTTCGCAGCCGCCGATAAGGTTTTCCGCGTATTCGGCGTATTCGCCGTGGAGGAGCTGCATAAAATCGCCGCCGTCATCAATGACGATATGGGGTTTAAATTCGAGGGTTTTACGCAGGTGCTCCCAGTATTCCTCTTCGGTGGCGCCGTGCCATGCGTATACCTTGTAGCCTTGGGAAGCCAAACCCGCACAAACGTCGTCCTTGGTGCTGAGCGAATTGGAACCCGTAACGGCCACGTCTGCACCGCCCGAAGCCAAGACCTTGCCTAAGTACGCTGTCTTCGCTTCCAAATGGACGCACACGGAAATGCGCATCCCCTTAAAGGGCTGCTCCTTCTTAAAACGCTCCTCGATCTGGGAAAGAACGGGCATGTACTCCTTTACCCATTCGATCTTCCTGTTGCCCGCCGCCGCCAGTGACGGGTCGCGTATGATGCTTGCGCTCATGGAAATCCCTCCGATGCTTTTTCATAAATATTATCATGCGGGAATTTTACCACAATAGGACAAATGTCACACCTTCTCCCACACCCGCGCGGCGAGCACGGTCATGTCGTCCTTATTTTTTCCGGCGGTCTTTTCCGCTTCGGCGAGGATATGATCCGCGATGTCCTGCGGATTGCGGTAGCGGCAACGGCTCAGCGTTTCGGTAAGCCAATCCTCCCTTTCGGTGTCGGGGGTAATGCCGTCAGTCACCATTAGTACGATATCATCATGCGATAAGGTGTGCCGCGTGACCTCAAGGTCCACGTCGTTGAGCATACCGATGGGGAGAGATGACGAACGGATGACGCGCACCTTGCCGCCGCGCAGAATAAACGTCGACGCCGCACCGATCTTGATAAACTCCGCATGACCGGTGTACAGATCAACGGAACAGATATCCAGCGTCGCGAAGGATTCCTCACTTGATTTAAGCACCAATACGGAGTTGATCATCCGTACGGCCAGTTCCTTGTCGAAGCCGCTTTCGATAAAATCCTCCAACAACCCCACGGTGGCTTCGCTTTCGCGCTTGGCGCGTTCGCCGGAACCCATACCGTCGGAAAGGGCCATCAAACACGAGCCGTTCTTAAGTTCCATATAGGAATAGCTGTCACCCGAACCGCGGTTTGATTTGGCGCGGTGCGCCGTCCCCACGGTAACGCGCAGGCGCTGGTCCTCGATAAAACGCGCGGTGCAGGTATCGCCGTGCCTGCCGCATACGCCGGTACGGGAAACGGTATCCGTGTTTTCCGGGCGCATACGGCGTTTGAGTACGGCATTAAGCACGGGCAGGATATCGTTGGCGCACGCATTTTTATTGAAGCAAGAGCGGTGGTTGACCGACACGCGGTAGCGACCCTGCTTGTTTTCCAATACGATCACGCTGTTGACGTCGATCTTATTCTTAAGCAAGGCAAGAATCATTTCTTCTTCCAGTCCCTCGTGAAATTTAAGCGAAATATCGATTTCGTCAGACAGGCACTTGACGATACCCGCCACGCCGTGGAGCTGTTGGCTCACCAGTTCACGGCTTTCGGCGATGCGGTTATGCCAACGCAGGTTGTTTTTATACAGGCTGAAGATGGCGTTAAGTTCCCGCAGCCATTTGTCGGGGGCGTGGCATTGCTTGCGGAAGGATTTGTCCATATCTTCCGAAGTCGCTGTACCCTTTTCCGCGCACGCGCCCAACAGGGAAAAGATATGCTGGTGGGTCGCGTAAAGGTTCTCCTCCCAACAGCGGCTATGCTTTGCGCATGTCCCGCACGCCTTCGCGGTTAATTCATCCACCATGAGGGTTATGTCATGCTTGTTTAACGTATGTTTGGGTTTTGATAAACCGCTGAAGGTATCGGCCAATTTTTCAAACGCTCCCGCGAAGGCGTTAAGCCGACGCGTGGTTTCTTCTTTAATCTTATCCATGTAATCGTCGGCGTTGTCGAGTACGGGGCTGATGGCGGACGCCACATTAAAATAAAAATTTTGCGGCGTTAGCATAAACGCGAGACCCCCCGCGATGACGGAATACAACAGCGAATACGCAAGCAGCGGTCGCGCGAGCAAAAATAACGCAACCGCGCCGCCCGCCGCTATCCCCCCAATGACAGCCGGCCTGCCCCAGCGTTTGGCAAAGCCGCCGCTCATCCCCGCCAGTGAAAGAGCCGTCGCCGCACCGATATCCCAATGGCCCGCCAAGTATAAAAAAACGCCCAGCAACATACCCGCCGTCGCCGCAAAACCCGCGCCGCCCTTATATGCCACCAAGCATAATATATAAATGCAAAAAAAGAACCGCAGGGGCATCGCACCTACATAAACCTCCGAAGCGCCCGCCACAACGCCCGCCAACAATATCGTTAACGCGATGATATCCTCGCCGGAAAGCATCCGCCGCCGCTTACCCGTCAATATGTGGTGCCCACGTTTGATGACCAAGGTCAGCCCTCCGGCAAGCACGGCCTCCAGTACCGATATCATCACCAAGAAAGGCGTAACCCCGTAAAGCGCGGCAAATACCACGCCCGAAACAAGCATCGCCCCGCTTGCCGCCACCGCTACGAACGGCAGTTTCAACCAACCTTTGTTATGCCCCCCCGCCACGCGGAGCGCGATGAAATAATACCCGCACATAAGCGCGACCGCGAATAAATACCGCAACGTAAACAAATCACCGAAACGTGTCACCATCCCGAATGCGATAAACAGCGCCGTCAAATAAAAAGCCTTACCCGCCCCCATAAACGCCGCAAGGAAGGGCAACGCCAACGGGTTAACAAACCCGAAAACAACGGCCCGCCCGATGAAGAAACCCGACGCCCCGACCACCATCGTTCCGATGTCGCGTTTATTTAGCTTCGACGCGAGTTGCGTCGAAGTCTGCTCCGTGATTTTTATGGAACCCATTGTAAAATCCCCCCGCATCATCCATACATGGCTTGTCCGATATCATAACGTTCGTACGGCGGGGGTTTCTGTCATATTGTGTTAATAATATTTTAATCATTGATGATTTGCCGGATGCCGATATAATACTTGACAGGGATAAAAATGTGGGGGCTATATATATGAAGTTTCACAGCGTAAAAAAGAAAGTGGCCTTATGGCTTGCGATCGTGATGTTCTTCGGCGTTGTCGCGCCGTTCGGGTTGACACCCTCCACGGGGTTGATCCAAGCCTTCGCCCATCCCGCGACGGGCACGAGGTTGGAGGCAAGGCTCGACAGCCGATTGGTATTCGGTACCCCGGGCACCAATGTCGAATACAGGCATGTACCGGACCAATTACCCGACGGCAGCGTGTTTTTGCAATGGGCCGTATCCAACGCGGTTAACGCGTTGGGTATGCACGTACTGCGCTTCTTTACCGAAAACGGCGACAAGATCGAATTGTGGGTACGCCACGTCCCCGGCGCAGCCGAAATCGAAGTGCATTATCATTTCTTCCCCCGTTTGGACGATGTGCCGCCGGCGGTTATATACGATACGCCCGTAACGGTCTTTGAACCCTTGCGCCACACGATGGGTATCGGTAACGGTATTCAATTCGATTGCGGGGTATCGGGTGAAACCTTCCGCTTCCTGTGGTCTGCGGACGCCGGTATCGAAAAGAACTTCATGTTCTATATGGACAACCTGCCGCTTGGGGCGGTTCACGGATTCACGCTCGAATTCTATACCGGCGCAAACGCCGACAATTATTTCTTCGACGTCACCGACCCGTTGCATACGGTCCATGAAATACACGCGCACGCTTGGCTGCCGAATACGGCCGGCGTCGGTGAGGATTCACGCGCCGCGTTGGGTTGGCCGCTGTATGTGGCATCTCCGACAGCCTTCGGGGGTAATGACAGGGTTTTCGTATTTCCCGGCTTTTCCGTACGGGACATCGACGTCATCCCCTTCGCGTCGGTCGTTGATATAACGGATCCCTCCGAAACGTTGTTCCACACGGTCGGCAACCAGTGGCAAACCCCACCCGCGTCCCTGTTGGGCGGTACGTTCGCAGGCGAAATCCCTTCATATACTACCCGCGACCTTAACATGGTCATCCATGACGAATATCCCGGTATGGCCGATAACGGCTTGGATATCCGCATTGCCTTGCCCCGCTTCTTCGACGAGGAGACGGGGCGTTTCAATGTGGATTTCCGCGACGGTATCGAACGGAACATCCAACCCACCATCGCGGGCTGGACACCGGATATCTATATCCACGTAGGCTCCGAAGGGACGGCGGAAACAACGGAAGCCTTTACGATTTTTATCCCCAATATAGCCGAAGTGGTCTCCCACAGCGCGATAACGGCGGCTTTTTTAACAGCGGTCAACCCCGCCCGCCATGCCCCCGCTCCGAACCACATACAACTTTTGGACGCGGATATATTAACCGCACAGGCTTGGGGAAGGGACTTGGGTGTATTACGCCTCCAAATCGGCGGCTTGATGCCGAGTATCATATATGACGAAATCACGCTCGCCGTGCAACGCGCGCCCATATTCAACGCCCCGCGGGACGGTTCCTCCTTCTATCACAGGGGAACCGCGGGGAATCGGATCAACCTGAACACCTTGCTGCGTTACACCCTGCCCAACCCGATCGCCGGGACGGTCAGCTTCCGCGTCACGCCCTTCCGTTGGCATTGCCAATCGGTATACCCTTCCATGCCGTATATCGCGGGGACATACGTATTCGATCCCCTTTGGGTAGGCGGCGGCAACCCGATCCCCATCCATTTCGACGGCTTGTCCGACGTGATGCATATCCCCATCTCCTTCCATTCGCCCCCCGCCAGCGTGCGCAGGTATACGATCCATTTCGATGCCGCCGCCGCCGCGCGGGTACAATCCCAAACGGTTATCATCCGACCCGTTGACCGCCCGTCACTGGGTCCGCCCAACCGTTTTTCGATAGAACGCGAACATTATCGGGTACGCAGGGTTTCACCGGATCAACCGCAAGGGCTGGAAGCGGACCTTACCTACCGCGTAGAATGGGAAATGGGGCTGGCGGAGCGGTTGTTCGGTATGTTCGAGGAATGGGGGCCGACCGGCCCGACGGGAACCGTTTTCGACAGCGTAACCGTCACGTACGGTTTATTCCGCAGTTCGACCCCGGTGGCGAATGACGCCGAACTCTTTGCGGAAATCAACGTTCGGATGACCGATGTCCCCGCTTCGGCCGGGCAACCCAGACGCATTTTCGCGGAATATTCGATTTATTACCCCGATACCGGGCTGACCGTTCCCGCCGGCGAAGGATTACTGCGGCAGGAAGGGCATTTTATGCTCGGCGAAGTGACCTTCAGTGACTTGACCGCTTTACACGTACTTGCATATAACCCCGCCATCGCGGACCCCTACCGTTTCCCCGGTATTTATTATATGTTCGTGCAACCGCGGTGGGAGCAATTCGGCAATAACCCCCGCGTGGAATTGGAAGACGCTTGGCCGCGCTCCCCCTTCGCGTCCCTTACGTTGGACGACTTCGACCAATTGACGCCGCCGCCGCCCGCCGCCTTTACGGCAACCACCCAAACGAACCCGAACGAACCGCCTATGCTGAACGTTTCATTTAACGTACCCACGCCGGCATTACGCGCGTATCGCGATCATAACTACGTTTTCGCGCCGTTGGTACTTTTTAACGTATACATCAGCGCGTTCGAAGATGAAATCAACAGAATAAAAACCGCGCCGACGTCGGTCCATGAGGATTATACGCTGGCGTTCGTCGATGAAATCGATACGGACGGGTCAATTAATTTGTCCGATTATCTGGGCGCGTTACGCAGCGGTGAGGTTTTGCGCATCATCGATATCCCCCTCATGCCGGCGGCGGAATTTAACGCCATGGATTGGATGGGCAGATGGGATTATGCAAACGACAGGGATGCCATACTGGACGCTACCGCGCGCGCCATCCATACAACCCTTCCCTTCCCGTTGGCTTTTTCACTTACGGGCTTGGACGAAAATCAGCGGTACTTCCTGTTCGCCGATATGGTCGTTGACCGTTACGTAACCACCGGAGCGGCATTAACGGGGGAAATCGCAGGCGACCCCATCATGGAACAACCCCCGGGGACCCCGCCGCCGCCGCTTACGCCTGTTTCCCGCCGTTCCGTACCTTCCGCGCTGACGGGGGACGTCACCATCGGCACGCCGCAAGTACCGGGGCCCGGCGAAGTCATACCGCCCGCACCCGGGGGACTGAGCCATTGCAAAGAAACATTAACCCAAACGGAAGTAACCTTGTATTGGGATAACATAATTTCGGAAGACCCCGCCGTAGTCGCGATTGAATTTGAAATCCTCCGCGTAACGGACAGGATCGTTAATTTTGACCCGTATGAAGAAACGCCGCTCGCCGATATCGTAAACGGCAGAGCCGACGCCATCGGCTGGCGCACCAACCAACGCCGCCATCCCTTCTTGGATGGGTCGGTCCCCGCCGATAATAACAATCCTCTTATAGATATATTGCGGCATGGACAATCGACCGCTCAAATCCCCTTAAATTCGCCCTCGGAACTTTATGCCTTTGAGCCCCGACGCCCCGATCATCCCAACCAAGTCACCTTCACCGACCGTACCCTACGGCCCAATAACCTGTACTTCTATTATGTAAGGACGGTCCGCAGGGTCATCCTCATCGATCCCGTTACAGGCGAGCCCCATACGCTGGAAAACCGTTCCTCATGGGTAGAGGAAAGCGTAACCGCCCTCGTGGTACAACCGCCGCAAAACTTACGTGAGGAAGACGGCGGCCACCGCCCCGGCTTTGACCCCGAAACGCAGGTACTGGTAAGCTGGACCCACCCCGCGATGGAAACCATAACGACGATGCGCGAGCCCGACGAAACCTTGGTATTTGAGTACCAAATACGCGCGGACGGCGACCCGTGGGGCGATATTATTCAAGTCCCCATCGCTTCCCTGATCAATCCGAGTAATTTGATCAATAACCGCTTCCATTTATTATTGCGTAACCTCACGTCGGGGACGAATTACCAAATGCGCGTACGCCTTACCGACCGCGCGACGGGCGATACCTCCGTATGGTCGAACGTCCTTACATTTATCACGGCATGGGACGATAACCGCTTCCAACTGGAACGTGATACCGACAACTGGCTTGATCATCTGCGCCGTTTATTGATGGACCAAGTGCGTCGGCCGTTTTGGATCGCAGTTGATACACCCGCTTTATTGCGCGTGGTGTATCGCCCCGACGCGTTCCGCGCTTTGGTTGACGCGCCGGGCGCCGCCATTCCCCTGCACAATACGGATGCGGTGACGAGTATTTATTACCTACCTGTATCGGGTATCTTGGAAGCCAATGAAAACCGAAAAGGGTTTTCGTCCGCATACGATGACATGGAGGTTATTTTTGCGCCGCGTTTCCTTAACCAAGAACATAACCGCGCGATTATGGACATGACCCGTCATGTTTCATCGCGTAACGTAAACATAAACGATTATTTCGTACGGATCACATTACAACGGCAAACGATCCCGGGTAATTTGCACGGGACCCCGCCCTTGGGTGATGCCGTGGACGTAAGGATAGACTTGGTAGGCGTGAATACGAACACCCGCGATATACGCACGTGGGACACGCAAATGACCAACCGCGCCACACAACTTATCGAAGACCGCGCATCCAACCCGGTTATACGGCAAAATATCAGGAACCTCGTCGAACGCGGCGAACACAACAATGAACGTGCGGAATATCTGATGTTGGATTACCTTGCAACGGTGGAAAACGCGTTGGCGGCGGAAATAAGCCGCATGATCCTGCGTGACATACCCCCCAACCCAAATAGCATAGGGATCATCGCTCCGCAGCAAATCCCTGTCGCGGCATTTGACGCGGCTATACACATCGTATCCACAGGCAACGGGCCCGATGTGTCCGTGACCGCTTTCACGCAAACGCGCGGCGGTGCAAACCCGGAATGGCAGCCGTTGCCTGCCGTCGAACATGCAAACGGCGTCGCGTTGACCGCGCAAGCCCCCGGTTTGTACGCCTTCGCGGGGCAAACGGTAAACGTCCCCGGGATCGAAAACGTACCGCACGGCAACGCCATAACGGCAATGATCGCCCGTTACGGGCTGGCGGGTCTTTTCCCCAACACAATCGGAATCGATCTGCATCGCAACGCGACCCGCCACGAAGTGGTAGGCAGTATCGCGCGGCTGGCGAACGCACCCGCTTCGGCGGATCCGATGACGTGGGTTTCCTCCAATTTGAACGTACCCTTAGCCAACCGCAACGCAAACGGTTTGGTATCGCAACAGGAAGCCATCGCCTTGGTTATGGCGTTATATGAAAATAAGACCCGTACGCGAATTGATTCGATAATCATACGCAACCACGCCAATACCGCGGGTATGACGTTGGATGCTCGCTACGCGCAAGCGGTACGCGCCGCTTTTGAACTGGGGATTGTGGACGACAGGGAGCTTCGGCCCGCGTCCCCCGTTACCGTGGGTGACTTCTTTAATATGCTGGCAACCTTGGACGGAAAGGTCGGGTTATAATGAAAAGGATTTTGGCCTGTTTACTCGCCGCGGTCATAACCATCGGCGCTTTCCCGTTGCAAGTATCCGCGTTTACGCTGCGCCCCGCGCACGGTACGCCGGTAACGCGCTTTTTGGGACGGGAAGCCGAAATACGGTCGTTGGATACCTCACCCGCGGCGACAGGCAACCGATATAACATCGAATTTATATGGACCCAACCCCCCGCGGCGATGCCCAATGATATGCAATGGCAAATACCGAACCATCACCTCGGTACGGGGCAGCCCTTACCGCAGGAATTAATCGACGCGCACGGCGGGGTCGAATGGAATATACGACCCGGGAGCGGTTTGTGGACGCGTTACCCTTCCCGCTACGATATTACGTTTTTTAACCGTACCACGGGCGTCCATTACCCCACGGTGTCTATTGAACGGGACGAACTGCTTGCGTTAGCGGGCTCCCGAGCCGCCAACGGCGAAGTACCCGGAGGAACGCGGTTATTGTTTTCATTAAACGTCGAACTATCCCCCAGCAGCCTGTACGAAATCGATATCCGACCCTTCCATCAGATACCGGTGTATACGCAACTGCCGCCCCTTACCCCGGGCGGCGAACCCCGTGACGGGTGGAACTTCGTCCCCGCGGAAGTTAACCCGCAACAAGCGCACCCCGACGCGGAACACCGCGGTATGGTTTTTATGACCGATATCAACGTGATTAACGCGTTCGTGACGGACGACGCGATCGTTATCGATTGGGAAAACCCCCTGTGGGGCAGCCAAAGTTTTCCCTTTTGGGAATTTACCGTACACAACGCGCTCACCGGCGCACCGCTTTCCGCTTTACCCCAAAACCAACGCATCGTATCCACGGAAAACCTTACCGTCCTTTCGGCACAAGGCGGCCGGCAAATCCTCCGCCATACCCTTTCACACCCCGGTATGCAAATCGGGCACAGCTATTTCGTACGGATAGAACCCATGCGCAACCAAGCGGACGGCAACCGCGTACGCCAATCGGGCGCGGCGGGTAACAGCATTATCCTTGAAAACACTTCCTTTTCATTTGCTGCCCGCCCGCAAAATTTCCACCATTACCAAAGCCCGTCAAGGATCATGACACCGACGCTCAACGTGGTGGAGGACGGCGACGGGTCTTTGCGATTGCATTGGAGCAACTTGGCGGCGAACTCCGCCGACCGCGTCATCATAGAATGGTGGGACGATCCGTTCCCTACGATAGACCCACCCCCTATCGATCAATATCCCACCCCTTCGGGCGGTATCATAGCGGAGCTGTCGGGCGCGCACGCAACCCGTCAAAATTGGTGGCCCGTAGGGCAGATCAACCCCATACGCCCGTTGGCGTTTACACTTCGGATTTACAGAAGGAGCGAAAACCCGGAAGTCGAATATGATTTCCTGGGGCGTTCCAATATGGCTTTCTATAACCCCGACGACGCGGATTTCACGCCTTATACCCCCACTTTGCAACCCATCCGCGCCGTAACGGACGACAACGACCGTTTCCTGTACCTTTCGCTGGCATGGCGCGCCTTTGCCCGCGCTCCGCGCAGTGACGCGGAAAAACGTGACGCATCCGATCCCAACCTTTATCATTTCCCATTCGAAGCCCAATTGGAAGGGCGTAACTACATCGATATGGATATACAATACCGTGTTTTTATTTCGGATTCGTGGTCGAGCATCAATTGGCCGTCGGGTGCGCAGGCGCCCTTCGCGGCTACCGTGTTCCCCGAAATCATTCCCAACCCTGGTATGATAAAACCTGATGAACTGCTGCCCCATTATGAATGGTTTAACCTTACCCATTACACTTGGGTCAATCCCTCCGGGACGGTGACGGAATTACGCCCCATGACCGCGAATAACGTTTACTTCGTGCGTATCGAGGCCGTTCGCCCCCACCCGGGCGGAAACGCTTTCGAGCCGTCCGTTTCAGCCCCGTCCTTCGGCGTAATCTACATCCCCCCTGAGGATGACTTGCACCTTATACCGGAGATGGTCGAAGCACCGCCCCTTCGCGGTAAGGCTACCAACCTGCCCGACGAAGACCCCGCCATAACCCTCGATTGGGACCTGCGTTATGTGGAAATCGGGAACCCCGACCCCGTACGCGGATGGGACCGTTGGTACGCGTCGGCGGGTATACGTGAAAGCAACGATGAATTGCTCTTCGGCAGTGCCGCCCGATTAATCCCCGGCGTACGTAATTGGGCGTCGCTAAACACGATGATCCAAAGCGATTCCGTTTTGTGGAGCCAAATGCTCGACCGTACGCCTGCGGGTCAAAATCGGTTCCGTGATCCGTCCTCGCTTTCCGTTTTCGCAAACGAAGCGCGGGACGCGATCCTCGATTATTTGGGGATCGGCGACTTCCCGAACGGGCCGCTCCCTTTACGTGTGCAGGACGCATTCCACATGCATTACCGCATCCACGTAGTTGAGCACGCCGATGTTTTGGCTTTCGGCGCGTCTTTGGGAAAAACGACGCTGGAAGGCGCCTTTGAAGCATACCGCGACGAATGGCTCCTCTTGGAGGAAAACACCGATATGTGGGAACACATCGGCAGGCCGACCCCCAACCCGCTGCTCGGGACATCCTCCTATACCTTCACCGAATTTCAAGGCACCGCTTTAAAACCCAACACCGCGTACGTGGTTTTTTTCCAACCCCATACCGCCCCCGGGTCGAACCCGACGTTATTATCCCTATACCCCACTTATGTAATCGTAACCGTACCCGATGAATTTATCCCTTCGATACCGACGCCCACGACGCCCGTACTCTTCCCCGGGGACCCGGCGACGGACAGCGCGGTAAGCGTGCGTTGGGGCGTGCAAGGGGACGAAAACCCCGACCCGCGTACGTTAATCCGTTACGAACTGCGTTGGAGCGAATCGATTTTGGCGCATCCCGACAATCCGGGGTTCGTGCACCTTACTTGGGATGATATACAGGCATTGTGGCAAAGCTCGGCAAATCCCGACGGGCAAAAACGCCTCGTTAATGTGGGGGGTAACCCGTTCCATCATTTTACGATCGAGGACTTATTCCCCGATACGGCTCATTATATTTGGATACGGGCGTTTAACGCGGATAATATATATTCCGGTTGGTCCAACCCCATCGAAATCCAAACGAGGGATATATCCGCACCCATGCCGCCCGGTTTGGGTTTGGTGAGCGGTGCGCACCTTAACGCGTTTAACTTGACCAATAACACCGAATATGAACCGATCGAATCGAATGCGATCAATTTCCTGCTGACGCGCACGATTTCGGATTACAGGACGCACGCCCTGCCCCGCGCTTCGGGGGGCCAATCGACCGGCGGTTCGGTAGAGGTGCTTAATATCGCAAACATGCGGGAACGTGATTACGCCATCCGCTTCGCGGATTTGATCCACAACCGCCATTATTACGCACGTGCGCGGACGGTCATGACCGTCACACGCGGCGCGGCGCGCAGCTACAGCTATGAAATACAATTGGCCGACAATTCGGATTTCTTGGACGCCGTGACGTTTACGCTCCCCGCGTTGGTCGCTTTCAACCCGCTCACGATGCGTCGGGCGGAATCCCCGTGGGTAAACATGGAACTCTCGACGTCACCCGGCGCGGACGATTTCGACGGCGCGTTCCGACCGGAACAGTTCCCTTTACCCGAATACGATTGGGAGATCACATATGCTAACGGTGCGTTGCAATGGCGATTCCGCACAAACCGTATCGGCGCGGACGGAAGACCCGACCAACAAGCTGACCAGCGTTTTATCAGCCGCTTAATCGACAGCCGCGTGCACCGTTATACGGTCGATTTATCCGAGTATGCGCGCAGAACGGAATGGCCCGTAAATAACCGCGAATTGATCATCCCGTGGACGATCCTGCGCGCATTCGACGAACGGCGAATCACGTTGGAAATCGACTTCGGCGATACGATGGTGTCGATCCCGCCGGGTGCGTTTGACACCGCGGCGGTACGGGCGTTGAATATGGGTGTGGGGTCGGAAATCCGCATCGCGATGCAAACCAACGAAAACGCTGCGGGTTTACCCGCGTTGCCGCAAAACAACCGTTATATGTCGCTGCCCCAACGCCTCAGCGTTACCGCGGTTACGCACCAACGCACGCTTACGTTAAACAACTTCGCCCGTGCCATCGGGGTCACCGCGCAAACGGATCACGTTGCGGGGCCTGACGGTACGGTACGCACGGGATTGTTCTTCACTTCACCGCAAACGGCGAATTGGCAGGACACGGCGGGAATGCGTACGGAAACCCTGCGTCCCGGTACGTTCGCCGCCGTTTCGCGTGAAGCTCCGCGGACGGCTTTCCCCAATGATACCTCCCTCCCCGCCATGCAACGCGTGACGGCACGGTTGACTTTTACGGATATGCATGAGTACAATCCCCGTATGGCGGTCAGTTCCGCCGCGTTTAACAATATCGTAAACGCGCTGGCCAATAACCAAGGCAACGTGATGATGGGTGCCAACCTTTCCGCCGCAGACAGGCAAAGCCTTGAACGCGCGCGGATGCTCGCGCCGTCGGCCCTTACGTACGAGCAAGCGGTTGACATATTGGTACGCTTTTATGAGTTGCGTACGCGACGCGCCATCGTACCCATGACCGCGCCGCAAATGGTGATCGGGATCAACGACGCCGCGCCCGCTTTACAACAAAGTATATTAAAAGCGGCGGACATCGGCTTCGTCACCGGGGCGATAAACCCGCGGGGCTCTTTCACAATGGGCGATTTAATGGTAATGTTGGACATCATCATTACGGATACAGGATTCTAAGATAAAAACCAAAGGAGAATTTTTATGCGTTTTGTCTTTACGGGAAGGAACATGAACGTCAACGAAGGCGTAAAGGAACGGACGATCAAAAAGCTGAGCCGTTTGGAAAAGCTGCTCCCCCCCAACGCGGAGGCTCACATCATCTTCAGCGTAAACAAGCACCTCACCACGATGGAGGTTTCCGTACCGATGCATAAGCGCGTATTACGCGCGGAAGTGACGGACCCCGATGTAACCAACTGTTTGGATGCCGCCGTGGATATCCTGGAGCGGCAAGTGGTGAAGTATAAGACCCGATTGCGCGACCGCCGCAACCGTAATGTAGCCACCAAGGAAGAGGTGTCGTTCATCGACAACTACGAACCCGAAGCGGAAACCGCGCCGCAGGAAATCAAAATCAGCCGCTCGAAGCGTTTCGCATTTAAGCCGATGGACGCGCAGGAAGCCGTGATGGAAATGGAACTCCTTAACCATAACTTCTACGTGTTCCGCAACAGCCAAACGGACGAAGTGAATGTGGTATATAAACGCAGGGATGGGGAATACGGCATAATCGAGCCGCAATAACCCCCCGTGGTATTCGTACTCGCAACCAATAACCCAAATAAAGCCCGCGAAATAGGGGCTTTATTTTCGTGTACGGGGATAGACGTGCTTTCCTTAGCCGACCTTGGGTTGACATTTACGCCCGGGGAGGACGGTAATACGTTTGTGGACAACGCGGTGCAGAAGGCGACGGAAACCGCAGCGTTTTTACGCGGGCGGGCCGATTCCGCCGATAAGGCCTACGCCGTGCTCGCCGATGATTCGGGGTTGATCATCGATGCGCTGGGTGGTTTGCCCGGTGTGGATTCCGCGTTGTATATGGGCGCGGATACGCCGTACGAAGTGCGGAACGCGTTTATCCTTAAGCAAATGCAGAATGTGCCGGATGAGGGGCGTGCGGCGCGGTTTGTGTGCGTGGCGGCTTGCGTGTTGCCAGACGGTGAAGTGCTTACGGCGACGGGGACGCTGGAAGGAACGGTTGCGCGGGAATGCGCGGGGGTAAACGGTTTCGGGTATGACCCCCTCTTTTTTTTACCCGAACGCGGGTTGACGCTGGCACAGCTTTCCGAAGGGGAAAAGAACGAAATAAGCCATCGCGGCAAAGCCATGCGGGAAATGGCGCGAAAGTTGGAAGGATACGCATGAGGATTTTAGTAATCAGCGATTCGCATGGCCAAAGCGAACGTGTTAAGTCTTTGCTCGTGAAATACGCCGATGAGGTACACGCCGTTTTGCACTTGGGTGACTTGGACAGGGATTTGTTAAAACACGAAGGCAGCACGGAATTACGCTTGTTGGCTGTGGCGGGTAATTGCGATAATACCCTGTCTTCCCCGCACGAACGGTTGCTGACCTTGGGCAGGCGTAAAATCCTTATGGTACACGGTAACCAATATATCGTAAATCAAAATACCGACCGTTTGGCGTGCCGTGCCCTTGAACAAGAAGCGGATATTTGCCTGTTCGGCCATACGCATATCGCGGAGACGTTTACCGACGGCAACGTTTTCTATATGAATCCCGGCAGCATAACCAACCCCCGCGACGACAAAAACCCAAGCTACGGGTTGCTGACGATTGACGAAGAAACGGGCGGCGTATCCGGGGAAATCATTTTTGATGAATAAGAATTGGGTCTTACGGGAAACGGACGCGGATTTGCGGCTGATGTCGCAGGTCTTGGGCGTTTCCGAAATAACCGCCCATGTATTGGCCAATCGGGGCTTGCGCACAAAAAAAACGGCGCAGGCTTTTTTATATCCGCAAGCCGCGTCATTACACGATACATTACTTTTAAAGGATGCGGAAGCCGCCATCGCACGTATCGCCAAAGCCGTCGCGGAGGACGAAAAGATCGTCATCTACGGCGATTACGACGTGGACGGCGTAACGAGCACGGTTATCCTGTACCGCGTACTGCACCGTTTGGGGGGCGACG
This sequence comes from Defluviitaleaceae bacterium, assembly GCA_009779755.1. GTDB lineage: Bacteria > Bacillota > Clostridia > Lachnospirales > WQUN01 > WQRX01. The sequence goes on along the minus strand of WRDO01000009.1, from coordinate 61,483 downwards.
TTTCCTATTACATGCCCCACCGCGTGGAGGAAGGTTACGGATTAAATCTGTCCGCCGTCAACCACTTGGCCGAAATCGGGACGCAATTGTTGATTTGCGTGGACAACGGGATTTCCGCCGTGGATGAAATCGGACACGCAAACGCCCTCGGGATGGAAACGATCATCATTGACCACCACGAACCGGGCGAAACGATCCCCGCCGCCACCGCTGTGGTGGACCCCAAGCAACCCGATTGCGGGTATCCCTTTAAGGAATTATGCGCGGCGGGTTTGGTATATAAGCTGGCGGGTGCGTTGTGCAAAAAGGTCGGAACGGCTTACACAGAGGAAAATGAAATGTGCGTGCTGGCCGCGATGGCTTGTATTTGCGATATCGTTTCCCTTAAGGACGAAAACCGCACCCTCGTATACCGCGGGTTGGCGGTGCTTAACACGAATAAATCAATCAACCCCGGTTTGGGTACGCTCATTACGCAGCGGGGTTATTCGGATAAAACCATCGACGCGTTTTGTATAGGTTTTATTTTGGGACCGTGCCTTAACGCGACCGGGCGGTTGGACAGTGCGGAGCTTTCGGTGGAGCTTTTGTTGGCGGACGATATCGATAACAAAATTTCCCTCGCGCGGGAGTTGGTTACGCTCAACGACGAACGTAAGGATTTGACCAAGGAATGCGTGGACCGTGCGTTGGATCGTTTGGCTCAAATCGACCCGCTTCCACGGGTATTGATACTGGTTGACGACGACGCCCATGAAAGCGTCGCCGGTATCGTGGCGGGGCGTATACGCGACACTACCGGACGCCCCACGATTATGCTGACGCGGAGCGAGCAAAACATGAAGGGTTCGGGGCGGAGCATACCCGCGTACAATTTATTTGAGGCTTTACATACGCATCGCGACCTGTTTATACGTTTCGGCGGGCATGCCGCGGCTGCGGGCCTTACGCTGCCTGAAAAAAATATCCCCCTCCTGCGCGAAGCCCTGAACGCCGGCTGTATATTAACCGAAGCAGACTTCCTGCCTGTACATGAGATCGACCGCGTATTGGAAGCGGTTGAGATAACGCTGGAGCTTTCCCGCGAGTTGGAGGCCCTTGCCCCTTTCGGTAAGGGGAACGCCGCGCCGCTTTTTGTCACGTACGGCTTATATACGGAGCGCGTCCGCGTGATCGATGAAAAAAACACGTTAATTTTTACGTTCCGCGATAAAAATAACGGCGACGTTCGGATCAAAGGGATTTCCTTCGGGCTTAACCGCGTATATACGCAAGCCGTCGAACAAGCGGGCGTTTCCGCGTCGGGGGGATTTTTAATGGACGCCGCTTACCGCATCGAGACAAACGTATACAACGGTATCGTTTCGGTGCAGGTGGGGATCAAGGATTTTGTCGTCCATCCGATTGTGCCGCAAATTTGCCGCAATTGATTCGGGACTTATTGCGTTATTTCATGTAGAATGCTTATGTACCCATATAAAATAATGAACACGGAAAGGGATTCGGAATGAAACGGTTATTGATAAACGGATGTATGGTTATCTTATTTTTGCTTGCGTTGGCGGGATGCGGCCGCAAGGACGGCGACGATTTCGTCGTGGCGCGGGTCAACGGTACAAACGTGATGGCAAGCGAGGTGCGTATCCACCTGCCTTATGCGGAAGAAATGATGGAATGGGAATACTTCTTCATGTACAACGATTGGGTGATCGATGAAAGCCGCGAATACCAGCCCGGCGTCACTTTCGGGCGCGCCATACGCGAAAGGGCGGTACGTGAGGTAGCCTTCCAAACGGTGACTTCCGATTTTGCCAGGTCGTTGGGTATCGCGCTTACGGATTTCGACTACGCCATGATCGACGGCGAAATCGAACGCCTGATTGAACATTTCGGACGGGATGAATTTAACAGACTGATGCAGGAGAGCGGCTTTCGGGATGAAAACCATATGAAGGACTTCTTCGAAGCGCAAATCCTGTTGGACAACCTTATCACGTTGATCATAACGACCCCGGCGGAATTTACGCGTTTCGCATCGTTTATGCCGGAAGAAGAACGCGTACCGACGTTGCTGGGCGCGAAACATATTTTGGCGGCGTTCGACCAATTCGACAGCGAAGCCGAGGCTGAGGTATTTGCGTCCGAAATCCTGGTACGCGCATTGGCGGGCGAAGATTTCGATGAATTGATGTACACCTACACGCAAGACCCCGGTATCATGAGCTTCCCCGAAGGATATTCCTTTACCTTGGGTGACATGATGCCCGAATTCGAAGATGGGACGCTTTCCTTAGCCATAGGTGAGATCAGCGGCTTGGTACGGACGGATTTCGGCATCCATATCATCAAGCGCACCGAGCCGAACGCCGAGGATTGGTACCGCCTGCACCAACGCCAACCGCGTACGGAGGAAGACAGGATGCTGGAGGCCATCTTCACGGGGCTTACCGTCATGGTGGATGAAGCGGATATCGAATTCCTGGCCGCGCTGGACGATATCTAGTGCATGGATGTATTCGAAGCCAACCGCGAAACGTTTAAAAAGACAGCCCCGCTCGCCGCGCGTATGCGCCCGACCGATTTGGACGGATGGGTGGGGCAAAAACATATCATCGGTACGAACACGCTCCTGTACCGCGCGATCAAGGCCGACCGCTTGGCGAGCCTTGTCCTGTACGGCCCGCCCGGTACGGCAAAGACGACGCTCGCGCGGATTATCGCCAACGCCACGCAAAGCGTATTTACGCAAATCAACGCAACCTCGGCGGGGATAAAGGACATACAGCGCGCCATCGCCGACGCGAAGGCCGCGCTTGAGCTGTACGCGAAACGCACGATTCTGTTCATCGACGAAATCCACCGCTTTAACAAAGCGCAGCAGGACGCGTTGCTCCCCTTCGTGGAGGACGGTACGTTGGTATTGGTCGGCGCCACGACGGAAAACCCTTACTTCGAAGTAAACAAAGCGTTGGTTTCACGTTCGATGATCTTTGAGCTGTTCCCGTTGAGTCGGGAAGAGATATCCCTATTACTTAAGCGTGCGCTCGCCGACGGTGAAAAGGGCTTGGGGTACCTTCGGATAACGGCGACGGACGATGCGCTCGTGTTCCTCGCCGACCGCGCCAACGGGGACGCCCGCGCCGCGTTAAACGCACTCGAACTCGCCGCGCTGACCACGGAACCGCAAGCCGACGGGCGTATCATCATCGATTTGGAAGTGGCGTCCGCCTGTATACAAAAGCGGACGCTTTTTTTTGATAAAAACGGAGACAACCATTACGACACGATCTCCGCGTTTATAAAAAGTATGCGCGGTTCGGACCCCGACGCGGCGTTATATTATTTGGCGCGGATGATCTACGCGGGGGAGGACCCGAGGTTCATCGCCCGCCGTATCGTGATCTGCGCCGCGGAGGATGTGGGAAACGCCGATCCGCACGCCTTGCTTGTAGCACAGGCGGCGGCGCAAGCCGTGGAATTTATCGGCCTGCCGGAAGGACGCATCCCCTTGGCGCAAGCCGTCATCTACATCGCTTGCGCGCCAAAGTCGAACGCAACCAACAACGCCATCGTCGAGGCCATGCGGGATGTGGAAAACGTTCAGATCAAATCATTACCGCCGTATCTGCGTGATCCGGGTTTCGGCAATACGTTGGGCCACGGTGAAGGGTACAAATACGCCCACGATTACCCCGGCCACTACGTACGCCAGCAATATCTTCCGGACGAAGTAAAGGACCGGATTTATTACCGGCCCTCCGAAAACGGGGTGGAAAAAAAGATTAAGGAAGCGTTAAACGCGCTGCGGGAACGGCCTACACATCCTCCGCCCAGCGCATAAGCAACGTACCGGGCAGCAACGCAAGCCATACAAACGGTGCGGACCTGAAGGGGGAAATCAACACTTCCGCGAAAATGCTCTCGGGTACGACGTGCCACAACAAATACAGCATCCCACCGCCGAACAACGCGGCCATCAGTACATATAAAGTCAACTTACCCATACGGGTAATCATGGCGTTATCGTAAATTTTCGTGACGATCCACATCAGGATGCCTGCGATTACGGACGTGGTTACGGCGACGCCCACCGCGCTGAAAGCAAGCTCCCATACCGCGCGGCTCAACACTTCGCCCACCAATTCGTCAAATACGTTGACCGTCGCCGCGTAAACGCCGCCCAACGCCACCAACGTGGATATCCCCTTACCCGACCCCAGCGCACCCCATCGGTATGCGATGCTGACCGCGCCGATGACGATTGCCGCGACCGCAAGTATGCCGTACAGCGTAACGCGTAACCTAACGGCATCTTCGAAGGTTTCTCTTTCGAAGTCGAAAAAACCCATGGTCAGGATACATCCCATCACAATCATAAAAACGATCGCAAGCACTATTTGCAACCCCAAGCCGAAGCCTGCGCGCGGGTCACGCCGTTTGATATCGTTGGGGGGCGGGACGTGGCGCGGGACGGTACGCGCACGCGGCGCGGGCATGGGCGCGGCCATGACACGCGTAGGCGCGCGCGGGGGTTCGCCCGAAGCCGTACGCGGGATAACCTCAACCCGCGTGGGGAGGACCGTGGCGGGTTGGTGGGCGATTTCACGCTGTAATTGCGAAATAACGTTGCTCGCCGCGTCGGACATGGCGGTATAGCCCGGGGGAATCAACCCGCGGGCTTTCGTTTTATATGCCAAGGCTAATTTTAATACTTCGATGCCCAGCGGGCCTGAATACGCGCGCACCACTTCCGCCGCCGCGTCGTAGTCGTACAGGGTGAGGTCCTTCGTCGTGGCTTCCGCACGTTTGACGCCCTGCGTAATTAATCGGAGCCCTTCCTCTATGTTGCGTTGCACGGTAAACGCGTCGTGCGGGATCGTTTTCTTCCATATCTGGTGGGTGCCGCCGCACAGGATAATTCCCAGTTGTATCATACCCCAACCATCGTTGTGGGCGTACGCCAAACGGTTCAACCATTCTTGCAACTTTAACGCGTCGCCTTTACCCGTGTCCAAGCCGGAATAATACCGCGCCAAATTATATGCACCGCCCGCGCGTCCCGCTTCGGCGGCTTTTTCCCACCATGTGACCGCTTCGTCCGTTTTCTTTTGCGACATCAGATAATTGCCCCATTGGAGCATGGCTAAGGCGTCGCCCTGTTCGGCGTCGGCTCGGAGTTCCCTTTCGTTTACGGCGTCCCGCGTCATTATGTACAACCCCCCTTTGCTTCCAATCACCCCGTTATGCTTGCCCACTATTATATATGCCGATATATATTTGTAAATCCTATTGCTGTAAAGTACAATGCTTTTTACGGAGGGAATGCCGATGAAAAATATAAAGGGTTTCCCGTTGGTTTTTATCGTTTTTATTTTTACGCTTTTATTCGCTCCCGTAACGGTGAGGGGCAGCGATGCCGAGGAGCCCGTACCCGTACCCGCCGTAAACCTTACGTTGGATACCACCGCGGGACAGTTGCAGGTGCCCTTTGACTTGGGGAGATTGGTTACGGTCCATCCGGCCAACGCCATCCCCGGACCGGGCGACATCACTTGGGAAATAATCAGCAGCACGGTATCCGCCGATGAAAGGGAGCTTATCGGCAATATATTGACGGTATGGAGCGAAGGTACGGTAACCGTACGGGGTACGGTCGATGCCGATGACAACGGCGACGCCACCCAAGATTTGGTACGTGCGTTTACGCTGACCTTCTCCGTCGGTGTACTTGTGGTCGAATTGGAAGGGTTGGATGAATTATTCGTCGGTGTCCCCGCCGCGGGTGAGGTGCGTTTTTCGCTCCGTTCCGCCGTATTCCTGCCGGAGATATTCGAACAGGACTTCCGCGTAATCGGTCTGCCCGCGGGCTTGCGGGCGGGTACGCCGCGCAGGATGGGTGATACGTTGGTCGTACTGCCCATTTCGGGTACGCCGATGTGGGCAAACGAAAACGCGACGGTTTTTACGCTCCCGGATACCCTTCCCGCGCGTAACGTACTGCGCGGCGGGCAACCCCTCGGTATTTCCCCCACGTTTTTTACCCTGCCGCCGATCCAACCCAGCGCGACGCTGCGGCGGTATCGGGCGGTATTCGACTTAAACCCCGCAAATCTTTTACAACATCGTGATATCCAAATGAACCTCAACGCCAACGAGCATTCGCTGCGTGCCGTCATGTACGGCAACTACCGCTTGATCGAAGGCGTCGATTTTACGTTGCTTGCGAACGACGGCTTCCAAATCCATACGCGGTTCCTGCGGCAGCTGCCCATCGGGGAATGGCCGCTAACGTTTGATATGCGGCAGGGGGCAAGCCCCAACTTTTTGTTGGAAATCATCGATACGCGTATACCCACACGCGAGGACCCGCAACCCGGGGCGGGTTTGGACATGAGCCTGCTTAACCCGCCATCCTCGGACGACACCGTCATTTTTATGGGGGGTGCGGCACCCCTGCGGTTGGACGCGCTGGGGCTGGACAACGGTTGGGGCATTATACGCCCCGCGGTACAGGGCGGCAGGGCGTCCTTTTGGCTGCGCGCGGATGTGCTGGAATTTTTGGCGTGGCGGTATCCCCATGCGATCATCGAAGCGCAGACGCGTTTGGGTTCCCTGCGTTTCCCTACGTTTTTACTGGATATCCTTCGCGGGGCGAAGGCCGCCATCGCCGAACAAAGGTTGGAATACGACCAAGTCTACGTGCGGATAACCTTAACCGACATGAGCCAAAATACACGGCTCAACGAACGTATACAAAACACCTTCCCCGGCGGCCAAGCACTGGCGCCGTTGGTGGATGTGACGATTGAGTTGATACGCCGCTCCGACCTGCACGTATTCTTCACCGTGCGGGAATTTACGCGGCCGATCGAATGGGTGCAGATGATCATGCCGCCTGCGGGTATCCTGCGGTACGGCGCGTTTTGGTTTAACCCTTCGCCGTCACGTATGGAATTCGCACCGCATCGGGCTTACGGGGACGATGGGGTGGTGATCCGCTCCATTTATACGGGCGTGCACGGCATCGTTAACAACGGCACGGTCGTTACCGACGTACCGTTTCCGGGTTGGGGTTTTGTACCCGCCAATACCGCGGCGTATAAGGGATTGGTGCAACCTGTGGGGGGTAGGATTAACCCCGGCAGCATCCTCACGCGCGGGGTTTTTGTGCAATTGCTTTCCTTCGCGTTGCAATTGCCGTCGTCCGGTTTTATCCCCGAATTCTATAACGACATACCCGTAAGCCACGGGGCGTATGACGCCGTATCACGCGCGCGGTATGCGGGTTTGTTGGACGGGGAGGAAACGTTTCGCCCGAACGAACCCATCACCCGACAGGAAATGATCACCATGATCGCCAAAGCCATCAATCGAAGCGTACCCGTCCTCCCGCCGCAGGACCGCCCGCTCGCCTTGTATTTTACGGACTACCGCGACATCGCCACGCATTTTGTACTGGGCGTCCAGACCGCGCTCAACCACGGGATTTTCATCGGTTTCCCCGACGCGACCCTGCGCCCCAACGCCGCCGCCAGCCATATGGAGGCGGTGTCGATGGTTGTGGCCCTGGCACGCGTGATGGGGTATATCGATTGGGATGCATAACACTTTTATTAAGGAGATGAACGCATGAAGTACGCGATACTAAACAACGGCATCATCATGCCTTTATTGGGTTTTGGCGTGTATGGCTTGGCCGAAGGCCCGCAATGCACGGATACGGTCAGGTACGCCATCGAAGCGGGCTACCGCAGTATCGATACGGCATCGGGGTACGACAACGAGGCCTCGGTAGGCCAAGCCATCCGCGAATCGGGCGTCCCCCGCGATGATATCTTCCTTACGACGAAGCTGGGTAACGGCGACCAACGCAGCGGTAACGTACAGGAAGCCTTTGACATATCGCTTTCGCGGCTGGGTTTGGATTACGTGGATTTATACATCATCCATTGGCCGTGCGCGGGATATTACGAAAAAGCGTGGCTTGCGCTCGAAAGGATTTATAAATCCGGCAAGGCGCGCGCCGTGGGGGTCAGCAACTTCCATCCGCACCATATCGAGGACATAAAAAAAGCGTGGACCATAACGCCCGCGCTTAACCAAGTCGAAATGCATCCCTTCCTCACACAAAAACCGTTGATTACCTTTTGCCGCGAAAATAATATCGCGCCGCAAGCATGGAGCCCGCTGGGCGGCAACCGTCCGTTGCAAGAAAGGATATTCGCAAACGAAGCCATCAAACGGCTTGCCGAAAAATACGGCAAATCCCCTGCGCAAATCGTCCTGCGCTGGAATATCGAGTTGGGCGTGATCACCATCCCCAAATCCGCCAACCCCTCGCGGATAAAGGAAAACTTCGATATCTTCGACTTTGAGCTGACCGCGGAGGAAGTCGCCGACATCGACGCGTTAAACCGCGACGAACGCGGCGGCCCCGACCCGGACAACTTTAATTTTTAAGCGCGACCCTTTTTTACCTTGTCATCCCCCATACGGGGTTGTTTGCGTCGCGGCTGATGACGTATGTCGTACCCGTCGCCATATCCCCGTTAAAAAGGGGCGATACGAAATAATGGAACACACGGGTGGACGTGCTTTGATGGTTTGAGAAGAAAGAAATCTCCACCAGCTGCCGTTGCGTATGGCGGACGGAGAAAAAGAAACCTCGTTGCCAGCGCTGCTGTGCGGGCGCAAAACGCATGTTGCCGGGGATGCGGTCATAAATAACAAACGAACCGGTAACGTCGGGCGGCAGATTAACGCGCATTTCTACGCGGTACAGGCCGTTTTGCGCGGGGGTGACCGTGCGGCGGATATCGATTCGGTCGTGCTCCGCGTCCCAATGGGTATGGTCGTAGCCGAAGAAAGTGATATGGTATTCCGTTTCACCGCTGATGGGGGTCAAATCCAATGCTTCAAATTGCCCCCGCGTAATATACAGGTGGTGGCGGTCGAAATTCTCTAAGCGTACCGTACGGGTTTCGCCATGCAGGAAATAGCCGATTTCGGAAACGGTGCCGCCCGATAATGTTACCCGCCGTACGAAGTTGACGCGTTCGGGTATGTCCGAAACGAATCGGTTGGGGGTCCCGCGGTTGATATAATCCAACGCGGCTTGCGGGTCCAACGCGGTTTGGATAAATAAACGCAACGTACCCGACGTTTCGCGTTCCTGTTCGCTTATGGCGGCGGGCGGCGGTATTAACGCGCCCGTATATAAACGCTTCGCGCCCGTATCGTCGCCGATCGCGACCAACGCGGCGGTCAGGTACAACCATGCGAAATAATCCCCTTCTCCCAATTGCGTAATTTCATTTTGGATACATAAAAGCACGGGGTCGCCGACAGCCGCCAATGCCAGCAACCGCGCGGCGCGCTCCGTGGCTGACGTTGCGCGGCGGGACCCGTCCGCTTGTATAAAACGCCGTATTTCATGGGGATTGACGAACTCGGGAAAAGAAGCGGCGAACCGTGCGGTGTAATAGATACCGTCGCTTGTATCGGTGTCTCCGTAAATCATTTCGGGTATGCCGCCCGTATGGTGATGGATTCCGGCGCGAAACGCACCGAGGTCGGCTTCCCCGGTAAAGAATTCATGCGTAAACGCCGCGGCGGCCCGCGCATCCGTACGGGGGGAACGGGCGTCACCCGCTTCGAACAGGATTCGCGTAAGCGGACGTATGGCCGCGTTGGTCAGCGATACCTGTACCGGAAGGTCACGCATGGTCAGCGTTGCGGGATTTAACTCGTTTGATTCCGGCGATAATTGCCCGCGTATGCGGTTTTCGATGATCAGGTCGCTGCGGACAACGCTGAAGGGCAGCTCCACCGCGTCGCGGTAATGGGCTGATACGGCGGTCACGCGCATTATATATTCGCCGATCGGCAGCTTGCCCGCATTAAATTCGGTACGGCGGGCGGCGGTTTGCCGATGGGTATAGAGCGATACGCCGTCCTGCAGGACTTCGAAGGTAAAATCCACCGGCTCGCGTGTGCCGTGTACCCGCGCCGCAGCCGCAATGTCGTCGCCGATGATGTATTCCGTTGTTAATAATAAATCCACGTAGAAATCCAACGCGGAAATCACTTGCTCGCGTACGTCCCCGCCGTAACCGTCGGGCGTTAGCGCGATCGCCGTCACCCGCCACGAGGTTACCTGATGGGGTAATATAAATGTGAGGGATGCCCTTCCGTTTGCGTCGGTTCGTATCAATTCGAATACGGGATTATCCGTAAAATCGTCGCGGAAGTCGTCAATGCCGCCATCGCCGCCATCACCCCCCCAACCGTTATGATAACCCTCGCCGCCGAATTCATGCTGCGTATGCGACGCGAATTGGGAATGGTTAAACGACCATATAGATAACCGCGCGCTTTGGTAAAAACGCGGTAAAAAATCAGCATCGTTCCATCTGCCCAAAAAAGCGGATTCGTCAACCACGCTGATCAACACCTGCGCGTGCGGGGCGGATACGATATCAAGCGTCACTTCGTCGCCGGGTTTGTATCCTTCGCGGCAAAAAGTCAAATCGATTTCGATTTCCCGTTCGATTGTGTCGAAGGTAAGCGTCGCGGGGTTGGTGACGGGGAAAATATAACGCCCGTCGAAGTATGCCCCCATTACGAGCGTGTTATATATACAAGCCTCGGTAAAGGTTATCGGTACACCCGAGGGGCTTCCCGTGTTGACGGAAAGGATCCCGTCGTTATTCACCATCACCGCCAATATACGCCCGTTTTCGATGGGGGTCGTTTCACCGACCGTTCCGTCCCATCCGTGCCAAATACGCCCTTCCGTAAGGGAGACCTGTGTGGTTTGGCCGATACGCAATGGATTTTCCTCCGGTTCGAAATTAAAAAACCTAATGGACGTATCCCCCGCACCTTGGCTCGTGTATAGGGAGTTGCTCCAAACCCGTACCGTGGATGCCAGCTTGCGCGTATCGTCGTATGTGATATCGAAGTCGTACCTAATCATGGGGTCATCCGAACGCGGTAAACCGATAACGATCGCTTGGCCGTTTACCGTGTGCCCGCGGATGGTGCGGTAGTTGGGCTCGACGGCGGTCGTATAGGTGTAGGTCGTCACCGTACGGCGGTTGATATGGTCGTAGCGTTGGCTGCGTATGGTACGGGTGGTTACGTTACGCGTTACGCGGATCGTGAATTCGATGTCAACCGATTCCCCGCGGAACGTATCGGTGTCGATGGACGTCCACGGAGGTAAGTCGCGATGGTGCGCGTCCAAGCGATCGACGAGGATTTTATTGGCATTTAATATAAGGGATGTCCCGTCCCATTCATGCTCCAGCATGATGTCGCTCGGCGCAATGATACGCGGCGCGGGGATACCTTGGGATACTTGCGCGTCACCCGACGCCCATATCCAATGGTATTCCCAATACGGCATCCAATGGGACCTCCATTCGGCGCGTTCCGTACGCATCGATCCCGAAGCGACGCCGTTTTCGTTCGTTGTGAAGGATAATTCGTCCATACGCAGGACGACGCCTTCTATCGGCATCCCCGCAAAGGATGTGACGTTCAATTCGATAAACGCGTATTCGTCTATGTCATAGGCGGTTTTGTCCCATTCGCCCCGCAGAACGAATGCGTGGTTGGCGTAATCGATGAATTGGGGCCACGCGGACATTAGGCGTTCGCCGTTCGCGCGGACCTCGATTTCGGGCCAGCCGAACATACCCGTGACGGGGACACGCAGCGCGAAGGCGTTAAACGCGTCCAATTCGATGGGGATTTCCATCATGTCACCGATGTGCAGGGTAAACCTGTCCGTCGGAAGATGCGTATGCCCGTAACGCGGCATCACCGCGCCGAACACGTCCACCGTATCATTGGGACGGTAAACGGGGCGGTCGGTGTACATATAAAAAAGGAAGCGGTCGGAGGCTAACAACGGCCTTCGCCCGAAGGTGGGTTGAGCGTATGCGAAGGGGAGGGTTTCGCCGTATTCGATGAGGATCGGCGTACGGCTGTCTTGGCGGGTGGAGGTAATGGCGATGCCCTCGCGGTCGGTAAGGAAGGAGTGCCCCTCCCCGACCTGTATCCGCGCACCCTCAGCCGGCAAACCGGTTACGGCATCGTGTACCCAAAATATCGCTTCCCCGGCGATGGCCAAAGAATAGACCGACAAAGAAGAGATTTGGATAAATTTGTACACAACTTCACGGGAAGTCGACCATGTGGAGCGTATTTCGGCCACATAATAACCTTCGGGCAGGGATTCGCCCAAGAACAAGTAAAACAGGCTCTGCCATTCGGACACGTCGATTTCGACCGCCGTTATCTCATATTCGGCGACGCGTGTGCCGGTATGCGTCCCCTTAAAGTCGATGAAATGCGCCGCCGTATACAGTTCGTATACGGAAACGGTAAAATTCCGGGCTGTAAAATTCCGCGAAATATCCAACGCGATAAAGACCTCATCCCACGGCAGAAAGGTTTCGTACGCCTCGCCCCGCAAGGAAAACGAGGGTGTTTGACCGCTCCCCCAGCGTGTAACGAACGTAAACGTATAGTCTTCGTCCAGCACTTCGCCTTCCGCGCTTGTGAGCCCTTGGCGGATGGTGACGGTGTAAGCCGTACCCGGTTGCATGGAAGACGACGCGAATATATGGGTATTGCCCCGTTGGTGAAAGCGCCCCTGCACGGACGGATAGATATTAAACGCGTCTTCAAAATCACCCGCCAAGGGTTGGCTGAAGGTAATCTCTATCCCCGCGTTCGTCGGGATATCAAAGGAAGCGTTGGCGGGTGAGGATGCCGTAATGCGGAAACGATCAACCGTTTGGAAGGCGTGGGACGCGGGCGTGTACCCCGAAGGGCCGTAAACAAAGTTATATATACGGTGGTGTGCCAACAGGCTGCCGAAGCGTAACGTAAATATACCGCCGTCGTTTTCCTCCACCGTAAAGACTTCACCGCACGGTACGGAAAGGTACGCCTCCAAATGTTCGGCGGTCAGTGTTTTAACATCGGATGTGATCAGGAAAGCGGAATCCAAGGAAACCCCTCGTTCGCTTGCGGAAAGGGGGGTGATTTGTATACCGCCGAGCGCGGCAGGGGCGAAGAGCAATACCTCGCCGGTCGGTTCCGGTTCCGTCGGGTCGGGTTCCGCGCTTGGGTACGCGGGATCCGTATAATGACCGGTTCCGTTTATTTCGCCGTCCGCTTCCCGTTCCGTTGCCGGCCTCGGCGAGAAAAAAACCATCGCGGTGATTAATACAGCCGACAACACGGCTATTATAGAAACGATTACGATTAATTTGCCTTTGGATAATCCGTTGTTCACTGCACACCCCCGGGATTTGCGAATGGGTTGCGGTAATAACAGGCATAATAAAAGTAAAATCACTTTTTTACAAGGGAGTATATATGAAACGAACGGTATCGATTCCCAATTATTACACCGACCTGGCGTTGGAAACCTGCGAACAATTGCAAAGCGAATCGGGGGAATTAAACGGCGTGGAAGTCACCTCGGAGGAACACGAATCGCACGGCATCACCGTCACGTGGGTCAGGATCGCCGACGAAACGGGCGTAAAGGCCATGGGCAAACCCATCGGCAATTACATCACACTGGAATCCCCGAGCATGAAGGAATCCGACCCGCAAGCCCACGAGGAGATCAGTAAGATCATCGCGCGTAAGTTGGGTATACTGCATCCCTTGCGGGATGATGCATGTATCTTGGTCGTCGGTTTGGGTAATTGGCAGGTAACGCCCGATGCCTTGGGCCCGCAGGTATGCGAAAGGATGTTGGTCACGCGCCATTTGCACGAAGCCATGCCGCGGGAGCTGCAGGGACGCGTACGTTCCGTAAGCGCGTTGCGCCCCGGCGTTATGGGCCTGACCGGTATCGAAACCGCCGAAATCATCATGGGCGTCGCCAAACGTATCCGCCCCGATCTGATCATCGCCATCGACGCGCTTGCCGCCCGCAAAACGTCACGGATCAACGCGACCATCCAAATCTCAGATACGGGTATCAACCCCGGCGCGGGGCTGGGCAATAAGCGCGCACCCATCAACCGCGAAACCGTGGGCGTACCCGTAATCGCCATCGGCGTACCCACGGTGGTGGACGCGGCGACGCTGGTTAATGACACGATGGACCATATGCTCCGCGCCCTCCGCCAATCCGTATCGCAGGATGACGCGTTCATCAATATGCTGGACGAAATGGGGAACGAGGAACGCTACGAATTAATCAAGGGCGTCCTTGACCCCGACGCGGGTAATATGTTCGTCACCCCCAAGGAAGTGGACGCCGTAATCGGGCGGCTGGCGCACGTCATCGCAAGCGCGCTTAACATCGCGCTGCACCCCGGCATCACCGCAAAGGACGTAAACCGATATTTGAATTGACCCGATTTTGACGCAAATCCGCCGCGGGAATAATATTTCGCGGAGACGATGCCGCTATTCCCGTGTTATACTGCGGGTAAAACGCGTATATCGGAGAAGATTATGAACCCATACGATCGGTTGTTGGAAAACGCGAGGCAATACCTCATCGGCGGCGAATATAACGCAAACGACCCGCGCATCGCTTTTGTGCTGAACGAAATCGACGCGCGGGTTTTTACGTACCGTCAAACCCTAAAGGACGAACTCGAACGCGATACGCATCAACACGCGCAAACGGCTTCGTGCCTTAAAATGCTGGCGGCGATGGGCATGGCGTATACGCAGAAGGGTACGGCGCTTTACCGCGACGACACCCTGCGCGGGGAGGTCCTGCGTGGATTGGAATATATAAGCAAGCACCGTTATTCGCCGAATATTGCCGTCATGGAAAATACGGGCGATTGGTGGTTTAAAGAGATTTCCTGCGGATTGGCGTTGTGTTATTGTTTGATTTTAATGAAGGAACACCTTTCCGACGCGCAGCGAAAAGGCTGGTTGGCCGCATACGTTGCGTACAACCCCTACGGGTATGACTTCGGCACAAGCGAATGGGGCAAGACCTACGGCGTTAACCGTTTGGAAAAATGCTTCATCTATATCATTTTGGCCGCGCTTAACAAAGACGATGAAACGATGCGATACGCCATGGACGGTTTAAACGAAGTTTTTGAATTCGCGGGCGGTTTGAACATGGTTGAGGGAACGAAAAACTACATGGACTTGTTCGACGGTTTTTACCCGGACGGTTCGTTCATGCAGCACGTAGGCGTGGCGCATACGGGCGGCTACGGTACGGCGTTGTTGGAGAACCTTCCTTTTATATGCAACGCGGTACACGGCACCCCTTGGGCGTTTACACCCGAACGCATGGCGCGGATACGGCATTGGCTGCGTTATTCGTATATACCCGTTATGTTCCGCGGGGGAGTGATGGATTTTGTAAAGGACCGCGAGATTTCACGTAAATTATTGCAATCGCACATGATGGGACACCGCATCGCATGCGCGGTTTGCGGGTTGTCCGAGGCTTTCGGCGGCGATGAAAAGGATTTTTTGAAATCGGTCGTGAAGGGATGGATCAAAGGCGACGGTTTTTTGGATTTCTTTTCTTACCCCCACGAAGAAAACCAGCGGCTCTCCATCAACGCCACGGTACGCATGGCGCAATTATTGGACGACGAAGGCATTGAACCGATATACGACTTCACGCACGCGCAGGTATTCGCCGCGGCGGCGAGAGCGGTTCAGTTCCGACCGGGCTACGCCTTTAACGTCGCCATGAATTCCGCGCGGAACAAATACTACGAAAGCATCCACGGCGAAAGCCTGCGTTCGTGGTATATCAACGAAGGCATGACGTGTTTTTATGACGCCGATGCCTTAGGCCATTACGACGAAGGGTATTGGGCCACCGTTGACCCCTACCGTTTGCCGGGCACGACCGTCGATACCGTACGGCGCGCCGACCGTGAGGCCGCGAGCGCAAGCGAATTTATTTATTCCGGCGAGGCCTGGGCGGGCGGTGTCGCATACGGCGGTTATGCGATTTGCGGTTACCAATTGTCGGCGTACGGCGTTTCACTTAAGGCGAAGAAATCTTGGTTTATGTCGGACGGCAAAATCATTTGCCTCGGCGCGGACATTAACAGCCATGACGGCCGCGATATCGAAACCATTATCGAAAACCGCCGTATAAACGGCGATATAAATATAATTTCGGGGGAAGGGTTCATGCATTTGCCGTGGGGCGGTTATATCTTCCCGCAGCCGCTTAACCTGCACCGCGTAATCGAAAAGCGCACGGGCGATTGGCAAGCGATCGGGCATTCCCGCGGCACGGAAACGAATACCTTCTTTACCTTATGGCATAACCACGGCAAGAACCCGTGTGGGGATGAATACGCCTACGTCTTCCTTCCCCGCGCCGCCGCCGAGGAAACCCGCAGAACGGCGGAATTTCCGTCGTTTACCATCGTTGAAAATACAAATAAAGCCCAAGCCGTTAAAGACGACGGCGCAGGCGTTACGGGCATCAATTTTTGGGAAGCGCACACCGTATGCGGTGTAACGAGCG
Organism: Defluviitaleaceae bacterium; assembly: GCA_009779755.1. GTDB lineage: Bacteria > Bacillota > Clostridia > Lachnospirales > WQUN01 > WQRX01. The sequence goes on along the minus strand of WRDO01000009.1, from coordinate 44,976 downwards.
ACAACCCCGCTTCCGTATTGCTGCATGAACACGACGGCCGCCTGACCATCGCCGTGTCCGACCCTACATGGGAAAACGACGGCGGCATACACTTAAAGATAAACCGTGCGGTGACCGAAATCACCCAATCGGACGAGGACGTCGCTATAGAGCGTACGGCGCCGGCGTTGGTTCTTACAATAAAAACAAGGGCGGCTTTATCGCAGGGTAAAACCTACGTTATCCAAGCCACCCTTTGTTCAGATCAGCCTTAGCAGCACTCTTCGAATGAGTCGCATTCCGTATCGCATTTGTTATGCGGATCGGGCGTGGTGCAACCTACGGTGATGGAGCCCTTGTTACAATGGTTGGCTTGGTCGTTAAAGCGGCAATCGACTACGTTGCAACAAATGTCTTGGTTTGGCATGGTCGTTCCTCCTTGGATAAGTTATAATACGTATGCAAGATAGTATTTCCTGTTTTGCAAATATTATGAATAAAAAGGTGGATGCGTAATGGATTTAAAGAATTACGTGAGGAACATCCAAGATTTCCCCATTCCCGGCGTATTGTTTCGGGATATTACGACGGTTCTGAAAGACCCGACAGCCATGCGCAGCAGCGTGGACGCGATGATCAAAGCCTTGGACGGATTGGAATACGACGCGATCCTCGGGCCGGAATCGCGCGGTTTCATCTTCGGGATGCCGATGGCCTATGTACTGGGCAAGGGATTCGTACCCGTGCGTAAGACGGGCAAGCTGCCTTCCGAAGTGGCGCGCAAGGAATACGCGCTGGAATACGGCACCGCGACGATTGAAATACACAAAGACGCGATCGAACCGGGCAAACGGTTCATCATCGTGGACGACCTGCTCGCCACGGGCGGTACGGCAAAAGCGACGGTGGAACTCGTCGAGGAAATGGGCGGGGTCGTCGCAGCGAACCTGTTCTTCATCGAATTGGCGGGGCTTGGCGGACGCGAAGTACTTAAGGGTCAGGACGTGCGTTCGGTGTTGGTGTATTAGGATTTAAACAAAAGTCATTTACACGTGCGCTGACGTACCGCTTCATATAAAAGTATACTCCCCGCCACCGAGGCGTTGAGCGATTCGGTTGCGTTTAACATCGGCAAACGCACAAGCGCGTCGGCGCATGAAACCGCTTCATCGGAAAGACCATGGGCTTCGTTTCCTATCAGGAGGCAAAAGCCCTTTTTCATATCCAATTCATAGGGAAGTACGTCGCCGCGGGGGGAGGCTGCGTAGAGGGGAATGGATTTACACCGAAATTCGGTACAAGTCTCCGAAAGGGAGGCATCGGTGACGATGGGCAAACGTAAAACCGCTCCGGCGGCGGCACGCAGGACCTTGGGGTTATAGATATCCGCGCTTCCTTCGGTAAGGATCACCCCGCTTGCGCCCGCCGCCGCCGCGGTACGGATAAGCGTGCCGACATTACCCGGGTCTTGCAAGCATTCGCCTACGATATAAAAAGAATCCGTTTTAACCGTTAATCCCGCGGGGATCAAATCATCCATGGCAAACTTCCGTTGCCTGCATAAGGCAATAATCCCCTGCGGCGTTTGCGCGGGGGCATAACTTTCGAACAACGCGTCGCGGAGGATTTCCAACGGCGCGGTTTTTTTATATCGGGCGATTTCCGTTTCGTTAGCGTCGGCGTAACCCTGAGAAGCAATATAGCGCACGGTTTCCCACCCATCGGGGATTTCGGCTACGCATTTCTCCCCTTCCACGATAAATAAACCCGCTTCGTCACGGCCTTTTTTGGTTTTGAGTTGTTTGAGGATGTGCATTTCATTTACCCCTTATTGACGAGCTGTAAATCAAGGCATATAATGCCCGATGCGTATAGGTTAATTATACAATAACTGTACGAATCTTTATAGAAAGCGTGAGTCATATGAGTAAAAGAACGTTCCAACCCAAAAAGCGCCAGCGCAGCAAGGTGCACGGTTTCCGCAAGCGCATGAGTACGTCCAACGGGCGCAAGGTATTGCAAAGAAGGCGTCTTAAAGGCAGGCATGTATTGTCCGCTTAGCCCCATCCCCTCCTTGCGTACCGGCAACGCCTTCCGACATGTGTATCAAAGGGGCAGGTATACGGCCGGCCCCCTTTTTGTGCTTTACATGAAGGCGCACGGCGAAGCGGAATCGCCGGATACGCCTCGCCTCGGCCTTTCCGTCAGCAAGAAAGTGGGGAATGCCGTTACGCGCAATCGGGTAAAGCGGTTGGTAAAGGAAAGCTGCCGCTTACGTACCTTGGCTCCGGGGTATGATTATGTTGTGGTGGCCCGCCCTGCCGCGGGGGCTTTGCCGCGCACGGGTGCGTTCGCCCAAGTGGATAGGGCCTTGGGGGATTTGCTTAAGCGGATGAAGGCGAAATGAAGGTCACGTTGGGATTGATCCGTTTTTACCAGCTCGCGATCGGGCCGTATTTGGGGTTAAGATGCAAGTATTACCCGTCCTGCTCCCGTTATACGTATGAAGCGATTGAGACATACGGCGCGGCGAAGGGTATTTGGTTAGGATTTAAACGTATATTGAGGTGCAACCCATTTAGCCGGGGCGGATACGACCCCGTGCCTTAATAGTGGGGATTACGCCCATTCGGAGGTAGTTACCATGTACGGTCTGTTAGGATTCTTGCAAGACGCGGTTATACTGGGAAGACCGGTACAATCCGAACCCGGTATTATTGTGGGGCCCATCGCGTGGCTGTTCGGTACGATCCTGAGTTTTATGTTCGACTTCGCGTATTGGATCACACCCAACAATTCGCTGGGGTTCGCGATTATCATGCTCACCGTCGTGGCCATGACCATGCTGCTCCCCCTAAACGTAAAAGCGCAGAAATCCATGATCAAAATGCAAAAGCTCAACCCCGAAATCGAGAAGATCAAAGCCAAATACGGCGGCAAGAACGACGCCGAAACCAAGCAAAAGATAAGCCAGGAAACGCAAGCCCTATGGGCCAAGCACAAGGTTAATCCGCTGGGCAGCTGTTTGCCCATGCTGATACAAATGCCCTTGTTCTTCGGCCTTCTTTATATTATGAACCAAAGTTTCCAATACATTACCGTACTTACGGCGCTGTATGACGACGTCTCCTCGGCCATCATCGCCGTGCCGGGGTACATCGATATCATGGTGCCGTTGGCGTTGCCCTACATCCCCGACGCTTGGCAGGTAAACGGGAATACGCTGATGAGTATCTTCAACGGGCTGATCGCCGGGGGTATGCACCCCGACGTAGCCATGCAAACGGCGTTAAACACATTGGGTACGACGGACGTTATCGTGCTGGGGTTGCCGGAGCATATGTCGCGCGTATTGGACCGCTTCAGCCAGGAGGATTGGAATACCTTACTCGGGCAAATCGGGCAAACGCAACCCGCCTACCTGCCGAGGGTTCAGGCTTATTTCGATCGAATGCAGTCGATCGAGTTCTTCTTCGGCTTATCGCTTAAGGAGAACAGCGGATGGCGCTTGCCGGGGATTATTATCCCGATCTTGGCGGTTTTAACGACGATGGCGACTTCCTGGTTCAGCCAACAGGTAAACAAAGCGAAAGACCAGCAAGCCAAAACCATGCAAACCGTGATGATGACCGTTATGCCGCTGTTCATGGGTTTTATTACCGTCAGCTTCCCCGCGGGCGTAGGGTTATATTGGATCACTTCCAACCTGTACCGCTTGGTGCAGCAAATCGTAATGAACAAGCAAGCGGGCGTGCCGTTCCGTTTGCCGTTTTTGAAAAAGGAAGAGGCGTAGAAAATGAATCGTGATAGGATCGAGAAAACCGGCAAAACGCCGGAAGAGGCCATTGCGGCCGCATTAATGGTGCTGGATGCAACCAAAGACGACGTAACGATCGAAATATTGGACCCGGGCGCGAAAGGCGGGCTGTTCGGCATCGGCGGGCGCCCCGCCATGGTGGCGGTGACGCGTAATTACGACCCCGTGCAATCCGCGAAGGAATTCCTGCGGGAAGTAACGCTGGCTATGGGCTTAAGCGTAACCATCGAAACGACGCGCAAGGAAAAATATCTGAACATCAACGTGGTTGGCGAAAATATGGGTATCCTTATCGGCAAACGCGGCGCGACGCTGGACGCCTTACAGTATTTGACGAACCTCGTGGTCAATCGGGGGGGCGTACCGGAATTCAGCGTAATCCTCGACACGGAAAATTACCGTAAACGCCGCCGCGAAACCTTGGAGAGCTTGGCGCAGAACCTCGCCCGTAAAGTAAAGGCCATCCGCAAGCCCGTAAGCCTTGAACCCATGAGCCGTTACGAGCGGCACATCATCCATACCGTATTGCAAAACGACCGTTTTATCCGTACGTACAGCGAAGGGAACGAACCGTTCCGCCATGTGGTGATCACGACCATGAATAAATCGCGCGAAGCGTGACCGATAACGACGTAATCGCTGCCGTCGCCACGCCGCCCGGACGCGGGGCCGTAGGTATCGTACGGTTATCGGGCGCGGGTGCGGCCGATGTATTGAAGGCGATCTTTTTACCCGCGGGGGGCAGGGTCAAATCCTTTGCTTCCCATCAAATGTATTACGGTAAGGTCGTACACAACAAAAGCGTTATTGATGAAGTAATGTTGTGCTGTATGCGCGCGCCGCGTTCCTTCACGCGGGAGGATGTCGTTGAAATATATGCCCATGGCGGATTTTCGACGATGTACGGCGTGCTTGACGCCGTATTGGATAACGGGGCACGTTTGGCCTTGCCGGGTGAATTCACCAAGCGGGCCTTTTTAAATGGTCGGATTAATTTGACGCAAGCCGAAGCCGTGATGGATTTGGTTAACGCAAACAACGAAGCGGCGAGGGCGGCGGGCTTAAGGCAATTGGGCGGCGGGTTATCGAACCGTGTGGCGGCGTGCCGCGATACAATCCTGCGTTGGTTGGCGAACATCGCCTTAAGTATCGATTATCCCGAACACGAGGAAGAAACCCTTAACCGCGATACGATCATAACCGAAGGACAAGCCCTGCTCGCCGAAATGCAGGCATTGCTTAAAACGGCGGAGGTCGGGCGGGTTTTACGTGAAGGCGTAAAGACCGCCATCGTCGGCGCACCCAACGCGGGCAAATCCACTTTACTTAACGCCATCTTGGGTGAGGATAGGGCGATAACGCATGAATTACCGGGTACCACACGCGACGTCTTAACCGAGCAGGTTCGGGTGAACGGCGTGCCGTTGGTGCTGATGGATACGGCGGGTCTGCGTAAAACAAATGACCCCGTGGAGTTATTGGGACTCGGTCGGACACATGAGGCGATAAGGAACGCGGAATTAATATTACAGGTAGTGGACGGCGGGGTAAAATACAAAGACCCGGCCATACACAAATATGGGGAAAAACAAAAAACCATTATAATAGTGAATAAATGCGATTTGCCGTTAACGGATGAATGGGAATGGAGCGATTTGGTTATCCCCGTTTCCGCTAAAACGGGGCAAGGATTGGACCGATTGTACGAAACGATCAAAAAAACCTTTTTAACGGGCGCAAGGGATGTCGGGATAAACGACTTCGCGGAAAGCGACGTCATCACGCGGGAGCGGCACAGGCTGTTGATTAACGAAGCGATCGGGCATGTAGCCGACGGTATCGAAGCCTTCGAAAGAAACGAAACCGAAGACATCGCCGCCATCCCCCTGCGCGCGGCTTATCTCTCATTGGGACATATATTGGGGTTGGAATACGCGGACGATATCATCGACCGTATCTTTGCGGAATTTTGTGTGGGTAAATAGATGAGGCACATCGCGGTCATCGGCGGCGGGCACGCCGGTTGCGAGGCGGCGTTGGCGGCGGCGCGGATAGGCGCGCGGGTAACGCTTTTCGCCATGAGCTTGGACGGTATCGCCATGATGCCTTGCAACCCTTGCATCGGCGGCAGCGCAAAGGGCCACTTGGTACGCGAAATCGACGCATTGGGCGGCGAAATGGGTAAAGCCATCGACGCGGTTTTTTTGCAAAGCCGAATGCTTAATACCGGCAAAGGTCCCGCGGTATACAGCCTCCGCGCACAGGCGGATAAAAAGCGGTATATGGCTTACATGAAACAAGCGTTGGAACGTGAACCCAATATCGTACTGCGCGAAGGGGAGGTAGTGGAGATAATAACGGCCCCCGACGCGGAAAAGGGGGAACCATCCCCATTATTAATGCCCCGTGTCACTGCCGTACGTACCGAATCGGGCGCGGTGACGGAATGCGACGCGGTCGTTGTTTGTTCGGGTACCTATTTGAACGCGCGTTGCCTGTACGGGGAAACGGTGACCGAAACGGGGCCCGGCGGGCAGCGTTGTTCACGCAGGCTGAGCGCGTGTTTGCGGGAAATGGGTTTTACGTTGCAACGTTTTAAAACCGGTACGCCCGCGCGTGTACACCGCAGGAGCATTGATTTTACGAAGATGGCGGTACAGCACGGCGACGAAAAAACCGTACCCTTTTCGTTTGAAACCGACCCCGCGCAGATTACGCGCGAGCAAATTCCTTGTTATCTGACGTACACAACACCCGAAACACATGCCATCATCCGTGGGGATATCCACCGTTCGGCCATGTACAGCGGTTTGATCACCGCAACGGGTACGCGGTACTGCCCGTCCATCGAGGATAAGGTCGTACGCTTCGCCGATAAGGAAAGGCATCCCGTTTTTATCGAGCCGGAAGGCGAAAACACGGAGGAAATGTACGTCCAAGGCATGAGCTCAGCCTTACCGGAGGACGTGCAGGAGCGCGTATACCGCAGCGTACCGGGGTTGGAAAACGTGGAGATCATGCGTTACGCGTACGCCATCGAATATGATTGCATCGACGCGACGCAACTGACGCTCGGCTTGGAAGCCAAACACATCGGCGGTCTTTTTTTCGCGGGCCAGATATGCGGCTCCAGCGGCTACGAGGAAGCCGCCGCGCAAGGGCTGGTCGCCGGGGTTAACGCCGCCGGTAAAACGATGCATATCACCCGCGCGCAGGGTTATGTCGGCGTGCTGATAGACGACCTCGTGACGAAGGGCACCGCCGAACCCTACCGTATGATGACCTCCCGCGCGGAATACCGCTTACTGTTGAGGCAGGACAACGCCGATTTGCGCCTTACGCCGTTGGGTTACCAAGCCGGTCTCATCCCCGAGGAACGTTACTTACGTTTCTTGCAAAAAAAAGACCTGATCGAAGCGGAAATCAAACGTCTAAAATCCACCACCATTTCCCCGGAAATAGCCAACCCCATGTTAACGAAAAGAAACAGCGCACCCTTATCCTCCGGCGCGAAGCTGGCGGATTTAATCAAACGCCCCGAGCTGGATTACGGGGATATAACCGAATTGGACGTACAAGCGACGTTGGAATGCCCCATTTCCCCTTCCTTCGTATTGGATGCCGTCCGCGAGCAAGTCAACATTCAAATCAAATACGAAGGCTACATCGCCATGCAGCAAACGTTAGCCGAGCAATTCACCAAGATCGAATCTCGCCCCCTGCCCCCTGATTTGGATTATGAAAACATTCACGGCTTACGTATCGAAGCGCGGCAAAAGCTGATGAAGCACCGCCCCGCCAATTTCGGACAAGCCTCAAGGATTACGGGGGTTTCGCCCGCGGATTTGGGTATCCTGATGATTTACATGAAAACGAAAACCCACAGAAATGAAACGGAAAATGAATAAGCGCGACCATGGAACCCTTCGCGCCATGCGGATAATATGGCCGATTTTAGCACTTGCCGCGGCTGCGGGGATCTTTTATTCCTCGTCCATGCCCGGTGACGATTCCGCCAAAGCCGGTATGTTTATCGTTGTCAGGTTGCTCGAATGGTTCCCTTCTATTCCCTTAAGCGAGGATATGCTTAATTTTATCCTGCGGAAGGGCGCGCATTTTACGGTCTACCTGATATTGGCGATTTGCATTACGCATTCGTTGATATATTATATAAGGGGATACCGGCTGTTCCTCGTATCGTGGGGTATCGCCGCCGTGTACGGCATTACGGACGAAATCCACCAATATTTCGTACCGGGGCGGGTGTGCGCGGTAAGCGATATGCTGATAAACGCAGCGGGCGCGGCGGCAGGCACGGGGTTGGCGTTGTTGTGGCTTTTGCGCAGGCAACGGCATATAGTGGAGGGAAGCGATTCCTCCGGTCTTAAGAATACATAGGAGGGATTGTATGCAATTTCCTTTTATCCACATAAACGATTCAAAATCGAAACCGATCGCTTTACCCGTACCGTACGGGGAGCGCGCAGCCGTATACATGGATATTTCCGGCGACCACGGCGTGGCGGCGCGTTTCATCGAGGCGGTGCAAGCCAACCCCGATTCCGCGTGGGCTTTCGTCAGCAAGATGTACGTCGGCGGATTGGACCTTAACGCCCTGCGCGAATTGCTGCCCGGCGACGCCGAAGACGGCGCGTGCGCCTATTTTTGCAAATGGGTGAACAAAGCCACATACGGCGGCGACCCCAAGCGGTTTATAACGCGCTCGCTCTACGTAGCCGACCCGGAGCGCAACCTGCGCCGCTTGGTGCATTTGCGCATGATAAGGGAACCCGACAAGCACGGTATATGGAAAATCTGCGCCGTCGAGCAGGAAGATTGTCCGCGGGGGGTATAATATGCGCGAGGATTTAATAAGGGATTGGCTTAAAAACCAACAAACAGGCAAACGAAACCTATCATTGACGAAGAAGCAATATCAACAGTTGTCGCGTTTCCAAGCGCTCGTACTTGAAAAGAACAGGAAAATGAACTTAACCTCCATCACTTCCGATGAAGACTTTGCGGTCAAGCATTTTATCGACAGCTTTACATTGCTGCCCTTTTTGCCGCGGGGGGCGTTTTCCTTGCTGGACATCGGTACGGGTGCGGGTTTCCCCGGCGTACCGCTAAAAATCGCCCGAACGAATATAAAGCTCACCCTACTGGATTCGCTTCGCAAGCGCATTACTTTTTTACAGGAAACACTTGGGGCATTGGAAATAAAAGCCGATTTCATCCACGCACGCGCGGAGGACCTGCATCGTTTGTTGCCCGGCTTTGAGTTCGACGTAATAACCGCCCGCGCCGTGGCACGCTTGGACAAGCTGTGCAAATGCGCGTTGCCCCTCCTGGAGCCCGGCGGGTTGTTTTTAGCGATGAAGGGCCCCGATATTTCCGACGAATTGGAGGAAGCCGCGGATACGCTGAAAAAATACCGCGGTACAGTACGGGAAGTCGTATACACGCCGATGGGGGACACGCTGCGGCATACGGTAATCATAATTAAACGAGTATAGATTAATATAAACCGGAACATACTTGCCCTATATGGAATAAAATATTCCGTTTAGGGCATTTTTGTTGATTAATAATATATATAATGATATAAATGGAGTGGATTATCCATGAAGGGGATGGAAAATATGAATGAAGTAAGGGTTAGGATAAATAAAATCTCCTTGTGGGATTTCAAGAATGTATCGCATGGTACGATTAATTTTAACGCGGAACAATTATTGCGTGACGAAAAATCGCACATCATGGGCTTGTATGGGCAAAACGCCTCCGGTAAAACGGTGCTGGTGGAAGCGTTGGGGGTACTAAGGCAGGTGATGAGCGGGAATGAATTGCCTCCCTATTTATTAAATTATATCGCGCATGGTAAAAACGGATATTCAATGGAAGTGGAATTCGTTTTAATAGATGATTCTTGTAATTTTAGCGGAACGGCAAGATACGGATTTACGGTGGCTCGTCATACGGATCCAAACGAAAGCAATGAAAAACCTAAAATTATCGTAAAGATTTCGAACGAAAAATTACATGCCGGATGGATTAAGAATGGCAAGCTAACTAAAATGCAAAAAGCCATTGAAACCAACGAAATATGTGAACTAAAAATGGATGCAAAGAAAAAAAGGGAATTATTCGGGTGCGGTCCCCTCGCGTCAAAGGAATTGGAAGAGCAACGCATACTCACGTTAAATACATCGCGTTCTTTTATTTTCGCAAGCCAAACAAGTAATATAATGGATAAAAATCTCGATGAAAGCGAAAACATTTTTTCGTTGATCATAAGTGTTATTATAAATAGACTTAAGGTATACGCGATACGATCATTGTATGTCATTGAAGAACAAGCGGGAAAAAAAGATAATTTCTATATGGTGATAAACGCGGGTACCGAAAACAAGCTACCCTGGGGAATACCTGATTTATTAAACAAGGTTGTATCCATGCCCCAAAAATACGCTAATGATATTAAACGATTACTTCCAAGCGTAAACCAAGTCCTATCTTGTATCGCACCCGGATTCTCACTCAAATGCGATGCTGAAAAATCGTCATTGGATAAAGATGACGATTATCACAACGTTGAGCTATTTTCTTACCGCAAAGATGTAGGTAATCTTCCCATCAAAAACGAATCTGTAGGCATTAAAAAAATCGTATCCTTCATCACCCTTTTTAGCGAGGCATACAATAACCCCGGCTTCACATTGGTCATAGACGAACTGGACGCCAGTATATTCGAATATTTGTTGGGTGATTTGCTTGATATTTTTATGAACCACGGTAAAGGGCAGCTTTTATTTACCTCGCACAACCTCCGCCCGCTGGAAAAATTGCAAGATTGCTTCGTATGGTTTACTACCATCGACCCCGACAACCGTTATAAACAACTGAGTAAAAAAGCCAAAGCCACCAACAACCTGCGCAATATGTACCTCCGCGCCATCCATTTAGAATATGAAGACGGCAAGCTGTATAACGGCACAAGCAAGTATGAACTTGCCCGTTCCTTGCGGAAAGCGGGGGAACTGATATGAAAAAAGTTTTGCTCTTCATCGTTGAAGGCGCAAACGATTCAGCCGCGTTAGCAAAACCGTTGGAAAATTTACAATGTAAAAATAAACCCGGTGAACAAATACGCTTTGCATTCACCAACGGTGACATAACAAGCAATCCAAATACCAAAAACATTAAAAATGAAGTAACACGTCACGTAAAAATGTATTGTGATGGTTATGGGATGTCGCCAAGTAGGGATATTAACCGTGTGGTGTTGTTATTTGATACAGACGGCGTATACATACCCGATTGCGCAAGGGTACATAGTGACGGTCATGAAGACCCCTTTTATGATGAAAATACCATATTATACGATCGTGTGGATAATTTAATCAAAATCCATGAACGCAAGCGAAAAAATCTGGAGATACTTATCGGATTAAAGAAAATATTTAAGACCATTCCTTTCGATGTTTATTTTGTTTCTTGTAATTTCGACCATGTCGTTTGCGGTAATGCAAATTTAACAAAAAAACAAAAAAGCAAAACCGCCGATGATTTCGCTAAGCAATATGAAAATGACGCAGAAAGCCTTTATACATTTTTAAACGATCCTGCGTTAACGTTAGGCAACGATTACAACAATAGTTGGGAGTTAATAAAACAAGGCTTAACATCCTTACACCGCCATTCCAACATGAACGTTTTTTTGGATAAGCACTACCCCCAACCAATTCAACCATGTTGACCCGCGAAACCTTTACCCGTACCGCACAACGCCTGTACGACTTCTGCGCATACCCTGCCGTGCGGTATAAAATCCTTTTCCACTTGCTTGATGTGCCGTACGGCGACGATACGTTAACCGCTCTGCGACCGTCGTTTTTAGGGAGCGACATCGTGAAGGAGCTGCGCGACGCGCAAGATTACCGCGGCGGATGGGGCAGGTTGCGCGACAAGGACTATTCGGCGAAGGATAAATTCCCCAGCTCGCTCGTGGCGATCAAGCGGTGCCAATACATCGGCCTGACCCTCGACGACGGGGATATTTTATTGCTTGCGTACGATTATTTGGAAGAATTCTTAAAGGGGACGGCCCGCGAGCCGTTGTTCGAAAAGAACGAACGCGCCGCGCCGTGGAACGCCGCGATAGTAAGCGAGGCTATCGAATCGATTAAACCGTATAACAAGCTGTGCGACCGTACGTATAACGAATGGATGTACATCGCCACCCGCGCCTATGAAAGCGGCGAATATTCTTACGAGCGGGAGCGGGACGCACAGCACGAAGTGTTTTGGACGAAGGAGGCACGGCTCGTGCCGATGCAATTCGGCTTGTTGTTGAAGCGGCGCGCCGAACTGCCGCCGTGCATGGAGGAAGCCATGCTGCGCCACCACGGCGAACACGCGTACCAAAACGGTTATTTTTGGGACAAGACGCCCCAACGGCTGCCGGATCATTTCGTGTATAAACAAACCCGCCGATGGTTCCATACCTTCAATTACATCAACCAATTCCGCGGGTCGGCGTTATACCTCGCCGACGCGGTCGAGTGGCTGATGGCGAACCGTAATGCCGACGGCTTGTGGGATTGGGGCACGCAAACGAAGGACCCTTGGGGGTATTTCGGCTATTTTTCCACGAACAGGGATTACAAGCACAACCGCGTAGCGGATTGCACGATGGAAGTGCTGGATTTCCTAAAGGCATACATGGATAACAACGCGGGATTGTTCGCGTGAGGCGGCGGGGAATGAAGGGGTATTACACCTCCTCATTTTTATTAATCATCGCGGCTTTTGCAATTACGGTTGCCGTTTTGCGGGACGTTCCGCCGATTGCGACGGAGGGCGAAATAGACCCGATTGGTAATAACGAAATTGAAACCGCAATTACAAACGGACAAGCGCAAGGCAATGTCGAAGCGGGAAACGAGCCTGACAACGAAGCGGGAAACGGGCTTACCAACGAAGCGGAGCCCGTTCCTGTTTTTATTTGGCGCGAAATCCCCCCATACATACCCGCGCAGCCGACCGATACCGATCAACTCTCCGCGCTTATTGATTACGCCCTTAACCGATTGCGTTGGGCGCAGGCGGAAGGCGCGAACATCCAAACCGGCAGGTACGCGGAAGCGGACTTGCGTATTTTCCGCGAAGCCGTACAACGGAGTCAAAATATACTAAACGACGCGAATCCCGCGGACATCCTAACAGAAATATCCGTTTTGCAATCCGCCATCGCCCGTTTCTATCACGCCGTCATCGACCCGGCCGACCGTTACCGTCCCTTCCTGCCCGTCATCGCACGCGGCGAAGACAACCCGCAAAAGCATCACCTGCGCGCGGCATGGATCGCGACGGTGGTGAACATCGATTGGCCTTCCGCCGAGGCGCGCGGGACTTCTCCCGCCCATGTAGACAAACAAAAGGAAGAACTGCGCCAACGCTTTGATGAAATCGCGGACTTGGGTTTTAACGCGGTCGTATTCCAAATCAGCCCGACAGGGGACGCCTTATACCGCTCGGATATCTCCCCGTGGTCGGCGTGGCTGACCGGGGAAACGAGCTTTACCGGCCAATTACTGGATTCCCAAGGCGTCGCGTTCGACCCCTTGGCGTATGCCGTCCGACTGGCGCGGGAACGCAACATCGAATTCCACGCGTGGTTTAATCCGTACCGCGTTACGCATATCATCGAAAGCTACAGCGGTATCACCCTTTCCTCCACGGGCGAATCCGTAACAAGTCTTACGCAAATCCGCCGCGAATGGGAGCAACTCCCCGGCACGGCGTTTGAACTCTTCGGCGATTACGTGAAATTGGGCGAAAACCGTTATGTCGTGGACCCCGCCGCGCCCGGCGTACGCGAATGGGTTACGCGCCGCGTATTGGAAGTAGTGGAAAATTACGATATCGATGCGATACATTTCGACGATTATTTTTATCCGTCCGACTTCCCAATTACGGACACCTTCGCGCGGTACAACGCTTCCGCTTTCCCCGATACCGCCGCGGGCCGCGCAAACTTCCGCCGCGAGCAAACGGAGCGTTTGATCATCGACGTGGGCGCGGCCATCCGCGAAGCCGCTCCGTGGGTGAAGTTCGGCATCAGCCCCGGCGGTGTGTGGATGTCGGCGAACGAAGGCAACACGGGGCTGGACGGCGGCGGCTTCAACGCGGGTACGGGTTCGCCCTCCGCCACGACATGGTCGAATTACCATTCATCCTTCGCCGATACGCGCCGTTGGGTGATCGAAAACTACATCGATTATTTGACCCCGCAAATCTATTGGGAATGGACAAATTCCTTGGCCCCCTACGGCCCCATTGCCGATTGGTGGGCGCGGCTGTTCCATGATTACGGGCCGCACGGGCATTTACGCAACTCGCAAGGCACGTACACCAACGCGCAATTGTACATCGGCGTCGGCTTGTACCGTATGGACAACCAATACCGCCAAAACCCCGTCACCGTCCCCACGAAATGGCGCAATTCACCCGGCTTCGAAAACGAGGGGATGCGGACGCTTTTACGGCAGGAAGCGTATAACCTCGGCAATCCCGCCATACGCGGCTCCATGTTTTTCTCCCAAAACCAAATGCGCCCCGGTCGCGGGCAAGGCATGAGGGACACCATGGAAACCCTGCGGCAAACTTTATGGAGCACCCCCGCGCTCGTACCGCCCATGCCCCACCTCGGCGGTACCGCCCCGTCGCGCCCGGCGAACGTGGTCATCGGCGAGGACTTCATCGCATGGAAAAATACCGAGGGCAACCCGTGTCCAACGGTCGCGCCTCGGTATTTCGTGATTTACCGTTCTTTAAGCGAAAGGATCGATTTAAACGATCCTTCGAATATCTTCGTTATCGTGCCCGCTGCGCCGGGGCATGATGATTACATTTTTGCCGTCCCCGAAGATACGGGAGATTATTTTTACGCCGTCACCGCCGTTAACCGGCTGCATGACGAAAGTCCCCCGGGGTAAGACAATTATCCCCTCTTCATCCATTCGTCCTCCAAAATATCGATGATCCGATTCAAGTTGAGCAACGCGATTATGACCTTATCCTGTAACACGCAAAGGCCGGGGTAATCGGGATACATTCCCATCAATTTTTGCAGGGATGCTTCATACTTTCGGAAGTCTTTTATATAAGGCTTAAAATTGTTGATGAATGAACGATAAAAACCTTCATATTCGGAATCATCCATTTCGCGGATGTTTTTCCGTATATAAGCCTCATCGAAGATAACGGAATTGGAAATCCTGTTTATGTGCCATTCCACGTTATGTATGAACTTGGGTATTTCCTGTTCCGTAGTTGGGGTTTTCATGTCAAACATCCTTCCCTGTACGGCAGCGCCTATGGGGAAAGCGTCCATACATGCATCCCCCACGGAGCCGCCAAAAATAAAAATGTGTGTAAGGACGGCAAACAATGCCATCATCCACACACACACCAAAAAATCCAATCAAGTTGAATAAGCCGTTACCGCCTACCAGCATAAACCAAAATATGGCACGCTTCCCACCCGCTGTCATTGAAACGGGGGATATCAAGTGCTAAACTAAGGTTACGTAGTGGCAGGCGTATGCCTGTGTGTGTGGCGATGTTCCGGATCCCTACACGCGCCGTGGGGTGTTGACGCACCTCACGGTCACTACGATTTTTGTAACACACGCATTTTAGCATATATGTCGAATCCTGTGCAAATGATCTTTTTACGGCAACAAATTGATTCGTTTGGTGGCTACCTTATCGCAAAACACGCCGTCATGCTCGACGAAAAGCAAGGTCGGCCGGTATTCCATCAGCAATTCCTCGATTTGCATACGCGACAATACATCCACGAAATTAAGGGGCTCGTCCCATACGAGCAAATGCGCTTTCTCGCACAGGCTTTTCGCGAGGAGCGTTTTCTTTTTTTGACCGCCCGAAAAGTCACGCATGTCCTTTTCGAATTGGATACGGGAAAAATCCAACTTTCGCAGGATCGCTTTAAACAGGCTCTCATCGATGCCATGCTCCCGCGCGTAGTCGGACAAATCACCGCAAAGAGACGACGTATCCTGCGGAACATAAGAAATTTTCAATCGGCTGCCCCGCATAAATTCCCCGGTATACGATAAACCCGGGGACCCGTCACGCGTTGCTTCCCCGCCGCAGATCAATTTAAGCAAGCTCGTCTTGCCCGAACCGTTCCTGCCGCATAACGCGATGCGGTCGCCCGCTTCAACGGAAAAACTTACGTCACGGCAAACCCTTTTACCCATGGGGCTTGCCGCGTCGCCGTAAAAAATCGAAACGCCGAAAAGGGAAAGCAGACGGTCCGTATGGTAGGGCAGCTGCGTTATCTTCAGTTTATCCGCGTGGTCGAGGTTTTTTAATAGAGACGATTTTTCCTCGATGGCGGATTCCTGCCTGCGTTCGAGGTTTTTTCGGCGTTGCTGCATACGTCGGGATTTTTCGGCGTTATAGGCCATGGTGTCCTTGCTGACGTGTCCTTTCTTGCGGAGCTTGGCCGCGCCCTTGCCCATCTTGGTGGATTCCACTTTGTCGGCCCATTGGGTGCTTTGGCGCGCCGCCGCTTCCAGCCGTTTGATGTCCTTTTTTAATTTCGCGTTTTCAGCCAGCTCGAAGGCATCTTGGAGTTTCTTATTTGCCATCCACGAGGAGAAATTACCGCGTTGGATTTCGATATTCGCTTTGTTAATCGAAAGCACATGATCGACGCAACCGTCCAAAAACGCCCGGTCGTGGCTAACCAATATATATCCTTTTTTGGTATCCAAATAACGGCTGACGGTTTCGCGCCCCAGCCGATCCAAGTGGTTGGTGGGTTCGTCGATGAGCAGGAAATTATTTTCCCTGAGGAAAAGTGCGGCAAGCAAGACCTTGGTACGTTCGCCGTTGGAAAGGGTGGAAAACGGACGATTTAACACATCATCGCCCACTTCCAGCAACGACAGCTCGCGTGAAAGCCGCCATTCGGGATAGGACGGGCAAATTTCATCAATTAAACCTTTTGTGATGACATTTTTATCCTTCACGTCATAGGGGAAATATTCGAACGCCACGCTTGCGGAAATCGTCCCGCCGTATTCGTAACGCCCCATCAAAAGATGCAGGAAGGTCGTTTTTCCGCGTCCGTTCCTGCCCGTAAAACCCAGCTTCCAGTCGGTGTCCATTTGAAAGCTGACGTTTTCGAAGATCGTATCATAACTGCCCTCGTAAGCGAAGGTCAGGTTGGATACGTTAATCAATGACATGAAAAACCCCTCGATGCCTGTAATCAAGGGGATTATACTTTAATTCAATGTGCTGTGAAGATAAAAATCGTTTTATAGTTACCCCTTCTGTGCGATGAAACATATCTCTTTACCGCTTTCGATATATTCCGCGCCCAGCATGTCCCCGTACACGGATTTTACGCGCAACCCTGCCGCGTACAAATCCCGCGTAAATTCGTCCTTTGTGAAGGTATGGTGCCAAATGTTTACGCTCTTTATTTCGCGCTCCGTAATAATAACCGTGCGGTCCAACACCGTGTTGTGTTCGTCATACCGATGGAACGCCTCGAGGCATACATGCGGCTCGCCGCAAAGGAAGCCGTCCTCCGCGTATTCCCAATGTGTGGATTCCTCCCGCCCTTCAATATACAACGGTGTATGGATTTCGACGATCAGCAACCCGTTGGGCTTTAATAAAGCGTAAATGTTTTCCAACGCTTTGGCCCTGCTTTCCGTGGGGAGCGTGCAAAAATCGTAATAAATTAACGTGATCAAGTCAAAACGTTCGACGAAGTCCATCTCGGTAAAGTCTTGGCACCAATATGTGATGGGTAAATCTTTTTCCTTTGCCGCGCTAAGGGCGTAATCAATGGAACGTTGGGAAATATCCACCCCCGATACCCGATACCCCACTTTGTGGAATTCCTCCGCGTAGATACCGGGGCCGCAGCCCAAATCCAATAAATCGCGGTATTCCTCCGTAGGGGCGACCGACGCGATCCATTTGACGTGTCCGCGTACGGTGGCGTGATTTCGCGTCGCCGCGTCACATGTGGGGTCCAAGTGTGCCTCGAGCATACCCTTCGATATATGTTCGTCGGTCCACAACGCGATTGTACCTTTTTCGTACAGCGCGGGCTTTTTCAACATTTCCTTTAACTGCGTAAACATGATTGCCTCCTTTATAAAACCGAAGGCAACGTATCACAAGGGTTTGTTAACGTCAAAGTAAAGTATTTTTTATTACCAATATTTCCTATCCAGCCCTCTGTATGAAACCGCTTCCGCGATGTGCGCAACATCGATCTCCGGCGCATCGGCCAAGTCAGCGATCGTCCGTGCGATCTTTAATATCTTATGGTACGCCCGCGCACTCATGTTCATGGATTCGAACACCTGCTTAAGTAAGTCGCCGCTTTCGCGGTTGAGCTTGCAATATTTTTTTACCATGGATGCGGACATCTTCGCGTTAAAGCGGACGGACGCGGAAGCGAAGCGATGGGACTGCCGCTCACGCGCGTGTTCCACGCGTGCCTTTACCTCGGCGGAGGTTTCTGCATGCGGCGGCGGTGCGGAGGAGGGGTGCTTCCCACCCGTGTTTTCGCCCCCCGCCAGTTCCCCGTAACTTACCGACGTGGCTTCCACCATGATGTCGATCCTGTCCAACAACGGGCCGGAAATTTTGTCCAAATAACGCGCGATCTCCGCTTCGGTGCATTTGCAACGCTGCGTACCTTGGTATCCGCAGGGGCAGGGGTTCATCGCCGCCAGCAAAAGGAACACGCTGGGGTACGTGCATACGCCGCCCACGCGGTTAAGCGTGATGTGCCCGTCCTCCATCGGTTGGCGCAGGGTTTCGAGGGCTTTCTTTTGGAATTCGGGCAGTTCGTCGAGGAAGAGGACGCCGTTGTGCGCAAGGCTGATCTCCCCCGGTGCGGGTACGCGCCCGCCCCCGGTTATCGATATATAGGAAGCCGTATGGTGCGGCGTACGGAAGGGCCGCTCGGTGATCAAATGCCGTTCGCCCAACAATCCCGCGATGGAATATATCTTGGTGATTTCGATGCTTTCGTCGAAGGAAAGGTCGGGCAGGATCGTGGGCATCCTTCGCGCAAGCATTGTCTTACCCGCACCGGGCGGGCCGATCATGACCAAGTTATGGCAACCCGCGGCGGCAATTTCCAATGCGCGTTTTACGTGGACCTGACCCGCGACATCGGCGAAATCGACATCGTAGGGGTTACTTTCCGCGGCGCTTGGGAACGGCGCAACCAGATTTGTGTCGGGACCCGATACGAGTTCATTTAAATGGGTCAACGGGTATACCGTCATGCCCGCCACAAGCGATGCCTCACGCGCGTTTTCCAACGGGACGTAGCATTTTATGATCCCAACTTCCCGAGCGGCGAGCAGCATCGGCAGCATACCCGATATGGGACGGACGGCTCCGTCCAGCGACAGCTCCCCCGCGAAGAAGGCTTTATCCGCCGTTTTTTCATTTAATACGCCCGAGCAAATCAAAAGACCCACCGCAATGGGTAGGTCGAAGGCAGGGCCTGACTTGCGCGTATCGGCAGGTGCGAGGTTTACGGTTATACGCTTGACGGGGAACGCGAAACCCGCGTTGCGGATGGCGGCGCGTACCCGTTCGCGTGATTCCTTTACCGCGGAATCGGGTAGGCCCACCACGTCGAAGCCCGGCAAACCGCTTGCAACGTCCACTTCCACATCAACAATGTAACCGTCCACCCCCATCACCGCACCGCTTGAAACCTTAACGAACATAGGCTACAGAACCTCTCCCGTTAATTCAACGATCGTCCGTGCCAGTTCCAACGCTTCCGATGACTGCGCTTGGGAAAGTTCAAAATATGCGTTGCCGGGGTAATTCGTATCGTAATAATAATCCGCCAGCTTGTGCAGGATATTTTCCTCGGTGTCGGAAAGTTCGGGGAAACCCATGCCGAAGCAACGGTCGTAAAGCCGCCAAGGTTTATGTAAGCCCATCAGCTTGTAATCGTCGGCGGTTCCTTTTTTTTCAATAAAAGCCTTGAAGCATTTTTCCACGGCTTGCTCGCTGAAGCGGCCGCTGGCGCAATAGTCCGCTTCGCCGTGCATCAACTCAGCGCGGCGCAGGTCCTTTCGTGCAATGTACAGATAACTGCCTACTTCTGCCATAGGAGGATCCCTTCTTTTTTTATGGATGACGAAACGTGTAAGGGGTGGTCGTCGGTTTCAAATTCATGGGAAAGGACGTATGTGAATGAAACGTGGCCGTCGTACCATATGGCGGCCTTGTTTAACGCCGCGCGGTTTACGTCCGCGGCGGAGGTGCAGATAATGGCGATGTCGATATCCGAAAACGCCGTCGCCGTACCCCGCGCGCGGCTGCCGAAGAGGTACAGCTTTTCGATGGCTTCGTCTTTTTTCGCGCATATAAGTATACGGTCCAACAGGATGGGGTCGATCGCGTCTTCCATACCGCGTTACCTCGGCGCGCCTAACGTGATTTCCAGTTCCATAAAACGCCCGCCGCGGTAGATGCCCAATACCACCGTTTCGCCGACGTCGTGGGAGATCAACGCATGCCTGAACGCCTCGAAGTTGTGCGTCCGTATCCCGCCGAGGTACACGATCAGGTCATTACGCCTGAGTCCCGCTTCATAGGCGGGTGTGTCGGGTGTTACGCTCCGTATCAGCATACCCGTGGCGGGCAGGTTAAACAATTCACGCTGCTCTTCGTTGATGGGATCGTGCATGATACCCATAAAGGGGATGATAACAGACCCTTCCTCGCGCAGGCGTTCCATCAGGTTGCGAACGTTATCGATGGGGAGCACATAACCCATCCCCTCGATACCCGCGCCCATAAACTTGGCGGTTATGATACCGACGACCTCGCCGCGTTCGTTAAAGAGCGGGCCGCCCGAATTGCCGCGGTTGACCGCAGCGTCGGTTTGGAATACGTTAAGTGTCAGCTGTTCGCCCGTGGCGGGGTTGGGTACGATGATACTTAAATCCAACGCGCTTACGATACCTTGCGTCGTGCGTATCCCTTCCCCCAACGCGTTGCCGATGGCGATAACCGAATCGCCGATGCGCAAACCGTCCGAGCTCCCCAAGGTCGCAACGCCGAACGGTATGCCGTATTCGGCTAAGGTTTCCAACGAAACGGCCAATACGGCCAGGTCGTTGTTGCGGCTGGCGCCGACAAGGCGCGCGGGTATAAGGGTTTCGTCATCAAGGGAGATATGGATATACATGGTATTTTCCACGACGTGGTTGTTGGTGGCGACATAAGCGTTATTTTCGTCCATGTAAAAGATAAAACCGCTGCCCGACCCTATAGCGGTGCGGGAAGCGTTGTTACGCCATCCGCTGATTTCCGACTCGATGGTGATGCTTACCACGGAAGAGCGTACTATATCGACGATTTCGGAAAAGTCCGTTTCGGGGAAGGCGATGGGTAATACGAACGGTTCCGGCCCGAAATGGGGGTTAAGGGACTGTTCCGTATGTGTGGGTTGGTGATCATCGGGGAGGAAACGCCGTGCGGAGGCAAAACCCGCGCCGATACCCGCAACCAGCGTGGCACCGCCCAAGCACACGGCGAAAAGGGTCAATAAAAAATATCGGAAGAAATGTTGTGATGGGGAAGGCATGGTACCACTCCTAAAACTTTTTAACCTGTTTGCCTTGCGAATACGCTTGATTGATTTACCAACTTGCGATGTGCCCGTCCGTCCGCGATTCCGTACCGCCGGCCAATACACCCGTTTTCGGGTCGCGCAGGATGATTTGACCCCGCCCGAAGCCGCCGACCTCGGAGGTCTTTACGATTTCATGCCCCGCGGCGGACAATGTTATGATTTCATCATCGGGGAAACCCGATTCAACCAATATATGCTTGCCTTCGGTCCATTGCCAGCGTTTAACGTCGAGCGCGGCTTGGGGGTTCAAATGTTTGTCGATCAGATTCGTAACCACTTGCACATGCCCTTGGGGCTGCATGTACCCGCCCATCACGCCGAAAGGACCAACCGCTCGGGCGCCGCGGGTGATAAACCCGGGGATAATCGTGTGGTACGTCTTTTTCCCGCCGGCTAAGGCGTTGGGGTGGCTTTTGTACAGGCTGAAGTCCGCGCCGCGGTTTTGTAATGCGATGCCCGTACCGGGTACAACCATGCCCGAGCCGAAACCCATATAATTGCTTTGGATAAAACTTACCATGTTACCTTCACCGTCGGCGGCCGCCAAGTATACCGTACCGCTTGGTGCTGGCGGCGTAACGGCGGGGGTTTGGGCATCTCCTTTTATTTTGTCCCGCAAAAGCGAAAGGTAATCCTCGTCCAATAAATCCTTTACGGTAAATTTCATGCGTTCCTTATCCGTTACATTCGCCATCCCCTGCACGAATGCCAGCTTTAACGCTTCAATTTGATTGTGTTGGGTTGTCGGCAAGCCGTTAAGTATACCCAGTGCCATTAACGCCACGATGCCTTGGCCGTTGGGCGGCATTTCCCATATATCGTAGCCGCGGTAATTGACGGAGATGGGGTCCTCCCATTCCGGGGCGTACGATTCCATGTCGTTTATCGTCAAAAACCCGCCGTGGCAAGCCGAAAAGGCCTCGATGTCGGCGGCCATCCAGCCGCGATAAAAACATTCCGCATATGTCTCCCCGATTTCCTCCAGCGTTTCCGCGTGGGCTGCGGACGACCACATTTCACCGATTTCCGGTGCGCGGCCTTTGGGCGCAAAGGTATCGAACCACGGCGCAAAAGCGGGATTATACCTGTGTTTTACATAAAATCGGAAAGCGATATCCCAATATTTGCCGAGGGCGGGCGAAACGGGAAACCCTTCGCGGGCGTACGCGGCGGCGGGTGCCAAACATTCCGACAGCGACAGCTTGCCGAAGCGTTTGCAAAGTTCCGCCCAGCCTCCCGGCGCGCCGGGTACCGTAACGGGGACAAAACCGTGTACGGGCATTGTTTCATGCCCCAGCGCCTTAACCTTTTCGATGGAGATACCTTCGGGCGAACGTCCGGAGGCATTTAAGCCATGCAATTTACCGTCGGTCCATACCAACGCAAAAGCGTCCCCGCCGATACCGTTGGAAGTCGGTTCCACCACCGTCAGGCAAGCGGCTGTTGCGATCGCCGCGTCGATGGCGTTGCCGCCGCGTTTTAATATTTCCAGCCCTGTCTGCGCGGCCAAGGGTTGGGACGTCGCCACCATCCCCTTCCGCGCGTAGTGTACGTTTCGGGCGGAGGGGAAGGGGTTGTGTAAGGGGTTGAATGTCATATGTATACGGCTCCTTATCGCACATGATTATATCATTTTGTCAAACGTACACAAATGCCCCCTTCATCGGGATTCCCCCGCTACGCTTTCGCGAACTCCAATTCGTCCGCCAGTTCCTTCGGCACTTCCTTGCCGCTTTGGGTCAGCTTGTTGGTTATGCGCGTCAGATGCTGTACGCGTTGTTGGTTCTTGATGCCGAAATTCTTTAACGGTTCAAGGTATTGCGGGCTGTTGGAAAGTTTTTCGCGGATGGCGGCGGGGAAGGGGCAGTAGGACATGAGGATCCTGCGTGCCTGCTTATTTAGGCGCGGCGAGCCGTTGGATTCGTACATCAGCCACTCTACATAGTTATTGACGAATACGGTACGGTAATTGTTCTTCGCGCGGGTCAACTCGAGTTTGACGTCGGCCTTCACTTCGGCGGAGAGGTCGCGGTTGGAACGGTAGAACTGCAGGTAATCGCAATATTCGGCGGTGAGGGACGGGTCGGAGAGGTCGTTCCACCGCATACCCATGATACGCTTGCAAATCTCCCAGCGGAACTCGCCCGCGATACGCATGAGCATGGGTTTAAGGTCAATGAGCAGGAAAACCGGGGCGAACACACGGCCCGGCGTGTTGCGCTTACGGCCTTCGATGTCCTGCCACATGGCGCCGCGCAAGCCGACGTTGGGCATCAATATGACTTCGGGCATGATGCGGACGTTTACGTTTTCCTTGGCGACGCCGAGCTCGGCGTTTTCGTAGATAACGGGCCTGTGGAAGGCGGAGAAATCGATTTCGTTGATTTCGTCGAAGGCTTCTTTAATACGGGCGGGGGTTACGATCGCGTCCTCCAGCTTGCGTTGGAGGTTGTGGTCGCCGAAAAGCGGGCAGAACGTGGTCGCGCGCCCGTAGGTCATTTTGTTGGCGATGGGGAATACGTTTTCCAGCTCGAAGCGGAGCTTGGCTTCCCGATCGTTGATCAGGCGCTCGACATCCGCGGCGGTGATTTCGCCCGTTTGTTTTTGGTCTTGAAGCCACGCGGGCCAATCGAGGTCGAACTCGTCGCGGCTGGGTTCCCTTTTGCCTTCGTAGATGGCCTTCATCCATTCACGGATGGTATAGACGCCCTGTTCGGGGTCACCCTTAAGCGAATCCGCGATGGAATACAAATAATCGGCGTTCGGCGGGCCCGCGAGCGCCGCGTCGATGTAGCCGAATTCCAAGAACATCTTGATGATCGTGGGGGGATTGGGATCCTTGAGGTGTTTGACGAAAACGTTTTGGTAAAGCGGGTAGAATACCTTGGTAAGTTCGCGGCGTAAACGGTAAACATCATCCTCGGACGATGTACGGTCGGACATCTTGGTAAATTCGTGTACCTGCCGTGCGAATACGTTGGCCGTTTCCTCGGGCATACCCGAATATTCCAATATAACGGACATGGAATCGGACAGGTTCTGCTTGGGTGCGGCGGCGTTGGGCAACACCGTAACGCCTTTGTTGCCGCGGTATTCCTTTACCTTTTCCGCGTAAGCCGCGAGACGCGCTTGGTAAGAGGACGCGGAAACGCTCGTCATGCCCGAAAGCATACCCGTCAACCGCGCCATAATACCCGAGACGGCGGCATCCGCGCCTTTGATGCTCATGGAATTAAGGTGCAGCTCGGTGATAAGGTTCAACAGGTCGTGTTCGTCGTGGCTGATGTAGACCTTGGAAATCTCCTTCAAGTATTCCTGCAGCGCCTTGCACGATTGCAAAACGTCCAGGATATCCTCCGCACCCTTGCGCAAAAACCCGCCGGAAATACCCGTAATCTTAAAGATCGTCTTTTGTATCGCGGGTTCCAAGTCCTTTAATTCGGAATAATATTCGTGCATCCACCCTTCCACCGTGCCGGAATTGGCCGCTCCCGTGATGGCGGTCAAACCCGGCAGTTGCTTGGAGGCAAACGCGTACAACGTACATAACCGCAGGTATTGCGGGTAGATATCGTCCATCGTGGCGAACGCGCTGTCGGCCTCCAGCTTTAACGTAGACCAATAACGCAAAAAGTCGGAGAGCTTACGGCACATCGAATTGACCAAGAGATGCCCCACATCCGGTTTATCCTTGATCAGCGAGTCAAGCGTTTCGAAGCTGTCGCAGGGGTAGGCGAATACCGTCATATCCGATACGGCGGTATATGTATGGTTATATGAACCGGAGGAAATGGCGTCGAGCCCGATCGTATCCCCTTGTTCGAAGCGGAAGGTGCGGCCTGCCAGCAACGCCGACGCGCCGCCCTTTGTGATGAAGAAAAGGTTTTGCATGGGTTCGCCCATGCTGCACAGCGTTGCGCCTTGCGCGAATTCGATCAGGGGCATGGCGGATTCCTTCTTTCCGATTGAATGTCAGGCAATTATAACATTTAGATTACGGGAATGGAAATCTCCGCGTCAAACAAATCCCCTGTTACGCGGATGGTAAGGCGCCCGCCCATCAATTCGACAAGGCTTTTGGCGATGTAAAGCCCCAAGCCGCTGCCCTCGGTTTGCCTGGCGCGGTCACCGCGGATGAATTGCTCCGCCAAATCGTCGCGCGGAGCGTCGATGGGTATTTGCGAAGTATTCTTCAATATAATTACCGCGTCCCCGTTTTGCGCGGTGATTTCCGCGAAGACGCGCGTGCCGGGGAGCGCGTACTTGGCGGCGTTGGAAAATAAGTTCTCCAGCACGCGCCACAAATGGCGGCTGTCGGCGGTGACCCGCAGCGGTTCTTCGGGCTGGCGTAACACCAGCGTTAAATCGCGTTCGGAAAAAGCGGTGTCGAATTCCCCGGCAATTTGCCCGACGATTTCGTTTAGGTTCACGCTTTCCGTTTCCACGCGCAGGTTGCCAGTACCCGCTTTGGAGGCTTCCATCAGGTCGTCAATCAGGATTTTCAAGCGGCGGGACTTGCGCTCCAGCACGGCTACGTATCCGGCGGCGGTTTCGTTTCGCAATTCTTCGGATTTTAATAAATCCACGTAGTTGATAATGGAAGTGAGCGGCGTGCGGATGTCGTGGGATACGTTGGTGATAAGCTCCGTCTTAAATTGTTCGGAGCGGAGCTTATCGGCGTTGGCGGCTTCGTATTTTTGCGCGAGGTTAAGCAGGTGCGCGGCAAATCCGGTCAGCCCGACGACGGTCACGGCGGAGAAAACGCGCAGGAGATTGGACAAATCATAGAACCGGCGCATCGGGGGCGCGTTAATGCCGCCGGAAACGCCGTAAATCATTAAGTTCAGCCAATAATTCAACCGTGTCCCGATTGGCGGGAACAAGACAATAAAAAGCGCAAGCCCTCCCATTAAAATTAGGGTAAAAGACAAGCCCGTCAGCCGCCATACGGGGTACACGCGAAAAAAACGTACCCAATACAGCGTGCGCAGCAAATCCCCGTCCCGTATACGGGCGGCGAACTCTATTAAGATAAACATCACAACGGTATACGCCAAAAACGGCGGGATATAGGAAAAAATGTACCGCCATTCAGCGTAAGCGGAATTCATGAGGTACCACACGCCGCACGCCGCAACCAAGACAAGCAGGATGAAATCGACGTTCCGCCAATATTGGAATACGGCTTCCCGCTTCCCCTCGGGCTTCGTCATCCATACGGAAAGGAGCAAAACAGCCGCGCAAACACCCAAACAAACGACCGACACCGCAAACCCGAAGCGGAAAACCCCGCCGAAGAACCGCCCCAACAGGACATCAAAAGTATGGCTGCGCGCGCGTAAAGCGGAAACGGCAAAACCGTACCCCGCCAAAAAATAAAAGACCTTAACAAGCGGGTTGCACAATATTTTACGCATGTTTGACCACCTTGTACCCCAAGCCGTAAATCACCTTTAAGTAACGCGGCTCTTTGGGGTTGATTTCGATTTTCTCGCGGATGTGCCGGATATGGACGGAAACGGTTTTAGATACGTGGAAGGCGGGTTCGTCCCATACGGCTTCGTAGATTTGCGACGAGGAAAAAACCCTGTCGGGGTGGGAGATGAGCAGCTTTAGGATGTTGTATTCCAGCGCGGTAAGGGTAACTTCTTCGCCTTCGACGCTCACACGCTTCCTGCCGTCGTCCAGCACCAAGCCGCCGGAACGGTAGATGTCCTTTTCGTCGGCGGTAACGGGCGGTACGCCGTTTAACCCGCCCAAACGGGCATAACGCCGCAGCGAAGCCCGTACCCGCGCGATCAGCTCCACGGGGTTAAAGGGCTTGGTGATGTAATCGTCGCCGCCCATGTTCAAGCCCAGTATCTTGTCGGTTTCCTCGCTTTTCGCCGAAAGGAATATGATGGGGACGTTGCCGGCTTCGCGGATTTTGACCGCCGCCTGTATGCCGTCCATCACGGGCATCATTACGTCGAGCAGAACGAGGTGGATGGGCTCACGGTTGACGGCTTCGACGGCTTCTTTGCCGTTGGCGGCACGCAGGGTTTTGTACCCTTCCTGCCGCAGGTAGATTTCCAAAGCGCTTAGGATGTCTTCGTCGTCGTCACAAATCAGAATTGTATGCTCCATACTACCTCCAAGCCGTAATAATATAACCCCCCGTGTTTGCGTCGGAAACGGTATGCACCCAATGTTCGAGTACGGATATTTTACCATTTTCGGGACGTTGGTACATGATGAGGTACGTTTTGCCGTCGATTTCCGTTTCATAGGTTTCGCGTTCCCGCAGGAATTCGATGTATTCTTCCAAAACAAAACCGTATTCCCCCATTATAAAAGCGTGGACGCGCCCCACATAGCGGAAATGCCACGGTTCGTAAGCGACCTCCGTAATGTCCTGCTTGTCGTACGGGTACCGCAGGATTAAACCGAAACGCGGCGCGTTCTCCGCCAGCCATTGCGCCTCGGCCGTACCGCGCATCCCGTTGGAATTGCCGTCCACACTCAGGATATCCGCCGCCAAACCCAGCTGATGCTCGCTGTGGCCCGCAGGCATGACGTAGGTTTTATCGGCAATGTTGGCGAAGAGGCGCGATTGTTCATTATACGTACGGTAACCGTCGGCGACGTAGAGTCCGCTAAAGCCCGCGCTCCGCGCTTCGGTCAGCAAGTCACGTATGGCGGCGGATGCGGTCGCGTGCAACATTACGTTCAAATCCCGCGCGGGGGAGCCCGGCCAAACGTTAACGAGGTAATCCGCGTTTATGGGGCTTTGGATGGAAATGGCGCGGTTGACGAGCTTGAGATAGGGGGTGGGGGTGATTTCGGAGAGGGATATTTGCCGGAAATACATCGGTTCTTCAATTTCGGGTGGGGATCCCGTTTGCAACCCGTCGGTCGCTTGAATCGGTACCGGATCCGCCGCGGGACGCTGCCGTACGGGATCCCTCGACGATATCCCCGCCGCTGTCATCAGGATTTCGGGGTTGGCGTTGGCGATCAAATCCCAAATAAAATAAACCGCCAACGAAAACATGATTACGGTGATAACCTTGGGTAAGACGCGTTGCTGGGGGGGTGATGGTTTGCGGTTTTTGTTTTGGTTCATGTTATCCTCCGTTTGTTGTGATATGGCGGGTAAATCCGCTTAGGAGGACACTTTATACGGGGAAATCAAAAATCACGGACACAAAAGGTTAAGGATTTTCAAAGAACCAAAAAAAGACCCGCGTATTTTTACGCGGGCCGATATTTGATATGATTTTGGGTTAGGCTTTCATGCCCAGCACTTCACGCAGAAAGTTCAGTTTTTCTTGCGGCGGCAGGCTGCTGACCATACCGTCGATGTCCAAGCCCAATCCGCCCAAGCCTATCAGATCGCTTGCAAAGTTCCCGGTTTTTACGGTCTTTGCGGTGTTGTACATTTCTTCCAACAGGTTGATCGCGCATTGGTTGGTATGCTCGCGGGCTTTTACAACATCCACCACGCCGTTTATAAATATTCCGGCGGTTTCTTCACACAACTCACCGCTTTCAGCCATATCCTTAATCGAATGTACCGCTTCATTGATGTGGGCGGTGTTTTGGATGATGGCGTCGATACGGTTGAGCAGTTCGGTCAGCGTATCGTGTGCAGCCGGCGCCGATGGGGCGGGGGGTGCGGGGGGTGCAGGGGGTGCGGGAGGTGCAGGGGGTGCGGGCGGAACCGGGGGTGCTTCCGGCCTCGGGCCGTTGGAGCGGGGGTCGATGTCCTTCATAGCTTCGGTAAGGTCGACAACTTCCTGATTGCTTAAAATATTCGGTATATTCATAAAATTGTCCTCCAAATGATTATTTGGCGGACACGCTCCGGCGCCGAATAAGGTATTCGGCGAAAGCAGGCAAATTGTACTTTCATTTATGAAGCGTGCCCGTCCGTGCTTAACGAGCCCTTTGGCCCGTTTGGGATACGTTGCTTCATACGAATTACCCTGCTCGTCTATGACGCGGATGTTTTTTGTAATGGGTTTCTCCTCCCCGATATGAAATTTTAGCGGTCACAGACCGCAACAGGCAAACGCGCCGTTTTTGGTAATGGGTGGCGGCCCCATGCGTAATCGGGCACGAATGTGCGGGATTATCGCGCACTTTGCGTGGGGATGATAACATGTGCGGGTATGCGGGGCAAGCAGAACCTTAATTACTATCACACGACCGCTTGATGGACATAAGCGTACAACCTTCACGTTATGGCTTGCGGGGTATTAAAGTAACCGAATCCTTGTTATAGAAATCCGCAAGGCTTGTATTGGGCCAAACGGTTGGGTCAGGTGTTATGTCAAGAGTGTGGAACAATACACGGGGTTTAACGCTGAATTCAAGCAATTCGGCATCCCGAATATTCGGATTCAGCAGGATTTCACGCCGAGTCAGGTTTTCTTCGTGAAAGGTTCGTGCCTCTCCGGTGATAAGTGAACCGGCGGCACTGATACTCGTCATCGAATTCGTGTCTCTAATCAACGCGTGAACGCAAACGGTAAGGAAGGCTAACGCTAATACGGCGGTTATGATCGGGTTTTCGATGACGGATGATTGGCGTGTCTTTTTGCTTCGTACCCTCGATGTTAATTGTGTTTTTTGATTCGAATAAGAAGCGATGCTGCCGCAAATATATATAATCGAAAAAAGCAAGAAGAACAGGAAGGCGAAGAAATTAATGTTTACCACGCGTGCGGGCCCGTAGGATGACCACGAATATAGGTTTGGCGTAAACGTGCTCGCGTAAATTCCATACATAACGATGACTACCCATACCGGATAACGAAAACGGAACGCACAATTACGCAAGGATCCGTAGATGATCGGGATTAAAGCGACAAACCCGAGCCAAATAGGCGCGCGGATAACCAACGATATAAAATGAAACGCGTATTCAAATGACCTGACAATGGCTAACAAAGGGTCCATGCTTGTAAAATGTACCTGCCTCACGGCATTGCCGGGCGCCGTTACGGAAATAACCAGCGCGATACAAATCATTATCAACCCTAAAGAAGGGGCAAGCCATTTACCGCGTTTGACGATGACGCAATACATCGTTATCAATGCCATTATCGAAGTGGATATTAATGCCGTAACAAAATTGCTTCCGCCCACCAAAAAGGCAATGAGTGGGACGGCGATCGTATAGATAATAACGGCGCGCCTGTTTTCCGATCGGATCGAAAGCAAAATAAATGAAAATAATAACAGGGAAAGCGAATGAAACCCCGTATAATATAAAGCCGAATTGTACCAATAAAATCCTTCGACCGGGCAAAATATGAATTGTACGGAAATAAACGTAAAGACAACGGTTATGATGCCGCAAGCATATTTATCCATTCCCAAACAATCCATCATTATTACCTTTAACAAAAACATTGTTGCGGCAACAAATCCCAAAAGCATCAACATAGGGCCGAACATATACAGCGATTCATTAAAGACCGCCGGATGCAGCGTCATCACAAACACCGCCGCAAACGAACCTTGCCAAGAATTATAGACACCCCTCGTCCCCTCCGCGGCGGCCGAAAGAAGACGCGTTACAGAGCCTGTTTCTCGCCATACATGCACGGTATGGTTGCCGTACGAAAAATCGTCGGCACTCGGATGGCTAAAGCGGGTGATGTACAACAGCGGAATTAAGGACAGCGC
Organism: Defluviitaleaceae bacterium; assembly: GCA_009779755.1. Lineage (GTDB taxonomy): Bacteria > Bacillota > Clostridia > Lachnospirales > WQUN01 > WQRX01. Next base: position 13,768 of record WRDO01000009.1, on the reverse strand, counting down.
AAAAATAATACTGACGTACAACAGAGCCCACTTTCGATCGAACACGTAGTTTACAATAAAACGCTTCATCGTCTTTAACTCCTTTTATTCGTATGTCCGTTTGATTGCTGATGTTTATGTCATTATTCCCCTTAACTGCATTTCAAACATCCTTCTATACACACCGTTTTGCTCCATCAATTCCGCATGGTTACCTTGCTCTACGATTTGCCCTTTATCCACCACCAAAATCCGATCCGCCCCGGCTACGGTGCGCAAGCGGTGCGCGATGACGAAGCCGGTGCGCCCCTTCATCAGCATACCCATCGCTTCCTGTATCTTCGCCTCCGTACGGGTGTCCACCGATGACGTCGCTTCATCCAAGATTAGGATGTCCGGATTTGCCAGTACACAACGTACGACGGCGAGCAGTTGACGTTGGCCGGAGCTTAGGTTTCGGCTGTTTTCCGAAAGCGGCGTGGAATAACCCTCGGGGAGCTGGCGGATAAAACGGTCCGCTCCCACCAGCTTCGCCGCTTGTTTTACTTCGTCGTCGCTTGCGGAAGGTTTGCCGTAGCGCAGGTTTTCCATGATCGTCCCCGTAAACAGGTAAGTATCTTGCAACACGATCCCGAAGGACCGCCGCAGGGAATTGCGCGTATAAGCCGTTAAAGGCTTCCCGTCCAACAAAATTTCCCCGCCGTCGATTTCGTAGAAGCGGGCGATCAGGTTAACGACCGTCGTCTTGCCCGCCCCCGTCGGGCCCACGAGCGCAATCACCGAACCGCTCGGCGCGTCGAAATTGAGGCCGTCGATGATCGGTTTATCGGGTTCGTAGCCGAAGCGCACGTTTTTAAAGGAGATATCGCCGCGCGTTTGCGTTAATTCGACGGCACTCGGTTCGTCGGGGGCTTCCCCCGCCACATCCAAGATTTCGAACACGCGCTCGGTGCTGGCCAACGCAGATTGCATTTGGTTATACGTCGAAGCCAAATCGTTCAACGGCCGCCCGAATTGCCGCGCGTACGCGATAAACGACGCGATCACCCCTACGGTAATACTCCCGTTGATCGCCAGCACCGCCCCCGCGAAAGCCACGACCGCAAGGCTCAAATTATTAATCACGTTCATCGCGGGCATAATAAAGCCCGACCATATCTGCGCTTGCGTGCCCGCCGTCCGCAAGCGTTCGTTGATTTCGGCGAAGTCGGCGACGGATTTACGCTCGTAACCGTACGCTTTAATCACCGCCATACCGGTGATGTCCTCTTCGATTTTCGCGTTGAGTAAGCCCAACGCAAGCTGCTGCTCGCGGAAGTGATTACGCGTCTTTGCGCCGATCGTCTTGCTCACGAAAAAGAAAAGCGGCACGCTCACCAGCGCGAAAAAGGTCATCGTCGGCGACAGCCAAAGCATCATCGCCAGCACACCCGTGACGGTAATCAAAATCGATGTCAACTGTACCAACGCCATGCCGAGGATACCCGCGATATTGTCCGTATCGTTGGACAGGCGGCTCATCAATTCCCCATGCATGTACGAATCAAAGAATTGGATCGGCAAACGTTGCAAATGTTTAAACAGGTAATGCCGCATACTGCGCACCAACCGTTGGCTCGCGCCCGCCACCACCCACGTTTGCAGGAATTGCGTGCAGGAATCCCAAAAATACAGGATGATTAATAACGTGAAGATGGGAATGGCAAAGCGCGTGACTTCCGGCGCGGGATACGGATATACAAGCCCGTCGATCACGCGCCCAATCAGAAAAGGCCCGACCAACGCCGCGGCGGTCGCGCCCAAGCTCAATACAAATATAACCGGCAACGCATACCATTGCTCGCGGAAATACCCCAACAAACGGAACACCGTTTTAAAGAAGTTCCTCGGCCGTTCGCGTTCGCGCTGGAAGCGGTTGCCCCCGCGCCCGAAGTTGCCTTGCGGTCCCCGCCCGGGTATCGGCGGCGGCGGGTCGGCGGGGGCGTTATTACGCGGCGGCATTATACGCGGTTGTTAACCATCAGCTCGAATAAGTCCCTGTCCACGTTAAAGCCGTCCATCTTTTCAAATTTTGCGCCCGCGCGCCCGTGGTCGATGATCCCGAAGGTCCCTTTAAAATTCCAAAGCGCGTACCCCCAGCCGAATTCGCGGTACACGTCAAATAAATCCGTCAGCCAGCGCAAGGCGATGTCGTTCGGTGTTTTGTTATAGCAACCGAATTCGCCGATATGCACCTTCGCCCCGGCTTTCTCCACGTCACGCCACGGTTGGTAGAATTCAACCAGCGCTTTACGGTCCCAATATTCGCCCCACATTTCGCCCGGGTATACCGGCTCGGGCATGTTTTCCACGCTTACCCATTCCGCTTTATGGTGGCTCACGGGGAAGGGCGTGTATCCGCGCCCGCTGTGTACCACACCCGCGTCGGCAAGCTCGGGCATGGCCGTATGCCCGCCTTCCAAGCCGTCGATTACGATTTCCCGCTTGGGGTCGGCGGCGCGTATCGCGGCGATGACACGGCGCATCAGCTTTTCATGTACGTCGCGCGTGCAGCCGTATTGGCCGATATCGGGCGGCTCGTTAAGCAAATCGAAGCTCAGCTTATCGCTCCCCACGCCCTTGTATCGCTTGGCGAAGGTTTCCCACAAAAAAAGGAACGCGTCCTGCGCTTCCTTATCCGCCCAAAGGTTATGCTTTTCTATGTCGTTCCGATTGATACAATACCCCGGCGCGCGGTGGATGTTTAAGCTCATATGCAGCCCGCGCTTCGTGCATTCGTCCAAATACTTATCGATATAATCCTCAAAGACCCGCTCATCGGGCTTCAAATAATCGAACCCTTCCGTCCAAAAGCGGTAATCCGTCGGCACCCGCACAAAATTGAAGCCGTGCTTAGCCACAAAGTCCAGTTCCTTCAAATCAGGCGGCGCGGGCTTCATATCCTCGCGCCACTTGGAAAACATCCACAGGAAGTTAAAACCGTAATAGGGTTTCGTTTCGGGCATGGGAAGCATCCTTTCGGAGATATGGTGCCGTTATAGTAGCACTAATCGATACTTTCGTCACCCGCCGACGATCACCCGACAATATACCGGCATCCATTGAAATAGGCGCAGACAAATGCTAAACTGCGAACATGTAACAATGGGTCACAATTCTATGTACATTAGGTATCATTGCCGGACGGAGGCCAAAAATGGACGCCAAAAACGAACTCGGCCAATTCATCCCCCTGCATTATCACCACAACATGCTGCTTGACCCGGCGCGCATGACCGGCTTTAAAGCCGCTATCAACCAAGTCGTGTACGAAGGCGCGGTTGTGGTGGAATTGGGCGGCGGCACGGGTGTGCTTTCGTTTTTCGCCGCGCAAAAGGCGCGCAAGGTTTATTACGTGGAATATAATCCCGAGCTCGTTAATGAAACCCGCCGCATCCTTTCCGTTAACCCGGGCGGCGAACGCGTGGAGGTAATCCATTTGGACGCCTGTGATTTTATCCCGCCCGAACCGATCGACGCCGTCATATGTGAAATGCTGCACGTCGGTTTATTACGTGAAAAGCAATTGCAGGTCATCGACGCGTTTAAGCGTAATTACCAACGCAAATTCGACGGTATGCTTCCCCTCTTCATCCCCTTCGCCACGATACAGGCTGTGCAGCCCGTTCACCATCCCTTCGATTTCCACGGCTACCGCGCCGCCGTTCCCATGTTTAACGACCCTTATTCGGAGAACACCGACCTCACCCCGATGGGTGACCCCGTTCCGTACCACCAAGCCATGTACGGACAACCTTATGATTTATACATAGAATGGCGCGGCACACTGTCCGTAAACACCGTCGGGACGGTCAACGCCCTGCGCTTCATCACGAAAAACCTGCTGGCCGTTGACCCCGATACACGGGAAATTACCGATTGGCACAACCATTATTTGATCCACCCGTTGGAAAGCCCGATCGCCGTCAATACGGGCGACGTGCTGGAAACCTATATTTCCTACGAATCCGGCGCGCCGCTCTCCGCGTTGAAGCCCCTCGTAAGTAAACGCTGATGCGCCACATCCTGCCCTATTGGCGGCGCTACCAAACGCAGATCGCCATCGGTATGGTGTGTTTGGTGCTCGGTACGTTCGGGGATTTGCTCATCCCCACGATCGTATCACGTATTATCGACCAAGGCGTGATGGAGCAGGACCTCGCACGCGTATTGCGCTTGGGTGCGTTGATGCTGCTCGTCACAGCCGTGGGCGCGGCGTTTACGGTTGGGCGTTGTATTATTTCCAGCAGGGTTTCCCAGCAATTCGGCGCGGATTTGCGGCTGGACTTATTCGCTAGGATTAACCGCTTTTCCTACGCCGCCATCGGCAGGCAGGAAACGGCCTCCCTCATCACCCGCATGACCAACGATACCTCGCAGCTCGTGGGCTTTACCAACAGCCTGATGCGTATGTTCTTACGTTCGCCCGTCCTGCTTATCGGCGCGGTCACCATGACGATCCTTCTAAACCCCCGCTTGGCGATCGTGCTGACGGGGGTTATCCCGTTGATCGCGCTCCTTATGTATATCAGTATGAAGGTAGGGTTCCCGCTGTTTACGCGATTGCAGGAAGCCCTTGATAAAAACAACGCAGTCACCCGCGAATACCTTTCCGGCGTACGTGTGGTGAAGGCGTATAACACCTTCGACCAGGAAGTGGCACGCTTCGACGCGACCAATACCGCACTCGCCGCCACCGCGACCAAAGCGCAGCGTACGGTGGGTATCTTTTTCCCGATCATTTCGTTCGCGGTCAACATATCGCTGGTGGCAACCCTATGGATGGCGCGGGAATGGGTAGCCGCGCAGCAAATGCAAGTCGGGCAGATCGTCGCTTTCCTTAATTATATGATGCAGATTTCCATGTCGCTGGGGATGTTGTTTAACGTTTACCAAATGTTCGTACGGGCGCGGGCGTCCGCCGTGCGGATCGGGGAAGTGTTGGATGAAAAGGATGTGTCGCCTGTGAAAGTCGTCCCCCCTCGGTGCGATACACCCGACGGGGCTGTAACGTGCGGAATCGGCGTAACGTTCGAAGGTGTATCCTTCACTTACCCCAACGGGGGTGACGAACCTGTGCTGCGGAACGTTTCTTTTTCCCTGCCCCCCGGGAAGATATTGGGTATTATCGGGCCCACCGGCGCGGGAAAGACTTCGCTGGTGCAGCTGATCCCCGCTTTGTATCAACCCACAACCGGTACGGTTCGCGTGGGGGATTGGGATACGGCGACGTGCAACGTCGACCGGCTCCGCGCGGGTATCGCTTACGTAGCGCAGCAAAATACGCTTTTTTACGGGACAATCGCCGACAACATCCGTATGGGCAAGGAAGACGCGACACCCGATGAAATAAAAAACGCCGCGGTTGCGGCGCAGGCGCATGGCTTCATTTCCGAATACCCCGACGGCTACGAAACCGTTATCGGGCAAAAAGGGGTCAACCTGTCAGGCGGGCAAAAACAACGCGTCGGCATCGCTCGCGCGCTGGTGCGCAACGCACCCTTGTTAATTTTGGATGATTGCGTGAGCGCCGTGGACGTGGAAACCGAGGCGGCGATTTTGCAAGCGATCCGCGTATTGACGACGCCGCCCACGATCGTGATGATTACCCAGCGTATCTCATCCGTAATCAATTTGGAACACATCCTCGTGATGGACGGCGGCGCGGCAGCCGGTTACGGCAACCACGAGGTATTAATGCGCGATTGCGCGGTGTATCGGGAAATCTATCATTCGCAAATGATATAAAACCGTGTCGTAAAACCCAATAATACACCGTAGCCGTACACTGGATTTTTACGTATATAAAAGGTATGATAAACATCCAAAATTTATAATCCCGGGTGAAGCCATGTCCCTAATCCATAACTGGCAACAGCTCGCCGTAAAAACGGACGAAGCCCTGCGCGGGTATATCCGGCGTTCGTTTGTGTTATACGCCCGTACCGTTTGCGAAATGCTGACCGAAGACGCGGCGTTTTATTCAAAGACGGGCGGTAATGACGAACGCGCGTATGACCGTTTGGTCCGCTTGACGGAATCGTACCGCGAAGCCGCGGGGTTGATCGATGCACCCGACGTTACCGCCAGCCCGAACCCCCATATCAACGAATTGCTTACGGATATCCGCGATATCCTAACCTCCCGCTTGCGCCAATTCGGGGATATTGCCGATGACGCCGCCGCGGTTAATCCCGCAGCCGAAGAGAAACGTACGATCATCGAGCGTGCCTTGGCGTACACCACCCGTCAAATTGAGGACCAAGCCAATCAATACCCCGATAAAACCGCTCCCGAAAAATGGGCGGCTTTACGCGGGGCATTTTTATTGGGTAATGAAGTGCAATGGCTGGATGAACAAACGCTGAGGGAAACCTACGTACACTACCAAGACGGCTTGCGTTTTTGCTTGCTTGGGTTGGATGATTTGCACGAACGCAAAGCAGCGCGTTTCCACACCGAACATATCGAGCGGGAATGGGAAACGTTGGAAGCGCTCATGCGTGTACAGGTGGCGTCGTTGGAAGCGGCGGTAACGGGTGAAGGGACCGCGTCGCGTGTGTCGGAAATCATCCGCGAAGCCTATCGGCAAACCCCTTTGCAAATGCCGCCGCGTGCGGGACAGGCCTCCCCCTGCCGTCCCTACGAGGAATTCGTTAAGGTCACCCCTCCCGCAGAATCGGCGACCCAACCCGATAACGTCCCTGATACGACCGCGTTCTTCGAAGCATTGAGGGAGGAAACCGCAACCCTCTTCGGCCAGCAGCGTATTACCTTCCTTAAAGCGGCGTATAAAATGCAACGCATGATCGGGGTCGAAATCCTCATCGCCGAAGAAGCCGCCGCATTGTTTGGTACGGCGTATAACGCGTTAAGGGAACAGGAAATCGAAACCGTCGAAACGGAACGGCAAATCATCAACGGCATTACCGAAACGATGGAGATCAAAATCGAGAGCCTGCGCGAAAGTATACAAAACTTCAACGGTGAAGGCGCGAGCTTGTTGCAATCCTTCGCCAAGGAGAAAAACGACGTAACCGATGAAATCAAGGAAGCCGCATATTTGTCCATACGCGAAGCGTGGCTGTCCAATCCCCCGACGGAAACCGACCTGCCGTGCTTCTTCGCGCGTTGTCAGGAGAGTGAATCATTCGCCCCGTACCGTGCCGATTACGAAAAGCATGTCAACCGCTATATGGACAAAATGGAAAAAGCCGCCATGCGTTTCAAAAAGGAAATCCTGCTGTATGAGGTTTGCACCTATGAGGAAATACTGACGCATAGCGTCTCCCGCTTGGAGGAAACGGCAAACGATGCGGTAAAAGCCATAGCACAAAGGCTGCACGACACCTACGCGGCATTGGAAGTACTCCTGCGTAAGAACAATATAACCCCCATCCGCCCCGTTCCGCACGACACCTTTAACGGTAAAGAGCATGAAGTGCTGGTGGCGGAAAAACAGGAAGGCTTCGCCAAGGGTGAAATCATAAAGCTGGTGGGCAGCGGTTACCGCCACAACGACCGGGTATTGATGCGCGCGAACGTTATCGCGGCGAGATGAGGTAGCACCTGTGCATTGGAAGCAATATAAGAACCTTCCCGACCCACAAAAACGGGACGAATCCTACTACGTTATCGGGCTGGATATCGGCAACGATTCGTCCGGCATCGCTTTTTTTAATATCACGGAAAACATTCCCGAAGCGATTGACCTGAGCGGCGGGTACGGAAAGCCGTCGATCCCCACCGTCATGCAATACATCGCCGAAACCCGCGAATGGGTATACGGGGAATACGCGATCCTTAACCGCGGCGTGGGTACGGAGGTGACGCTAAACGATTTGATCCAACGTTTGGGCAGCTTCGATTACGTGGATGTGGCGCACAAGCCCATGAGCGTCGTTTCGATCCTCGCCTTATTCCTAAAGGAAATCTTGTCAAGCGTACGCAATATCAATCCCAAAGCCGAAATCGTGGGTATCGTCGCCGCCATCCCGGCATATTTCAGCGAACAGGCGCAATCGGAGTTGATACGGGCATTTAAAGCGGCAGGTTATGAACGGGAGCTTATCGCATTGGTCCCCGACCGTGAATGCGTATTCGCCCACCATTACGCGAAGCACCCCCCCCACGAATCCCGCGTTATGCTGTTCGATTACGGCAGCCGCGAGGTACGCGGCGGGCTGTACCACGTTATGCCGCAGGGCGATACCATCGCCGTGAAAAGCATCTCCAGCCTTTTTGATGATACCATCGGTACATACGGTATTGTAAGTGATGTATGCGATTTGTTTGAATCGTTCCTCCTGTCTCAACAATCCGTTAAACACCTGAGCAAACAACTCACCGAGCAGGTATATGCGTTCGTGTACCAGCACAAGGACATGCTTTTCCAAAAAGCCATCCGCGCCAAAGCGGTTAAACTATATTTTAATTTCGCTTACCCCCCCTTCCAGCAAACGCTGAACCACGAAGACGCGACGAAATTGATCAAACCCTATCACCGGCGTTTTAACCGTTTCATGCGTGATGTCTTGCAAAAGAACCTGTACGAGGAGGAAATCCGTCCGCAGGATATCTCCGCCGTCCTGTGCGTAGGCGGGGGATTTGAAATGTTGTGGACGAGGGAAGCCGTCGGCGACATGTTTGCGAAGGCACAGGTACGCTTCCATAAAAACGCGAAGCTCATCACCGCGGAAGGGGCCGCCCTTGTAGCCGCGCAACGCTTGGGCATCGCCGAAGGCCCCTCCGTCAGCTTGGAAGACCGCCACCAGCTTACCGCCGATATCGGCCTTTCCGACGGTGACGCCTTCCTGCCGCTGGTCGAACGCAACGCTTTCTGGTGGCAAAAACACCCGGACAAGCTCGTACTGGTGAACAAAGCCGTCGGTGACCCCGAGGATTGGACGAAAAAAGAACTAGATCCCCTGCGCTTGCGCCTCGCCCGCCGTACCGTATCGGGCGAGCTGCACCCCATGACCGAAATCGATTTGGTCGGCCTGCCCGAACGCCCCAAAGGCACGACCCGCTTGGGCATCGGACTGGAATTCGCCTCCAACGTGGACATGACCGTACGGATACGGGATTTGGGCTTCGGGGAAATGTTCCCCAAATCGGCGTATGAAGAAGCCTTCCATGTATCCATCGCGTAGCGAAGCTGAAGCCCTGCTGGCATGGGGCGGCATACAAAACCCCGGCCCGTGGTTTGACCATTGCAAAAACGCCGCGCGTGCGGCGCAAACCATCGCCGAACATTGCAACTTGGACCCGGAACGCGCCTATGTATCGGGCTTGCTGCACGACATCGGCTACTACGCGAACGCCGACAGGACGGGTAAAAATTGCCATGTTTATTTCGGTTATGCCTTAATGATGGATAAGGGATACGACGCATCGGCGCGGATTTGCCTTACGCATTCCTTCCCGATACAAGACCTTCGTTCATATACCGGTTCGGATTTAACCGCCTTGGAAAACGAACGCAGCCGGCTCGCAACCGCTTTATCCCAAATCACCTACGACGATTACGACAAGCTCCTCCAACTTTGCGACGCCATTGGTGCCGCTCAAGGCATATGTACCGTCGAACGCAGAATCATCGACGCCACCATCCGCCACGGCAAGCGCGGTTACAACAAATATACCATTAAAAAATGGAAAACCTTCTTCGCGCTGAAAGATTACTTCGACGAAAAATGCGGCATGAATATATATAACTTGTTCCGTGAGGAAATAAGCAAAGGGATTTTTTAATTAGAAAGGACACCCGCCATGACCTGGGAAGACTACCGCAAGCAAATCGACGATAAAGGCACCCTGCCCGAGGATTGGTACATCCTCGGCATTGACTTGGGCACGACCCATTCCGTCATCAGTTATTGGGACAACGCCGGCGGCAAGCCCGAGCCCATCGATATTTCCAACGGCTTCGGCAAGGTTCCCCTGCCCAGCGTGGTGCAGTTCCGCGAGGGGGAAAACGGCGACGAGGATGAATGGGTCATCGGCGAGGAAGCCTACCGCTCCATGAAGATGTACCCCGAAACCACCGTACGCTCCATCAAGCGCAAAATGGGTACGAACGCGACGGTAACTTTGGGCGGCAAAAAATATTTGCCCGAGGAAATTTCCGCAAAGCTGTTAAGCGAACTCGTCGGCCATGCGCAAAACCTCAACCCCAAAGCAGAAATCGCGGGTTTGGTCGTTTGCGTGCCCTACGACTTCGACGACGCGGCGCAAAAGGCTACCATGCGCGCGTGTGAAATCGCAGGCTTGGCGGACAAGCTGATTTGCTTGATTAAAGAGCCCAACGCCGCCGCACTCGCCTATAATTTCCGCAACACGTTAAAAAAAGACGAAAAAATCATGGTATTCGACTTCGGCGGCGGCACGCTGGACATCACGCTTTTCCACGTAGCCGAGCGGGACGAAGCACGGATAAAATTAGCCGTCATTTCCCAAGGGGGCGAAGCCCACCACGGCGGCGACGATATCGACGATACGCTAGTAGAAGCCTGCGCCGGTTTCATTCAAGCCAAAACCGGCCAAACCCTGCAAGACCTGGCCGTAGAGAACCGTGTTGAGCTGGTTGCCCGCGCGCGGGAAGCCAAGGAGCGCCTCAGCGGCGTCGGGCGTTTCCGCATCCCGTTTACGTTCTGCATCCCGCCGTTTGTGGAACAAATAACCCGGGAGGAATTTCATGAGCTCATCAATCCCTTCATTAACAAGACCCGCAAGCTCGTCCTCAAGGCTCTGCGCGAAACCTATACCGGCAGCTTGACGCCCGACGATATCGACCGTGTGCTGCTGGAAGGCGGCTCGTCGCAGATGCCTTGGGTGCGGGAAATGCTTTTGGATATTTTTAGTGACGAAGGCAAAATTTATTCATCGGAGCGCCCTGCGTTGGACATCTCGCTGGGCGCGACCTATTACGCCGCCATGAAAATGGGCCTCCTTTCCCACCCGGATATGGAAACGGAAAAGGTCACCGTAGATTTTGAAGTGACCGTACCCCATGACATCGGCTTGGAAATCGACACGGGTAGGGAAAAGAAATTCTTCGCGATGATTCGCAGGGGGACGTTTTATGCGCTGGCAAAGAAGAGCCATGTATTCACCCTAAGCGGCAACACCCCTGAGGAAATGACGGGCTTTGCGCTCAAAATCCTGGAGCGCGTGCAAGCCGACGACCCCTACGAGGCGTGCAAACCCATCGGCGAGGTTTCCATTACGGGCTTGCCCGTACGTCCCAGCGGCAAGACGAAGCTGCGCATCACCCTTATGGTGGAGGAAGAAGGCGGCTTGGTGCATGGGCGCGTGGAGGACGTGGGCTTCGGCACGGAATGGCCGTCGAGCGGGTTTAGCGAAGCGTTTTCGCCGGAAAGGTTTGTTAAGACGGAGTTGAAAATGGAATGATTACCGAAACATTTCCCTACAACACGTTCACCGAATATAAATATACCGTTATCTTCGCCCGCCAAGCGGTGAATGACCCCACCGACCCCGCCGGGGTCACGCGCAAATGGCAATGGCTCTACGCCCGCCACAAGGAGCGCACGACATTCGAAACCGCGGGCGGCCGCATCGAGCCGGGTGAAACGCCTTTCGAATGTGCCGAGCGTGAACTGCGGGAAGAAACGGGCGCGGAAAAGTTTTATTTACACCCCGCCTTCGATTTCACCGTTCATCGCAACGGTATATCAAAGGGCAACGGGCAAGTCTACCTCGCCGACGTGGAAAAATTCGGCGAGCTTGACCCGGCGTATGAAATGGCAGAGGTGAAGGCGTTCGACACCTTCCCCGAAGCCTTGACCTACCCCGAAATCCTGCCCGTACTGTTCGCCGAAATGCAACGCTGGCTGGCGCGCAACACCCCGGATGAATATTGGGATTTACTGGACGCCAACCGCAACCCCTTGGGCATCACGCACAAACGCGGCGATCCCAAACCACCCGGCACTTACCACACCGTGGTGCGCGCGTGGGTGATGAACGCGAAGGGCGAATTTATAAGCACTCGCCGCTGCCTTACCAAGCTGGGCAGCCCCGGCATGTGGGAAATCACCTCCGGCAGCGCAGCCGCAGGGGAAACCAGCCGCCAAGCAGCCGCCCGCGAAGTCAAAGAAGAAACGGGTGTAATCCTACCCCCCGAATGTATCGAAGCCGCCGAACTGTTCCGCACCGTACGGGAGGAAAACGCCTTTTGGGATAACTGGCTGTTCCGCCACGACTTCGACCTAACCGATTTTGTCCCGCAAAAAGGCGAAACCATGGACGCAAAAACCGCAACCTTGCAAGATATTGCGTATATGGTAGAAACGGGATATTTCGTACGCGAGGAGTTAAAAATATTGAAAAATAAATTGGTAAAATAAGGAGCCCGCCATGACTTGCCGCGACACTTTAACCACCGAACGCCTAACCCTGCGCCCCTTCACGCCCGACGATTTCGCTGCCGTTCATGCGTGGGCGTCCAACCCGGCAAATGTCCGCTTCATGGCGTGGGGCCCCAACACCGAGGACGATACCCGCTGGTTTTTATCTCAAACCAAACAGGGGAAGGACTTCGCCGTCGTCCTGTCGGAAACCGGCGCGGTTATCGGTTCCTGCGGCATTTACCCCGACGACGCGAACGATACCGCCGAATTAGGCTGGATTCTTCATATGGACTATTGGAAAAAAGGATACGGCGCGGAGTTGTGCGGCGAGCTCATCCGCTACGGCTTTGAAGACTTAGAACTGCGCCGCATCAAGACCCCCTGCGCTGCCCCCAACTACGGCTCCTACCGCATCATGGAGCGCAATGGTATGCGCCGCGAGGCGTTGCACGTCAAAGGTTTTTGGGCGCGGGTGGATAAAGAATGGGTGGATGAAGCAGTGTATGCAATCTTAAGGGAAGAATATTATGAGCAAAAAGGATAAATTAATAAAACGGCTTAAATCCCATCCCAAAGACATGACCTTTGACGAACTCGAAACATTACTTCTATCATTAGGGTTTATACTGCACGGCAAGGGCAAAACAAGCGGTTCCCGTTTTATGTTTGAATTGGGGCATATATCGTTTACAATACACAAACCGCATCCGAGAAAGGAACTGGCGCACTACCAAATCCGTGATGTTTTGGACGTTTTGGAAAGTGAGGGTTTGATTTGAATAATTTCATTGAATACAAAGGGTACACGGGAACTGTGGCATTCTCCGCCGAGGATAATATCCTGCATGGCAAGGTCATCGGTATTCGCGGGCTCATTTCTTATGAAGGAAACAGCATCGAGGAATTAAAAACGGACTTCCGTGAAGCCGTTGATTTTTATTTGTCGCATTGCGCGGAAACGGGAAAGGAACCCATCAAACCCTACTGCGGTAATTTGTCCGACATCCAAATCTCCCCGAACACGCACAGGATTATATACAGCTATTCCGAAAGAACCAAAAAAACTCCAAGCCAAACGGTTGAGGAAGCGGTTAAAAAATATATCTATGATGCGCAATCTCATAACGAAGCGATAGCGGTTTATTAGGTTTATTAACGGAGGAATACATAAATGCCCGCAATTAACTTATCCCAAATCATAACGCTTATATCCGAGGGAAAAGTTATATGGACGGAGCATGTGGCTGCGCGTCTGCGCGAACGCGGCATCAGACGTATGGATTTGCTTGAATGTATATATAATGGGGAAATAATAAAGCAATACACCGACGACACTCCTTTCCCGAGTTGTTTGATTTTAGGTTATTATGCGTATA
>WRDO01000008.1 GCA_009779755.1 Defluviitaleaceae bacterium | reverse complement strand
TTACCTCAAAACCGATACTTTCCGTTGTGACTTCCTGTTGCTATCCGTCACCCTCGTCCCCCCCAATTCAAGAGAGACGAACGCCATTATACCAGTACTCCATCCTTTGTCAACACCTTTTTTATAAAAAAATTTTATCGGTCGTCTTTTATCCATTTTTTAACTTTTGCAAACACGGTTTCCATATCATTGATAGGTTTACTGATAAAATCCACCGCACCCATGGCGTTGATTTCGTCCATCAGATCGGGGTAGTTTGAAGCGGAAACAACGATAACGGGAACTGCCCCATATTCGATTTTTAAGCGCTTCATGGCCATTTGGCAGGATATGTCCGGCATATAATAGTCCAATAATATCAAATCCGGTGTTGTTGCTTGTAAGCGTTCAAACATCTCTTCCACGGTTTTGATTGATATAACCGTATACCGGTCGTTCAGCATTTCCTCAACAATAGACAGCGCCGTTTCGGCATCGTCTACGGAAAAAATAATTTTTTTGTTCATTCGGAACCCTCCCAAGATAACGTTTCGCTTGTCGCAAATTTATCATACGGCGAAACAAATAGCAATAACACGTTTGTTCTATTCCTTGTCCACACGGTATATAAATGGTTATGGTGATGCGTATGCGGCTTTTTTCTGTGTTGCTTTTATTGCTTCTTTTATCATCTTGCGGGGACGGTCAATTGGGCGGTCCGCTTCCCGTTCTGGAAAATAATATATCCGATGAAACGATAATATTTGATTTGCTTCCGCTCGAAGAAATACCGCAAGCAATAGCCCGGGAAACCCTGCCGGAAACATCACCCGTAATAATACGCGTATTGATCAACACATCACGGTTTTCACAACGCGTCCATGAAAGCATAACCTTAACAGCAACAGGCGCTTTTACCGTTCGGTGGGAACATCACATAAGCGATGAAAAGATAATTGAATATGAAGCGGGGGAAATTTTTTCATTAAAAAAAATATCCGACATGATGGGATACTCGCATCTTTACATAGAACCCGCCGAAGCGGACACCCGTATCGAGATCATGGGTTTGGCGCGTAACTGGCCGAATGGGGAAAATCCCCAATACAGGGGCCGTATTGAGGTTTTTGCCGTTGCCGACGGGTTTATCGTTATCAATGAATTACCGTTGGAGGAATACCTTTACGCGGTTGTACCCAGTGAAATGCCGAGTTCGTACGGTTTGGAAGCGGTTAAGGTACAGGCGATCACCGCGCGGAGTTTCGCATACCGGCAATTTTACGAAAATCGTTTTCGGGCGTACGGCGCGCATATCGACGATTCGGTTATTTCGCAGGTATATAATAATTTGCCGGAAAACGCGATTTCAATTGAAGCGGTACGTACGACGCAGGGTATGGTCCTTACGTATGAAGGAACGGTCATCATCGCGAACTATTTTTCCACGTCGGGGGGTACGACGGCCAATGCCGGTGAGGTTTGGCCCGTTAACGGGCAATTCCCGGGTGAAACGCCGCCGTATCTCCGCGCACGGGCACAATTCGAATCCGCTTATAGCGTGGAGGATTTGCGGTTGGAAGAAAACGCCGCCGTATTTTTCCGCGATTGGGATGTACCGGGGTTTGACCGGGAATTCCCGTTTTTCCGTTGGCGGGTGTATATGACGGCGGAAGCGTTAAGCGCGTCAATCAACAAGAGTTTAAATGAACGCCAACGAGCGAATCCTTCGTTGATTCAACGGATCGGCTTCGGTGATGCGGCGTTGGGCGGGACGGTAAGGAGCATCGGTCAACTGCGCGACTTGGAGGTCGTACAACGCGGACAAGGCGGGAATATCATTGAAATGTTGCTGGTGGGTACGGATGCATCCGTACGTGTGCTGACGGAATTTAATATCCGTACATTGCTTGCGCCGAATAACAGTCAAATATTTTTGCATAACGGCAATACGCTTAACGGTTGGGGGATGATGCCGAGCGCGTTTTTTTCCATGGAAATCGAACGTGATGATACCGGGAAATTAACGGGGGTGACCTTTTACGGCGGAGGGCACGGGCACGGCGCGGGCATGAGCCAAAACGGCGCGAAGGCGTTGCTGGACAGGGGGTACGGGTATAGAGAAGTATTGATGCATTTTTACCCGGGTACGGAAATTATTGCGCATTGATATTGATTTGATATACTGCTTAAAATTTTCCATACGGAGGGGTTAGCATGAAATTTACCCGTTATACGGATGTTAAGGATTTTTACCGCGACACGTTTACCGTTCTTATGAAACATGAAGCACAAAATGTTATCCCGCTGGGTAATATTATCATCGGTAACAAAGGTGAGGACAAGACGGGTTGGCGCGACCCGGTTAATTGGTTTATGGCTACGGTTTCGGATGACGGAGGGATTATTTTGACCGCGGTCATGACGCCGCCGCATCATTTGACCTTTTATGCGACGGATAACGTGAATAATGTAGCGGCGTTTGAATGCTTGATGGACGGGATGGAGGCTTCGGGCATAACTTTCCCGAGCGTTATGGCGGAAAAGTCGCTGGCGGAACTGTTCGTGGAAAAATATGCCGCGAAAACGGGTAAAAAATATAAGGTTGAAAAAAGCCAACGTATTTATGAACTGATAAATGTATGCTCCGACGTGCAACCGGGTACAGTACGCCTTGCGCGGGAAAGCGATATGGCGTTTTTACCGTATTGGGGGGAAGCGTTTTATTATGAATGTTTCGATACGCCGTTAGTGGTAACGGAGGAAACCGCCGAAGCATACCGTCACATCATAAACAACCGGAAAAACCGCTATATCATGGAAGTTGACGGTACGCCCGTAACAATGGCGGGTATTTCGCGGGAATTGGAAACGGTGTGCGTAGTAGGACCGGTGTATACGCCGCCGTATTTCCGCAGAAGGGGTTATGCCGCCGCGTGCGTTGCCGCCGTCAGCCAAATCGGCTTGGACAAGGGCTTTGAAAAGTGCGTGCTGTACACGGACTTGGCGAACCCGATTTCGAACAGTATTTATATGAAGATAGGCTATGTGCCGATTTGCGATTCGATTGTAATAAGATTTATCGGGGATTAAAAATAATTGGTTGTTTTTAACTTTTACCGAAATAGGGTACAAGTTACAACTGGTTAATAACATCCTGCCTTAAATAGGTATCCTCCGCGAATATACCGCGTACGGTGTTCGTCCGTGTTTTCGCGCCTTGGGCACGGATGCCGCGAGCGGTCATGCAACTGTGTTCACCTTCGATGACGACCATAACATCCGGCGTCCCTAATATTTTTTCCAAGATGTATGCGATGTCGGAACCGATGCGCTCCTGTAATTGAAAGCGTTTACACACCATGTCCACGATGCGGGCAACCTTGCTGAGGCCGATTACGCAGCCGCGCGGGATGTACGCGACGTGGGCTTTCATATTATACATAAGCGCGAAATGGTGCTCGCAAAAACTGAAGCAGCCGATATCCTTGATTAATACCATATCGGTACCGGGATCGGGGAAGGTCGTACCGTGCAGATCAGCGATTTCGTCGTTGGAATACCGCAGACCCTCGAACATTTCGGCAAACATCTTGGCGGCGCGGGCGGGTGTTTCCTCCAAACCGAAACGGGTCGGGTCGTCGCCTACGGCACGGATCAATTGCTCTACGGCAGCCTCAATGTCAGAAAGCCGAACAGCGTTTATTTCCGAAGGGTTTAGTTGATTCACTTCCGTTTACTCCTTACAATATATTTTTATACGCCTTGTTTGTCCGGACCCCATATAATTTTATGAAATTGTAATTGCATACGGGCGTCTTTAAGGATGGGATTCTTAATGATTATTTCGGCCAGCGCAGGCAATCCAAACGCGCCGTATATCGAACCGATAAATATCTGCGGCTTCATCTCTTCACGATTTACGCCGAAGTCATTGACGCGTTCAACGAGGTTATTCATCGCATACACATCTTCTTCGTTTCCCAACACAAATTTTATTACATCGCTTTCGCACAGCGAAAAATAATTCGCTTCCAACATTTTATCGCATTCGCCGCTGGAGGGGAGCTTGTAATCAATGGTAAAAAATAACCCGCCGCGATTAACGCCACCGCTTGTTACCCGTTCACGAAAGTGTTTAATGTCTATGCTTCCGTTGGTTTCGATGTTAACCTCACAACCTTTAGCGAGCAAACCCATCACCAAATCATCGACGCCCGCCGCCAGCAGCGGTTCGCCACCGGTCAACGTCACGCGCTTGTACGCGGGGTTGATACGGTCAAGGATTTCGTCAAGGGTCATTACCGTCCCCGAATTTTTATCTAATGCATGGGTTGTATCGCAATAACCGCACCGCAGATTACACCCCGCCAACCTTATGAAGGTCGCTGTCGCCCCGGCGCGCTTTCCTTCACCCTCCAAGCTGTCGAAGATTTCGACGACGTTAAATATATGGCGGCCCGCTACGGTCATATCCCATTTACTTCCTTTATATAACTCGCGGTGTTGCCTTCACTTTCCCGTACGTCCGCCCTATAACAAAACGGGGCGAGTTCGTCGCAGATATAACGCGCGAGGTTTTCCGCCGTGGGATTAAAATCCAATACATCGTTAAGCACCTTATGGTCCAGCTTGGCGGAAATCCTTTGTTTAATTTCCGTAAAGTCCATAATCATGCCCGACGCGTTAAGCTCCTTCGAACGTAAATATACGGTAATGTGCCAATTGTGGCCGTGAATTTCCGCGCACTTGGATGGGTAATCCAGCGTCAACCGATGCGCCGCACTGATTTCAAAGGATTTTATCAATTCGTACATACGGTTGACTCCTTTATAAAACCTTCATATCCGCGCCGTCGTAACGTACACGCGGGGCAATTACCGCACCCGGTGCCCGTTATACCGTTATAGCAAGTGAGGGTTTTTTCTTTAATTACATTTAACACGCCCAATTCCTGCGCCAAGGCCCAAACCTGTGCTTTGTCCAACCACATAAGGGGCGTTTCGATGACGAATGGGTAATCGAGCCCCAAATTGAGCGTGACGTTAGCCGATTTTATAAAGACATCGCGGCAGTCGGGATAACCGGAAAAATCCGTTTGGCTGACACCCGTCACAAGGGTTTTTATTTCCTTCGATTTCGCGTAAATCGCCGCATAGGTGAGGAAGAGCAGATTGCGTCCCTCAACCAACGTGTTGGGGGGAACGGGGGATAAATCGCTCCCGTCGTCTTTCGGTTTTGTTGCAATAACCGAAGCAATGTCCACGGGAATTTCCGCTCGCGTCAACGCGTTTTCCGTTATCGAATTGACCGCCGGTAATGCCAACACTTCAAAATGAACGCCCAAATCATTGCATATGGCTTGGGCGCATTTTAATTCCTCTATATGGCGTTGGCCGTAATCAAAGCCGATGGCGGATACGTTTTCTCGGCCGTAACGGCGTGTCGCCCAGTACAGGCAGGTCGTAGAATCTTGCCCGCCGCTGAGGAGAACGAGGGCCGAAGCGGTACGGTTATCGCAGCGGATTTCCCCCACCCTATTTACCTCCGGTCGCTAAACCGTCAAATAAACGATCCTTGGCGTAGTCGGCATATTTTTCATCGCCGTAATTAGCGAAGGGTATGATCGAAATACCGCCGCGCGGGGTAAAGTTACCCTTCACCTCGATATATTTCGGTTCCATCAGCTTTACTAAATCCTTCATGATAATATTGACGCAATCCTCGTGGAAGTCGCCGTGGTTGCGGAAGCTGAAGAGGTACAGCTTCAACGACTTACTCTCCACCAATCGCGGGCCGGGGATGTAATTAATGATAATCGTCGCAAAGTCGGGTTGACCGGTTTTTGGACATAGGGAAGTAAACTCCGGACAATGCAACGTCACCATATAATCGTTGCCGGGGTGCTTGTTGTCGAAGGCTTCGAGTATTTGCGGGGCGTAGGTCGTGGGGTAATCGGTATGGCCTTGACCTAAAAGGTTCATACCCGGTTCGTTATTCATTCGCGGCATAAATCCTCCGGTTATATTTCCGTTGTGATCGCTTGCCCCGTGCGGTTCGATTCGAACGCCGCGTCGATGACCTTCATCACGCGCAGGGCTTGCTCGGGTTTTACGATAAGATCGGCCTTACCTTTTATTACGGCTACTATGTTTTTATATATTTCTACCCAACTGCTCTTGACTTTTGGCAGCTTTACTTTCTTCGTCGTTTCCTTGGGGCGGGGGAGCATGGTGTGCGTGGGGCCCGCGTGCGTGTAGATGACGGCGTCCACCCAATCCGTGATGGTCGGGTCGGCAAGTTTTATGATATGGCCGTTTTGCTCCCAATCGAGGATGACCGCGGTGCCGTCCATACCGGATACATGCCAGCGGGGCTGGTTGATATAACAATTGGTGGTGACGCTTACGTTTGCGCTGCATCCGTCGGCGAAACGCAGCAACACGGTGAAGCTGTCGTCAACCTCTTTAAGATGCAGATTATGCAAATGCGCTTGTACGGAAACGACCTTTTCGGGGATTAAATCCAGGATTTGGTCAAGCAAATGCACACCCCAGTCCAATAATAAACCGCCGCCGTTGGGTTTAAACGCCCGCCAACCCCAAAGCCTGCGAGAGCCTTGCACACGGCTTTCTATATTATAAACCTTACCGATTATATTATCGTTGACGATCTTACGGATGGAAAGGTAATCCTTATCCCAGCGACGGTTTTGGTTGACGGTGAATATCTTGCCCGATTTCTTTGCAACGGCCATGACTTCTTCCAGTTCCGCCGCGTTTAAGGTGACGGGTTTTTCGCATAACACATGCTTGCCTGCGTTAAGACACGCAATCGAATAATCCTTGTGCACGTCGTTGGGTGTGGCGATCAATACGAGCTCGACGGATTTGTCCGCGTATAGTTCTTCGGGGGTTTCATAACTCTTTATACCCCATTCGTCGGTCATACGCTTTTTCGCTTCCTCGCGGATATCGTAACCGCCGATTATTTCCAACCCTTTGATATGAGCCTTTACGTTGTTGTAATGCCATCCGGCCATACCACCCGGGCCGATGATCGCCATTTTTATTGCCATAGGTCGCTCCACTTCCGATTTAATATTATCACCGAAGGACATTATATAGTTTGCGTATTAATTTGCAATGAATTTGTAATAATTAAGACGCCATGGTATAGTCTAACGTATCTTTTGATAGACTAATAATACGTGATAAGGGAGGATATTTATTATGCGGGAAAAGGAACGCAATGCCGCATCCGCCGAACAAACGCGTCAAGGTTACTATGAGGGAACGCACGAAGTCATCGATATCGGCATGGTTGATGAAGAAGCGATCAACGGTTATATCGCCAAGGTGTTCGGTTGGATGTTCATCGGGTTGATTGTGACGGCATTAAGCACCGTGGCGATTATCTATGCCATGAATACGAGCTACGCTTTCCAGGATTTGATTATGGGTTCGCAGTGGCCGTTCCTGATTGCCGTAATCGCGACCTTTGGGTTGGTATGGGCCATATCGGGACGCGTCACCACAATGAACCCCGGCACATGCAAGGCGTTGTTTATACTGTATGCGGCACTCAATGGCTTGACCTTCGGTTTTGTTGCCATACTTTTCGCCTATATGTATGTGGACGGCTTGTATACCATCGGCTTGGCTTTCGGTATTACAGCGGTCAGCTTCGGTATCATGGCTGTGTACGGGCTCATCACCAAATCCGATTTGACCCGTTTCGGCAACCTTTTCTTTATGGGTTTGATCGGTTTGATCGTCGCATCTTTCGCAAACGCGTTTTTTATCAGAAGCTGGGGCTTCGATTTTCTCATCATCGTGTTTGGTTTACTCCTCTTTATGGGACTTACGGCATACAAGACCAACATGATTAAGAACCACTACGCGCGGATCGCCCTCAGCCCAAACGCCGCGGAAGCCTACGGCACAAGCGTTGACCAAGAAGGATTGGCGAGCAACTTGGCCATCTCGGGCGCATTGAGCCTGTACCTGTCGTTTATCAACATGTTTTGGTATATCCTGCGTCTGTTGGCGAGGATTCGCCGCTAGACATCGTTTCAACTTGGAAAAAAGTTGTTTTACGGGGTTTACAGGGGTAATTTTCTTGGATATACTAGCCACCAGCCTGTGCAACCGGGGAGCTAGCGGCCCCCTGTCGCTTGCAATCCGCTACAGCAAGGGTGATGCCTAGCCTTAGGCTCCTTCCTTGTGGAGTCTGCCCGTAGTAAGTAGCGTTGACGGTCAGGTCCCGCGCAATAGGCACTTGTGAACCACGTCAGGGCCGGAAGGCAGCAGCGTTAAGCAAGACCGCTTATGTGCCGTGGGGGTGCTTGGCTCGAGCCAACTGCAACGGTAACGTCCGGAAGGAAATGTCAACGGCAGGCGCACAGGCTATTATATTTTATATAAAGGGGATGAACGTAAATGTGCAAAGTTACGGACAGTATCAAAGACATTAAATTAATCGAAAATTTCCGCAACTACGAAAAACGCGGTATCATCATCGGGCTCTTGATTGCCCTCGGCATCATCGCATTGACCACGATAGCCATCGTTAAGTACCTATGGCTCAAAAAACAGTTCGACAACCTGTGTTACGACCTTGACGACCTGTATGACGATGAAGACTTCTGTGACGAAGAATGTTGCGCAGGTGATGATGAAGGCTGCTGCGTAGCCAGCGAAAAGGATTTGGAAAAGATATAATAAATATCCATACACATCGAACAGGGCTGCCCTATAAAGGCAGCTTTTTTGTTACACGGAGTCCATAAAAAACGTTTGCGTTCTTATGTTTTTTGTTTGCGAACCGGGGCGCGGTTTATCGATGTGTTCAAAGAGGATGTATACGGCACGGGGTTCGCCCGTTATAACGTTAAAGTCAAACCCGGCGATGGGGAACCGCTTACTTGCACCCGTTTCCTTATATATTCTGTTTATGTTTTCCATGTTTTCCCTTATCGCTTCGCACGGCGACAAGGGGAATTTTTTTTGATTGCCGCTTATATACCAATCGTACTTTAAGCGGTTGATTAAAATACGGTCGTCGCAGAAGGGGCTTAAAAATGTGTAGAGTATCTTGAATACCGTTGTGAGGCTTTGGGACGCACGTTGATAACCGCAGGACACCCAATACGCGGCAAACGCTTCTAAGAATGCGAACGGGGAATCGAAAAGACCCTGTACATACGATAATGTATTCATAAAACCGCGTGAATTGTACAGCATATCCAACATCTTTTCGATGGATTTGAGGATTTTTAGTTCGTCGTAAGAGATGTGGTTCGTGTACAACACTTCATATGGCGGTTCGTCGTTGTAAACGATGCCGTATTGGTCGGCGTCCGCACGTAAACGCGAACCTTTCAGCATTTTAAGGAAGCCCAATTGGAGCATGTCGGGTGCAAGAGCGTATACATCATTAAAAGATTGCGCGAAACGTTTATACCCTTCTTCGGGTAACCCGGCGATTAAATCCAGATGGACATGGATGTTATCCAAGGCTTTTAATTTCCCCAAAATTTTTATTACGGATTCGCTGTCCGTTTGGCGGTTGATGGCGCGCAGGGTTTCGGGGTTGGTGGATTGGATACCGATTTCGAATTGGAACAATCCCTCCGGGGCATGTTTAAGCAAAGTCAACGCATCACCGTTTAACATGTCCGCCGAAACCTCGAAGTGGAAATTGGTATACCCGTTGTCATTGGAAATAAGGTATTCCCATATATGCAGGGCTCTTTTTTTATCGCAATTAAATGTTCGGTCCGTGAACTTTACTTGTGTGACGTATTGCTTGATAAAAAAATCCAAATCGGAAAAAACGCGTTCCAACGGAAGGAAACGTACGGGTTTATCGTTGTGTGACAGGCAATACCCGCAGGAGGACGAGCAACCGCGTGAGGATTCGTAATAGATGATTTTATTTTCGGGCAGGCTCTTGTCGCCGTAAGGGAACGGGATATCGGAAAGGTTTATTTTTTTCCGTGGGGGATTGGTGATAATACGGCCTTCATTATCCCTATACGTAATACCGCTGACTTCATATAAATCCGTTTCCGAAAGGATTTCCGACAGGGTTTCCTCGCCTTCCCCTTCCACGATAATGTCCGCCGGGCATTCCCCGAACAATTGCGCGGCGTCGAACGAAACCTCCGGCCCGCCGAGGATGATTATTGTCCCCGGTTTGATTTTTTTAATCGCTCGTACGAGTGACTTGACCAAACCTATATTCCATATATAACAGGAAAATCCCAAAATTTCGGGTTCGGTTCCGTGGATTTCGGACAGGATGAAGCCAAAGTTATCGTTAACGGTAAACTCGAGGGTAGTAATGCGCAGCAGCGCCCGCTCTTCGCAGTATCGTTTGAGGGAATAAACCGCCGCGTTTGAATGGATGAACTTGGCGTTGACGGCGACCAATACGATTTTCTTCAAAACCTAAATCTCCTTCATGCATTCCCCGAAGGCTTTGAGCGCGAAATCGAGCTGCTCCCTTGTATGCGCCGCGGAAACCTGACAACGCACGCGCGCCTTCCCCTTAGGAACAACCGGGTAAAAGAAGCCGATGGCGTAAACGCCTTTTTCCAATAGTCTTTCCGCCATCAACGCGGCTTTTTGCTCGTCATATAACATTACGGGTACGATGGGGTGCGTCCCTTCCTTGATATCGAAGCCCGCGGCGGTTAACCCCGCGCGGAAGTATGCGGTGTTTTCATCTAATTTTATTTTCAATTCCGGTGAGCGCGTGATTATTTCAAGTACCTTTAACGTACCCGATGCGATAATCGGCGATAACGTATTAGAGAAAAGATACGTCCGCGATTTTTGCCGCAGGATATCGATGATGGTTTTACGCCCTGTGGTATAGCCGCCTGACGACCCGCCCAGCGCCTTACCCAGCGTACCGGTCATGATGTCCACGCGTTCGGTTAATCCGTGGTATTCCGCCGTGCCGCGCAAACCTTCGCCGATTACGCCCACGCCGTGGCTGTCATCCACGATAACGATGGCATCGTAGCGTTCCGCAAGGTCGCATATCGCGGGGAGGTTGGCGATCGTCCCGTCCATCGAAAAAACACCGTCGCAAACGATTGCTTTTATACGCGCATTTTGTGCATTTTTTAATTGTGTTTCCAACTCCGTCATGTCGTTATTTTTATAACGATAGCGAGCCGCTTTGCACAAACGCACCCCATCAATAATACTTGCGTGGTTTAATTCGTCCGAAATAATCGCGTCTTCTGCGGTTAACAATGTTTCAAACAATCCGCCGTTGGCGTCGTAGCAGGAGGAGTACAGGATCGTATCCTCGGTTTGCAAAAATTCGCTGAGCCTCGCTTCGAGTTCTTTATGCAATTCCTGCGTTCCGCAAATAAAACGCACGCTGGAAAGGCCGTAACCCCATCTGTCGATCCCCGCTTGTGCCGCGGACTTCACTTCGGGATGATCGGCTAAGCCGAGGTAATTGTTCGCACACATGTTGATCAAACCCGTATGGGTGGAGGTATCAATCAGCGGCGATTGCGGCGTGGTGATTACGCGTTCGGTTTTCCATAATCCCGAAGCATGGATTTCATCCGCCGTTCTTTCCCAATATTTGTATGCCGATTTCATAAAATCCCCTGCTTTTTAGTCCGAAT
Organism: Defluviitaleaceae bacterium; assembly: GCA_009779755.1. Classification (GTDB taxonomy): domain Bacteria; phylum Bacillota; class Clostridia; order Lachnospirales; family WQUN01; genus WQRX01. Next base: position 85,128 of record WRDO01000008.1, on the reverse strand, counting down.
TCCCGGTTCTCCTACCACCCGTCCACAAAGAACAACGGATCATCCCGCATTACTTTTTCCGCTACGTCCCACATGGGCTTCGCTTCGAACAGGTAACAATCCGCGTCCAATACCTTCCCATACGCCATAATGTATACGGGAAGCAGGAACTTTAAGCGATCGTACCGCTGGATAACGCTGCCTCCGTGTGTATTTTCGAAATGATGGCGGCGGATATTTAACGTATGCGTTACGCCTTCCGCGTCGGTACATTGATAATCAAATGTATGACGGAATGCGTACGGCGGTTCGGTTAATTCCTCTACCCCGTGCATGGAGGTGTTGGGCTTTAACCCGCAGCCCAGCATTAATATTTGCCCCTGCTTATCGCGCAGCTTGCGGAACGGCGAGTTCGCGCCTACGGGCGAATTGTCTTTTTCATGGTCCTTTACGATTTCCGAAGCATTCGCGCCGATGGCGGCGACGGAATGCGTCGGATGCAGACTCCGTACTACTCCCGGCATCTTACGGAAATATTCCGTTATCGCGCCTACGTCGGACGGCGTTTTCCGTATATCGAACACGCGGTTATCCGTCGGTACGGATGAAAAGCTCAACGTGGGGATTAACAGCGTCCCCGATACCCCAAGAGCAGCGCGCAGTGTTTCGATGATTTGCCCGATCCCTTCAACCCCCGCGCCCAGCGACTTGTATGACGAATGCACCAACAAATGCCCGCCTTCCCTTACGCCAAGCATTCGTAAATCCGTCAGCATTTTATCGTGAATCATAAATCCCTTACCCCCACATATTATGGTTTATTGCCATTTTTGATCAATATCGTATCCCCGCGCCATTGCTTCCGCTTTTGCGATGATCTCCGCGTCAAAATCCATCACATCCAACAACTTGATCGCGTTACGTGTGGTGGATGGTCCGGTTTTTAATTTATAATCGAATTGCACCCCGTTTGTGGTGATCTGTTCGCGGAAATGGTAATTCTCATACGATGAAGCCAATAAATGCGTAAGCTCGATGTCGTGTGAGGCCGCTACGCACAGGCAATTTTTACCGTGGAGCCATTCCAACACCGCGCACGAGGAAGCGATCCGCTCTACGGTATTGGTCCCGCGCAGGATTTCGTCAATATAACATGTACAGGGGTGTACCTTCACGCGGTCGAGGATGCGCCGCAGGGATTTTATTTCAACGATGAAATAGCTGTCCCCGCCCGATAAATCGTCGCGCATCACCATTGAGGTCATGATCCATGAAAACCGCGTTACAAACCGCGAAGCGGCGCAGGTGTTTAGCGTCTGCGCCAATACGCCGCCCAACGCCAAGGATTTGATAAACGTGGACTTTCCCGAGGCATTTGATCCGGTTAACAGGCTGTCGTTGGAGATCGAACCGGAATTGGCCACGGGTTTTTCGATGAGCGGATGTACGAGATCGGTGAAATCGATTCGGGCATCGGGTATAAATTCCGGCGTGCAATGCACGGGTAAGCTCATGCGTAGATTTTGTACGCACAAGGCGACCTCCGCTTCACCCACGGATTGGTACAAGGTATGTATTTCATCGTTGTGCCGTGTGATCGCCCGCGCCAAACGGTTATAATTACGAACCTCATACAGGAATATAACCCGCAAATATTCCGCGAGGAAATCGAAGTCCAAATAATGTACGCGGTTGGGGTTGGTGCTTTGCGGCAGCTTGTTCATCACCGATTTAAAGGGTTCGAAACATCGCTTCATCTTTACGAACGCGGGTAAATCGATATTCATCGCGCACAATTTTTTACAGCATTGCAACATCAAATTCAAATAACCGATAGCGGGCAAATCATCTTCCAAGTGGTTTTTTACCCGATTATGTACGGCCATGTTGGCGATAAAACTAACCATTATGGCGATAAACCCGATCGGCGTATGGACAAATAAAAACGCCGCCGCCGCAATCGGCAACAGCGCGAGTATATTGTACAGCCATTGGAACCTTAGGAACCGATCATCCGCATTAAATATAATCCGAACCAAACCGTTATAATTTTCCTTACCCATTTTTGCCAACGCCATTTGGATTTCCAACCGTTCCTCCGGGTTGGCGGACAGGAATTGTATGAGTTTTTCGCGTTCCTGCAGGGAGGCGGGGTTTTGCTTTAATTCATGCAGGCAATTGTACAAGTATTCCTCCCCCACGGAAGAAAGGCATGTATTGATGCGCCCGAACACCTTGTCCATGTCAAGGTCGTTCCATGTCGTCGCGTCCAAGCGCCAATGATGCGTTTTGATAGGGGATTCGGATTCGTTATCGGATTCGTTTTCCGCTATGATTTCGGCATAGCGGGCAATGCTTTCGATGTTTTCAAGTGATTCGGGCAAGCCACCCTCCCCCGCTTCGGGAGGCCTGCCGAGGGATTCCTTCAACTGTTTGCGCAAACGTTTCTCGGCTTGCATCCGCATAACAATCGATACGATGACCGTCGTTGCGATGATGGTTATGATAAAGGTTACGGCAAGGGCCATTTATTCGTACCTGTCCGATTTATACAACTCCATAAACTCATCGCCTGTCATCGTTTCTTTATTAAACAAATGCTCGGCGATTTCCTTCATTTTCCCTTCGTTTATCCTTAGCATATCCACGGCTTTTTGGTAACATTCTTGTAAAATCTTGCTGACTTCTTTATCCAGCTCCGCGCCGGTTGCGTCGCTCACTTGCAATACGGGACGCCCGTCGAGGTAGCGGTTGCCGCCGCTCTCCAGGCTCATCATGCCGAACTTTTCCGACATGCCGTACATGCTGACCATGGAGCGCGCCATGCGGGTTGCTTTTTCGATATCGCTGGCGGCCCCCGTTGTTTGCAATTTGAATACGACGTCCTCCGCGGCGCGCCCGCCCATCGATACGGTTATTTCCGCCAGCATCTGCTCACGCGTGGACATGAAGCGTTCCTCTTCCTGCGTTTGTAACACGTAACCCAGCGAACCCTTGGTACGCGGGATGATCGTGATTTTTTCCACGGGCTTCGCGTCTTTTTGCAACGCGCTGATTAAAGCGTGGCCCACCTCGTGGTACGCCACGATGCGTTTCTCCCGTTCGGACATGATGCGGTCCTTCTTTTCCTTACCGGCGATGACGACCTCGACGGCTTCCATCAGGTCCTCTTGATGGACCTCTTTACGGTTCATACGTACGGCGTGCAGGGCCGCTTCATTAATCATGTTGGCAAGGTCGGCTCCGGCGGCACCCGGAGTAATTTTCGCGATGCGGTCGAGGTCCACGGCGGGGTTCATTTTTACTTTTTTCGCGTGGACTTTTAGGATATCGATACGGCCCTTTAAGTCGGGCAGCTCCACGTTAATGCGTCTGTCGAAACGCCCGGGACGTAATAATGCTTTGTCCAATATTTCCGGCCGATTCGTCGCGCCCAATATCACGACACCCTTTGATGAATCGAATCCGTCCATTTCCGCCAGCAATTGGTTAAGGGTTTGCTCCCTTTCGTCGTTGGAATTTAATTGGTTGTCGCGGCTCTTACCGATGGCGTCGATTTCGTCTATAAAGATAATCGCGGGCGCTTGCTGCGCGGCTTGTTTGAATAAATCCCGCACGCGCGACGCACCCACACCTACAAACATCTCCACGAAATCCGACCCCGACAGTGAAAAGAACACGACGCTGGCTTCACCCGCCACGGCTTTGGCCATGAGGGTTTTACCCGTACCCGGCGGGCCCACAAGTAACGCGCCCTTGGGTTGCAATGCGCCGATTTCTGCGTATTTATCGGGATTATGCAGGAAATCCACGATTTCCGTCAGGCTTTCCTTCGCTTCTTCCTGCCCGGCGACATCGTTGAAGGTTACGCCCGTTTTCTTCTCCATATAAACCTTCGCGTTGGATTGGCCGATACCCATAATCCCGCCGCGGCCACCCATCATGCCGCTCATGGAGCGGCGTATCAGCATAAAGAAGCCGAAGATCAATAAGAAAGGCAGCAGGAATTGCAGGATCATCCAAAAATAATTGACCGTTTGGATCGACGCGTTATGCTCCACGCCTTGGTTTTGCAAACGCGCCAATAATTCGGGGTCGGGCATACGCCCCGTGTATACGACCGTTGGCCGTGCCGTTGCCTGTTCGGCTTGGCGTGTCATCATACCGCCCATGGCACGGTCAAAAAAATTGCCGACGGGGCTGGGTGCCGGGGTTGCTTCAACAACTTCGATTTCGTCCGCTTCCGGTCCGGCCAACGTTATAATCAAACGGTCGGGCTGTACCTCCACGTGTGAAACCTCACCCGCTTCCAACTTTTCCAAGAACTCGCTGTATTGTATCCGTTCGGTTCGGTCACCCGTTAACGCGCCGAATATCAATTGCAACACGATGACAATGGTCGCGATAATCAACACCGTCATCATGATGCCGCCCGGCATACGCGGAGGGGGTGGCGGCGGACCTTTCGGGTCTTTACGTTTGTTATCGTTCATCCTATACCTCGAAAATCCTTGTATATGTTTCTTTTAACGTTTCGTATAAATGCGTATAAATCCCGTAGTGTTTGTCATACTCCGCGGCGATTTTCGCATTCGGAATGAAGGTCTCGGTCGTTTTGATTATTTTTGCGCAGGCTTCCTCCACGGTTGCGTACGCGCCCGCACCCACCATGGCAAGTATCGCCGCACCCAATGCGGGGCCTTCGCCGGAATGGATTTTTTGTACCTTTACGTTAAGCACATCAGCTACGATTTGGCACCACAACGGGCTCTTCGCCCCGCCGCCGATGATACGCGCCGCCGAAACCTCTTTACCCAGCGCACGAATCCGCGTGAGGATATCACGCAGGCTAAACGCAACACCTTCCAGCATGGCCTGCGTCATTTCGGCTCGGGAAGTACTCATGCTCATCCCCACGAACGCACCGCGAGCCAACGGATTGTTATGCGGGGTACGTTCACCGGAGAGATACGGCAAGTAATACACTTTATTCTGCCCCAAAATATTAATTTCTTTCTGCTCGGCCGAATAATCGTCCGTGTTCAAAATTTGCTCGATCCACCATTTTGAGGAACCCGCTGCCGCCAACGTCACGCCCATCATATGGTAACGCCCGTTGGCATGGCAGAACGCATGTATCGCCGCGGGCGAAGTATCCACCGCAAAACCGTCCATCGCCACGAACAAGACCCCCGAAGTACCCAACGAAACGGAGCATGTCCCCTCTTCCACCGTACCCGTACCGATCGCACCCACGGCTTGATCGCCGCCGCCGATTACGACTTTCGATGAAGCGGATAACCCCGTTTCTTCGGCGGCATTATCGGTTACGGCACCCACAGTCTCATAAGACTTAAATAACTTCGGTACCTGCGTTCGGGTAAGTCCCGCGATTTCCAACATCCTGTCCGACCAATCCTGTTTCTTTACATCCAGCAATAACGTCCCCGATGCGTCGGAATAATCCGTCGCCGCGATGCCCGTCAACTTGTACGCGATGTAATCCTTGGGCAACATTACCATTTTTATTCGTCCGTACAATTCCGGTTCGTTATTCTTCATCCATAATACCTTGGGTAACGTAAATCCCGTCAGCGCGATGTTGGCCGCGTTTTCCAAGAGCGTTTCGCGGCCGATCACGTTATTGAGGTAATCGCATTCGGCTTGCGTCCTTTGGTCATTCCATAGTATCGCCCTGCGGAGCACGTTTCCATCCCCATCAAGCGCGACGAGACCGTGCATTTGCCCGCTGAAGCTGACCGCGGCGATATCCTTATATTCCGCCGTAACTTCACGCAGTGCGGAAGCGGTTGCCTCCCACCAATCTTCGGGTGATTGCTCCGACCATCCGCCGTTAAACAGATACAGGGGATAATCCCGCGACACCGTGCGTAGGATTTCCCCCGTTTCGTTCATTACGATTAATTTTACCGCGGAAGTACCAACGTCTACACCAACCGTCAACACATGATCACACGCCTTTATGATTAATTATTATTTACTGTGGATTAAATACGGATCGGGGTTCGAATCGAAGGCTTCCGCCATTTCGTTGTGCACTTCCTTGAAGGCTTCCAAAACGATGGGATCAAAGTGCGAAGGTTCGGTACGGCCATCGCCCTTAAGGATGGTTTCCAATGCTTCCTCGTGTGAAAAGCCCCTTTTGTACGGGCGCGCGCTGCGAAGCGCGTCGTATACGTCCGGCAATGCCGCGATACGCGCCGCAAAGGGTATCGTTGCACCTGCTATCCCCTCCGGATAACCCGTGCCGTCAAACCGTTCGTGATGGCATTCGGCTATGTCGATCGCGACTTTTAGCGGAGCTCTGTGTTCAGGCATTAAAAAATCCACCATTTGACGCAGCAAATCGCCTCCGCCCCATGTGTGGCTTTTCATTAATTCAAATTCCTCACGGGTAAGCCCGCCGGATTTTTTCAATACGCTGTCAGGGATACCTACCTTACCTACATCGTGTAAGGGGGAATAGATCGTAATGAGCCCCGCCATTTCTTTATCCAAAAGCTCGGGGTACATTTCCGCTATTTTTCCGGTGAGTAATTGGGTTTGTTGTTTAATGCGGGCGAGATGCGCCCCTGTGATACCGTCCCGCGATTCGGATAATAAAGACATACCCATAATGATGGCTTCGTGCGCGGCGGTCAACTGCTGCGTCCGTTCCTCCACCATACCTTCGAGGTCGTCGCGATAGGCTTTAAGTTCAATATGATTACGGATTTTAATTCGAATAATATCTGATTTATACGGTTTTCTTATGTAATCCACGGCTCCGAGATTGAGCCCTTTTTCTTCGGAGTAGTCATCCATCTCCGCGGTGACAATAATAACGGGGATGTGTTCGGTCACGGGATCGGACCGCATACGCCGCAATACTTCAAAACCGTCCATTTCAGGCATGGAAAGGTCCAAGAGCACCAAGTCGGGTTGCTCTTCGGCCATGAGGGCTAATGCCTCCCTACCCGATGTCACGGTAGTAAGGTCGTATTCCGTATCAAGGATCGCTTCCAATATATCCAAGTTGAGCGGTACGTCATCTACCGCTATAACCCTGTGCGACATAATCGGTCCTCCATGCGTACAACATTTCGCCATCCTGATTATATATGAAAACAATCAGATAAGGAAGAGTTAATTTATTATGAAAATCCGTTAGAACAGCAAAAGTCCGTTTACGCATTAAATATGTTTGGAAAACTCCACCATATTTCCCCTGTACCGTATGGGGAGCATTTGACGGTGCAGCTTTGGATTTTTCCTCGCTTCGATGGCGAGCGTATTAAAATACGTCACCCACAAATTTTGGATAAATTCCTCGTTACCCGCCAAAACAGGCGGTTCACTGTCGGGGGAAACCTCCACGAACGTATAATCATACCCGTTATACACGACGGCTTTGTTATGCCGTTTATCGTGGATGATCCAGCTTTGGTCGATCATACGATCGGAGAAATGCTCCGCCAATATGGATAATACATGGTGGACCGGCGTGATCGCGCAATAATATATACCTTGCGCGGTTTCCGCGAAGCGGCAAAAGCCCGTTAATTTATGCGCTTCGCGGCCCACCTCCCGCGCAAACTTATGCACACGCAGGACGAAATCGTGTTGCATGTGGCTGTCCACCATGTGGCCAACCTTAAAACCCAATATTATGTAATTAAGTATATTAACGTAACGGTCCGTAGTATCCGCCAAAAAAGCGTAAGCCACACGCCGCGCAATATCATGGGAAATCTTTTTGACGATCGCCTTCTCTACCTTATGGGCGCGGTCGTTGTCCGTTATGATAAATTGTTCCTCCTGCGTGATGGAGGGTTGGTATTCATCGATGGCTTGGATTGAAAGCGGGACGATACCTTCATAATAAAGTGCGTATACAACGCATAAGAATCCTTCAAACGTACCGTCGAAAAGGATGTCAACCTCGCGTTTAACTAACTTCCGCTCAGTTTGGACGGAAGTTGATTTCGTATCATGCGCTTGCGACATCGGAAAGGGTCATCTGCGAATACGGCCCGACTGCGTTGTTATCGGTCAATCGGAGCTCAATTGATTCCGGTTGGAAATTGATTTTTTCCGCCATTTTACCGTTGCATGTGATGAAATAACGGGCGCGCTTAAGCACGATGCCCATTTTTTTCAAATTATCAAAATTCAATTTACTTACCCGCCGCGCTTTTACGATACGTTCGGCGGAGATTTGCCCGATGCCGGGTACACGCAGAAGGGTCATATAATCCGCCGTGTTCACCTCTACGGGGAATTTTTCCAAATTGCGAAGCGCCCAGTGGCATTTGGGGTCGATGTGCAGGCTTAGGTTTTCCTCTTCGTTTTTAAACATTTCGCCCGCGGTAAAACCGTAAAAGCGTAACAGGAAATCAGCTTGATACAAGCGATGTTCGCGCAGTAATAAGGGTCCGTATTCTTTATGGATCAATCCCGTTCCCGTATCGAATGTGGGTATCGGTGCGGCGGGTAACAGCGTGTCATTGCCTACGGGGATATATGCGGAATAAAAAACCCTGCGCAGCTTATAATTTTTATATAAACCCTGCGCAAGGTGAACGATGCGGCTGTCGGCCTCGGGCGTCGCGCCGACGATGAGCTGCGTACTTTGCCCTGCGGGCACGAAATCGACGGTGTTCTTAAATTTTTTCATTTCCTCTTTATTTTGGATAATGCCGTTTTTTACGTAGTTCATGGGGGTTATGATCGCCGGCTTTGATTTATCCGGTGCGAGGTGGGTCAAGCTCCTTTCGGATGGCAGCTCGATATTGATACTCATACGGTCGGCAAGCTGACCTAATTTTTGTATCAGCTTTTCATCCGAACCGGGGATTGCTTTGACATGGATATACCCGTTAAAACGATATTCCCCGCGAAGTAAGCTGAGCGTTTTGATCAGCATTTCCATCGTATAGTCGGGGTTTTTGATTACCGCCGAACTTAAGAACAACCCCTCGATGTAATTACGCCGGTAGAATTGCATGGTCAAATCGGCTACCTCGTGGGGTTGCATGGATGCGCGGGGAATGTCCGAACTGCGCCTGTTAACGCAATATTGGCAATCGTATTCGCAATAGTTATTGATAAGCGTCTTTAACAAGGAGATACAACGCCCGTCGGCGGTAAAGCTGTGGCAAATACCGCAAGCGTCCGCGCTGCCTATCATTCCGCGTTTACCCTTACGGTTTACGCCGCTGGAGGTACACGCTACGTCATATTTCGCGCCTTCGGTTAACGTTTTTAGGCGTTCTTGGAAATCCATATCCATTCCTCTGTTGACGATTATTTGTTCGCGCAGTCAACGAAAGTGTAACACAAATGAAATAATTGTCAAACAATTGTTCTTTTAATGATGTTTTATTTAACCTGACATCACATAAAATTATAATAACCTTGGATTTCCGTATGATTCCTGTATACTGCCCCCATCACACGTAAAGGATGATCCCCATGCATACCGTTATCATCACGGAAAAACCTTCCGTCGCACGCGACATCGCACGCGTATTAGGTTGCGCGGTTGAAAACGACGGCTTTATTTCCGGCGAGGGATACGTTATTTCGTGGGCACTAGGCCACCTTACCGGTTTGGCCGAACCGGATGATTACAACCCCGCATTCAAAAAATGGCGTATGACGGATTTACCCATCATCCCCGAAGAAATGAAAATCAAACCCCTTTACGGAACCGGAAAACAATTAAAGCTGCTTAAAAAGCTCATGAACGCCAAGGAAACCGAACGCGTCATATGCGCCACCGACAGCGGGCGCGAAGGTGAATTGATCTTCCGTTATATATACCAATGGTCCGAATGCAAAAAACCCGTCAAACGCTTGTGGATATCCAGCCTGACAGATACGGCCATCCGCAAGGGTTTGGATAATATGAAGGACGGCCGCGAATACGATAATCTCTTCGCATCGGCGCGTTGCCGTTCGGAAGCGGATTGGCTGGTGGGGTTAAACACGACGCGCGCGCTTACCCTACGCCACAAGGATTTACTCCCCGTAGGCAGGGTGCAAACGCCGACACTGGCGATGCTGGTAACGCGGCAGCAGGAAATCGACGCTTTTGTATCCAAGGAATATTGGGAGGTTGAAGCCTGTATTGAAGCAAACGGCTCGGATAAAACCGATCGAAGTTATACGGGATTATGGTTCGACCCGAAAGCGGAGGAAAATAAACACCGCCTTAACGAAAAGGAAAAAGCCGAGGCCATCGCAAAAAAGGTAAGGAACCAATCCGGTATTATCGAAAGCATTAATACCGAAGAAAAGCGTGTTCCCCCGCCGCAATTGTTTGACCTAACGGAATTACAACGCGAATGTAACCGCAAACTGGGGTTTTCCGCGCAAAAAACGTTGGGCATAGCGCAGTTATTATACGAAAAACATAAAATGATCACCTACCCGCGTACCGACAGCCGCTATCTCAGCAACGACATGGTTCCCAAGCTCCACGCCGTCATGCAAAGGCAAAATGAGGAACCTTACAAAACCTTCGCCGCACCTTTATTGACCGCGGATGAGCTACCCATCAACAACCGCATCGTCAACGACGCCAAGGTAACCGACCACCATGCCATCATCCCTACCGGATCAAAAAAACCCCTTTCCGCCCTTACTCCCGACGAACGCGCCGTATACGACCGTATTTTACGTAACTTCATCGCGGTATTTTATCCCGCGCATGTATACGATGTGACGACCGTGATTACGAACGTCTTAAGCGAATCCTTTGAATCCAAAGGAAAAACGGAAAAGGAAGCGGGCTGGACGGTTCTCTACGCACACGAAAAGGAAAAGGATCCCGACCCTCCCCTACCCTTATTGATGAAAGGACAAACCGTAACCGTCGATAAAGCCAAGGTATTAAACAAAAAGACCCAACCTCCCAAACCCTACACGGAAGCAACCCTCCTTTCCGCGATGGAAAACGCAGGCCGATTCGTAGAGGATGAATTATTAAAGGAAGCGATGAAAGCCTCCGGATTGGGCACACCCGCCACCCGTGCCGCCATTATAGAAAAACTCATCGCCTCTAAATATATCGAACGCAAGAAAAAGAACCTTTTCCCCACCGAAAAAGGGATGCGGCTCATCAACATCGTACCACCCGAGCTCCGCTCACCCGAAACCACGGGAAAATGGGAACGCGGCCTTTCACGTATCGCCAACGGGGAACTGGAGGCTGATAAATTTATGGAAAGCATTAAAAAATATGTACACTATTTGGTCGGGAATGCTGCGAAATAATTTTGCATCCATGTATAAAATAATCCAAAAACGGTAAATATTAACCATGTGACCTTAAACATCCGTTTAGGGACAACTAAATATCCCCCCTCAAAGCCCGACCCCACCCCCCCTGTGGTCGGGCTCTTCCTTATTGATGAATATAAAAAATTGAGATAAAATCCCCAAAAAGTGTAAAGGGGACGATGGTATGCGCAAGTATGGCGTGCAGTTGTATTCTGTGCGGGACGAATTCCGCAAGGACATGTGGGGTACGCTCCGCAAAGTGAAGGCGATGGGTTACGACGCAGTGGAATTCTTTTGGGAATTTACGCACACCGCCCAAGAAGTAAAAGCGGCGTTAAAGGACACGGGCTTGGAATGTTGCGGATGGCACACACCTTGGCATTACCTGCAACCCGGCAATCTGATGGGTACGATTACGTATAACAAGATCATCGGTAATAACGAACTGACCGTCCCCGGCTTATCAAATGAAATGACGAACAGCAAAGCCGCGTGGCTGGATACGGCAGATCAATTTAATAAGATCGCCGATAAACTCGCTTCCTACGGTATGAAGCTCTCGTACCACAACCACGTCGAAGAATTTAAGGACATGGAAGGCGATTTACCCATCCGTCATTTTATGGACAACGCCTGCCGCGACATCGGCTTGCAACTGGATAACGGCAATGCCTTTTCGGCAGGCGCGGGTACGGATGTGTACGACCCCATCACGCGCTATCCTGGCCGCGTGCGTACGATCCACCACAAACCCTATTCGGTGAAGGATGGTTTCGCCACCATGATCGGCGAGGACGACATCGATTGGGTACGCTTCTTCGCACTGTGTGATAAGCACCAATGCGTGGACTGGCACATCGTGGAGTACGAAGATGAAAAATATTCCCAATTGGAAGGCATTAAAGCATGTCTCGACGCATTAAAAGGATTAAACGTTTGATTCTTATTTAATAACGGAACATAAATGCCCCCGGGATCGGGGGCATTCGTTTACCTTGGGGTTTATTATAATAAATCAATACCCATTCTTAATGTTATTGACGTGGAAAACGCTGATAATATTCCGATCCAACTTATTCGCGCGGATGGTGATGACCATTTCCTCTAATGCCGAACCGAAGGCTGCGAAAAATATGATCAGAAAGGCGATATTTAACCCGAACAATCCAAGGAACAGCGGGAAGCACGCCATGATCAGCCCCGCACCTTTATTGGAATAGGTATGCAGGAGCGAAAGCGTTTTGTATTTCATCCAACCGATGCCCAACGCGACGAACCGCGTACCCAGCACCAACCCGATCAGCACCATGATCCAAGGCCTCAGCGAAAGCGCGGGGATTAAAACGAACAGTAAAATCCCGATTAGTAATAAATCCGCCGTGCTGTCATATATCGCGCCGAAGTTGCTGGTAACCTTTTTCTTCCGCGCGATGTACCCGTCGGCGATGTCCGAGAATATACACCATGTGTATATTATGTAGAACAATACCGACGTCAACGGATCCGCCCGAAACAAGAGCAACGAAAACGCCCCGATTACCCGGCTTGTGGTGAGCGCCATCACGAATGTCTTCCAAAACTTTTTCATTCTGTTCCGTCTCCTTCGTGCGCCGTACGGGCGCGGTTGTATGATATGAACGCCTTAAACAATACGAATGCGATGGGTAAAAATGCGAGCGTGAGTACACCCACGGCCCTTATGGTCGCCCAAGCAGAAACTTCCGCCGCTTCCTGCAGGGTTGTATCATATATATTTTCATCCGCCCAAGATATATACCACGCGGCCAAACGGAACATGACGATATTAATCGCGTTTAGGAAAAAATGCGACAATATTCCCGCCCGTATCGAGCGCGTATGGTACACGAAATAAGCCATCACGACACCCATCGCAAAAGCGTAAAAGAATTGTTGGATATTCATATGGATCAATCCGAACATGAAACCGTTGAGCAACGCGACTTTCCAAAATGCCCAACCCGTATATTGGGACTGGATATAACCCCGGAATACGATTTCCTCTACCACGGCAGGAGTTACGGCTACGGCGAGGAGCAGCGCCCAAACGGAATAAGGTTGCATTTGACCCAGTGCGTCAGCGGCGGCGTTGGGCGCGAGGAAAGTGGATAATGCTGAAATCAAAGACATAAACGGCAGCAAGAAGAACGATATCGTGATGATATAGGCCGTATTGGTAATCCCCAATTTTTTATTGGGGATATGGTCGCGAAAGCGTTCCCTCTTTACAGCCAACCAAATGAACAGCGGTAAAAGCAAGGCAAGCATTTGCAACAGGATAAGGAACCACGGCGATTGAATCCAACTGTCACCCAACACGGGCCTGACCCGCGCTAAAACACTATAAAAAGTAAATTGGTAGGCCACCAGAAAAATAAAAAACCATGTTCCGACTGATTTCATCCGAACAATTCCCGCAATGCTAACACAATGTTTTCAACCCGAACAGTGTTGGACACGACGGCAAGGTATAAATCATCGGTATTGATACCGGTTTCCCCCAATAACGGTGAACCCGCCAAGTTTATTCCCATGGGTCTCCCCCCGATTACGTATATATCCAAACGTTCATACAACGATAAATCCGATATCTTCAATTCGTCCAGCACATCGTCAGCGGGACGCAACCATCCGCCCGCGTTATCCAGTTCCGCTAATCCTGCTTGCGAAGTTAGGATGATATCCACATCCCCGACGCGTACCCGCGCGGCTAAACGCGTTTGCATTGCCGAATTAAACGCGTGGTCGGCGGTTGCGGCGTAGGAAAGGACCGTGACCTGTTGCCGTTCGGGATTATATACGATGGTTTCAAGCCTTTCGCTTAACCCGACCAGCAAAGCGGGGTCCACCTGCGTACCCAACCATGAAATGTAGAGGAAATCCACCTTCGGCGGGTTTAACACGCGGTTAACGATGGAAAAAAGCACGACGATGATAACGCATGCGACCAACATATGGATCTTATAATATTCCCATATATGCAGGCGTTTTTCGTGGAAGGTCATTCGGCTGAGTTTTTCTTTTTCCTCGCGCAGCGATTCGCGGAAGGTTTTACCGTCAACCATGGGAGCCCCCAAATAAAGCCACCGCGCGGAGCAAAGCGTCCTTTGCGTTGTTCCACGGTAAGTCCGCGTTCCGGTGGTCGAATTTTTGCGTGAACCAATCCAAATCATCGGCTAATCCACGCATCGCTTTTATTTGCTTACGGACGAAGTCCTCCATAAACCGTTCACGTTTGCTTTTACCGAATCCCGCGGCTGCATCCAATAAATTAATAAAATGGGGCAGGCAGTAACTCGACTGCGCTTTAATCAATTCAGCCTCGTCCCCGCCTTTGCCCCATAAATGGAAGAATGTGTCCATGTATCTATCAAACGTTTTTTCAACGCGATTACAAACGTAACAACCCGCGTCTACCGTTTTTGCGTATTGCGATAATTTATCAATCGGGTCGCCCTTGCTTTTACCGGGCCATTTAAAAGCAAAATCGCCTTTTGCCAAACCATCCAATTTATCATTTACATACAGCAAGTGCGTATGCAGCATCAACGCCAAACCCAAACGGTTTTGCGCGTCATACATCGCGGAAAGATGACGCTTGCAAAAACCCGCGTGATTCGTCTCGCGGCGCACGTCGTCCTCCATGTATGCCGGACTCATGATAAATTGCACCGTCGTACGCTCAAGATTTCCCCGCATTACGCAAAAAGCGCAACCCTGCGGTTCCCTCAGAGCGTCCAGCACGGGAATGGTATGGATATGGTCCACATATCACCTCAGGTTAGACGAACTCACCGTTTTCGAAAAAAACCGTTTCATGGCCATCGGCGGAAATACCCACGACCTTCATATCGGGCGTACCGAACATGAAATCGACATGCACCAACGAATCATTGCAACCGGCGGCTACGCGTTCCTCTTCGGCCATTTCCGCACTGCCTTCCATGTTGTTGGGATAGGCTTTACCCAACGCAAGGTGGCTGGAAGCGTTTTCATCGAACAATGTATTGTAAAACAGCGTCCCCATGCGGCTGATGGGTGATGAATCGGCTACGAGGGCGACTTCACCCAGCCGTTTGGCACCTTCGTCCATTGTAAATATATCGGCAAGGGTTTGTTCGTTTTTTTCGGCTTTATAACTAACAACAAGCCCGTCCTTAAACGTCATTTCGAAGCCTTCGATCAAATTCCCTTGGCGGGATAACGGCATCGATGCCACCACACGCCCGTCGGCGCGCATACGGTCGGGCATGGTGAAGATTTCCTCGGTGGGCAAGTTGGGGAAAAACGGTACGCCGTCCTTGCCGATGTCGCCGCCGCCGGCCCATATGTGGTTTTTGGCAAGGCCGATGGTGAGGTCCGTACCCAAGCCCGTCGTTATACGCAACGCATCGAAGCGCATACGGTTCAAATATTCTACGCGGTTGGTGAAATTTTCGCTGTGCGTTTTCCAATCGGCGATGGGGTCCGAACCGTCCGCCCGCGCACCCTTCAGGATTGCCGCCCAAAGTTTATCCACGGCATCGGGTACACCGGGAAATACCTTCTTCGCCCACGCGGGGGAAGGTACGGCACACACGCTCCAACGCAGGGCGTTACTCATGGTTAACGCGCTGTGCGCCTTTGTCGCCATACTTGACACTTTGGAAAAACGGCGCAAACGGTCGGGGTCAACCCCTGAAAGGTAATCCGGATCGGAGCTGTCAATATGCAGGTATACAGCGCCGCGATCATCATGATGCTTGTACCAATCCACCCGCCATTGGGGGAATTCGTCGAAAACGGAACTATTGGCGCGAAGGTATCGGTTACGGACCGAAACATCATCGAACCAATTCATAACCACGTCCTTTGCGCCCGCGTCGTAGGCGCATTCCTGCACCAACCGCGCAAAATATGCGTCTTCCACCCCGCAACCGATAACTACGAGCTGCCCGGATTGCACATTACCGCCGGAGCGTACCAACAGCTCCGCGTACTTCTTAAGATGAGCGTTGTCCATTCAAATCATCCCTTCGTGTTATTTTGCTTATTGTATACTATATTGGCGTAATTTACGCTATTGCTTAAACCGATTGAAGCAAAAACCGATACCGCCCAACACGATGAATAACCCCGCGTATACCGCCGCGTGACGAAGACTTCCCAACCAATACGTCGTAAACATAAAACCCGCGCCTCCCGCTGCCAATAAGGGGAGCCATTTTTTTAACTTAACGGCGTAAACAACAAAAATCGGGACAAGCAACCCGAAAAAACCGAAATTATAAAAATCCGGCAAGCTGAACGTTAATGCGCCGAACCAACCCACCGTGTTGGCGAATATCACAGATAACCAAAGGAATCCGATTCCCACAGCCATCACCATACTTGTGTTGGGTACGTTTGTAACCGGATCCAACACGCCGATACGATCCGGTATCGGACCGGTATCGCGGCGGGCTAAGGCATACATCGCGCGACCCATACCCAAGCAACAGGCGTTTAATATCCCCAAGCCGGAAATAATCATAAAGAACACCAACGCGTTGCCCGCGCGTCCGAACACATGCGTAAAAGCCTCACGCGTGCCTTGGGCGAAATTTGCCCCGCCGCCTTGCATCATAATGGTTGCGCTTTCCGGCGAAGCGGTCGTTACACCGATGAAGTAAAGTACATAAATAACGATAATCAACCCGAAGCCCAGCATCAACGCGATAGGGAAGTTGCGTTTCGAATCCTTCACTTCCGTGTTAAAGGCCAGTGACGCCTGCCAGCCGTTAAATGCGAAGGCTGTAGCGGATATGGCGGCAAAGAGGTTCGCATTGCCCGTGTATGTTTGAGTCGTCGCGCTGAGGGCCGGAACGAAGTTTATTTCCGCACCGGAGGAACCGTTTGATGCGAATAATCCGATAACAACCCCCACCGTCCCCATCAGCACCAGCGGGATCATCCTGGCCAGTGTTGTCGCGATATTAAACTTCACGGGGATTTTTGGCGCGAGGTAATTCATCACGAACGCCATCGCCATAAAAAACGCAGATATAAAAAACCGGAACGGCAAATATATTTCATCCCCCGGCACCATACCCGCGAGCGTGGCCGTAAACCCCGACGTAATCCACGCGATGATGGCATAACCCGCGGGCTGGTACATCACCGCAAAGAACCACCCTGCTAAATATCCGTACTTCTTCCCTACAATCGCTTCGGCGTAATCCACGAAACCGTGCATCTTTTCATACCGCCCCGCGAATACGCCGAACATGTACACGCACGGCGCGATCATCAGTCCGCCGATGACCCATGCCGCCACGCCAAGGGTGACATTGCCGCCCGCTTCATATAAAATACGCCCGGGCAGAAAAAATATCCCCGTCCCCACGATAAAACCCACGACAAAACACACCGTAACAAACAAGCCGTGTTGCCGTTTTAATACATTCATGCCAATCATCCTTTGGAGTAAATATGTATAAACCCGAATTGCTGGCCCCCGCGGGGGATTTGGAAAAGCTGAAGGTCGCTTTCGCGTATGGGGCCGACGCCGTTTACCTTGGCGGTCGTGCGCTGGGGATGCGCGCCAACGCGAGGAATTTTGATTTGGATAATATTAGCGAGGGCGTTTCCTTCGCGCATTCATTGGGCAAGAAGGTTTACGTCACCGCCAATATCTTCGCGCACAACGCCGATTTTACAGGAATGTCCGATTATTTCATAGCCCTGGCGGAAATGGGAGCCGACGCGCTCATCGTTTCTGATTTGGGCGTTTTTCAATTAGCGCGGGAAGTCGTGCCGCAAATGGAAATCCATATCTCCACGCAAGCCAACTGCACGAATTACGCCGCGGCGAAATTTTGGCAGGACACGGGGGCTTCCCGCGTGATATTGGCGCGGGAATTGCCGTTGAATGAAATCAAGGAAATCCACGGACACAACCCCGATTTACACCTCGAAGCCTTTGTACACGGCGCCATGTGCATGGCGTATTCGGGGCGGTGTCTAATCAGTAATTATTTAAAAGACCGCGACGCCAACCGCGGCGCGTGCATCCAGCCCTGCCGTTGGAATTACGCGCTGGTGCCGCCTTCGGCTTATCTTGCAGAGGAAAAATCGGGCGAACGGCTGCCCGTGGTTGAGGACGACGGCGGCACATACATTTTTAACGCACGCGATTTATGTATGATCCGGCACATCCCCGAATTAATAAACGCGGGCATACGCAGCTTTAAAATCGAGGGCCGTATGAAGACTTCCTACTACGTGGCAGCCACGGTTAAAGCCTACCGCGAAGCCATCGACGACTATTTCACCGATCTCGAGTTATATAAAAGCAAGCTCAACCACTACCAAAACGAAATCAACCGTATCGGTCAACCGCCGTTTTCCACGGGGTTTTACTTCGGCAAGGTTACGGGCAATGACCACGCTTATAAGGGTGACTCGCGTGAAACGCAGCAGGACTTCCTCGCCATCATTGAAGGGTACGACGAGGAAAGGGATTTATACCTCGCGGAGCAGCGCAATAAATTTTCCGTTGGCGACAAAATCGAAATCCTCCGCCCGGGCAAACCCGATTATACGCAAACGATCGACGCGCTTTACGACGGTGAAGGCAAGCCCATCCTTTCCGCGCCCCACCCCAAACAGAAGGTGTACGTAAAACTGAAAACACCCGCCGAACGGTACGACATCCTGCGCCGCACCAAACCCGTAAAAATATAACCATGCAATACAAATACGCGGCGGATGCCAATTACGAAGACTTTGCGAGCGGGCGGGTCATACGGCATAAAACGGGCGGCACGAACTTCCCCGTCCGATTGGCGCAGGAGATATTTTGCCGTTGCGTATGTTATTTGGATGTTAAAAATAGCTTGAGCGTGTACGACCCTTGTTGCGGCGGCGGTTACCTGCTGACGGTTATCGGTTTGTTGAACTATAACTCGATACAAACGATAATCGCCTCCGACTGCGATACGGACGCGATTACAACCGCGGAGCAAAACCTGCGGCTGCTGACCGCCGAAGGTATTAATGAACGGATAAAATACTTGCATCACCTTCACGCACAATACGGCAAACCTTCCCATTCGCAAGCAATAAAAAGTGCGGAAGAATTAAACGGTTATATAAACAAAGACCGAAGTATCAACGTAACGACCTTCCGTGCGGACATCCTACACTCGGGTGCGCTTACGGATAAAAGATTCAAAGCGGACATCGTCTTTACAGATATCCCCTACGATAATTTAACCGCATGGGAAAGCGACGGCAGCGCAACCGATTTTATGAAAAATTTATTACCCGTACTGCATCCGAATTCCGTCGTAGCGGTATGTTCAAATAAGCAGCAAAAAATAACCGCGGATTGTTTTACGCGCTTGGAAAAACAAAAAATAGGCAAAAGGAAATTCGAAATATACAAACCACGGGAGGGATTTTTATGATTTACCGACAACTCGGCAACACAGGCAAGCAGGTGAGCATCATCGGCCTCGGATTGGAACACGTTGACCGCAAGCCCTACGAAATCGTGAGGGAAACCATGGACGAAGCGATCGGACACGGCGTCAATATCATGGACGTGTTTATGCCGGGGGACGAAATACGCGGGCACATCGCAAAAGCGTTCGGCACGCGGCGGAAGGACGTTATGTTGCAAGGCCATTTCGGCTCGTCCGACGTCAACCAACAATACGATATCAGCCGCGACATGCCCACCGTGAAGAAATATTTCGAAACGTTGTTACGGCTGTTCGGTTACATCGACTTCGGGATGCTGTTCTTCATCGACACCGAGGACGATTACAAAAACGTTTTCGAAACGGAGTTCATCACCTACGCGCAGCGGCTAAAGGAAAAGGGCGATATCCTGCACATCGGCTTTTCCTCCCACAACCCCGTCACCGCCAAAAAAGTCATCGAAACCGGGACAGTCGAAATGTTAATGTTCTCCGTCAACCCCGCCTTCGACATGCTGCCCGTCGAACAACACGTCTTTGACCATGTGGATAAGAAATTCGGCGGCGAACTGCTGCGCGGCATCGACCCCGCCCGCGCGGAGCTTTACGCCCTGTGCGAACAAAAAGGCATCGGCATTACAACCATGAAGTCCTACGGCTCGGGCAAACTCCTTTCCGCCGAGCATACGCCCTTCGTCCGCCCGCTCACCGTACACCAATGCACCCATTACGCGCTTTCGCGGCCAGCAGTGGCAAGCGTGTTACCCGGCTGCCAAACCGCCGCCGAAATGCGGCAAATCTTGGGGTATATCAACGCGACCGACGAGGAAAGGGATTACGCCGAAACCCTCGCCACCATCCGCAACGACTTCCGCGGTAATTGCGTATATTGCAGCCATTGCCAGCCCTGCCCCGTCGGCATCGACATCGCCGCTGTGCATAAATATTTGGATATCGCGCGTCTGGATACCGCCAACATACCGCCCTCAATCAAATCGCATTATCGCTCGCTTAACAGCGCGGAGTGCATCGCGTGCGGCAATTGCGAAAAACGTTGCCCCTTCGGGGTCGAAATCATTCGTAATGTAAACGAAGCGGCGAAGTTATTGGGAAACATATAAAATACATGTATAAAACACCCTTCTTCGAAGCAAAGTATTGGCAGTAGTCATTTGCCTCAAGGAAGGGTGTTTTTTATGGACAATCCCGTTAATGATCGATTAACCGAAGCCGCCGAAGAATTGGCTTGCATCAACGTCGCCGATTGTACCGGCGGATGCAACGAGATCAAGGCCGCCGCGGACGCTTGGCTGGATGACAGGGCGTCATCGGGCCGTTTGTACACAGCCGCCAAAACCGCACTCGCCAAGGACGGCGCTTGCGGATGCCACCGACGCGACGATTTGCTCAATTGCGTCGTTGACGGATTGGGTTATTTGAAATTGACGTAAACAAGCAAATCCATTAGAATGGCGGCACTACTCTTTAAGGGATGAACGCGTGTATAACGTTGCCGAAGCATTATCACTGTATATGAAAAAAATATTGGATGGCCGGTCGGACGCCGTATTAAACATGGACGAGATTCCTGATACGTTCCATACGTTGGCGAAGGACTTGGCCTTTTTTGGTTCATCCTTCAACACGATCGTCGACCAGTTAAGCAAACGGCAAAAGGAACTGGAAGAAGAGGCTTTACTCAGCAAGCAAAAAAATACGTCGATTGAGCAGTTCGGTATGTTGATTTCCTCCCTGATACAATACATACCCCAACAAATCCTCGTATTGGAAAAAGGAACAAACGCCATCCTCCTCATGAATGAGGCGGCGATCAGTGAAATGCATAGGGATCATGATTATATTGAAAACCTGACCGCGCTTATGGTTGGGCATACGATTTCCGCGGGTGGGACGCAAGTCGAGGTGTCCTACGTGTTCGAAGGTGCGGAGCGTCATTTGTTTGTACTGGCGTATTCGCTTGTGTGGGAGGATAAGGACGCGATCCTGTACACCGTGGCGGATATGAGCGAAACGAAGAAGGAAATAAAGACATTGGAGATATTCGCTTATCAGGACCACCTCACCGGCTTGTATAACAGGACGTTCGGTATGAGGACATTGGAGGAATGGCTGGTAAACAAACGGGCATTCGTATTGCTGTTCGCGGATTTGGATAAGCTGAAATACATAAACGACGTATTCGGCCATGACGAAGGCGATACGTACATCATCACGGCGGCAAAACACCTGAGGGGGTTTCCGGAAAATTCCGTGGTATGCCGGCTCGGCGGCGATGAATTTATGGTGCTCATCCCCGACGTAAATAGCGATGAAGTCCAAAGCAAGGCGTCCGAAATCTATACCGCGTTGGAGACGGACCCCTACTTGGAGGATAAGGAATTCACTTACAGCATGAGTTATGGTTTTGTGTCCGTCGATACCGACAACGAGCTCCCGGCAAAATATCTGCTCAGCACCGCCGACGAACGTATGTATGCGAATAAACGCGCAAGGAAAAAAGAGCGGCTAAATTAATTTCCTGTATACCGATTCCAACTCCAACCCAAACACCCCGGCCGATAACGGCTGTACCGCCGTATAAGCATTTAACGCCACCCGACGGAGCAAATCCGTGTCGTTTAGCGCCATCGCGATAACATCCGCCGCGTTTTCATCGTTGTCAAAGATAAACCCCGTTTCCATGTGCTTAATCAAGCCATCGGAAACGGGTGTTTTTTTGATAACCACGGGGACGCGCGCAGCCATCGCTTCAACGTAGGTCAGGCCTTGCGTTTCGGTAGTGGATGCCGTAGCGAACACATGACCCAATTGATAATATTTACCGATATCGGCCCACGGCTTAAATCCCGCGAAGCGTACCGCGTGCGAAACGCCCAATGATACGGCATACCGTTCCAGCTCCGCGCGGGCGGGGCCGTCTCCCACGATCAACAATTTGACCTTGGGTACACGCAACAACAAACGCGGCATCATGGCGACGAGGATGTGTATGCTTTTTTCCCGCGCCACGCGCCCGATGACCGCGACGATCTTATCGTCCGGCGCGATCCCCACTTCCGCGCGGGCCTTCGCCAACTCCCGTACGGAAAAACGTGCCGGATCAAAGGGTGCGAAATCGATCCCCGTGGGAATCGTCCGTATCGGCCGCTTGACGCCGATCTCCCGCAAATATCCATGCGTAGCCGTTGACGGCGTTATCACGAAATCCGCCCCATTACAAAAAAGGCGCGACAGGTACTGCGCTCCTTTCTTGCCGATAAATTGCCCGCCGGGTATATAATGCAAATAATCCTCGTACATGGTGTGGTAGGTATGCACTAAGGGGATGCGGAACAGCTGCGAAATCAACTTTCCGTAAAAGCCCAATGAAAATTCCGTATAGGTATGCACCACATCAAGCCTAAGCCTGCGAATCTTAAAAAATAAACGCGGCGGATAAAAGATCGCCATGCGGTGGGTATCCTTCGCTAAAAAGAAAGGGGCGGAAGGCAATCGGTACGTACGCGGCTCGAAGCGGGGTGCTTGCGGGTCCGACGTCGTAAAAATATAAACCTTATGCCCCAATTGGGTTAATTGTTTTTCCAATATCTGCGCGCTTGTTACCACTCCGCTGATGCGCGGGTAGTACATGTCGGTAAACAAGCCGATATGCATGAAGTCCCTAAGCGCCCGCGGCTTCCTTCATATCCTTGGCCAGCCGCGCCAATTTCGCGTCACCGCCGCCGTTTACGCCGAAGTAGAGCTTGATCTTCGGTTCGGTACCGGAAGGGCGGACGCACGTCCACGCGCCGTCCTCCATTGCGTAGTACAGCACGTCGGATGCGGGGAGGTTGGTAGCCAGCACCGCGTTGTTGGCCGTATTAAGAACCACGCCGCTTTGGTAATCGCGCACTTCGATGACCTTCGCACCGCCCAATTCAACGGGCGGCGTTTTACGCAGAGAAGACATGATACGCTTGATATCTTGCAAGCCCGCGACACCTTTCATGGTAATGGATTCCACGGATTCGCGGTATTCGCCGTATTTTTCATATAATTTTTGCAACGCTTCGTACAGGTTAAGCCCTTGTGTACGGTAATACGCCGCCGCTTCGCACGCCAGCAGCGTGGCCGCCACGGCGTCTTTGTCACGGGCGTAGGTACCCGTCAAATAACCGTAGCTTTCCTCGAAGCCTATGATATACGTGTGCGAACCGCTCTCCTCAAATTCCTTGATCTTTTCGCCTATATACTTGAACCCCGTAAGGACTTCCATATATTCCGCGCCGTATTGCCTTGCGACGGCGCGGGTCATGTCCGTGGACACGATCGTGGAAATGACCGCGGCGTTGGCGGGCAGCGTACTTTTTGCCTTCATTTGCGAAAGGATATATTCCGTCAGGATGACGCCCGTTTGGTTACCCGTAAGCAGGATGTAATCGCCGTCGTGTTTGACCGCTACGCCTACACGGTCGCAGTCGGGGTCGGTAGCGACAACGATATCGGCATCCTTTTGCTTCGCCAGCTCCAGTGCAAGTGCGAAGGCTTTTCTATCCTCGGGGTTGGGGTATGCCACGGTGGGGAAATCGCCGTCGGGTGCTTCCTGTTCGGGTACGACGTAAACATGTTTAAAGCCCGTTTCCCCCAACGCCCGTTGGACGCTGATATTACCCGCGCCGTGCAGGGGGGTAAAGACGATTTTAATATCCGATTGGGGGATGATCGCGGGGTTTTGGCAACATGATTTGACATGGCCGATGAATGCGTCGTCTACCTCGAGCGCGGCGATGTTGTACAATCCCTTCGCTTCCGCTTCCTCCAACGGCATCGTTTTGACCATAGAAAAATCGGTTATCTTGTTTACTTCCGTTATGATGGCTTCGTCACGCGGGTACGGGCATTGCCCGCCGTCGGACCAATATACCTTGTAGCCGTTGTATTCGGGCGGATTGTGCGAAGCCGTTACGACAATCCCCGCCACGCAACCCAATTCACGCACCGCGAAGCTGAGCAGCGGCGTAGGGCGCAAACCGTCAAATACATATGTTTTTATTCCGTTGGCGTTCAGCACCAACGCCGCTTCCCGCGAAAATTCCGGCGACATACGGCGGCAGTCATGCGCGATGGCGACGGCCAAAACCGCGGCTTTATCGCGGGTCATACCCGATTTATTAACATCGGAGGCTAAAATATAATTCGCCAAGCCCTGTGTGGCTTTTCGGATAGTGTATATGTTAAGGCGGTTTGTCCCCGCGCCCAGTACACCGCGTAACCCGCCCGTCCCGAACTCCAGTTCTTTGAAAAAGCGATCCTGTATTTCCGCGTCGTCGTCCGCGATCGCTTCCAGTTCCGTTTTCGTTATGGTATCGATGGCCGGGTCCGCCAACCATTGGTTGTATATAACGCGATAATCCATGTTTACCTCCTAAAGCGTGCCAGCAAACCCGATAATCCGCTTGTGCCGACCGTTTTGCCGCGGCTTGCCGCCAATTCCGACTTCGATTTCATGCCCTTCATTCCCACGATATATATACCCGCCATTTCGACCGTGACGTTCTTTTTTACGGGCAGCGCGGGGAACACCTTGTTATCGCACATCAACGTCATGATATCCTTGCCTACTTTAGCCTTTACCAACGGCATCTTCATCATGCGCCCCATACGCGGTATTTGGCTGGCCATCGCTTTGGGCAGGTTGGCGTTGGAAACCTTATCCTTTTTTTTATCGATAATATAGATCGTGACGGTTTGTTTATGCTTTTCCACCATTTCGTTCTGCGTAGCCATCCGTTTGCCCGCCCAACGGTTTAAAAAATACAATACGGCGACGATAACGACCAAAATGACCGCTGCGATGATCGCCCAATCCCAAATGCCCAAGGGGTAATCCCTCCCGTGTTTATTATTTTACGTGGTTCGTATTATATGTAGAATATACGTGATTAGCAAATTTTTACTTTACAATACGGGATAAACGCGGGATTCATTCTTGCTAAGCGGTATCATAAATGATAATGTACATCCGTGATATGATTTCGGATTCGTAATGGGAGGTCATGCTTCGATGATTACGCTGCCTGCATTTATCAGCGACGGGATGGTAATCGGTAAACGCGCGCGGATTTGGGGAACGACCGAACCGAATCGGAAAATCACGCTCGCGTTTTTGGGCGAATTGCGCGAAACAGCAACCGACGAAAACGGGCGCTTCGAGTTCCTGTTAACGTCCGCGGAATATGGCGGACCGTATACGATGACCGTCCGCTGCGACGGTGATGAAAGGAAAATCAACGAGGTATACGTCGGGCGATTGTGGTTGTGCGGCGGGCAATCCAATATGGAAATGCCGCTCGACCGCGTCAAGCAACTGCTCAATGGTTATATAAAAGAAGATAAGCGCATCCGCTTCTTCCAAGCGGAAAAAAACGTAAAGTTCGATGGCCCCGCAAAAGATGTGCGGGGGGAATGGCACACGATGACGGGTGATATGCTGTATCACGCGTTTGCGGTGCCCTATTTTTTTGCGAGGGCATTATTGGAAGCGGAAGGGGATATCCCCATCGGGTTGCTGAACGTCGCCGCCGGGGGCACCTCCATTGAAGCGTGGCTTCCGGAAGAAATCGTACGAAACTACCCCAACCTGTACGAACGGCTGGAAACCGTACGCGCCCCGGGGTACATTGAGGATTTGCAACGTAAAGCGGAGGAAAACGCCCGCTTATGGAACGAAAAACTAAACAACGCTCGTTACGGTGATTGGCATAATCGGTTGTTACTGGATAATACCGGCTTTACGCACGGCGCGGTGGAATACCGCAAGGAAATACACCTCGACGTAATACCCCCCCACCCCGTTACGCTGGATTTGGGACGGGCGGAGGAAAATGTTGCCGTGTACGTGAACGGCGTAGCGGTTAAATCGGTGGATTACCAATACCCCCCTTGTCTGTGTGAATTGCCCGAAGGGATATTAAAAGAAGGGGAAAACGTCATCACAATCCGCTTAATCGGGAGGGCTTATAAACCGCGCTTTGTTCCGAATAAGAAGTACGCGTTATCGTTCCGCGGCGGCGATATCGATTTAAGCGGTTATTGGCAATGCCGTACAAGCGAGGAAATGCCGCCGCTCGCGGGTTCGCCGTGGTTCTATACGGACCCATGCTGCGTATACAACCACATGCTCGCTCCTGTACTGGGGGTTTTACCGGACGGCGTTATCTGGTATCAAGGCGAATCCAACGTAGGTTCACCCCATATGTATAAGGAATTGTTTACCCGCTTCGTCGAAATGCTGCGCACGCATTGCGGAGAAAACCTTCCCGTCATCTTTACCCAGCTCGCCGATTATCTGGACACGAACTGCTCCGTGGAAGTGAGCGGTATTTGGCCAAGGCTCCGCGAAGCGCAGCGGCAATGCCTTTCCATCCCCAATACGGCGATGGCCGTAGCCATCGATTGCGGCGAGGAGTACGATATCCACCCATTGGATAAAAAAACCGTCGCAAACCGCTTGGCCCTTCACGCAAGGAAGCTGGTATACGGCCATGACATTGATGCGGACGGTCCCGTGGTTTCGCGCGTTACGCAAGAGGGTAACCGCTTCGTGGTTTATTTTGATAACGCGCAAGGCTTGTGGGCAAAGGGCGGACGTCCGCTGATAGAGCTGGTATACGGCGACGGTGAGGTACACCGCTTATACGCCGCCGTTGAAGGTCAAACGTTGGTGGCCGACGCCATCGGTTCACAAGGCGCCGTTAAGGTACCGCAAGTGGAGCGTGTCCGTTACGGATGGTCGGATTTCCCCTCGGTAACTTTATACAACGCACACAACATACCCGCGTCTCCCTTTGAAACGGAGGTAAGCCATGCTTGAACACAACCGTAAATTCATCGATGTTATGAAAGATATTTTTTCCGTATCCGATAAATTGGGGTTAAAGTCGTTTATTTGGGGAGGTATCGCCGTTGATATCCTTAACGGTTCCTTCACGAGGGAACACGGCGACCTCGATTGCTTCACCGAAAACCTGGACGAAAATATCACCGAACTCATCAACCGATACGAAACGTTGGGTTACCAAACGCAATACCTCCCCGATTTTTGGATGCTGACCATCAAAAAAGGCGATGCGCTCGCCACGTTTAATTCCATACGGAACGTGGACGGCATCGCCCATTGGTACCACGCGGGTCCGCGCGGCACGGTTTTTTTCCCTTATGATTGGATGGACAAGGAGCCGCATGACTTCTACGGCGTAAAAGCCTATACATTCGGCATCGAAATGGCCTACACGCTTAAGAATAATGTCCGCCTTATCAGCCCCGAATGGAAAATGCGCGAAAAAGACAAAGCGGACATCGCCATACTCGATCAAATCATCATAAACCACGGGGTCAACAGGGAAGAATTGCATAAAAACGTTTGGAGCCATAATCCCTATTGGTACGCGAAGGGTTATGAGGATTACTTCTTCCCGATTACCTTAACAGCACCTTAGGCATTACCGAACGCTGATTGGTTCATGTTGGGGCTGGAGCGTTTTTCCAGATCGGGGTAGCGTTTTTCGAAGAATGCGCGGGAGATTTCGATGTTTTCATGCACTTCATCGGGCATGTGCGCGCCTACGGTCACCATATCACATTCGCGTAAGGTGGCCCAAACGAAGTTTAACCCCACATAAGGCGTGCAACGCCCGGCGGCCATGGGTTTGATCGTCATTACGGGTTTCTTGGCGTTATGGATGATGGATGCGATCGTTTCGACCTCGATTTGCATGAGGAAGCCAAGGCAATTATAAATTTGGATGTAGGTTTCCACGTCGTACCCGTTATCGTCGGAATATGAAATTAATTCGGGCATGTGGGCGGAAAGGCCGGGGAGCATATCGCAGTCGCGTATCATCTTCGTATAGTCGTCCAACCGCTTAAGGACGCGTGCGTTTTTATCCACCAACTCCTCTGCGCTGGAGTGGTGGATTAAACAAAAGGTCGAACCGAAGGATTTGCTGCGCTTGAAGGTTTCCATGGCTTCGGCGCGGGCCTCGGCGGAATCGTTGACGTTTACGATGGGTGTATCGATGATGATGAGTTTTTTACCCGTTTTGTCCTCGGCCTGCTTTACGGCCTTGTCGATAGCGGGTACGCGGCCCATCGGCCCCATCAACGCGTCGATACCGTTGTCCAAGTAGACCTGTAAAACATCCACGATGCTTTTCGGTTCGGCGTGCAGGTTTTTGATCATCTTGTCCGCCGCGGGCGAACGATGGCTCCACCCCGCCAGCCAATTCGTACCGATTAACATGCGGGGCATCGAAATACCCCCAACCATCGTACGTGGGAAAGTCATATACATAGCTCCTTTATTTCGTGATAAACCAGTGTAACACATTTATGGGAGGAAATCATGGCTGTAAGGATTTTGGTCGTAGGCAGCGTCAATATGGACCTGCTTCTGCTCACCCCGCGGTTACCCTTACCGGGCGAAACGCTGGTGTCGGAGGAGTACCGCTTCGGGCCGGGCGGAAAAGGCGCGAACCAAGCCGTAGCTTGCGCGATGATGGGCGGGGATACAACCTTCGCGGGTAAAACAGGCGCGGATGACTTCGGCACCATGCTGCGTCAATCATTAACGGATAAGGGTATCAATACGGATTTCCTAACCGCAAGCGAACGTTTACCGTCCGGCTTTGCGGTTATTTTATTGGAGGACGGCAACAATCGGATCATTTCGCATATGGCCGCCAATCTGGAACTAAGCAAGGAAGACATCGACCGCGCGTTTGCGCGCGAATATGACGGCATGGTCATCAACTTCGAATTGGCGGAGGAAATCGTTATCCATGCGTGCCGTAAAGCCTGCGAACGCGGCATTCCCATCATAATGGACGCGGGTCCCGCGATCGGCTTCCCGTTGGAAAAGCTCCCGCCGCCGCTAATCATCAGCCCCAACGAAACGGAAGCGGAGGTACTGACGGGTATTTCACTGTCATCCTGCACCGGATCCGACTTCGGAGCGGCTTGCGCCGAAGTCGCGGAAGCCCTGCAAAAGCGTTCCCGCGCCGCACATGTCGTATTAAAACTGGGTAAACGCGGCGCGTACCATTACCGCAACAAACAAGGAACCCATTACCCGCCGCACACCGTAAAAGCCGTGGACCCCACCGCCGCAGGGGATGTATTCACCGCGGCGATGGGGGTGCAATATTTAACCCACGGCGATATGACGCGCGCCATCCGTTATGCGAACATCGCGGGTGCGATAACCGTAACCCGAGCGGGCGCGCAGGAATCCATACCGACGGCAAAAGAAGTGGAGGCATTCTTCAAATGAAATTACATCCCAGTATCATGTGCGCCGACTACGGCAATTTGGCGCAGGAAATTAAACTATTAGCCGCCGCAGGTACGGATTATTTCCATGTGGACGTGATGGACGGCCAATACGTACCCAACTTCGCATGCGGACCGGATATTTTTAAATGCATAAAAAAGTACAGCGACTTTCCCATCGATGCGCATCTGATGATTAAAAACCCCGCGCAGCACATCGAATTGTTTCGTAAACTGGGCGCGGACATCATCACCATCCACCCCGAAGCCGATCCGCACCCCGCACGTACGCTGTCGGCAATCCGCGACTTGGGCGCGGTGCCGGGTATAGCAATTAATCCGGGCACATCCATCGAAACCGTAAAGGAATTGTTCCCCCTATGCGGCCATGTGCTGGCGATGACCGTTAACCCCGGCTTTGCGGGGCAAGCGTTCCTGCCGCATGTCATGGATAAGCTGCGCGAATTGTGTGTGATGGCTGAAAGGTATGCCTTCACCCTATGCGTGGACGGAGCGATGACGATGGACAAAATACACGAACTGCACGGCTACGGTGTACACGCCTTTGTATTGGGGACCAAAGCGTTGTTTTTTAAAGACGAAGGACGGAATTATGCCGCAACCATGCGGGGAATACGGGGACAAGCATGAAATTAGCCATCGGCAACGACCACACCACGCCCGAAATGAAGGAACGGATCAAATCGCACCTCGAAGCGCGCGGTATCGAGGTGATCGACGTCAGCCCCAACGATTTACCTCCCCCGCCCTACCCCGTAAGCGGGTACAAGGCAAGCAAGCTGGTGGCGGAGGGCGCCGTCGACGGCGGCGTATTGTTGTGCGGCACGGGGGTGGGTATGTCCCTCACGGCCAATAAGGTAAAGGGCATACGCGCGTGCCTGTGCAGTGAACCGTACACCGCACGCCTTTCCAAACAGCATAATAACGCCAACGTCATCACCTTCGGCGGGCGTGTGGTAGGTTTGGAGATGGCAAAAACCATTGTGGACGCGTGGCTGGACGCCGAATACGAAGGCGGCCGTCACATCGAACGCGTGGATATGATAACCAAAATCGAAGAAGGAGGATTTACGGATGCATGTTGATTTGGAAAAGAAGTTGCATTTGTTTATTTCAAATGCCAACGGTATCAAAAAAGGTTTCCCTTGGCAGGAACCGATGGCAAAACGATTGGCTGCGCTTATTTACGCGTTGGACGGTAAGGAGCTCGACGCAAACGCGCTTGCGCAAAACCACCGCATGATAAAAGAGGAAACGGGACTTTTTTCCACTTTCAGAGGGAATTTGTCGGTATATATAGCCGCCATGATGGCCATGAAAGCTAACCCGCATGAACGCTTCGCCGAAGTACGGGAAGTTTACGCGTTATTGAAAGCGGAAAAATTCCGCATGTCGGATTACCTGGCAGCCGCCGCGTATGAAATCGCATCACAGGCAAAACGCGAAGACTACCCGCACATTGCACGCCGAGCGCGTGAGTTCCTCGTGGGAATGCGGGCAAACAACCGTTGGCTGGTTTGCACGGACGATTATATCTATTCGGCTATGCTGGCATTATCCGATTTGGATGTGGCTGTCGGTTGCGAAAGGATCAAGCATGTTTACGATTGTTTGAAAATGAACTTCCCCTTTACGATGAGCCGCAATTGTTTGCTGCACCTTTCGCAAATTATGGTGCTCAGTGATAAGACGGAAAGATGCATCGAAAACCTCATTCACATGAACCGCATCCTGCGCAGCCATAAAATTCGCTTGGACCGCGCGATGATCCTTCCGTCCTTGGGGATTTTATCCATGCTCCCCACCGACCCCGATACCTTGGCTGACCAAATCTTCTCCGTGACGGATTATATCCGCAAACAAAAAGGCTTCGGTAAATTAAAGGTTTCGAACGGTGAAGTCATGATGCAGGCGGTCGCGCTTATTTCCGACAGCGAATTGGCCAAAACCGCGCTTTCTACAGCCGTTACCAATATTATCATCGCCCAACAAACAGCCATGATGGTGGCGATCATCGCATCAACGAGTGCAGCCGCATCGGCTGCCGCCACCGCCGGTTGAAAATAAAGGAGGCATTCGCCATGCAAGAGGAAAACAAGGTTTTACTTGAATTGTACAAGGATTTTCGCGTGGCCGACGTACGCGACGGTATGGATTGGGTGGGTTACCATAATTTCGGTTCACTTTCCCCCGAGGTACGCCCGTTGTTCCGTACCCGTGCCGTGGGGATCGCCCGTACGGCGCGTTATCTGCCCTTCACGGGTCCCTACCCCGAAAAACGCTACGACGACTACACCCCATGGCAGGGCTGGTACTACGGTAATGTGTGTACCTATCCGTGGATGGACGAAATCGAACCCGGTGATTTTATGGCCATCGACGTAAGCGGCTGCAACGTGGGCCTGATGGGCTCGGAAAACACGCTGCGCGCCGTCCAACGCGGCGTGCGCGGCTTCGTCACCAACGGATCGGGCATACGCGACACCGATGAAACGATTTTGCAAAAGGTACCCGTGTGGTCGCATTTCGTGTCACAGTCTATGGTGCAATGCAAAATCCAATTTGACCAAAAGAACGTACCCATCGCCATCGCGGGGACGACGGTCTGCCCCGGTGATATCATCGTGGCGGACGGCGACGGCGTTATATGCGTACCCCGCGCCATCGCCAAGGATGTGGCGAAATACGCGCAACAAATCCTTTCCGATGATAAGGTAACACGGCGTAAATTATATGAAGCGTTGAACCGGGAATTGGATAACACCGTACAGTAACGATTTTCGGAACGACGCTAAAGAGGGGGTTGGAGTACGGCATGTCGCGTAAACATATAATATTTATCGCCGTACTCCTCCTCCTTGGCTTATGCGCCATCGGTTACATCCTGTTCTTCAGAAGTCCGCTCCCGCGGGAAACGCTACGCCAATCCCCCCACGCCAATATTCCGATACGGCACATCGACCCGCCACCCGAACCGTTGCCCGTTGATCCCGAATTAAGCATATCGTTTTCCCACACGGCCGGTTTTTTTTCCGAATCCTTTTATTTGTCGCTTTCTGCGCCCGATGGGGCAGAGATATTCTTTACGTTGGACGGTTCGTATCCCTGCACGGCGGCGGCGCGTTACACGGCCCCACTCTTCGTGGAGGCACCCGCACCCGTTCCTCCGATAGAATACAGCCCTGCTTATTGGGATGAATATATTCACTACCTTTCGCGGGTCACGCCCTTCACCATCCGCGCGGTTGCGGTGATGAACGGTCGGGCATCCGAAATCGTCACACGTAATTTCGTGATGGGGACGGACGTATTCACCCGTTTTTGCGAAAATACGTTGATATTTGTGCTAACATCCGACCCGCATGGGTTGTTCGATCATCACGAGGGGATATTGGTCGCGGGTATCGACCGTGAAAATTGGCGCAACGATTATTACATACGGAACGGCCGCTGGCCCAATTACGGCTACGAAGGGCATAACGAAAACCCCGCTTCACCCGCCAACTTTAACCGCCGCGGGCCCGAATCGGAGCGCGCCGTACATGTGGAAATGTTCGACCATACGGGAATACCGTGGATTTCGCAAAATGCGGGGATGCGCGTACGGGGCGGTTATTCGCGGGCAGTAGAGCCGCAGAAGTCGTTGGAGTTGTTCGCGCGGCGGGAATACGGCGATTATAACCAATTTCGCTTCGCGTTCTTTGATGACGAGTTTACTTACGACGGTTTATTAATCGACCGTTACAGGCGCGTCCGCTTGCGTAACGGCGGGAGCGACCGTTATGCCGGGTTTATCCGCGATGAACTGGGCCAATCGTTGTTCCGCCAAGCGGGGCATTCCACCACGCAAACCCATCGGAGCGCGGCGGTATTCCTCAACGGCGAATATTACGGTGCGGCGTGGCTCAAGTCACCGCGTACGGAAAACCATTTGGCGCGTATGTTGGGCGGCGAATCCGAACGCTTCGAATTAATCACCGGAGGCGACCGTCGGCATGACAGCTGGTGGACCGGCGAAAACCATGCCGTACGGGATTTCCAAGACATACACCGCATGGCGATGGCGGGCTTTAACGGGATAACGGGTGACGTGCATTTTCACGAATTTATCAGGCGCATCGATTTGGAAGAATGGGTCCGCTACTACGCGATGCAAATTTATATCAACAACCTTGATTGGCCTAACCATAACATGGAGCTGTGGCGGTATTTCCCTACCGCGGATGAAATTAACGATCCATCTTTGCATCCGCATTTACGTGACGGCAGGTGGCGTGTGTTCACGCACGATGTTGAAGCGGCATGGGCCATATGGGACAACGACGACCACCGCGCGCAGGAGGACACGCTGCGTCACATCCTTACGGGTACGGGCGACCGATGGAATTCCTCGCAGAGTTCGGCGTTTTTGCACGCGTTCGCGGACTATGAATACACCCGCGCGATGTTGGCGAACGCGTTTGTGGATATCATCGAAGGCGCGTTCGCACCCGCAAACGTTCATCGCACCTTAGACGGCCTTATCGCGCAAATCGACCATGAGCACACTTTCGCCTTGCAAACGGACGCCGTCAACCCGGGCGAACCGTGGTGGCCGACGACCGACTCCGTAGCCGAAAGCCGCGACGCCATCAGGCGCTTCGCTGAGGACCGTCCGTATGCGATCTTCGCCTCCATCCGTACGAATTTGGGCTTCGATGCGGACAATCGGTACACCGTGACATTAACAACGGGCGAAGGCGGCGGCGCGATGATGAATACCCGCATCGTGACGGAAGGCCAAACCGTAACCGGTAATTACTTCGAAGGTACGCAAATAAAAATCACCGCACAACCCCGTGCGGGTTATGCGGTGGATGGGTGGTTAATTAATGGCGTACGCCATGAAGGGGTATATATAACGGTTCATTACGGCGCGGAAATCGCGTTGTATTTTCGTAGGGTTTAATCGGCGGGTTTCCTTAAGGCAAACGTTTTGTTTAATACATTCATTTCCAACCATTTGGCTACACCGTCGTTGTCGTTGGTACCGCAAACGTATGCGGCGGCGTTTTTTACGTCTGCGTTCGCATTGCCCATCGCCACGCCGAAACCGCAGCTTAGCAACATATCGATATCATTATAATCGTCGCCGAAGGCCGCGATTTCCCGAGGTTTAATCCCCCACAATTCCGCCGTTACAAAAATCGCCCGACCCTTTGTCGCTTCTTTGTGCATGATTTGCCCGAGGGTACTGTCTTCCCCGTCGGAGGTGACGACGAAATACAGGTCATTCGGCAGCATGTCTTCGATAAATACCTTATCCTCCGCCGTAGGGTTGGGTGTGTATATCTTTTCGGCGTCTTTATCATGGTGGGAAAAATCGGTGATCAGGCATTCGGCCATCAATGACGGCCATCGTTCGCTTACGGAGAAGTTGGCATAATGTATACCGCCGCTTTCCGATACAATCCCCATCCCGCGTTCCGCGCAAGCGGTGAGGATCGGACGGGCAGCCTGCCACGGGATCATACGGGAATATACCGTTTCATCGCCGACCCTCGCGGTTGCCCCGTTCATCGTAATCATTCCGTCGAAGAAACAATCGGGTGCAAGCCGAGCCGTCGACGCGCCGCGACCCGTAGCGTATACGAGTTTAATGTCTTTTTCACGGCATCTTTCCAACACGTTTTTCGTATAAACGGAAATCGTTTTATCGGACGTTAATAGCGTGCCGTCCAAGTCCGTGACGACCATCTTAATCATCCCTCAGCCTCACCCTTTTTAACCTTAACACGTTGGCAATCAATGAGAGTGAGCTTAGACACATAGCCACAGCGGCAATCATGGGGTTTAAGAGCGGCCCGCCGAAGATATATAAAACCCCCATCGCCACAGGAATGCCCATCACGTTATAAGCCAGCGCCCAAAAGAGGTTTTGCTTGATGTTGCGTATAGTCTTTTTGCTGAGCCGTATCGCCGCCGCGACACCCATCAAATCGCCGCTCATCAAAACGATTCCGGCGGATTCGATGGCGACGTCGGTACCGGAGCCGATGGCGATGCCGACGTCGGCTTGGGTGAGAGCCACCGCATCGTTAATACCGTCGCCGACCATGGCTACCCTATGTTCCTTTTGCAATTTTGTTATCGCCTCGGCTTTTTCATGCGGAAGCACTTCCGCCAGCACCTGCGTAATCCCCGCTTGCTTTGCGATCGCTTCCGCCGTCGCGCGGTTGTCGCCGGTCAGCATAACGACTTCCAAGCCCATCCCTTGCAGCTTACGTACCGCCGCCGCGCTTGAGGGTTTTATCGTATCGGCCACTGCAATAATCCCCGCGAAAATACCGTCGATGGCCGTATACATGGGGGTTTTTCCTTCGCTTGCCAAGCGTTCGGCGTCGTTTTGGGCGGCTTCGATGTCTATTTTTTGCGCTGCCATCAATACCTTGTTACCGACGATAACCGCGCAACCCTCAATGGAAGCGATAAGCCCTTGACCGGGTACGGCGGTAAAAGTATCCGCTTGCTGCGCGGTTTCGTTTCTTATTAAACCCTGTTCTTTTCCGTAACGCACGATGGCTTCGCCCAGCGGATGCTCGGAATGCGTTTCCGCCAACGCGGCTAAGCGTACGATATCCTCCGTTTTACCGGAGCCGTAATTGAGGATATCCGTCACTGCGGGTTTGCCTTCGGTGAGCGTACCCGTTTTATCCAGCACAACCGCGTTTAATTTATGCGCCGTTTCCAACGCGACGCCGCTTTTGATAAGGATACCGTTTTCCGCGCCCTTGCCCGTACCCACCATGATAGCCGTAGGCGTGGCAAGCCCAAGCGCACACGGGCACGCGATAACCAAGACCGAAATAAAAATAATCAACGAAAACGCCAATCCCGCACCCGATATCAACCAAACCGCACCCGTAACGAGCGCGATAACAATCACCGCATGTACGAAGTAACCGCTTACGATATCCGCCAGCCGCGCGATCGGCGCCTTACTCGCCTGCGCGTCCTCCACCAATTTGATTATCTGCGCCAATACCGTATCCCCACCGACCTTGGTGGCTTCGTATCTGATCGAACCGTTTTTATTGATCGACGCGCCGATGACCGTATCACCCGTTTTTTTATTCACGGGCATACTTTCACCGGTAAGCATTGACTCGTCAACAGCCGTTTCCCCGCTTAACACGACGCCGTCCACGGGAACCTTTTCCCCCGGACGTACCAGCACGACGTCCCCCACCCGTACCTCTTCGATGGGGACATTCATTTCCGTTCCGTTTCGGATGACCTTTGCCGTCTTGGGTGTGAGGCCGATAAGTTTTTCGATGGCGGCGGACGTACGCCCCTTCGCTTTCGCTTCCAAGAATTTGCCCAACACGATCAACGTTAATATAACAGCCGAAACCTCGTAGTACGGCATGTAGTGCGTATCGGCGAGGCGTCGGTGCGCTTCCGACATCCCATGCGTATCCGCAAACAGGCTCATAACCGTTATATATAAACTGTACAGGAACGCGACCGCCGTTCCCTTCGCGATAAGCGAATCCATGTTGGGCCGCCCGCCGAACAGGTTACGGAAGCCGTCGTTAAAAACGCGCCGGTTGATAACCAACACGGGAATTGTCAAAAGCATTTGCGTTATCGTATTAAACGCGGGGTAATGCATGGGATTGACCGCGTTCGGCAACGGATAACCCAATCCTTCCATAAACATGGGTACCATCGCGAACACCGCCAGCGGCAACGTAAAAAAGGCCGAAAGGATAAATCGACGTTTATAGCCGTCGGCTTCCATGGCCTTACGTTCCGCGCGTTGGGTATCTTGCCGCGGTGCGTCCGTTATATGTTTGATTAAACCGAAGCCCCGCCTCACTACCGCCGCTTCGATTATTTCATACGTAATCACCGCTTCATCGAATTCGATTGCCGCTTTTTCCGAAGCGAAGTTGACCGTGCATTTACTTACGCCGTTTTGTTTTTTTATCGTTTGTTCCACGTTGGATGCGCACGCCGCGCAATGCATCTTTAATACGTCAACCGTTATTTGTGTCATGATTCCGTTTCACGCCTCATTTCCCTATTTACGAAGAATCCGAACGCCGCACCGCACACGCCGCCTACGATATGGCTTAAATACGCGATATTGTTATCTGCGTCCGCACCCACCGCGGCCACTACCTCACGCCCGATAAATATCCCCAGCACCAATATCAGCGTTAGCGGTACGCGTCCGCGTTGCAAATTGGTGAACGAACTGAGCAATATTAACATAAACACAATCCCGCTCGCACCCAGCTTCGCCCCGTCGCTTACGAAAATATGCAATACCCCCGTAACGAAAGCCGTCACCACCATCATGATCACCAGCCATTTGCCGCCGTACCGTTCCTCCAGCAGCGGCCCGATGAGCAAAATAATCATAAAGTTACTAATGTAATGCGCATAGTTCGCATGGCCCAGCGCATGAGAAAACAGCCGCCAATACGTAAGCGGGTCGGTCAGCGGCGCACGGTAAACCATAAAAAAGCGTTGGTAAGTAATCGGTTCGATGATTGTGGATAAGCCCAGCACAAGCAGGGACACAAGCGCGAAGGTAAGGATCACCGGCGCGTTGTATTGAATGCGTTTGAAGGGGTTCATTTTATGCCTCCCTATATTTGAAAATCGTGAAAAGTATAGCATAAATGCAAATCACGGCAAATTTTTAGCGTAATTTTATTTATGCCTTTATTCACAAAGGTAAAATAACGACCATTACTGGCAATCATTGTAACGGTATGTTATACTCCCTCCTCGAATAACCTTCGCGAAGGTAATGGCTGCTCCGGCCTTGCCTTGGCGTGAGGGGTTCCCAAAACACGCAAAGCGTGCCCTATTAAAAGGAGGCAATCAGTATGATCAGCAAAAAGGAAATCATTGCCCGTCACGGCCGTGCCGAAAACGACACCGGCTCACCCGAAGTACAAGTGGCGCTTTTGACCGCCCGCATCAATCACCTCACCGAACACCTGCGAGAGCACAAGAAGGATTTCCACTCCCGCCGCGGACTGCTTAAATTGGTAGGCCAACGCCGCGGGCTTTTGGATTACATCCGTAATCAGGATGTAGTAAAATACCGCGCGCTCATAAGCGAACTCGGTCTGAGAAAGTAGGACAGGATGATAAAAACGTATTCAATGGAATTAGGCGGGCGTACGCTCACATGCGAAATCGGCAAAGTGGCCGAATTAGCCGGCGGCGCAGCGATGATGACTTACGGCGATACGGTGGTGCTGGTAACGGCTACCACGTCGGACAAGCCCCGCGCCGGCATTGATTGGTTCCCGCTGAGCTGCGATTTTGAAGAACGGTTGTATGCCGTAGGTAAAATCCCCGGCAACTGGTTTAGGCGCGAAGGGCGTCCTATGGAAAAAGCGATCCTCGCCTCCCGGCTGATTGACCGCCCCATACGTCCTCTCTTCCCCGACGATTACCGTAACGATGTGGGCGTGGTCGCCACGGTTCTTTCGGTTGACCAGGATGCCAGTGCGGAAATCGCGGCGATGATTGGTTCATCGATTGCGCTGTGTATTTCGGATATTCCCTTCGATGGGCCGACGGCCGCCGTCAACATCGGTTTGGTGGACGGTCAATTGGTGGTTAACCCCAACGCCGAACAGCGCGAAACGAGCCGACTTGCCTTAACCGTCTCTTCCACGCGTGAAAAGGTGATGATGATCGAAGCCGGTGCGAACGAAGTGGATGAACAAACCATGTTCGACGCCATCATGCTGGCACACGAGGAAAACAAAAAAATCATCGCGTTCATCGATGGAATCGTGGCGGAAAACGCCAAACCCAAACGCGGGTATGAAAAACACACCATTCCCGAAGGCTTGTACCAAGCGGTAAAGGATTTTATTACCGACGCCCGCATGGAAGAAGCCGTCTTCCAAGATCAAAAGCAAGTACGCGACGAAAAAGTGCGCGCATTGACCGACGAAGCCACCGCCGCATTGATACCCACCTTCGCGGAGGATGTAGCGGAGGAGTATACCGCAAAATTGGGCGGTGCGATCTATAAGTTCGAAAAAGAAACCGTACGCCGCATGATTTTTAAGGATCACAAACGCCCCGACGGGCGCAAGCTGGGTGACATCCGCAAGCTGGAATCCCATGTGGATATCCTGCCGCGTACGCACGGCTCCGCGATATTCAGCCGCGGGCAAACGCAGGTGCTGACGGTCACGACGCTAGGCTCCAGCGGCGACACCCAACGGCTCGACGGCTTGGACGAAGCCGAGGAAGACAAACGCTACATGCACCATTACAACTTTCCCAGCTATTCCGTAGGCGAAACACGCCCCTCACGCGGGCCCGGCCGCCGCGAAATCGGTCACGGAGCCTTAGCGGAGCGTGCGCTCTTACCCGTAATCCCAAGCGAGGACGATTTCCCTTACGTCATCCGCCTTGTGTCAGAAGTCGTAAGTTCCAACGGATCGACTTCGCAAGCGGCGGTTTGCGGTTCGACTTTGTCGCTGATGGCGGCAGGTGTACCGATCAAACGCCCCGTTGCGGGTATCTCCGTAGGTTTGGTAACAGGCGAAACCGAGGATGACTTCGTACTGTTGACCGATATTCAAGGGTTGGAGGATTTCTTCGGCGATATGGACTTTAAGGTGGCGGGCACATCCGAAGGCATCACCGCCATCCAAATGGATATCAAGGTTAACGGGTTAACCCCCGAAATCATCCGCGCTTCCTTGGAGCAAACCAAAGACGCACGGATGCAAATATTAAACGAATCGATGCTGCCGGTTATTTCCGAACCCAGACCGGAAATCTCCCCCCACGCACCCAAGATCGCCATTGTCCGCATCAATGTTGACCAAATCGGCGAAGTGATCGGGCCGCGCGGTAAGGTAATAAACCGCATTATTGAAGAATCCGGCGTAGATAAGATCGACACCGAGGACGACGGACGGATATTTATCGTGAGCAAGGATATGAACAAAGTGAATCACGCCGTGGATATTATCAAAGCCATCGTTAACCCGCCCGAAGTGGGTAAGCATTACACGGGCAAGGTAACGCGTTTGATGACTTTCGGCGCATTCGTTGAAATCGCACCGGAAAAAGAAGGCCTCGTCCATATTTCCCAGCTCGCTGTGGAGCGCGTTGATAAAGTAGAGGATGTTGTGGCCGTAGGCGACGTGATTACGGTGAAGGTCACCGAAATTGACGACCAAGGACGCATTAACTTGTCCCGTAAAGCGGTACTCGCACCGGAGTTGGGCGACGGCATCGTTAAACGCCCACCCCCAAGGCCCCGCGAGGGCGGCGGCGGATTCCGCGGCGGAGACAGACGGCACGGCGGCGGAGACCGCTCTTCGGCAACGGGAGGCCGCAGGTGAAAACAATGAATAATTCAAATGGGGGGGGCAATGCCCCCCTTTCCATTAAAAAATACACACTTCCCGGCGGCTTGCGCGTGGTTATGGAGTCGATTCCTTTTGTCCGATCGGTCAGCTTCGGCATATGGGTGCGTAACGGTTCGCGCAACGAAAGCCCGCGCCTTAACGGTATGTCCCATTTCATCGAGCATATGTTATTCAAAGGGACGGAAAAGCGCACCGCTACCGAAATCGCCGAAACGATGGACGCCGTCGGCGGGCAGCTTAACGCGTTTACCTCCAAGGAATATACCTGTTACTTCGCGCGGACGTTGGACACCCATTTCGATGTGGCGTTGGATGTATTGTCGGATATGTTCTTCCATTCGAAGTTCGATGAAGCGGAAATCGAGAAGGAACGCAACGTTATCTTGGAAGAGATAAACATGTACGAGGACACGCCAAGCGATTTGGTCGTCGATATGTTGCAATATCAAACTTTCCAAAAGAACCCGCTGGGGCGATCGATATTGGGCCAGCCGAAAACAATAAAGAAATTCGGGCGGAGCGATTTCATTAAATATATGGAAAATAATTATCGTCCGCACAATACGGTTATTTCCATAGCCGGTAATATCGACGAGCAGGAGGCGTTGGAAAAAATCGCCGCCGCCTTCAGTGATTTCATCGGCGGAGCGAAACCGAAAAAAGCGTCCCCTGCCCTGTACGCGCCGGGGTTTAACCTACGCGAAAAAGATATCGAACAGGTACATTTAACCTTGGGTTTCCCCGGATTAAATTGGTCGGGCTCGGAGGAGTATTACGCCTTGGCGGCGGTCAATACGATTTTCGGCGGAGGAATGAGCTCTCGTTTATTCCAAAAGCTGCGCGAAGAACGGGGATTGGTGTATTCCGTATATTCCCATAATATCGGGTATGCGGACACGGGT
Source organism: Defluviitaleaceae bacterium (assembly GCA_009779755.1). Classification (GTDB taxonomy): domain Bacteria; phylum Bacillota; class Clostridia; order Lachnospirales; family WQUN01; genus WQRX01. Next base: position 42,741 of record WRDO01000008.1, on the reverse strand, counting down.
ATTTTTATGATATACGCGGCATTAAACACATCGCATCTTTACGACGCTTTGGGTTTGATCATCGAAGAGGTACGCCGTATCTTTACCGACCGTGTGTCCGAGGAGCAACTGGCCAAAACACGGGAACAATTAAAAAGCACGACATTGCTGAGCTTGGAAAGCACGGGAAGCCGTATGAATTCCATCGGGGCAAACCTTTTAATGCTGGATAGGATAACCACCCCCGATGAAACCGTAGCAAAAATCGACGCGATAACATTGGACCGCTTCTATGCCGTGTGCGAACGGGTGTTTAGGTTGGATGAAATGAGCCTTTCGCTTGTGGGGCGGGATATCCATGATATGAACGTGATGGAGATGGTAAAGCCTTAATGTTTTTATGTAAAAGAACCGACGATGCGCGGGACTTACCCCTACCCACCCGTCAAACGCCGCAAGCCGCGGGATTGGATTTGTATGCCAATGTGTTTGGGGAAACCGTGATAAAAAAAGGGGAACGTACCTTGATACCCACCGGGATTAAGATTGCACTCCCATACGGGTACGAAGCACAAGTCAGACCGCGCAGCGGCTTGGCTTTACATTTTGGCGTAACGGTGCTCAATACACCCGGGACGGTGGATGCGGACTACCGTGGGGAACTTAGTGTGTTGCTGATTAATTTGGGTGATGAAGATTATACCGTAAGGCGCGGGGACAGAATCGCGCAATTAATCATCGCGCGTGTGGGTATGATTGAACTCATCGAAACCCATGAATTGCCGGAAAGCGCCCGCGGCGACGGCGGGTACGGGAGTACGGGGGACAAATAACCGCTATCGGGGTTACAGGTTAACCTTCCTCGCCATTTGTTCGGGGTTGGTCGCGTGGCTGATGGCGGCCTCACCCGTGATTATTCCTTTTTGGTAGAGCATATTGATATAGGCGTCCATGCTGATCATACCTTCGCTTGCGGAGGTTTGTATGGTGTTATCGATTTGGTGGGTTTTTGATTCGCGTATTAAATTACGTATGGCACTGTTGACGTGCATGATTTCAAAGGCGGGTACGGATGATCCTGTTTTGCCGGGTATCAATCGTTGGGTAACCACGATGCTCAGCAGCATGGAAAGCTGTACCCTTATTTGTTGCTGCTGACCCGGGGGGAAAACATCCACGATTCTGTCGATGGTGTTGACCGCGCCGACCGTGTGCAGGGTGGAAATAATAAGGTGACCCGTTTCGGCTGCCGTCATGGCGGTTTGGATGGTTTCGTGGTCGCGCATTTCGCCTAAGAGGACAATGTCGGGGGCTTGGCGCAGGCAGGCGCGTAAGGCTGTCAGGTAAGATTCCGTATCCAACGATACCTCGCGTTGGGTGACAAGGCTTTTGATATCCCTGTGCAAATATTCGATGGGGTCTTCCAATGTGATGATATGGTCACGCTTGGTTTTATTAATTTCATCGATTATACAGGCGAGGGTGGTGGTTTTGCCGCTGCCCGCGGGCCCGGTCACCAGGGCGATGCCGTGCTTTTGCGAAGCGATCTTCATTACTTCGTCGGGTATGCCCAACTTTTTATAATCGGGCAATTCAAACAATACTACGCGGATTACCGCCGCTATCGTCCCCCGTTGACGCAAGGCACTTACCCGAAAACGCGCCAAGCCCGGTATAGCCATGGAAAAATCGTCGTCGCCGGTCCGTTCAAACTTTGTGACGTCCCTGCGTCCCAATACATACAGGCTTTTTATCAGCCGTTCCGATTCCTCGGCGTTTATTTTATCGCCTTTGGATACGATCGAACCGTCAATCTTAAACGTGATATCCCGACCCGCACCGATAAAAACATCGGACGCTTTGTTTTCCACCGCCATTTGCAGCCAATCCTTTACATCCTTCATACGTTTACCAGCTCCCCTGCCATAGATTTAATGAATCGCCGTCAAACAGGTTGAGGGTTTCATCCCGTTCCCATCCTCCGGTATCCCGCATCCGCCAAGCCAAAATACTCAAGTTTTCGTCTTGTATACCCAACACGACGTGCAGTTCCATTTTATCGGAAATCTTGCAGACAAAGGACAGTGTCTCCATCCATAAATCCCAATCCCATTCGGAAACGATTTGTATGCCGTGTACCGTATCGGGAAATTCCTCTGCCGCCAGCAATTCCGAAACGATTAATTCTGCCAGGGTATCCGCTTCGTAATATTGCCGTACCAATGTCGCCTCTATTTCCGACAACGCCTTGTCGGCAAGCGCGGAGGCATACGTAATGACCGAAAAAATCGTCAAGCACAACACCGCGAACACCAATACAATGGACGCGCTCCCAATGCCGATACCCTTCTTCATCGCCTGTCCCCCCTCGCGGCAACCGTTATGCGGTACAACTCATCCCCGTCGATACGGCTGACCGTTATTTCCGCACGCGCCAACGCAGGCGCGGGGTTATCAAGCCCGGTAATCAGCAAAACAAAGGACGCCTCGTCCACTGTGCTGACATCCCAATTTCCATCGTAGTATATGACACCGTCACCTTCACGGATGTTACCGCCCGCGGCTTTATAACGTTCCGCGGCGTTCCCCGCCACGCGGACGGCATGGTTTATCTCAAGCGTACGTTTGCTTATCAAATACGATTCCACGAAGATGGTGATGCACACAGCCGAACAAACGGAAAAGATCAGAATAACCACCAATTGCTCGATTAAAAATAACGTGGAACGTGAATGCCCTTTCATTCAAGTATCCCCCTTACGAACGTACCTCCGCTTCGAGGATAAACAAAGGCACTGCTCGAACCTACCGTTACCTTTATCATCCCGTTGTTTTCCTGTGTAAAGGAAAGGGAGCTCGTTTCCAGTATCGGCATACCGTTTTCGGGCAGCATTTCCAGCTCGTATTCGCTGAAAAGCTCGTAAATCCAGCCATCATAGGCATATATCCGCGTTACGTAGGTAGTACTGCCGTATACTTGAAATAATAAAAGCGCGGGAATTCCTTCAAAATCCCCTACGGAAATCATATCGATCCTGTCGTTGTTCTTTACCTTTGACCATATATAGGAAAGGGACGTACGTTCCTCGTACCCGCTTTGGGACATATCGTTCATGCGTTGGTAAAAGCTCGCGCCAAGCATCAACGTTATCAATACCGCAATCGCAAACGCGGTGAAGAGTAAAATGGAAAAAATCGAATCGGCTTTCATATGCCCCCCTTTCATCGGTTAAGCGTGATTACCGTGATATCGGGCAAAATATTGGAAGCGATGATCGTATAATGGACGGCATACCGCGTACGGTCGATATGTATCCCGTAGTTTTGGATGATATAGGCCAAATTTTCGGGATATTGCCCCGATGTGGCATAACTGTGTACCGCCGCACGCAAAATGCTCTCTTCCAAGAAACGCGCGCCTTCCGAACGGCTTGATTCGTCCGCTTGGCGCATACCGAAGGTAACCGCCAGCACAACCGCCAATGTCAATAAAATCGGCGCAACGGCGGATAAGAGCGTTTGCACGGTATTTCTTTTGAATGTCCTGATCCTCATGTCCCCTACCCGATCGCCGTCATGATACCCATCATCGGCAGCATAACAGATAACAGGATAACCCCGATGATAGCCGTCGTAATGACCACCAACGTGGGTTCGATCCGAGCAACGATGCGATTGATTTCTTCTTGGGTTTCCCGTTCGCTCCGTTTTGCGATGTCACCCATCACCGCGTCTGACATACCGCTGCGTTCACCGATAGCCAGCACCCGCGCGTCCCGTGCGGATATAATGCCGGAATCGCGTAACGCCGAGGAAAGGGAACTTCCCGTGTTAATCAATTTTACGCTTTTCTCCTGCTGTTCCCTCACGGCCTTTACGTCGCCGCTGATGGAAGCGGCCATTTCCAATGCTTTATCCAAGTCCAATCCGCTCGCCATCGCAAGGGTAATACCCGATACAAAATGCGTGGACGCGATTTTATTAAAAACCCCTTTGTTACCCATCCGATTCTTAAACGCTTTGGAAATGCCTTCGCGCAATTCGGGGATAATCCAAAGTAAAAGTGCGACCGCGAAAAGCACCCCGAAAACCAGCGCGATCCCCGCCGAAACACCCTTCAGTAAATTACCGAACTGCATCAGGCGCATAGCCATCGGGGACATTTGCGTACCTAATCGCGCGAAGGTATCATTAAATATCGGCAATACCTGCACGATCAAAACAAACACGACCGCCACCATCATGGCCAATAAAATAGCCGGGTACAACGTCGCGTTTTTTACGGCCGCCGTTAAGCGGTCCTTCCTGTCGTAATGTTCGGAAAGGGAGGTCAACGTTTCGGGCAAGCGGCCCGTTTTTTCGCCGATACCCACCATCGTAATCATATAATCGGGGAAATAACCGGAATCGTTCAGCGCTTCCGATAGGTTCTTCCCTTTTTCCAACGTTGCCAGCAGGTTTTGTAAAATGGCCTTCCGTTCCTTGTCGGTTTCGTCGTCCAACATCATCGCGGTACCGTCACCCGCCGTTATACCGGATTGGAAAAGCATGGCGTATTCCGTACACAACATGGACAAATACGCGTTGGTAAGCTGTCTCTTGCGCATGTGCCGCCACTCCCTTTGATTAATAGATAAATTTTACGACGTAATTTTTACCGTCACCGATAAATTTCATTACCTCCGCGCTTTGGTTACCCGAGGAAGCGAAAGTGGGATCCATCAATTTCCAACTTTTACCGTCGAAGAATATCACGCTGTTTATCCAGCCCGTTTCCGTCGAATACACATCCACCCATGCGTGCAATACCTCGCCCGTATAACCCACTATCAATTTTGTGGGAATATTTTGGCTGCGCAGCATGGCGGCCATCACCGCGGCGTAATCGAAGCATATACCCTTACCCCGCCTGAGCACATCGTCTATGTCGGGGAGGTATCCGCTTTGCACCGTTTTCGCTTTATCCTTGTCATATTCCAAGCTCGTTATCACGAAGTTGTAAATAGCGGAAATCTTATCAATGATCGTTTTCGCGTCTTTGATCAACTCACCCGCTTTGATGACGGCTTGGTTATTCGCGGAGAAATTCACGTACTGGTTGGGTCGGATAAAAGGCGCGAATTCGTCCGTCAGCTTGACGGTAATGTTCCTTGATACAACGGTGGCGTACTTCGTCCCTTCAACCTGTTCGAACACACCGATCGAATATGCGCCGTTGCCGTCCGACAAAGGGAATACCTCAAACACATTGCCGGATTTTAAAGTATATTGGTATTGCGCCCCGCTCGGCCCTTTAATCATCACACGGATGGATTTCGTGGTTTGGGGTATATACTTCGCCATGATGTAGCCGTCTTCCGCGTTTGAAAAATCAATTACGGCTTTTGCGTTCTGTTGTACGCTTGTACCCGGCGCGGTGGGCATGGGAATGGAAAAAATCGCCGGCGCGTTTGTAAGGGGAACCATTTCGGGTGTGATATCGATCAATTCGTCAAAGCATTCGTAATCGCAATCACAAAACAGGTTATGCACTGACTTTTCCGGGTTGTAAAGTACCTTCAAATCCTCTTTGGCGCACCCGGATACCCACATCGGCAGTAACAGAAACAATAATACAAGCAAAGCCCTTCTCATGTTTATCCTCCCTCCTTTTATTGTAACCTTGCCCTTACGATCAGCCTGTTATCACGTCGCGTCACGGTAACGACGGGGTCGCAAGTCACTAAGGTCAACACGTGGGTTTCGCTCTCTATCGAGCGTAATACCCATGTCGCGCTTTCATGCACGATAAAACTCTCGTATACCGTGTAGGTGAAACTTTCACCGTTTACCTCAACGATGACGGCGTCCCCTTCACGCAGTAAATCCAAATGCCTGAACGGTTGTATACCGTTCCTGGCGGTACGGTGCGCCGCAATCACGCTGTTACCCGCTTCACCCGGCAAGGGTGTCCCCGTAAGGTGACCGACACCGAAGTTGACTTGGCTTTCGGTTCCCATAAACAGGTTTTCGGAAACGTTAAGCCTCGGTATCTTCACCGAACCCAACAAAACATATCTTAACATCACATTGGTATCCGCGTATTCCGCGGTATCGGACGGAAGTTGGATAAATAATACTTCATCGGTCGTCGTTTCGTCGGAAACAACTTCGTCCGGTACTATAACGTTTTCGATATCCCCGCCGGGTAATATACGATGCTCCGTTATATCGCCCGAGGGGGTTCCGTCCCTTATGTGTTCAATATACTCCGCATAAGTGATAACGGCAATCGGCGGCGGCGGCGGGTCAGGCAACTCCGCTTCCGTTCCCTTCATAAACCACGGATAAGTAATCAGCTCCGACGCAAGGGCAAGGGTCACCAATACGCCGCCCGCTATGATTAACGCCGTTGAGATCTTAAACGGCTTACGCATTTTGATAAAACCCCCAGCAAAATGAATAGCAGGCCCGTTAAGAACAATACTTGGTAAAGGGTAAGCTCACCCGTGGACGGCATGGCATTTTGCCAATCGCTGAGCGGGATGTCCCAATCGTCCAAGAACCAAAACTCTTCGTCGTCCCATCGCCACATACCTAACGGAACATCCCCGTCATCAAGCTCCACGAAGACGATTTCCTCTTCTTCCTCCAACACGATCGGCATCGGTACCAGCGTATTACCCGGTACGCTGGGTACGGGGGGTATATTGGGAACCGAACCGCCGGGCGTATTAGGATCGGGTTGGGTCGCGTAAAAATCAATCGTGGGGAAATCCTCCGGCGTCAACCCCGCAGGGAAGATAATATGGGGAGGTAAATCCTCCGGCGGTGATATTACGGGTGGTAGCTCTTCAGGCGGTGGTATTACAGGTGGTAATTCTTCCGGCGGTGGTATTACGGGTGGTAATTCCTCCGGCGGTGGTATTACGGGAAGCGGTTCTTCCGGCGGCAATATTACGGGAGGCAATACTTCCGGCGGTAATATTACGGGGGGTTGTTCTTCTTCATTTACGACGGCATTCGGGGATGTATACAGGTTTTCAAAGATCCCGCTTCCGTCGGTTTCTGCTATTTGTGCTATCGTACCTCCGTTGCCGTCATCCGTGACCGCCACCGCTACCCAATAGGAATCCGTCGAATACGTCCACCCGGGTACGTTCGTGTCGCTTTCCGTTATCATAAAGTAATAATAACTCACCGCTTCGCCGGGGATTGCGAACAAGCCGACGATCCGTACGGCAAAGCCCGTATCACCATCGCTCCATGTATCTATTTCCATCGTTTCCCTAAAACCGCCGGGTACGGTTTCGCGGCTTCCCATTTCCCTTACCTGTACGGCATTAAATTGGAACACCGCTCCAAGGGTTTCAGCATCAGCCGTAACCCTTTTAATCAGCGGTATGTCGATGGAGGCCTTGGTTCCCGTAAAGCTGTTGGTGAAGTTGGGTATCCTCGAACCCGTAACCACGGCTTGGGAAGTACCGTCGCCGTTATCCGCTACTTCGACCATTACCCAATATCTATTGTTATCATATACCCAATGATCGGTGTCCGTCCCTTCTTCCTCTGTCACCATAAAATAATAGGGACTGCCTTCCACCGTTAGGCCGTCTATCGTAATCTTATAAGGTATTTGGAACACACCGTTTGACGTTATCGTCTGCGAACCCACCCTGTCACCCATTAAGACGGAGCTCCCCAACGCGTCTACTTGCACGGCATGGAAGGTAAAACTATCTTCCTTGTACGTTTCGCCGTCGAGTACGGTAATGAATTTATCACCCGCGATATCCACCGAAGCGGGAGCGGGTGAATAACGGTTAACGAAGGTAGGATTACCCGTGGTTATGATTTCCACCGTTCCGTCGCCTAAGTCCGTCGCGTTTATATGTACCCAATACGCAGCGGAATCATATATCCAACCGTTGCCGTCACCGTTTTCCTCGGTAATTTTAAAATAATATTCACCGTCGGTAAGGCTATCGATGACAATCGCAAAGGGTTTTACCGATTCCTTCGTAACCGAAACGATCCCCACAGCCGTCCTGCCATCCGGTACTTCCTCATGACTGTCCATTGCAATCACTTGCACCGCGCGGAAGGCGAATTCTTTCGGCGGGCCGTTGTAATCGCCTATGATTTCTTTATTACCCGTAATAACGGCCGACGCCGTACCCGGAACGAATTCATATCGGTTAACGAATTCGGGAATCCCGCTTTCCCCGGCGATTATCGCGGAGGATGTGCCGTCACCGTTATCCGTCACCACTACCTGTACCCAGTATTTACGGTCGTCACAGGTCCACATGAAGTTGTCTGTTCCTTCTTCGGTCACTAAGAATATATGGATACCTACAGAAAGATCGTCTATTTCAATTGTAAAATCGCCGCCTTGTGTCACGACCGTACCGCTAAGGCCATCAATGACGGTTTCCGAACCCATCGCGTCAACCTGTTTTGCGTTAAAGGTAAAATTCGTCTCGGGAGGGTTCCCCCCTTCGATGATTTTGGTGACGGGAATCGATATAGAGGTCGTTGCCACCGTATAGGTGTTGATAAAATCGGGGTCGCCGCTAACATTCGTGATGTCCGCTTTTAAGCCGCTGCCGTTTTTTATGACCGTAACCTCCGCCCAGTATACGTTGGACGAATATACCCAAGCCGAATCACCGTCGCCGTCGGCTTCAGTCACCATAAAATAATAAATACCTTCGGTTAGGCCGCTGATATTAATCGCATACGGTTTATCGGTTTCCGCCGTGATTTCCACCGTGCCCATACCGTTATAGCCGCCCGCTGTTTCGTTACGGCTGTTTATGGCATCGACTTGGACGGCATGGAAGGTAAAAACCTTCGCTTCGCCCGCGTAATCACCGTCTATTTGTTTATTACCCGTCAACGTTACCGTCGTTACCGGTACATTGTAATAATTAACAAAAACCTCGTCGCCGCTTGTACCCGTGATTTCGGCGAAAGCGGTTCCGTCACCGTTATCCGTTACATTCACTTGTACCCAATACAAGTGGTTGTCGTATATCCAGCCGCCGCCGTTTTCGTCCGCTTCGGTTATCATAAAATAATACGGACTTTCGGCCGCGTTCAAATCATCGATCGTAATGGAAAACCCATCGGATGCTCCCACAATATATGTTGTACCGCTTAAACCGGATTCGACCGGCGTTTCGCTCCCCATCGCCTTTACCTGCACCGCATTAAACTCAAACGTCGGTATCACGGCAGGCGTCCCGACGATTTCCTTACGCAGGGGGATATCGACGGACACGGAAGCCAAGTCATATCGGTTTACAAATATAACATCATCGTTTTTATCGGTAAGCACGGCTGTTGCTGTGCCGTCACCGTTATCCGTTACGGTGACCTCAATCCGATATTCCTGTACGGAATGCGTCCAACCCGGCATGTCGGCGGTTGATTCCGTTATCTTAAAATAATATATCCCTTCGGTTAAGCCGTTTATGGCAACGGTGAAATCGCCCGCACCGCTTACCGTCCCCATGCCGGTTAAACCGTCCGTGATTTCCGTATCGTTTTCCATACCCGCCACTTGTACCGCATTAAAGGAGAACATGGGTATGGGACCGGCATATAAACCGTCAATTATTTTTTCGCCGTTGATAAAAAACGAAGTAACCCCCGGTATCTTTACGTCTATATAGCGGTTGACGAAAACCGAACTGCCGCCGGTTCCCGTGATGGCTGCCGACGCGGTGTTGTTGCCGTTATCGGTGACGGTGATTTGCACCCAATACCGATGTTGGTCATATAACCAACGGTCGTCCGGGTTCGTTATCTCCTCCGAAACCATAAAAACGTAGGTTCCTTCTTTTAAGCCCCCAACGGCGACGGAAAACGGCCCTTCGCCGTTTATGGTGGTTGTGTACTCCCTGCCGCCCGGAATAACGTCCTCGCTGCCCATCGACGCCACTTGCAATACGCGGAACGTAAAGTCCGCATCGGGATGGCTGTCCGTACCTTCCAATTCAATACTTTTTTGGCCCGTGATGATTACGGGCGGCGCGCTTGGTTTATATTTACCGTCAAAAACCACGCAGGTACCGAAAAGCACCAACAGTTGCCGCTGTTGGTCAATGGGTACGTACGAACCGTCCCCTTCCACGAAAATCGCACCCGCGACAAATCGTTGGTTCGGGTTCGCCATGGGTGCGTTTATTTTATCAAGATAGATTTGTACGTATTTTTGCGGATCGGCCACCATTTCGTCCACCATGGACCTGTACGGGCCGTACCAATCGTCCGTTCCCTCAATTTTCGCCACCTTGATGTCGTTATCGCAATCCGGGTATATCATTCTGTACCAAGCATCCGCGTATCCCGCGTTACCGTCCACTTTGAGAATCAGGTTCCACAATACGACTTGAGCCAATGCTTTGCCGTTTGACGTGTCCAGCTTGTTCGTTCCCTCAAAGTTATCGATGTAGTCGAATACGGCGATCAAGAACATCATTTCGCTGTCATCAAAGCCGTGGTTTAATTTATCGAATATATAATTGCCCCATACGTTGTGGGCTCCCAAATCCGCACAGAACGACATGGCCCAAGACCCGTCGGGCAGCTTCGTGTCAAAACGCTCCGTCGTAAATACCTGCCCGCTCCCGTCGGGTTTTTGCCCTTGGTAGGATTCGCCGTTATCAAAAACCATCGTGAGCCCCAGCGCGTATCCGCCTACGTGCTGTACGGTGTAATGACCTTCGGTATTTGCTTCGTGTAAGGAGCTCATTACGCCGTAGGGCCCCACATATATGTACAGCGGATCAACGTCGTAAAATATTTCAGCGGCCTTACCCTCCAGCGTCTGCACAACCGCGTACCATCTGCCGGGAGTCACGTTGGGGAAAATAATGCGCCCGTCGTGGAGCGTACTTGTTGCCAATGAGGTACCGATAACGCCGCCCAAACCAAAATCCGCCGCGTACAGGCCGAAGCTGATACCGGCCAAAGCGGCTTCAAATTCACCGGGGTCGTAAAAATCGGCCATGTTATTTTGGTACCATGACATCACGGGTACCCCGTTTATCGTTTTATCCAGGGTAACGGTCACATTCGAACCGCCCGCGGCATATATACCTTCGGACATCCCGTATCGGGTAGTGGTTAAAATAAATAGAACAGCCGCCAATAACACAAAGATACCCAAGAAAGGAGTGCGCAGAAAATGTTTTCTTTTCATTGATAACCATTCCCTTCGGGTACAGATGAAGCATAAGGCATAGATTATTTTAGTAATTTTATCAAACGCTTATCTGCACAACAATTACCCTTTTGGGTGTAATGGCTCCCTTTTTTCTTCATCGCAAATATATACCTTTTGATACCCTGTTCGGTGAACGGAAAAAGCCCGCGTTAAACGGGCTTTTCGGGTCAAGGGGTAAAACTTGAATCTACCTTGTCTTAAACCTGCCTACCAACGACGACAGCATGTTTGCATGGTTGGAAAGCTCTTGGCTTACCGATGCATTGTTTTGCACGGTATTGGCGTTGTCGGTGGTGCCGCGGTGTATGGCTTCCATGCTGTGCTGGATACGGGAGATTTCATCGGCTTGCTCACCGGAAACCTGTGCGATGTTGGATACGGCCTTCGATACGCTGGAGGTCGCTTTTACGATCTCATCAAGCGCGGCGGCGGTCTGTTCGGATTTTGCCACGCCTTCATCCACACGCGCAAGCGATTTGGTAATCATTTCGGATGCGTCGCGTGCGGCATTTGAGCTGCGGCCCGCAAGGCTGCGTACTTCTTCCGCTACGACCATAAAGCCCCTGCCGTGCTCGCCGGCGCGGGCCGCTTCAACGGAAGCGTTGAGCGCGAGCAGATTGGTTTGGGATGCGATTTCCTCAATTATATCCGCCACTTTTGCGATGTCTTCGGAGGATTGCTTGATTTCCTCCATTACGGCGGACATGTCACGCATGTGTTGGCTGCCTTCATTGGCCACAAGCTGCACCTTATCGGAAAGGCCGTTGGCGGATTTCGCACTTTCGGCGGATTTTTGCGTTTTTTCGGTTAGGATATCGACCGCGCGGCGCACCTCCGACATGGAAGCAGCTCCTTGGTCGATGTTGGTCATCAGGGTTTGTGTGGAGTCGGCGATTTGCCCCGCGCCCAATTCGAGGCGTGAAGCGGTCGATTTAATTTCGGTGATGAGCCCGCTGACCGAACCGGTAATCATGCCGATGGAATCGCGTATCGAGCTGAAGTCGCCGATGTAGGAGCGGTTGATGCCTACGGTGAAGTCGTTGTTGCCGATTTCGCGCAGGGTATTGGTGATTTCATCCACGTAGGACTTGATCGTTCCGGTGGCGTTTTGGATGACTTTTTCCACGGCTTCCTGCTCCAGTGCGATTTCCTTCGTATCGGCGTCGTAATCGCTCTTTTCAATGTTGACGGACAGGTTGCCCCGTTCAAACGCGCTTACGATGGTTTTGTTGAGCTTTTCGCTGCGTTCGTTACGGTAAGCGTTGAGTTTATCGGTATGCTTCTGCATTTCACGGATTTCGCTCGTATCGGCCATGGAGACCAATATACACGCGACGTTTCCATCTGATTCGAACGGCGCGCAGTTGAAGTCGAAGTTGTATTTTTTACCGCCGAAGAATTGGAGCTGCATGTTTGTACCGTGTTGCGGCACACGCATTCTGATGGCCTTATCCATTGCCGTATGCCCCGCCAAATCCCAATTTAACAGGTTGTTGACTTGCATCCCGACGATTTCGGATTGCTTGATTCCCGTCATTTCCGACACGGTTTTGTTCGCGTAAATGAGCTTGAAAACGGGGCTTACGATTAAAAGGGGCTCCGTAAGCACGTCGAAAATCGACAGGAATTCATCCGCGATATTGTTCGCCCTCGCCAAAATACCCGAGAACGCACCCTTTAGCCGCGAATCTTCCAATTTATACAGCACGTTACCCCGTGTGTGCTGTTTATCCCCTTCAAGGAAACAATCCTCCAGCGTATTCATGCTGCTTACGATTTCGGAGAAGGCACGGGAAAGCTGCCCGATTTCATCCGCGCTGTCCGTGTTGAGGCTGATGCTGATATTACCCGCCGCCACTTCCTTGGCCGCGCCTACGATACCCGTCAATCGCTTTAATATATTGATGAATACGATAATCATAACCGATGCGCCCGCCATAAGCCCCAAAACCGTGGGGATAACGGAAACAAGCGCGGCAATCAAAATATTATCCACATCCCCGTAATCGACGGAATTGATGATCGTCCAACCCAGCAAGGGATCGACGGTGACATAGGTATACTTATCGATCCCCGTAAAGGGAGAGGTCATCGTTGTTAATGTGTTAAGGGGGATATTACCCAAAGCGGATATATTTTCGCCCATGTATTCGTCCCTTGAGGCGTAGAAAATCGTACCCATCGGGTCAGCGATGGCTATGTGTATGTTATAGCGTTCGGTCGCGTTGCGGTTCATGAAGTGGCCGAAAGGCAGCGTATTCGTGGGTATGACAATCATGCCTAAAAACTGGTTGCCATCCATGATGGGCCGTGAATACCAAAATTGCGCCAAACCCGTTACGGGGCTGATGGTAATGTTGGAAACCCAAGGGTTACCCATTTGCGCTTGGCGCAGGTTTTCCGTGTTGGGGCTTGTCCGCGCATCCTGCATGGGTGAAGGGTTGGCGCTGGATATCAATTGGAAGTCGGAGTTGAATACCTGTATATTATTGTACAGGAGCGCGGTACCGCCGTCCTCCCTGGATACGCGGTAGTTGATATTCCTGTGCAATGCCAAAAGCGTGGCATTGGATTCCTCAACGTCCCCGCCCCGTACGACGGCCTGCACCTGCGGCAAGTCATGGATGGTATTTAATTTCGCCGCGGTATATTCCAAAATTGTGTTCGATACACCGGTGGTTAATACGTAGTTGGCGTGCAGGATGTCCGTCATTTCCCGTATGGCGTTGGTTTGGTATCGGTTGAAATTAATTACGCTGAAGCCGATGATCGCGGCAAGCACGACCAGGCACGTCGTAACCAATATTTTCCCCTTTACGCTCAGGTTCCTTATTTTTTTCATCACATTCATACTCCTTTTGGGATATGCTTGAATTATTGATAACGTTTTTTAAGCTCTTCCAAGAACAGTTCTTCATCCAAGGGCAGTTCGACGGTTTTTTTCGTCCAACCGGATAAATGCATAGCGTTGGAAATCGTCAGGCCGTTGATGCCTTCCTCCCCGCGTGCGGTAAGCGCCCCCTCGCCGTTGATCGTTTTTACGAAATCGCATAATACGCCTACATGCTGCGTATATTCGCCGGGGCATTCGACTTCGATACGTTCCCACGCGGGTGCGGCAAACATTTTGGTATTGGTGCGGTTAAACTCGCGCTCCCCCGTCGCGAGCTTGTAATGCGTTAGTTTACCGTTTTCGCACACCAGCTTACCCTTGTCGCCCAATACCTCGAATCGGTTATTACCCGGGCAATCCGCCGTTGAGGTGACGAAGATACCCGTCGCGCCGTTTTCGTATTCAACATAAGCGGTTACATCGTCCTCTACCTCGATGTCGTGCCACTTGCCTTCGTGTACAAACGCCGTCACGCGTTTGGGCATACCGCATATCCATTGCCACAGGTCGAGGTTGTGCGGGCATTGGTTAATCAATACGCCGCCGCCTTCGCCTTCCCATGTTGCGCGCCAACCGCCGCTGTTATAATAGGTCTGCGAGCGGTACCAATCGGTGATGAGCCAGCTTGTGCGCTTAAGTTCACCCAGTTCGCCGCTTTGTACGATTTCGTGCATTTTACGGTACATGGGTTCCGTACGTTGATTGTACATAATGCCGAAAATAAGGTGCTTCGGGGCTTCCTCAATCATTTCGCGCACTTGTTTGGTGTACACCCCCGCGGGTTTTTCGATCATGACGTGGATATTGGCCGCAAAAGCCTCGCGTGCGACGGGCGGATGGCTGTAATGCGGCGTCGCGACGATCACCGCGTCGATTTTCCCGCTCGCGAACATTTCCGCCGTACTTTCGTACGTTGCGATTTCCGGCTGCTCGTCCTTCACCCATTCCGTTTTTGTCGGATCGGTGTCGCATACCGCCGTCAAAACGGCTCCGGGTACCTTGTTTTCCAATAAACTGCGGGCGTGGCCCTTCCCCATTACGCCTACCCCCGCAATACCGAAACGCAACATTATATTACCCCCTCCAGATTCATTAAACTCGTACGCAGACATTCAAACGGGTCCGCGCCGTAGCAATCGTCCTGTTCCACCATGGCGTACTCAACGCCCGCTTCGTCACAAGAGGCAAAGATCGCGGGCCAATCCAAATTTCCCTTCCCCACTTCACACATACGATGCTTGTCTTGCACGTACGCCATATCCTTCAAATGGATGACGGGGACACGGTTCTTTAATTGCTTCAGCCATGCGTCGGGCGCACCGCCCGCGTATTGCACCCAATACGTATCCAATGTGAAGCCCGCTTTCGGCCAGCCTTCCGTCAGGAATTCGATCATACGCTTGCAACCGTACTTTTCAAACTCAAACGCGTGGTTGTGATACATAAAAACCATTCCCGCATGATGGATCCGCTCGATGGCGGGCGCGAAGTCAGCGATAAAACGCTCAACCCCATCCTTGTTGCGCGGATATTCCCCCGGCATGGCTCCGATGCCGATATATTTGGCTCCCATGATGTTATGCTCTTCGATAACGGTAAGCGTTTCGTCCTTCACGCGGTTGGGCGGGGTATGCGTGATTACGATTTTAATATCGTGTGCGGCGCATATATCCGCCGCTTCCTTAGCGGGAATCGGCCCGATACCCGAGATTTGCACGTATTTATACCCGATGTCGGCAATCTTTTGGATCGTAGCCGTAAAATCGGGGGTGGTTTGGGTGTGCTCCCTTACCGTATACAATTGCGCGCCGATTTTCATGTTACCGCTTCCTCCTTGTATTTGCCGTTGTCTTATCCCTTCACTTGGATATTCCAACTGTGATAGACGTTTTGCACGTCGTCTTCGTCATCAAGTAAATCCAGCATTTTGTTCATTTGTTTTACATGCTCGGGGTCGGTCAGCGACACGGTGTTCTGCGGTTTTTTCGTTATTTCCGCGCTTACCGTGGGGATACCCGCTTCCTGCAGGGCTTCACGCACTGCGTTAAAGTCATCGGGTGCGGTAACGATTTCAAAACCTTCATCCAATGCGATAAAATCCTGCGCACCCGCGTCCGCGGTCAGCAGCATAAGGTCATCCTCGTTAAACGCACCGGGTAATGCCTCACGCTCAACCAACAGTTGCCCGATTTCATCAAATAAAAAGGAGACGCAACCTTGCGTGCCAAGGCTGCCTCCCCCTTTGGTAAAGGCGTTTCTTACATTGGACGCCGTGCGGTTACGGTTATCGGTCAATACCTCCACGATAACGGCGACACCGCCGGGCCCGTAACCTTCGTAGGTCGCGGATTCGTAGTTTACCGCCGATATGTCGCCCGCGGCTTTTTTGATACTCCGTTCGATGGTGTCATTGGGCATGTTTTCGGACTTGGCTTTGGCGATGGCGTCACGCAGCCGACTGTTGGCCGCGGGGTCCGCACCGCCGAATTTGACTGCCATGGCGAGCTCCCGCCCAATGCGTGTGAATATACGCCCGCGTGCCGCGTCGTTTTTACCCTTGCGGTGCTTGATGTTGGCAAATTTCGAATGCCCCGCCATGAAGTCAACCCCTTAACGTTTTAAATCGGAGTTAAATCTTGCGTTTTGCCGCCATATACAATGCGCATTCGATACGCTTCCGCATCAAAGCGCAGGATATCTTATCGGGGATAAAGATACTGCCGTTCGCGTAGTGTGCGGTAGCCATACAGCCCCCGCTGCAATAATACTTTGCCCAGCATTCCGTGCATACGGGTTTATTAAACACATGGCATTGGGAAAAGCCTTGTTTCGCCGCATTATCGCATATCCCCGTATCCAAATCACCTAAACAAAACGCATCGTCACCTACGAATTGGTGACAAGG
Source organism: Defluviitaleaceae bacterium (assembly GCA_009779755.1). GTDB lineage: Bacteria > Bacillota > Clostridia > Lachnospirales > WQUN01 > WQRX01. The sequence goes on along the minus strand of WRDO01000008.1, from coordinate 25,749 downwards.
AAAGAGCCTGCCGGCGGGTGTCACCGCCAAATATTCAGCCCCCGCACCGCATCCCGTAACGCGCTTGGCGATACATGGACCGCCTTCGGGGTCTATCTCAAAATGGAAGAACTTTATTCCGTTACCTTCGCTTTCCCGCTCCAACAACGCGTCTGCCAGCTTTTCGTATTCGGTGAAGAGTACGGGTAAGTCCTCTTCGCGCAGCGCATATTCCGTTTCGGGTGGGGCAACCACGGGTTCCACGGATATATATTTGAAACCCCTATCGGCCAAATACAGCACATCCGCGGCGAAATCGAGGTTATACCGCGTAAACGTCCCCCGTATGTAATGGGCGGTATCACCGCGCGCTTCGGACATTTTTTTCAACTTTTGTTCAATTTGAGCGGAAGTCCCTTCGCCGCGCATACGGTCGTTGACTTCCGGCCTGCCGTCCAGACTCAGTACGATATTATCAAAAGTTTCATTTATGTAGGGGATGTTTTCATCGTTAAGGAGCGTACCGTTGGTGGTGAGTGTAAAGCGGAAGCGCTTACCCGTTTCGGTCTCCAACCCGCGCCCGTACGCCACCAATGCCTTAACCGTAACGAAGTTGAGCATTGGCTCCCCGCCGAAGAAGTCAATCTCCAAATTCCGTCGGCTTCCGGATTGCGCGACGATAAAATCCAACGCCTTTTTTCCCGTTTCGAAGGACATAAGGCCACGGTCATTTTTCCCGTAGTTACCCTGCCCCGCGAAACAATACTTACATTTAAGGTTACATTCATGCGCCATGTGAAGGCAAAGTGCCTTTATTACAGGGCGGCGGTCATTCATGTAGCCGTGCACACGCGCTTCTGCGGACGGGGTGAACAGTTGCCCCGCTTTTTTTAATGCATCAAATTCATTTAATATATGGTGGGTTTCCTCAGGTGACACATCCCTTGGTGAATCATCTTTTTCATCCAATATATTTTCCAATACAGAAAAAGCCGCTTCATCCAAAACATGAAGCGCGCCGCTTTCCACGTCCAGCGTAAGGCGCAAACCGCCCATGCGAAACGCATGAACCATCCGCGTTACGCGTTATTTTCGCAGGGTTGGTTTGCTACGGTGCAAGAAGTCTTACATGCTGATTGGCAGGAAGTTTGGCATTCGCCGCATGCGATCTTTTCTTTTTCTTCATTTAGATTACCGGTGAAAACTGTCTTGATGTGCTCCATGGGAAACACTCCTTATTTATTGTAATTTTTCAATCAATTCCTTGATTACCTTGTCGCTGTTTTCGTAAGGCACTTGGCAGGTTCCCACTTGTTTATGGCCGCCGCCGCCGTAACCCAACAGCAAATCGCCGATATTAACGGTGGCGGAGCGATTTAATATGCTGTAACCGACCGCAATCGCGCAGTTTATTTGGTTGCGTCCGTCCACGATCCACATGGAGACGTTTTGCTCGGGGTACATACTGTACACAATGAAGCGGTTACCCACAAATATCGTTTCTACACCGCGTAAGTCGGTAACGATTACATTACCGTACACCTTCGTATGTTCCTTTAACATTTGCGTAAACAACCCGGACTGCGTCAGGTAGAAATCCGCGCGTTCCCTTACATCGGGATGCGCCATTATTTCGTCGATATCCATCGTACGGCAATATTCGATAAGGGCTTCCATCAACTGGTAGTTGGAAATACGGAAATCACGGAAACGGCCCAAGCCCGTACGCGGGTCCATGATAAAGCCCAACAGAATCCACCCCGTGGGGTTTTGCAATTCGTCGGCGGTCAGTTTGCCCGAGTCCACACGGTCCACGATGTCGAGCATCGTATCGAACTTGGACAGGTCATGACGGTCTTTGAAGTAATCGTAAACCACACGCGCCGCGCTATCCACTTCCCGTAACGAACCCACGAAACTTTCCGGGCGGCCCATACGCGTCCATTCGCTGGTGTGGTGGTCGAACCACATACCGCAACCCTTTACGTAAGGTACGTTCGCCAATATATCATTGGGTGTCACCTTCACCAAGCCGTCTTGCAAATCCTTCGGATGGACGAATGTCCACGTCCCTATCAAACCGATTTCACGAAACAGGACGGCACATGCCAAGCCGTCAAAGTCGGACCTTGTAAGCAGATTCATATTTATTCTCCCAACGGTTGGTTTTTAATATATTGCCCTACCATAGATAAGCCGTATTTAGCCAGTGTGTTACCCGGGCTTACGCGTTCGCATTTATCAAAGGCCTCCCGCGACGCTTGGTAGCGTACTTGGTTAAACAAACGAACGCCTTTATTATAATACCTTTTGCTTGCGATGTCTTTATTACGCAGCTGCGCGGTCAGGTGTAAGGCACCGACGACGCACACGCCCGCCGCTACGGCCATCAACAGCAACGAACTCAACGCGTAGCCCGACAGAACCATTACCAACCCGATCAATCCAACCCACACGTTCACCCTTACCGGGACCGTCGCCATGCGTTCGATAAAAGCGCTCCCGACGCCGTCGCCGTACACGGTATCAATGCTGTTGGGTACGCGGTCAACTTGGCGGGCGTCATAATCGGCCGGGCGATTTTTGGGTTTGGGCAGCACCACTTCCCGTTTAAGTACTTTATACTCCGAAACTTGTGCTTTGTACAGCTTAAACAGTATATGAATCACGGTCTTAAGGGGTTGCCCGCGCGCCGAGCATACTTTTTTGGAAATATTTAACAGATAGTATCGGTTTTCCTCATATGTATCCAAGGGGGATATGCATATACGGTTTTGGTTGGCTTGGTATGATATATCCGTACGCATAATATAGCCGTCGGTATCGGTAACCTGCATGGTTTGGTCGTTTACGGTCGAATCGTCAAGCGGTATGTTAAAGCGGATGTACCAATGTATCACGTCAGTCGGCCCGGTTATTTCCATTTTTATTTTGTTCCTTAAGGCGGGAATGGAAGCGGCGACGCGCATCTTAGGGTCCGACATGCTGCATATTACCTCCCCATTCTTTTGCTTTGTTCGCTTATTCTACTCCATCGGATGGAAATAAACAATCTTTTTGGTACAAAAATGCATAAAATCGCATCGTTCCTGTCATAATAACAGACGGTGATCAATTTATGGTGCATGATGATATAATCAACGATATCTTAAAATATGAAATCGCCGACGAGCTGGGCTTGATGAACAAGGTACGCAGCGGCGGATGGAAGAGCCTTTCCGCAAAGGAAAGCGGCCGTATCGGTGGTATAATGGCCCGGCGCCGTAAACGCATGGCCGATTCCGCCGCCGAAAACGTTTCCAAAGAAGGGGATAACCGTGGATTGTTATAAAAAATTCGCCGCCGTGTACGACATCTTTATGGCGAGGGATATACCATACGATGCTTGGGCGGCGTACATAGACGATACATTAGGCGGCAAACCGGCCATCGTGCTGGACTTGGCTTGCGGTACGGGTAACATGACCCTGCGCCTGGCCGAACGCGGGTACGACATGATCGGCGCGGACGCTTCCGAAGATATGCTCGCGCAAGCGCAGAACAAGGCGTTCGACCAAGGGTATCGCATACTATGGTTGCTGCAGGATATGCGAAGGTTGGATTTGTACGGAACGGTAGACGCCGTGACCTGCGTATGCGACGGATTAAATTACATAATAAAACCGGACGAACTGTGGGAGGTGTTCAGACGTGTACGGCTTTTCCTGAACCCGGGGGGAATTTTTATTTTTGACATGAACACGGAATACAAATTTAAGGAAATCTTAGCGGAAGGTACGTTCGGTGATGCCGCGGAAGGCGCGGAATACCAATGGGATAACCGCTACGACGCGGAAACGAAAATCAATGAATACCGGTTATCTTTTTCCCCGGCGGAGCAAAGCCCCCTCGTATACAAAGAAAGGCATCTACAACGCGCGTACGACATAGGCGCGGTAAGCAATTGGCTGATGGACGCAGGTTTCGCATCGGTGCGGCTCCGTGATAACTATACCCATCAACCTCCGAAAGCTGACACCACGCGGGTGACCTTTATATCCTGTTAGCGGATTTCCACGCCAAAATCCCGACCGACCGCGTATGACATCAAGCGTGATTTACTGTCCCCATCCAAAAAGTGACTTTATAATCATCCACCTTTTTTACGATTGCCCAATGCGTATTGTGGTTAAAGCGGACTATATCGCCTACCCTGGGGGGTGGTGCCTTATTATACCATAATAATGACATCCGCACCTTTGGCGGTGTATTACATGAGTTGTTAACCCATTATAAAATTAACATTCGATAATGTCGTGTCATAATTACAGCTTTCTACCACAGTTCCGTTTTCGCTATCCAGCACAACGAAATGTAAGCCCCGCGAACCTACGATATAATTCTTTTTATTTATGATTACCGATGATTTAATATCCGTTGAAGCAATGTTAAGGGGAACACTTGTAATATTGATGTTATTATTCTTTAATTTTAAAATGTGCAGTACCGGCGTTTTGGTGTCAACGGAAATAAATTCCTTGGAACCGATTTTGTCGCCAATGACCGCGATATATCCATACCCATGCAATTCATCTAAATTGGTTTTTAACCCAAATATATATTTCATTGTTTTTAACAATGGTTTTGGGCTGTATGATTTGTAATTTTCGGCTACTATAGTTTTCGATGATACGATCACAATAATGTATTTATCAAGGTTTTCCCTGATTTTTAGTAAATAAAATAAAAAACGGCTTTGCGAATCCTTTATAATCGATTTAGTTCGGAATGTATCCAATCGATCGGTTTCCATATATGCTTGAAACGAGTTTGCCCGTAATGCCATGAGCTTCATTGACGCAAGCCCGGACACATGTACGTCAACGGATGTCGGCAACACGTTTTTAACCGCTTTTACCAATCTTTTAAAAACTTTCACTTTATCGGTTTCTGTGACGTCATCATTAAACAAATCCTTGTTAAACCGTGAAAATAAAGATGCAAAGCGTACGGAGGCAATATTATGTAAATCCGACGCGGATAATACGCTTGACGCGTAGATATTCTTGAACGCCGTTTCGAAAAAGTAGATATATTCATCCAATGACAATTTCGTAAAATGCAAATGCTCGGCATCATGACCTACTGCATAATAACACGGATAACTGTTTAAAAAACTTATTCTGGTCACGTTGGCGATAAAAGAAAAAACGAAAAGAGAATCCTGCCCTGATTTCAACTTGGGATCGAAACGCAAACCCTGCTCCAGTATCGCTTCCCTGCGGAACATGCGGCATGAATTTGATATTTGTATCAATTGCGGATCAGTAGGCCTTGTGAGCCCGATATCAACATCACCCGACTTGGGTACCCACCGGTTTAAGCCCGCATTTTCAAACCGCCCGTTGATCAAATCCGCATTGTTTGACTTTCCCAAGTTGTACATACGTTCCAAGGCTTCTTTACCGATAAAATCATCGCTGTCCACGAAAAAAATGTATTCGCCCACAGATATATCTATACCGGTATTTCTGGCAATTGATGCTCCTCTGTTTTTGGGGAGAATACGATAATTTATCCTTTCTTTATGGATGGACGTGTATCTTTTGGTCAAATTTAGCGTTTCAATATTATTTGAACCATCGTCCACTATGATTATTTCATATTCCTTTGCCGCCATGCTTTGGGTGAGGCAACTGTCCAAACATTTCGATAGTAAATCTATTCGGGTATTGTACACGGGGATGACGATTGACACCTTCTTTATCTGATGAAATATTTTATTATTTTTGCGCATTTCGGGTAAAAGTAAACCATATGCCAAGTCATTCATGAATATACTCCATATTACTATTTTTTTACCAACGCATTTCGTGCATCATCAGGTTTCATATCCAATATTTCAATCGTTCGATAAAAAGAAATTATTTTTCTTATAAACGTTCGGGCTTGATAATTATACTTGAACACATCATCATCCAGTGTTTGTGACCATGCGAAGAAGGATAGACCCAAATGTTGCACGTTATGTGAACTTGATAATATTGCACGAATCATATTTATAATAGGTTCTTTTGATTGATAAGAATGTATGCTTTTTTTTCTTTCATCATTTACTATTTCATTTGAGGGTTCATATTTAATATTAGTATATTTTTTAGTTTGTGATGCTTTGTATTTATCTCTACTTGTATTGGGAATTATATCGGCGTTGGGATATCCACGGGTATAGGGAAGCTCTGATATTCTTTCCCTTCGTTTATTGTGCTCAATGTCTACAAATGGAACTATGGCTAACAGTGGGTTCATCATGGGAATTAAATCATAAAATGTTTTAACGTGAGGAAAACCCATCCGTTTAGCTTTTAAACAAGATTTTGACATTAACGGTGAAAATATAGGTGCATATAACATTGTGTATAGTGTACCCCCAAAATGATAAGAATTATAAAAATACATAAAATGCTGGTCATATGTTTCAGCTGTGGTATTTCCGCCTGCAAGCATAAAATATTCTTTGAATTCTTCTTGAAAATCATTTTGTCCACCTTCATATAAAACATTATTAATTCCATTTGAAACAATATTCCGACCATTTGTTACATTAAATGTATTTTCCTTCCATTCATCAAATGAAGTACTCTTTGTTATATAAAAGCATTTATCGACTACCTCTCCCATACGACCACCTAAAAGTAAAATAGAATCAACGGGACTTAATATTTCATAATGTTGTGAAGCAAAATATTGCCCCAAAAATTGACTTTGTCTATATTCTTCAAAGTTTACAGCCCAATCAATGTTTCTTACCGTTGGAAAATCTTCATAATCAAAATCATACATGTTTACCATAATTGATGAAATTTCTAAATCAGAGTTATCAGCAAATGTTCTTATTCTAACTTTTTTTTGTAAAGAAATCGGTAAAGTTGTTAAAGCTGCAAATACGGTTCTACTATCTAAACCGCCCGTCAAATCTAAAACAATATGTTCAAACGCAGGATGTTCCAGGGCTACCTTGACATTATTTATTATTTCATTTTTTGCATTAAACAATATTTTTTCATATTCATTTAATTCAAATGAAAGAGGCGTTCTCAGATCATCGTAAAGTTGAGTTTTAACGAATTCCGGTATGAGTTGTTGCGATATTTTAATAGCGTAGTCTGCCTGTAATTGTCGAACATTAAAAATTTCCATATGCCAAGATATATTGTGTTGTAAAATAGGATTTCCTGAAAAATGATAAGTGGCATTTACTTTACGGTCGTTTAATTTTAAGCGAACGTCAAGTAAACGTAAGAAGAGTAATATTAAATGGTAACTATTAATTATGATTATAAATTCATCATCTTCATAATGATATATTCTTGAAACCCCAAAATAATCAGTCCGTGCTTCTGCACCATATTTATTAAAGTGAAACAAAGAAAAATCACCTATTTCATCATGCAGTAAACGAACATTGGATACATTAGCAGCCACATCTTTTTGACCAATTATAAGTTTATCAGTTATTTTTGTGATTCCCGAAAATGCAAATGAATTTTCTTCCAAGTCATTATTAATTATACATGATGAAATAATATGCAATTTTCTTTTTCCTGACTGTATTATTTCTTTTAAATTAAAACCATTAAGTTTTGAAAACTCTGAACGTAATATTTTACGGGACAAATCCGTTTTTGTAATAACAAACGCTATTTCCGTAAAGGGGTAGGTATTATAAGCATATTTAAGTTTTGGAATGGAATTATAAGATAAATCGTCAGTAAAAATATTATATTTATTTTTTATATCATTCGAATACCCATACACATAATTGGATTTTATTTTATCGGATAATTTATTAAATTTTACTTCAACTTGATAATTTCCATATCCGTTTATATAATAATACATGTGTTTATCATTCGTTTCGATTTGCGACCCCATGACAATTGAATTATTATGATACAATTCATATGAATAAAGACCATTATAATAATCATGATTGATTATTTTACAATATAGCTTATTTTCATTAATTGACAAAACAACTTCCGGTTGGAAGTGTTTATCAAATTCATAATAATATATTATTTTTGTACTATTGTTTCCCGGAACAATAATCTTTTTAGCGGGTTGGACGCCGCACGTCCATTCGGATATTTTGCTTTCATCTATCATATAATGGCAGTTGTCGGGAGCGCATTTCCATTTATATGGAAAACTTAAAATAGCTCTCTTAGAAACACGTATAACTTCCTTAAAGGCATTAACCTGAGCATTTCCAAGGTGTTCCCATACTTGCAACGATACAAAAACATCGTATTCTTTATTATCAATAGGCCATGGTGTAGATGTAGCATCATGTTCTATTATTTTGCCGGATGTATTATGTGGTAATATCAATATTGCTAGTGGCTTCACCATAACATCACAGGTTGATGAAATTGCTAAATCACTGGGTCCTAGTTCTAAAATTGGACCTACATCATTAAAGGATTCGAGCAACTCTACTACTTCTGAATAATAATCCCATCGTGTCGTATATTGGTATTTGTATGTTTCATTTATTGGTTGGTTATCGAAATCCTCTTTTTTAACATAATTAGACATATTTATTGCCTCCCCAAATATATTTTAATTTATAATTTTGTAATTTTACAAAGAATTTTTTAATTTATTTAATTCGTTTTTATATTCACGATGTTCTATTATTTTTTTATAAATACCTTCACTATGATGATCTAAAGTTTGAATCATAATTTTGTAATCATCATTGGTTGGAATATATTGAGGTTTATTGGTTTTTCCTTCAGTAACACTATCGAAAATATTTTTCCATGTACTTTTTATGTCATAATTTAATAATTGCTTAGTTAAAAATAATGATTTTTTACCCATTTCTGTAAGTTTATTTCTATTTACTAAAAGATCTACGATTGCTTCCGCAGCGGCATTTACATCATTCTGTGGAACAGTTATTATACTACCTTTATGCCTTCTAATCATTTCTAGATAGGGCATGTCATAACATATTATTGGTAACCCATACATCGTTGCCTCCATTATTGAAAGCGACCATCCTTCACTTTTTGTAGTTAAAAGCATTATATCTGAATTTTGATAATAATTTTTTACATTGTTCGTAAAATCTATAAAAAAAACATTATTTGTTAAATAATTTTCTTTTACATATTTCATTAATTTTTGAATATATGGGTCATTGTTATTTTTTGTACCAACCAAATACATTTTAACACTAGGAATTTTTTTTGATACGATATTAATTATTTGCAGAGCTTGTTCCGGTAATTTTTCATGACTTACACGACCAATCCATAATATATTATTTGTTGTTAGCTTAGAATGAATTATATTATTAATATCAAATAGATGAGGATTTTCAACAATTTTTATATTTTTGCAAAATGCAGACCAATATGCGTAACAAACTCTAGATAAAACTACTAAACAATCAATATATGACACAATTTTACTTAATAAAAAGAATGTTTCAGAAGCATTTAAATAATTATTAGAAAAAATTCCATGTGTATACAATATTACAGGTATATTTAATGATTTTATTGAAATTACATCCCAAAAAAGAATTGGCGAAAGCCATCTATGATATACAAAAACATCAATCTTGTATAATGTAATAGCATATAATAATGCTTTCATTCGAATTGGATATTTTTTTGCTTTATGCGTTGAATCAGGTAAAAACACACGCTTTACAAAATCGGATAATGGGAAATCATCAATGTTAGGTTCAGAATCTGTGAAAAGAACAACATTATATCCCATTGATACCCATAAATCGCACAACATGCATGTAACCTTTTGAGCACCGCCACCTGAAATAGAAGTATAATACGCACCTATAACTTTAATTCGCTTCGCTTTTTTTACACCCAACATATCAGTATTTTTTAATGCTTCTGTAATGTTATATGCATTATTAAATTTTGTATATGCAAGTTTTTCAATGATAAGTTGCTTTTCAAAATATTTTGTCATACAGTTAAAATATAATTTTTTTTCATTTTCATTATTGATTTTATTATATTCATTAAAAACCGGCATTATCATATTGTTTTCAAGAGTATAAAAAATATTTTGAAGATTTTCGAACTGTTCAAATTTTATTAGAAATGCCTTTAATGCAGTAATTATAATGCCTTTAGTGCAAAGCATTTTAAACCATTTAAAATCGTATGATGACTTACCATATCCACCTCTACCATAATAATAAAAATAATATGTGTAAGATGCACGAAGCAGTTTTTTATAGCTTTTTGCATAATACATAATTAAAAACTGCGCGTAAGTGTCACTGGCTCTATGAATTGGGACATCTAAAATGTGTTCATATGCCTTTTTAACAATATCAGAATTAAATAAATTGGCTGTTAAAGTTCCTAAAAAACCCGTTATTGCTTCATCACTAGAATACCTGTATTTGAGTATTGTAAAATCATCTGTATTATCAATTAATAAAATATCAGACAAGTCTTTTTTGTTATTAAACTTTTCAACTTTTAATCGATTTTCTTCATTGTCATATGCAGAAATAAACTTCATACAAAAATGGAGAATATCAACATTATATTTTTCCATTTCCAATATCAAACTACCGCATGCTTTTCTATCAAGTGTATCATCGCCATCCACAAACATAATATAAGTGCCATTAGCTGCCATAACTGCAGCTTTACGCGCTTGATTAACCGATTTATTTTCATCAAAAGCTATTATCCTTACCCGATCATCCAACAAACTATGTTCACGCAAGCGCGCCAATGTACCATCGGTTGAGCAATCATCCACTGTAATAATTTCTATGTCATATGGATTTTCCAACTGTTGGTTTCTTAATGATAGAATAGATTCATCGATATATTCCTCCATATTATAAACAGTGGTGATTATTGAAATTTTTGGATTGCGTTCAACAATGGAAATCGTTTTTTTGCGAAGTACGGGGCTTATCGCTTTTACATCTCCGACTATTGGCAACCCTAAAGTTAAGTCATTCATAAAACAACTCCCTATAAGCTCCAGTAAGCGTCTACATTTAACTTTCCACGAAAAATACCTTTTACATCTATAAATACAATGGGGGCATTATTCTTAAACATGGAAATTAAATATTCCTGTGTCATTTGTAAATACCCATCGTGTGCTACTGTCAAAACAACGCAATCCACTTTTGGCATTTCCTTTATATTTATTAATTTTAATCCATAATGTTCATCTATTTCACGTTGATCAGCGACTTCGTCATTTACATATACATTAACACCATAATTTCTTAATCCGTTGATTACGTCAATAACCTTCGTATTGCGCGTATCCGGGCAATTCTCTTTAAAAGTGAAACCCAACACCGCCACATTCGAACCTTTAATCCTTACGCCGTTATATATCATCTGTCGGATGGTGCTGTCTGCCACAAATTCGCTCATGGAATCGTTTATACGCCGGCTGGATTGGATGATTTGACTATGGTAACCAAGTCGTTCGGCTTCATATATAAAATAATAAGGGTCAACACCTATGCAATGGCCACCCACCAATCCGGGGCGGAAGCCCAACGCATTCCACTTCGTGTTCATTCCGTCCACCACTTCATTGGTATCGATACCCATACGATCAAAAACGAGGGCTAGTTCATTTACGAAGGCTATGTTTACGTCGCGTTGTGCGTTTTCAACAACTTTTACGGCTTCCGCCACTTTTATGCCGGAAGCGCGGAAAACACCCGCTTCGATTATTAATTCATATACCTTGGCCACGAGCTCCAAAACTTCGGTATTCATGCCGGATACGACCTTTACTATATTGGTTAGCGTGTTTACCCTATCGCCGGGATTGATTCTTTCCGGAGAGTATCCGACCCAAAAATCCTTACCGCACACCAAACCGGATGTTTTTTCGATAATGGGTACGCACACATCTTCCGTAACGCCGGGGTATACGGTGGATTCGAATACGACTACAGAACCGGGTTTGATATTCCTACCTACTACACGACTGGATTCTTCGACGGGAAACAAATTAGGGCGCTTGTCATCGCTTATGGGGGTGGGTACGGCTACCACATAAAAAGCGGCGTCGCGCAAGTTACGTTCATTGTAAGTGAAATGCACGGATGTTACGGCAAGCGCTTCATTACCCACTTCGCCGGTAACGTCTATGCCGTTTTTATAACTTTCGATTTTTGCTTGATTTATGTCAAAGCCTATAACGTCCAACATCTTCGCAAATTCGACGGCGAGTGGCATACCTACATAACCCAACCCAACCACGGCAAGTTTTTCGTCACGGTTTTTCAATTTTTCGTATAAATTCAACATTTTATCACCTTTTTGTAGATTTCCATATGGTTATTGTCCAATTGGCAAATAAGGGCAAATGTGCCGGGGAAAAGATATTTCGTATCGGTTTCTTCCGTATGCATTAAAATAAATTTGCTTCGGATTAGCCCGGTATAGAGTTGTCGGTTTTCTTTTTTGCCGTATGGAATGTTAGCGAATTCCCGTAAATCGACTGAGATTACCTTCTCCGCAAACAAGGAAAGTAATTTGTGCTTGTCCGACCTATATTTAACAACATTGTCGGGCAAAGAATCACCGGATTCGACATTATGCGTTACGTAATATTTTTCTGTTCCGTCATTTTCCGAAGCACAAAAATGGAATAATGGCATCAATGCATTTTCCGTTTCGTCACTTTGACTTAGAAAAAGCCATATACGTCTATTTTTCCATTGGGAAAGGATGCTTAGATAATTACTAAATAGCATCACCTCCAAAGGCTTATGTTCCGCAATCAATGTCGCATGGGAAAACTTGTCACTTATGAACAACGAATTACCATCCGCATGTTTTATTATGGTTTTATCGCTAATTACGAATGAACCCGGTTCCTTAGACAACCTGCAACGCGATGTGAAGCTTAGGGTGAGCGGATATCTTCCCCAACCGTCAGCTTCTACGTAGAATGAAATATTCCCTTCTTTTTCAAACGGGATGTTGAAGTTAAATAAATACGAATTGTTTACAAGATTGCCAAAAATGCATATAGCGTTATATATATCATCCGTAAGATTGGATTTGAAGGTTTTACCGTTGTATACAGCAATTACATTAAGTCGGTCGTAGTTTACCGCACGCCACCAACCGGATATGTTGGCGCATCCATTTTCGCAATTTATTGAAACCAGTTGGATGCTTTTATTTATTTGCTTTTTGAACGTATTGTTAAAACAAAAAGTGCCATTTCCATTGATATCAAATAAAAGAGTCGGCGGACCGTGTTTTAATTGCAATAAATAACATTTATAAAAATCTGAAAATCCTTTAGCGTTAATTATTAATTCATCATCAAAATAATTAATAAGGTTTTTTAATATACTTAGTGCTTCAGTGTTTAATAAATCATCGGGTATTTCGGAGTTAAGCACATGCTTATGTTGTAAAAGCGATATAACAAGGGTTTGTGTGTACATGGGGAGATAGGTGAAACGTTCAAGGGACGTTTTCACCATGCGTTCCACAAGAACGGCTAAGCCATATAGCCACTTACTGTCTACTTCAATGTTTGTGTCTTCATTCATTTTGAAATATACGCAGGATTTATTCGATACGCCATACTTCATTTTTTCGATTGCCAATTCGTACATCATTTCGATCGTTTCGCCACCTGCTACCGAGGATTGAATACTGATGCTGTTTATCGCTTTGATTAAAATTAACGTACCGGCTGTGCTTAGTTGGAAAAAAGAGGGGTTTTCTTTCAAACATACAATACCGGGATTTTGGAAGCGGTAATTAAGAGGATGGGGTGTACCTGTATTCTCTGAATACATAGGAAAAGCGACGAAGTTTATTTCGCTTTTGTGCGCGTTCAATAATTCCAATCCGGTTTGCAAGAAGTTTTGTTCATATATATATCCGGGGTCAGCGAATAAAACGAATTCACCGTCGGAAGCAAACAAACCGGCTTCCAGCGCAGATGCATAATCCATCCCTTTTATAAGAGTGCATACCGTGTTTGCCGGGTATTTTTCGTGGTACCGGTTGAAAATATCTTCAAAACTCTCGTCGGTAGCGGAACCAACGAAAACTAACCGTGTATTATTATCAAACCCGGCAGATTGATTGACAATACTTTCGATTGTTTCATCGAGGTGCTTTTCGTTTACGTTTTTCGAAACCGGAATAACGACGTTAACTAAGGAATTAACGTTCATCGGCGTTAAAACTTCCGGTGGCTTTGCGCCTTGTATGATTGCCGTTTCCCTTATGCAACCAAAGGTACCTTTTTTCTTCGCTACGCGGGTAAGCATGTCCAAGAAGGTTTTGGAAACAAAGGATGGATTTAATCCAACGGTGCGAATATCATCCAACCGCACTGCCGCGCCGGCTTCTCTTGAAGGGAAGGTCCCGATATTATCGTCAAACGCAAACAACCCACCCGGAGGCAGGTTTTGGAATTCTTCCGGCAAGGGTGTTTCTCCGTCATCAACAATCGGAAGAAAAACAACACCGCAACGATCGCAGTGGGTATCAAAGAAGTTTTCAATATATTCAAAACAAAGATCAGGAAGGACTTGTCCGCTTTCGAGGAAGAATATGATATCCGCATTACATTGGTTTATGTACGTAACGATTTCATTGCATGTTTCTTCATTGTTTGGATTTATGAATAGACGCCCACCCTCACCGGCGCGTAGTGCATCCAGCCTTTCGATTGCCTTAACGGGGAACTCAAAACGCTTGGGTATGTCACCGCTGTATAACAACACCCGTTCCGCTTGCGGATGTAAGGGTTTATCTAATGCTTCAATAAGATTGTTAAAATCATCCCCGCAGGATATAACCGCCGTAAACTTAGCCATCAATGGCCTCCCCAAAGTGCAGTATAAAAAGGTGTAGGTTTTTATAAAGGTCCTTTCCGGGCTTGGTTTTAAGTTTCCGGTGAAGACCTTTTTTAGTGCATTTTTGATGAATCATTGATGAATCAATTAAAATATGAAAAATTTGCACTTGAATTTTTTATTCATTGTGGCATACTACCTATAACAAACGGACTATAAAAACCTACACCTTTTTGTAGTTTCCACCCTACCCCCATCCATTACAAACCCCAGCAAAATAAAGGCTTTTAACAACCCCCCTTCATTCAATTCCACCCCAAAGTACAGTTTAATGACTCAATCGTCGTCCCCATGTTTACGGGGGACGTTTTTATAGTTTAACGTTAAAATAACAATGCGCACGAAAACAACGCACTATATAAAACCTAACCTTTGCTACGTTAAGTCATATATAGCGCGTTGATTTGGTCACCGTTGATTATTTCATTTTGTCATAAGCGGGTCCCGGGAACCCGATGTGTTGATCTTGCCTCATGAGGGCTTGGTTGCCTTGCCGTTGGAAGGTGTCGCGACATGGGTGGCATATCCGGCTGAGCTCTTGGCCGGATACGCTGCCCCCTTCCGCGGGTTTGGCGGTGGTGCGGTGTTAGGGTGTTACAGGGAACAGCATACATTTGAGGAATAGCCGGCGTGGTGCGGTGCGCCCGGTTTCGGTGCCCGAAGGCCCCTTCCCGGGATGGCAAAACCCGCCCTTGGCTCATAACTGCCTCGGTCGTTTGCTGCGTCGTGAGTGTACCATGGATGTTCGGGCATATTAATATTGACATGTCCGAACGTTTGTGCTTATCGGTTTGTTTTATCTTACAGCCATATCAATCGCTTCCTCAGCATATATTTATATACCGTGTATGTGGGGGAGCTATATGAGAAAGGTCATCATTGTTTTATTATTATTCGTTTGCTTTACCAAAACCCATGTATCTGCCGAACGTGCACCCATTGATGCGGTGTTGGTGTTGGACGTCAGTTTCTCCATGCGCCATACCGATCCCGGCCGTTTGGCGCAGGAAGCGATGGGGTTATTTATCGATGCGTTGGGGACGTATAGCGGCGACCGTGTGGGCGTCGTCGCGTATGCGGGGGAAGTGGTGGATTATATACCCCTGACGGCGATTTATGGTTTAGAGGACGCTGATATTATACGGGGGTTCATCAACGGCTTGGGACATGCGGGATGGACGGACCACAGCCTTGGCTTGGACAAAGCCTTACATATTTTGATCGAAGGAAATAACGCAAACCCCATACCCTTCATTATCCTGTTGACCGACGGAAATATGGAAATCTCCCCCGCTTCCCTGCGCACATATGCGGATGCGTATGCCGACCTCGAACGTGTCGTCGCATATGCCGCATATAAAAACGTCTTGATCCATACCGTCGGGCTCAACCATAACGGGACGTTAAACCGCGCTTACATAGACAGCATTGCTTCCGCTACGGGCGGGCGCTCCTACGAAACGACGACCGCCGAAGCGTTGAACGACATTATAAATGATATATTGGCGATTTTATTATCCCCGCAACCCGAACAAAGTTATATGATTTTCATCGATGATGAACTACGGCAACCGGAAGCCGTAACGGCAATCTCCGCTTCCTATGGTGACCATTCCATTCCGCCGGCGTATCACCCGACGGAACCCCCCGATTCCGCTCCCCATCAAACACGGCTGCGTGCGACGATTATCCTTGGCGGGTCCGCAGTGTCAAAGTTGATTTTCCTGTTATTGTTTATACGAAGGCGTAGCCGCGTTTTTACGGGGAAGATCATCCTCGAATCCTCCGACCGCAAGCCACGCCACCATAACCTCATCGCTTACGGCAAGCGGACGACGCTTCGCGCCCTTCACGGCGGCGGCGCACAACTCGATAAGGTCATCCTCACACCCTCCCCATATACGCCATCCCACAAGCCGCAGCTATTACTCACTTGTAAGCATCCGCTCTTTACCTTCCGTAAGGATTATATGGAAACGGACGCAAAAAAGGGGCTAACCCTTAGCCCCGGTATGGAAGTGACGATCCTACTGCCTGAAAACGATACGGATATCCGCTTGCGGTATGTAGCGTAACGCCGACACACCTTTTGTTATTTGTTTAAAACCGGCCTCAAATCCGCGATGCTGCCCACGAATTCCTTGTTGTTTTTCGTCTTGGCCAAGATATCGACGACTTGCTCGGTAAACTCGGTATTACTTACGCGCCCCGAAAGCTCGCGCAAAGTGTACATCGCATCAAGCTCCTCCAACGAAAGCAGCAAATCCTCCCGCCGCGTGCCGGATTTAAGCACGTCGATGGCGGGGAATACGCGCCTGTCCGCCATGCGGCGGTCCAGTACGAGCTCCATATTACCCGTTCCCTTAAATTCCTCGAATATTACGTCATCCATCTTACTGCCCGTTTCCACAAGCGCGGTCGCGAGTATCGTCAGCGAGCCGCCGTTCTCCACGTTACGCGCCGCTCCGAAGAATTTTTTGGGCATATATAGGGCCGCGGGGTCGAGCCCGCCCGAAAGCGTACGCCCGCCTGCGGGTATCAACAGGTTGTACGCACGAGACAAACGCGTAATCGAATCGAGTAAAATAACGAGGTCCTTTTTTTGTTCCACCATACGCTTTGCGCGTTCCAGCACCATTTCGGCCAGTCGTTTATGGTTTTCCGGTTGTTCATCGAAGGTCGAATATACGATGGAGCAATTTTTGCCCACGATGGAGCGTTGCATGTCGGTGACTTCCTCGGGGCGTTCGTCTATTAATAATACGATCAAGTGGACATGCGGATGGTTTTTGGTGATGGCATTGGCAATTTGCTTAAGCAACATGGTTTTACCCGCTTTGGGCGGGGATACGATCATTCCGCGCTGGCCGAAACCGATGGGTGAAAGCAGGTCGATAATCCGCGGTGCGAGGGTATGCCGCGCGGTGGGTGCGGTGGGTGACTCCAGCGTTATACGTTTGTCGGGGAAGATCGGGGTAAGCTGTTCGAAAGATATACGGCGTGTCGGCGTTTCCGGCGCGTTTCCGTTGACTTCCTTTATATAGAGAATGGCATTAAATTTTTCGGTGGGGTTGTTGCGGATGGGCCCGTAGATCAAATCACCCGTCCTCAGCTGGAACCGCCTTATTTGTGAAGGCGAAACGTAGATGTCCCCTGCCCCGGGTAAAAAATTCTCCGTCCGTAAGAAACCGTAACCGTCGGGCAGGATTTCCAATATCCCTTCGGTAAATTCTTGGGGGGGTTCGGGTTTTGGGGGCTCGGGTTTGGGAAGCTCGGGTTTGGGAGGTTCGGGTTTGGAAGAGTCGGGCTTAGGAAGATCCTGTTTGGGAGGGTCGGGATTAAGAAGGTCCGGTTTTGGAGTATCCGGCTTGGGTAATTTGGGTTTGGGTGGTTTTTTTGGGGATTTTTCCTGTTCGGTTATATACTCGACCAGTTCCGCTTTGCGATACTTGGCTATGCTTTTCAAACCGAACGCTTTCGCCCGTTCCCTTAGATCCACCAGGGACAATTCAGATAGATTCATGGACATTCCCACTTCTATAAATAATATATTAGACGCCGACCCCCCGATAAAAACGGGGGATCGGTATTACCTAATCATATGCCGTATAGGACGAGTTTATACCTAATGCTATATCCTTGGGATGCGGAGTTCCTGATCAACGCTGATTCTGTCGTTGGTCATACCGTTGGCTTCCATGATACGGCGCCAATGCACTTCCGCGGAGCTTCCGTAGAATTTTTGCGCGATCCCGGAGAGGGTATCCCCCCTTACGACAACATAGATATCATATGCCGGCGGCGGCGGTGACGGGGTTGGATCGGGCGTGGTGGGCGGAGGGGTGGATTCCGGCGGCGGGGGGTTATAGACGTGCTCGGGATTATACCCCTGTGTGCGCAGCCAATTTTCGAGCGTACGGATATCCGCATTGGCGATTGCCAAATTTTCTTCCAATTCGTTGATATGCAACTGCATTTCCGTCAAGTCGGCGCTTTGGTTATTGTTACCGGGTTCCACATTGTTGCTTACGGGCGGCGGCGGTGCGTTCTCGGCGGCGGCGATCAGTTCGTTCCGTTCGTTCCTCAGGCTCCTGTTTTGGAACGCCAGCACAATCATAAATACCAAAACCATAACGACGCCTACCAAAGCCACCCACCGTACGGGGCTGATGACTTGGTAGGAATTGTATTCGGACGGGGGTGCCGGAGTTGCGCGGGAGCGCGTCCGCGCACCGACGGGATGCAGTATACGGTCATCCGGGTCCGCCTTGCCGGGGTTGGTGGCTGTCGCCAAAGCGTCCCGACTCGTATAACGCGCTTTAAAATTGTTTACGTCATCTTCAAAGGGAGCGGAAACATCGGGATCCTCGATACGTTCGACGCGCCGCGCCGAGATAGGCTCACGTACAACGGGTACGCGGGCTTTCATTGCGGGTTTGGGTTCGGGGTTGGTTCGGATGGGGCGATCGATCTTGCGGGGTGCGGCGGAAGCCGTCAGAGGCGTTTGCGTGACCGGGCGGGAGCGGTCACCCCTCGCTTGTCGGTTGTTCTTAAGTGCCGCGTAGTATTCGTCATCGCTTGCTTCCGAGGCGGATGCGGCGCGTGGGGTTATGCGTACGGAAGGCGGGTCGTAATCGCCGTCATTATCGTCCGTATCGTCGCCGGTGAAGAGCCACCCTACCGCGTTGCGGGCCATTTTTTCGTCATACGAATCACTGTAATCGGATGGATCTTCGGTCGTTGTTTCGGTCGATGGGTTATCGTTTTTATGTTCGTTTATATCTCTAGGATTCAAGGTGTTCCTCCCCCAATTAATATGTACATGCCTAAATTGTTTTAATTGTAGATGTTTTGCAAAAGGGTGTCAACAAATAAGGAGATTTGCTCATAAAATTCCATATTTCGTTTTAACCCTGTCGAGTTTTTCGAGCATGGGGCGTGAAATTATGAATAAAAAAACCGCCGTGGCAAAGGCATGGATCAAATCAAACGGCAATCCGACGATATAGGAAAGCAAAAACATTTCCCGCGTGGGTTGGGGTTGGAACATAAGTACCCCCGCGGGGTTCATGATGCCGCCGTAAACGATCAGCGTCGCTGCCGCGCCGAAAACCGCCAATATAGCGGTATTACGCTTCCTCCGGTAAAAAATACCGCCCGACAAAAAACCGATAAACCCCATCGCGAATATTTGCCAAGGCGTCCACGGACCCTGCCCGAAGAACATATTACTAACGAACACCGTCAACGCGCCGATCAGGAATCCCCTTTCCTTCCCCAGCGCAACCCCGCCGATGATCACAATCGCGACAACGGGCTTAAATTGCGGGAACATAAAAAACGCGCCGCGCCCTGCCACGCCGATCGCGCAAAGAACGGCGATGATCACCAATTCACGCGCGGCGGGCTTACGTCTTTCGAACAAAAGGACAAACGGCACCATGGACTGTATAAGAATCAATACGGAAACAAAAAGGAATTGGCGGTCACCGAACAGATATATACCCGCAAAAACCGTCAACGGTACGGTAAGCAATAAAAGGAAAATATATTTCATGGGGCATCCCCGCCCAATGCGCGGATGATGTCATTCACCGTTACGGCATGGGGTAATAACGTGCGTGCCATACGGTTCGCGCTTGTGGTGTAAAAATAATTCCCGCCGAAAAAGCCCCGTGTATCGTTTTCCGCCAACATCCCACCGTCGAAAAACAACACGCAGCGGTCGGCGTATTCCGCGCAGAATTCGATGTCGTGACTGACAAGCACGATCGCCGCGCCCGCGTCGGCCAGTTCGCGTAATATCCCCGCGAACACTCGCTTGTATTCCGCGTCCAATCCCTTCGTCGGTTCGTCAAGCAGGAGGATTTCCGGTTGTGCCAATAACAGCTTGGCCAGTGCCGCGCGCTGCTGTTCCCCGCCGGATAAATCATAGGGGTGGCAATCAAGGAACCCGTCCAACCTGCATAAGGAAATCACACGGCTGTATTCCTGAGGGCAACTTTTGATTAAACGCAAATCCTCCGAAACGGTTTTGCCGATAAACGTCGCTTGCGGGTCTTGCGGAAGCATATATACCTTTTTATCCGCGATAACCTTACCGCGTTGTTGTTTGTATATCTCGGCGGCTACCGAAAGAACCGTCGTTTTGCCCGAACCGTTCCCGCCGAGGATCGCGGTGATTTCGCCGTAATGTACCGTGAATGAAATACCCTTTAAGATATCGGGAAGGTTTTTACCGTAGCGGAACCATATATCATGCAGGGTAAGCGCCGGGGCGTTTATACGCGTCCGGAGGGCAGGTTCACACTGTTTCGAAGAAATACCTTCATCCGCCATTTTCCGTGCCAACCACGCCGTACCCTCACGTACGGTAACGGGGCAATCCCCATCGTTTTCCGCACAGCACGCCGCCCACACACGCATAGGGGTAGGCATGGCGGAAAACATCCCCATGTTTTGTTCACGCAACCGCAACCCCACCTCGCGCGGTTTGCCATCCGCGATGACGCGCCCACCGTCCAACGCGACAACACGCGTAGCCAACGGGAAGGCTTCCTCCAACCGATGCTCGGTCATAATAACCGTTACACCCAATTTTTGATGTATCGCACCCAAAGCCGAAAGCAATTCCCCCGCCGCGATGGGGTCGAGCTGCGCGGTCGGTTCATCCAAAACCAATACATCGGGCTGCATGGCCATGATCGACGCCAAAGCGAGGATTTGTTTCTGCCCGCCGGACAGCTCCGATACGTTTTGATAAAACCATGTATGTATACCGAAAAAATACGCCATTTCGGCCACACGCAAGCGGATCACCGACGAATTTAATCCGAGCGATTCCAAGCCGAATGCCAATTCGTGCCAAACCTTATCGGTCACGATTTGGTTTTCGCACGATTGCCGTACGAAACCGATCTTAGCGGCGGCATTATACGCGGAGAGGCTTTCAAGTTGCGTACCTTCAAACAGGATATTTCCCGATTTTTTGCCGTACGGTGCGGCAGTGGGCTTTAAATGCCGCAGCAGCGTCGTTTTTCCGCAACCCGACGGGCCGCATAACACGACAAAATCCCCGCGGTTGACGGTTAGGTTTATATCGTAAAGGGCGGGTATTTCGCGGGTTGGATAAGTGAACGTTAGACCGTCGATACGGAATATTTCCAATGCAAAGCCTCTTTCATATTCATAATGATCGGGAACGCACACAACATAAGATACGCGATGCAGGTTAATACCGAAACCGCGCTTGCCGGATGGTATTGGACGGTCGGAAAATAACGGAACCGAAGCGAACCGACCGCCGCTCCGATGAACACAATAACCGCGCAAAACGAGATAAACGCAATCGCATAACCATCGCGCCGCCTGAACGTAAAAAGCGAAAACGCCGTACGGCCGGGCAAGCCATAGCCCCTCGCCTTCATAGTGTCGGCGGTTTCGATGGCGTTTTCCAACGCCCAAGTCACCAAGATCGAGAGGGTTTTGATGGGGTTGTTTTTTTGCCCCATCCCCTTTTGCGTTTTGTTGATCACCTTCGCCTGTGCGATCAACCGCGGCACAAAACGTAACGCCAAGGATAACACCAACGAAAGCGCAGGCATCGCGCGGCCAAACAGGTAAACCATTTTATCGCTCGTTATCACGGCATTGAAGCAGACAAACCATGCGATAACGGTTACAAGCATCCCCGCGGCGGCGACCCCGTACAACACGGATTCCCATGTGACGGGGTTTCCGTTCGGCAGATACGACAGGATCGTCGAGCCTTGATGGTTAAACAGCGGATTCATCGCCGCCGTAAAAAGAAGCAACGGCAGCATAAATACCAAACCGAAAAGAAAGGCTTTCTTTCCTTTGAGCAATAACGCATATACCGCCGCGCAAAGGAAGGAAATCCCAAGCAATATCGGATGGAGGAAAAACATCGCGTATCCGATAACCGCAGTGAAATAAACGATATTCACGATCGGGTGATAAAAAGCGAACGCGTCCCTCACCATGCGCCGTCTTCCATCCCAAGGTCACGCCCAAGGTCGAGCGTATAGGCCCACACGATATCGTCCCCCGCTTGTACGGTATATGATGACGCGCTTATATGGGGGATCACCCCATTGACGATGTATTTCCAACCCGATAACGGACCCGCATCATACGCGTATAAATTACCGATAGCCTCCACATAAGCGTCGCCGATCACGGGTGTGAATCGCGCGGCCATGTGAATACGGTTTTCGCGCGTTACGCGTTGAAGCAAATCAAAAACGCTTTCACCTTCATGCGCCGCTGTTTGCCTTGCGGGGAAAATAAAACCGTCATCCGGTATAAGCTCGTGCTTGTCCTTGTCCAACATGTGCATACCTTCGACGAGGTTATCGACGCGGATGGAAAACGTAACGGAAAAACCCTCATCTGTTTCATAGGGCTTGTTTCCGCAACCCGTAAGGGTAAATATAAAAAATATCGCAAAGCATAACAACGATATCTTCATCGCGCGTTGTACACCGCAAGCGCGTAAGCGGCTTGCACCGTTGCCATAGCGTTTACCCTGTTTGGGTTTGCATCGCGTACGAAGCCGCCAAGCGCGGGGTTAAACCATCGCAATAACGATTGCACGTAGTATGCCGCCTTATCCGAATAATCTTCCCCCAACAAAACCAATGCTATAATCATTTGCGCGGTACTTTCCGCATCGCGGAAGGTTTGCGCGTACATCCACTCCAATGCCAACCCCACCGTACGTACGGCGCGGGGGTCGTTTCGGCGATAGGACGGCGCAAGCGCTTGCAAAGCCATCGCGGTAATATCGATATCAAACACCGACGCGGGTTGCGCGGGGTTTAAGCTCCACGTACCGTCCGCACGCTGTGCGTTGTAAATGCTCAGCAAAAATAACCGGCTGCCGCTACCCACCGTGTTTAACGCGATCAGCGCATAGATATCCGCCAAAACAGTGCGGTTAATGGCATGGCGGTGCGATGTGGGAACAAAAAACCGAAACGGCTCCGTCAAATTGCGGTCACGGTAATCCGCCGCATCCAAACCCAACGCGCTTAAGGCCAGCGCCGTCCGTTGGTAATCCGTCCATCGCCTCAGCGATAACGGCGTCCCCCCCGCGTCGATTTCCGCCAAAACCGCATCCAAATCGGCCAGCCACGCTTTCGCCCACGGATGGTCTGCGTCAATCCTGCCTGCGTAAGCGAGTGCGCTCACCGCCCATTCCCCGATTATGCCGCCAACCTGCGGGCCATCGGGAGCCGCATCCAATATCCAATCGAACGCGGCGTGCATAGCGGATTCCCAACACGGCGTATCGGAAGCGCTGACGGGCACGGCAAATCCCCATATCAATAAAACCAACAGAGTGCCGCCGACGGCTTTTCTTATCATTTTACCAACCGGTCAGCAAGCCATACATGATGTCGGCTGCTTCTGCACGGGTCAATATATTGGTGTCCTCCCATATAAGGTCAAAACCGATCATGTTTAACAGTTCCAAATCGGTTACGGGTTGTAACGGATTAAAATATTCCCCCGCTTCAACGATACCGATCGCCGCCGCCCATACCGCGGCGTCGGAGAACCAACGTAACGCAGGCACGTCCTTATATTGATGCCCGCCTTCCACGACGGGTTTGCCTTCCAGCCGCCAGAGCAACGTAACCGCCATCGCGCGCGTCAATTCCGCGTTCGGGTGGAACTGATCCGCCGCTACGCCCGTCATCAATTCGGTCGCGTAAGTAAACCATACGGAATAATAAAACCAATCATCCTCATCCACATCGGTGAAAGGATTGTCCCAAACGAGCGCGGGCATGATGACGGGTTCATAGATAAAATCCGGTAACAAACCAAGGGCGTACGCCACTATTTCGTCCGTCGTATACGGGTCAATAATAAACGAAAGGAGCACATCTTGGAAATTTACATCCAATCCATCGACAAAAAGAGCGCGGATCAATTCCGTTTTATCCGCATGCTCATACAGCGGGTCCGTCCAAAAACCCCGTTCTTCGTTTAAGCCTAAATCCGCGCCCCAGCCTTCAATGGAGAATTGCCAGCGGACAACATCGCCATTCGAAAGGATAAAATCCTCCGCGCCGACGTCGGCCATAATATGGTTGACGGTAAATATCCAACCGCTGTACTCCGTATAATCGAAACTCCCCAACGAACCGTCGCCCGCACCTTCACCCAACTCGACCGTTATATACGATGGCGGGTTCGGCTCCCTGCCAAAATAAATACCGTGGATACGGTCAAGCCCGCCCCACGGGGTCAGGTCATATTCGTATCCCCACGCCCTCAGGGTATCAACCGTTAAATCCAATACGCTCGTACCATACGGGACTTCCGCTTCCAGCACCACCACATAGAAACCATGCCCCAGATTATACCCTTCGAAAGTGATATGCACCCTTATGTCAGGTTCCGATTCGGCACGTACCTGCAAAACCCCATAAAAAAAGGCAACCACCAATGTGAGTGCCAACACAAAAAACCTTGCTTTTTTCATAGCCATTCTCCTCTCGCTCCGTCCGGGGGAGCGGTAATTTAACACCGCGGCATATTTGACTTATCGGCGACGGGTTTAACCGTGCCGCATCACAATGACCCGCTCGCAGGGATTTTCACCCTATTCTGCCTTTCCCATCGGGATGCGGTGTTTTTTATTCAATTGCGGCCATAATATCGTATTAAATCAAGGATTGCAACCGGTCGCATATCCGCCGTGTGATTAACATGAGATAAAGTCCCGTAATAAAAATTGTGAGAAAATGTCTCGTATGAAGGAGACGAGAATCGCGATGAGCGGGAAGCAGTTGAAGCGAGCGCATGTACTGAGGAAGTTCAAC
>WRDO01000007.1 GCA_009779755.1 Defluviitaleaceae bacterium | reverse complement strand
GTTGACGCTTCCGCAGTCCGATACCGGCGGTGCCGGTGGTGACTTCGGAATAACAAGCGGCATACGGATATTGGTTAATGCCAACGTTGGATCACATCCCGAGATAATCCTCAAGGATATTAAAATGAACGGTGCCAGTATCATTGAAACTTCTAATGGTGGTCCAACACCCTATGAACTTGTTGATAGATTACCCGGTTCGCGTTTGGAATTGACAACAGAGCGTGCGGCAAACGCAGGTAACATCGCATGGGATATGAAAGCGTTAACTGACCAACAACGAAATACTCATTTTGCCGGACGAGGAAACCGCTTGGAAAACCACCAAGCTGACGGTGTTATGTTTGCCACCAACGGTGCAGGTGATGGTGTTCACGATTCACAAGGCTGGAATTGGGCGGCTTTGACGTTATTACGTTCTGGTATGCAAGACGTAAATGCCGGTGACATTGTGTATGTTACCGGAAGGATAGGTAATAACGGTGCAGCTATGGCACACAACGGAACTTTCGCCGCACGTTTGGGCGGAACAAATTTAGCACCGGAAATTGCGGGGTGGGGGAATCCCATTCCTACCACTTTCAATATATCATTTGTGGTACCGGCTCTCGGAACAGATAACGTGGAAATCAGATGGAATTTTAATCCTCAGCCTAACCCATGGCCGGAAACCTTTGCGATTAGCGTGGACGACATGATCATCGTCGCTTCTGGCGATCCTTACGCTACCGAAAGGGAAGACTTGGTTGAAGCAATCACGTCGGCTGGGATGCGCATACAAAGCGCTTATACAACAGACAGCTGGGGGAACTTGACATCCGTATTGACCCCCGCGATTAGCGAACAAAATAATGCGGATGGTCCGCGTCTTATTGAATTAACGAATGATTTGAATAACGCCATTAACGACTTAGTTCGTACAAACCCGAGCAGCAATTGGACAGATATAATTAATTCCGATTTCGTTGGTATAAGGGGTGGAAGTAATGTGACACTAACATCGGTAGCTAACGGAATTCATATTTCCGGACGTTCGGGAAATAATCATGGTTTACTGATAGATTTAAATGCAATAAGAACAACGTATCAAGTATTTACCGGTACAACCAATATTCCCACAATAACAATTACAGGTCGCACTGCAATTGCAGGAAATGTAATGCTCCAAGCAACACCTAGTTCTGTAAATCATAACAGTGTTTCCGCACAAGGTGAATTTACATTGCAAATAACTGCTTCAACGCAAAATACAGCACCCAGTTGGACTTCAGGTTTTCCATTTGTTACCACGCAAGACGGTAACTTCGGCGAACTCCTCATCACCGGTATACAAGTTGGTACGAAAGAAATTTCCGACCTTCTTGTGATGTCTGAAACCGCAGCCCAAAACCGAGTAAATACGGCGCGGACTAATATACAAACATTTCTTAATGAATTAAATAACGCAGAAGAAAGTTTACGCTTACCTTATAATACAACGCTAGCGAACATCATTAATAATGCATCTGCACTTGTAAATATGCATATGGTCGAAGGAGGAAACGTTCTTACCTTCGGCGCATCAATTCCCGTTACAATACAAAATCATGATCTTACCCTTAATTTAAACACCAACCCCCGAACTATAACGGGTACAGTGACATTGGCTATCGCCGCAGATTACCATGAAGGTGCATCCGCAGTTACTGCAGTGACTGAAAGCATTACTATAACTTTACAAGAAACCCCCCGTTCTGTAATAACTGCTCTTGCTCTCGGCGGCATTACTGTTCCACGCACCGGGCAAACACCAATCATAACCCCGCCAACAGGCGGCGGAGCGCAATGGACTGCTTCAAATATAACATGGGAGAAAAATGAACCGCCGAACGAAACTGCTGATACGCAATTCTCGGCGAGTACTATATACCGCGCGAGATTTACCATAACCCCAAATCCGGATTATACGCTGGATGGTGTCCTTAACGACTTTACGTTAACGGGAGCGCCAACCGGAACAATCGTAAGCCGTGAAGGAGAAACCGGAAATATAACGATTGTATTCCCCGTGACGGGATCATCAGCCGCGGATTATATTACTAACTTAATCATCGGTGGTGTTGTCGCACCAATACGAGGCGTGGCACCAAATGCCACCGCCCCTACAGGCGGCGGTGATCAATGGACGGCATCAATCTCATGGTACAATATTAATAACCCGACCCCTGTAGAAGCAGGAACACATTTTTCATCGGCAGCTAAATACAGGGCTGTTATCACCATAAATCCGAGTACGAATTGGGCGAATCCCCCGACCGCTACCGTTTTTACCATAACTGATATAACGGGTGTTACAGGTGTTACGATTACTCGTGAAAGCGGAATTATAACGATTGATTTTCCGGCAATGGGAGGCCGTTGTGTTTCGGCAAATTGTACAGGTGGATGTAATGACGATGCATGTCAAGGCGTCGGCACGGATAACACAGTAATCACGAATAACCAAACCCCGCGTATAGGGGTGTGGGACGTAGAAGCATGGGATCAACAAACCAAAAACGGCGCTCCCGTAGCCGGTGAAATTCGTATGGTCGTTAACCCGGCCGGACACTTCTCCGCATCGTGGAACGACACGTATAATACCTTGTTCCGTTCGGGTAGGAGATTCGGTGAAGCGGGACCGCCACCCAATTGGACAAACCTTTCCCGCACCCATGCGCAAATCGGTACCATCAGCCTCAGCTACAACGTATCGAAATACGAAGTAGAAGGTGCATCCTATCTCGGTGCATACGGCTGGTTTACCGAAACTTTAATCGAATGGTACGTTATCGATAATTGGAACGATTGGCGTCCGGGACAGGGTGTCACATGGACCACGGTGGGGCAACAACACACCAATTCGGAAGGAATAATGACAACTTACCGCGGCACAATACCCGTTGATGGTGGAAATTATCACGTTTTAGAAACCACGAGAACCGGTCCCACTATTATGGGTGGTGCAGATCAACAATTTACTCAAATCTACAGCGTACGTACCGTGCCGCGTGATGAATTAAATGAAGATTATACGATCAGTATATCCACGCATATAAACGAGTGGACCGAACGTGTATCTGCACTATTGGAAACCAGTTTACTATACGAAGCGGCGTTTGTGGTGGAAGGATATAATGGAAATAATGAAAGCAACGGGCATGTGGTGTTGAACGTGCTGGCGATGACTATTATACCGCCGACCCAACCGATCGAAGAATTCGCCCGTTTTACATTAACCAACGCGGACTCCGGCGCACACATCGCATTAGGAGCAATCGTACCCAACCAAATTGAAAGCATCAGCTTCGATTTTAGGAATGCGACGGGACGCAACCAAGTTGCAGTACAGGGAATACCGGGACATGGAAATATCGGTTTCCCGAGTGCCGCCGCGGGTGAATGGGTAACAATAACCATTTTACAAACCGGTTTTATGGGAGCAATTAATACAGCCGCAACCCATATCCAAGTCGCACCCAACGGCAGGGCTATCAACGATGTGTTTGATATAAAGAATGTCGTCATCGTTGCAAACGGTACGACACATAACCTGCCGTTAAGTTCAATCGTTACGCCCGGATGGGGTATAAATAGGGTCGTAATGTCAGACGCCCCCGAACCTGATTGTCCTAATTGTGATAATAATCCCTGCACCTGCCCCCCGCCCGAAGGCATGGATACCCTTACGTCACCTGTCCAAACAACAACGGCTGTCCCAAGCGGGAGACACGTAATTTTTGACAGTACCCGTGCCGAAGACAACGCCGCGACCCATTTATCGATAGAAGGTACAAACCGTGGCCCGTTTGCTGCAGGTAATACGGTGTTCTTCACAAACTTCGGCACCCATGATACGCAAAACAACCCAATGGGCGGCATCATTCGTCTAACGTCCTTTGGTGGCCTTGTTCCCGGTGACGTGGTGCAAATCGCAGGCCGTATCGGGCCCAACACCGCACCCGCGTTAAATCCGCACGATCGCGGTAGCTTCAGCGTGTTTGGTAATCAAATATTTACCGATAATAACGCTGTACCTACCTTTAGGGCAGAAGTCACTTTAACGGCGGGTCACATTAGCGGAGCGACACCCCTATTAATTAACTTCAACTTATGGAACTTTAACGTAAGTCCGGCTGTGGCGTTTGAAAATATTATCATTGCCGTTGACCAGCTTGTTATCCACGGCGTCAGGATGAACGAAACGCAAGCCACCGTCGCCCTCAATGCCGTATACGATGCAATTAATACGGAATTGGGTGCCATCAAAGCAGCACTGGATAACCCCATCAATTACAACATGACGGCAGCAATGTTTACCAACAGGATAAATGCTGCCGTCGCAGCCGTTACTAATCCGCACCGCAACTTGGTATCGGTTACTACCGCGGTTTCCGGTGGGTTTGATGACGTTAATCCCGCAGATTTTACCGGTACGATAACCGTTTCGGTCGTGGGTGCGACCCTACCCGGGCAAGAGCCTACGCCTTCGACACGCATTATTACACTTACAGGTTTTAACCTACCCGATGCGCCGGAATGTGAAGCAATATTGTTAGCAGCGTTTTATGCGGTATCCGGGTTCTTCCGCGGTGAAGATGAGTTTATCAAATTCGCGGCTACCAACAACGCGACGCAAGCACTTGTTATGCCGCGCGTAAATAACGTGTTGGCACGCTTTCCGGGTGTTACGGCAGGTACACCGACTTGGGCGATTACACCCGCTACAGCCACCAATAACGGACTGATTACGATATCGATTCCGTTAAGTATCAACCCGGTCATAGCAGGTGATGTGATTACCCGAACCTTTGAAGCGCAATTAATTATCCAACGCCATCACCTTGTATATTCTATGGAAGGTGATGCGATGTTCCAAGCCTTGGCAACAGGCGCGACCCCAAGCGATTTTGGATGGGGTAACAGTTCATCGGTTTTACGACAAGCCGGTCACGGTACGTCAGGGCAATTGGAAGTGCGTACCGCAAGCGGTGTCAATTACCTGCTGGTACGCCAAGATAATCCCAACAGAGGCGGTTCCGGCTATCGTATGGACATACGTACGAGCGGTATGGTTTTGGGTACGGCAAACGATAACCGTATGTTCGAAGTTCGTGTGACGGGCCGCGTTCAAGGTACGGCTCCGGCGGATATGGAAATGGTGATGAACATTGACGGGACGAACGCCCGCGTCGTTGCCAGTCAACAGATAATCGGGTCAAATACTCCGTTTATTCTTGCATATGAATTTACGGTCGAAGATTTACAAAATGCTTCGCGTTTCGGCATCTATACCCTTAACGGGAACGGCGTAAATTACACAATCGAAAGCGTTACCGTTATGCAGATAGTGGGTACACCACCCGTTGCACCGCCACCGGCTGTACCCCCCGTATTCACGATCCCCCCAAATTTCTTCCCTGTCGATGAATCGGCGGCGGCGGCGGCAAGCCCGCCAACAGAACAGCAGTTGGAGGATATCGGCCTTGAATTGCCTGATGACGGCGTAGATGTTGAATTTACGTATGTTCCGTCCTTAGGGCGTGTAGGGTTGGAAATATCCGTAAACCACGAAGATCCAAACCTTGAAATTCCGGGTATCCTTTTAATAACGGATGACTTGGACTCGGGGGAATCGGTTGAATATTATTACGTTAAGGTCGAGGGGTATGCGGAAACGGGTACACGTATTTCGATCGTATGCGCGGATACGCAATTTGAATACGGTTTTGTTATCGCTGAATCTCCCTTCACACTAGCCGCGTTTATCCCGCAAAACATAATCACCAATAACCTTGCCATTATCGTTTCACCCATGGTTGGTGCAATTATCGAGAGTATCACATCATTTGTATTGTTCGACGTTAATATAACACCCACCATCGCTACAGTATTACCACCACTCCCGCCACAAGGCCCCTTAGCCCCCGACACCCCCGCCGGGCATTTTGTCCCCTCCGCCCCTCCGGTGCCGCGTGCGGACGTGCTTTACCGTATGTCGGATTATTGGGGCGACGCGGAGGAGCTGGAAGACTTCGGTATCCTTTATACCAGCGGATCCCCGACTATTACCCTCAACCAAAGGTTGCGCCGCATAGAGATTACCGAACGCGCTAACCATCATGACGGGATCGTCATCAACCCGTATTTGGGTGACGGCATCCACTTGCAGCCCGGGGATATCGTACGCGTGGAGGGCCGTATGCCGCGCGCGTCCCGCGGTGACGGACGCTTTACCATGAACATGAACATGGGCGGGCTTACGCCGCGCGGCGATGTCAGCGGTATATCGGACGCCTTCCCCGCAAGGCGCTGGACCATGGAATACACCCTGCAAGCCTCCGACTTCGATGATATGCGCGGCATCGTCATACAAACCTATACTTGGGGTGCATGGCCGCCCTTCCTCTACGACTTTATGGTATATGACGTCATCATCACCCGTCCGCACCCCACCCGCCCCGTAGAGCGTTGGAACCTGCAGGATATCCTTAACAGGCAAACCACCCGCGTAGGCACAAGCGCCGCGGAGTTGGGTATGTTCCACAGCGAAAACAGCAGGGCGCGGGTCGTGGAGAATGACGGCGTACGGAGCATCTACGTAACCACCGGTACCAGCGCGTGGTTTACGCTGGAATTCTGCCTTACCTCCGAAACCAACATCGGCGTGGGCGACACGGTACGCGTCACGGGGCGCAACGGCAATCCCCCGACCGCCACGGGTACCTTCGGGCAAATGCAAATCAATGCCCAACCGGGCGGATGGACACCCGTTGCCGCCACCCACATGGCAAACAACTTAAACGCGGAGGGCTTCTGGTCGTTGGAATTCGTCGTCACCGAGACGGCCCTTAACCTTATGCGCAACCCGCTGCACGGACGCCGCCCGGGCTTCGCTTTCCAAGCCAGCGCCAACGCCAGCTTCTACCTGTACGATATAACGGTAATCTCCAGCCAAGCTACGGGCAGGCGGCCGGAACAAATGTCCTTGGAGGAAATCGGGTGCATTTGCGAGCACTGTTGGCCTGCGGGCGGACCCGCACCCGCAACCCCGCCGCCGCTAACGTTGGAGGTCGGAGTGGTTGTAGATATCGGCAGCGATAACATCGCAACCTTTACGGCCGACGCTTTGTATGATGAAATCATTAATCTGATCGAAACGGGGCCCATGGAGCCGTTGATGCTTAACCTCTTTGTGCTTGCGCCCGACGACGGTATCACGGAGGTTACCGCGGTCATCCCCGGTACCGCCTTCGCGATGATAAACGACGCGGACGTAAACTTCGTTATGCAAATTCAAACCCCCATCGCCACCATGCGTATCCCGCAAACGGTGCTTAACGCCGTCAAGGGCGATGAAATAAAGATCGTATTCAAGGAAATCGAAGGCACGGGCCGCCCCGTATACGAATTCGTGATTATCGTGGACGGTGAACCGCTTACGGACTTCAGCGGCGGGGCCGTTACGATCATCATACCCTACACCTTGACCCGAAATGAGAACCCCCATGCGATTTTCGTCAACTTCATCAATCCCGTAACGGGTGAGTTGGAGCTGGTGCGCGGGTCGTTCTCCGGTGCCGCCGTTACCTTCGCCGCCACCCACTTCTCCCAATTCATCATCAACCACAATCCGGTACGCTTTGCGGATATCCCGCAGGACTTCCGTGCCGAGGTCATGTTCGTGGGCGCGACGGGGCTTATGGTGGGTGTCGGCGGCAACCGCTTCGACCCCGAAGCATACGTCACCCGCGAAATGATGCTGGTTACGCTGATGCGGGCCGCGGGTATACCCCAAGCCACCGACACAACCGATAACTTTATCGATGCGGGCGGCAACAGGTGGTATACCGGATATGTGGCGCAAGCCAAGCAATTGGGCATCACCTCGGGCGTGGGCAACGACCGCTTTGGCATCGGTAATATCGTCACCAACGCGGAAGCCCTTATCCTGATGTACAACACCTTGGAAGCCATCGGTATGTTGCCCGAAAACGCGGGCGGCAGAACCTTGGAGGACTTCGGCGACACGGACCAATTGCCCCGTTGGGTAACGGATCGGATGCGCGAAGGGATTTCATTGATGACGGAGGCGGGGATATTCGCCGAACAAGAGCTGAACCCCACCGAAAGCATGAAGCGTCAAATGTTGGCACGGCTGTTGTTTAACCTGATGAGCTGAAAGGAGAAACGGGAATGAAACTGAAAATATTTGCTGCGGCATTATTTGTACTGGCGTGTATCGGCTTATATGCCGCACAGGCATACGCGAACCCGAACCGGTTTGACCTCGGGCCCACCAACCGTACCAACAACGTAAACCAACAGGGTTGGGACTTTAACCATGACCAACGGCAAATCGTCGCGGGCATGAGGTATTTGATCATAGAGGTTAACATCGATGCCGCGCGCGCGGCCAACCCCCACGGCGATATCGTGGGCAACGTAAACCTGTACTTCAACGGGCCCAACGGGTGGCAAAGCTATTCGCCATGGGGTGCTACCGGGTTTATCCCCTTGGAGGACGCGAACCCGATCGTCATCGACATGCACGCCAGCCCGCGTTGGAACGGCTTCCGTACCGGCTTGGCGGAGTGGGGCCAAATCTACTTGGGCTACTACGGCAGGACCTTTGCCGACCTTCACTTTATAAACGCTTATATGTCCACTTCAAGGCCGGGGCAAGCCCCTCCCGCGGCTACACCCACCCCCGCACCCACGCCGTCGCCGACACCTGCGCCCGTGGTACCGCGGCCGGGCGACATCGTGCTGGGAGAATTTACCGTGAACAATAACGCAAGGCAGATGGGGTGGGAAATCAACTACACCCAACGCGAGGCCATCGCGAACATGCGCTTCCTTGTATTGGATATCGACGCGGCTGCCGCAAGGCAGGCCAACCCCCACGGGAACATTATCTCCAACGTTAACGTCATCCTCAACGGGCCGATCATCCAAGAAGTACGTAACGGCCAATGGCATGAACACAATTACTTCGGCGACATGATACCGGCGCACGAGGCCACTCCCATCGTCATAGACCTTCGGGCGCACCCGGGTTACAACAATTTCATCAACGGCTTGGATGAATGGGGACGTATCCTGATCGCTTACTACGGCAGCAATATCGCCGACCTTAACCTGCGGCGGGCGTTTTTGACCCCCACGCGGCCGGGTACGGCACCACAGGCCACCACCGGACCCGGGCCTTCGCCCGCGCCGACACCGGCACCCACACCGCCGCCCGCCGTATACGACCCCTTGGCCGCGCCCGAGGTGCTTGAACTGGAGCCCGAAGTACGCACGATGCTGGGCTTGCGCCTGTCGCGTGCGCTCAGCAGCAACCGAAACGCCGAACTGTCTTTTGGTGATATGTATATACTGGCGGCGGAAATCCATGCCCTCGCCACGTACGGTACGTTGGAAATCATCGCCCCTGCAGCGGATATGTATGCCGAGGAAATGGGGTTGCTGCCCGCCGATTGTGATGCGGGGCGAGCCGCGGACTTCCTGATGGGCTCCGGCGTAATACACCGTTTCGACTGGGAGGACTTTTTCTGGTTTAACTTGGCCGAAGAAGCCGCAACCCACGGCGAATTGGCGAAATTGATCTATCAACTGGTTGACCGTGCCCAAGACGCCCCCCGAGTCAATAACCACAACCAACCCGTTACGCGGGCCGTAGCGTTGGAGGTATTTATGGGGTTACTGGGGAGATAAAAGAATAAAAGACGTTATCATAAGAGGGACCGCCTTAATAAAGGCGGTTCCCTTTTTTTACGGTTTTGGTTTTGTACTACCCGCTCCTGTCCTTGCTGTAGCGCGAAATATTTAACAGTACCCCTGCCAACGCCATACTCACCACCAGCGACGTACCGCCGTAGCTGATAAACGGGAGCGTGACGCCTGTATTGGGTATCGAGTTGGTTACGACCGCTATATTGATAATCGCTTGGAAAGCGATGGCGAATACGATGCCGATGGCCACCATGGAGCTGAAGGTATCGGGCGCGTTGAGCGCGACCCGTATCCCGCGCCATATGAATATG
This sequence comes from Defluviitaleaceae bacterium, assembly GCA_009779755.1. Classification (GTDB taxonomy): domain Bacteria; phylum Bacillota; class Clostridia; order Lachnospirales; family WQUN01; genus WQRX01. Next base: position 88,933 of record WRDO01000007.1, on the reverse strand, counting down.
CCGAACAATAAGATGACCAACGCCGCACCCACAAGGCCCAATTCCTCCGCGATAATGGCGAAGATGATGTCATTATGCGCTTCGGGTACGAAGGAGGCTTGGCGGGAATTTCCGATACCCAAGCCGAACAGGCCGCCGCTGGCGATGGCGTACAGGGATTGGATGATTTGGTAACCCACGGTTTCGGCGTAGGCGAAGGGGTCCTGCCAAGCAAGCACCCGCGCGCCGCGGAAATTTTCCGCGTTAAACAGATAAATAAGCACGGCGGCGACTCCGCCCGCCCCGGCGATAATAAAACGCCACAAATACGGGCTCGCGACAAAGATCATGCCGAAAGCGATTACGGTGACGATAATCCCCTGTGAAAAACCGGAATCGAGGACCAAACCGGAAATAAGACCCGCAACGCCGCAAAAGACGAAGAACCCCGGCCAATTACGCAGGGCACCGTCGTATTTATCCGTCATCCACGCCATCATAAAAATGGTGGCTGCCTTGGCGATTTCGGAGGGTTGGAAGTTCCTGTCCATACCGGGTATGGGTATCCAACGCTGCGCGCCGCCGGCCGTTATACCGAAAAACAAAGCGATCAAAAGTAAAATGATGGTTACTATGTAGAGCGTCCGCGCCCACGGCTTAAACCAACCGTAGTATACATTGGCGATCAGGTTCATCACGATAAAGCCGCCGATGGCCATCAAGCCGTTGACCCGCAGGAAATAAAACGAATCGAACTCAAACACCGCGCGGGTGGAAGCGCGTACATAACTGGACGAAAAGACCATGATGACGCCGATGGCCACCAAGACGACAACCACCAAGTATAAGGTATAGTCCATCGACCCCACGTTGACCATGGTGGTGGGTTTGACTTGATCGGGGTTGTTGCGGGGTCGGGGCTTTAACGGGCGCGTATGCGTTCGTGTCACGGCAATCGCCTCACATATTCCTTAAATTTTTCGCCGCGTTCCTCAAAGTTGGTGAACATATCGAAGCTGGCGCAAGCGGGGGACAATACGACGCAATCGCCGGGGGCGGCGTACGCGGCGGACAGCTTTACGGCTTCGTCCAATGACGCGGCGTGTACGTATTCGGTGAAGCCAACGGCGTCGCACGCGGATGCGATCTGTGGCGCGGTTTGCCCGATCAATATCAATTTTTTTACCCGTTCGGCAAAGTGCGCGACCCACGGCGTATAGTCGGTTTGTTTATCCGACCCGCCGCCGATCAATACCACACGCCGTCCCATGGCTTTTAACGCGCCGATCGCCGCGTCTGTATTGGTCGCTTTCGAATCGTTGTAATAATCCACGCCGTAAAGTGTTTCAACGAATTCCAATCGGTGTTCAACGCCTTGGAAGGCTTTTAACCCTTCGGCGATCGTTTCCACAGGGATGCCCGCGCACAGGCATATTGCCGTAGCGGCCAGCGCGTTTTCCGGGTGGGCGCGTACGTGCATCAGTTGTGCGATGAAGCGTTCACCGTCCCGCGGGTCCGGCCGCGCGTAAATGGACGCGTCCCGCAGGTACACACCTGTATCGATGCGCGGGAATCGCATCGACGAAAAGAATACGACTTTTCCCGGGGGTTTCATATTACGGGTGATGGGGTTTTCGTAATTTAATATCGTGTAGTCGTTTTTACCTTGGTTGGAAAAGATGCGGGCCTTCGTCGCGATATAAGTGTTCATGTCGCCGTGGCGGTCGAGGTGGTCTTCGGTCATGTTAAGTACCGCGCTGATGGCCGGGCGGAACGCGTCGGTCGTTTCCAATTGGAAGCTGGATATCTCCGCCACAACCGCGGCGTTTTTGTTCAGGTCCCCAACCACACCCGTAAGCGGGATGCCGATATTACCCGCCATTACCGTTTGGGGGTTGCGGCGTTTCATAATTTCGTATACCAGCGTGGTGGTGGTGGTTTTACCGTTTGTACCCGTTATCGCTGTCATCGGGCACGGGCAGCAGCGGTACGCCAACTCGACCTCGCCCCATACGGGGATACCCAAGGATTGCGCTTTTTGCACAAAGGGTTTGTAAACGGAAATACCGGGGCTGATGACGATCAGGTCAAAATCCGTGATGATATCGTCGGGGTCTTTGCCCAATAAATATAAAACACCCGGCAGGGGTTCGCCCGTTATTTCGGTTTTCGTATCTTGCAACATGACAAACGCGCCGCGGCTCAGCAACAGCTTGGCCGCCGCGATACCGCTGCGCGCGATACCGCAGACCAAGGCTTTTTTACCGGTAAAGTCCATCCTACACCCCTTGTAATGCCAAATAGCCCAGCAGGCAAGCCATCGCCGTAATCACGTAGAAGAAAGCCACGACTTTCGTCTCCGGCCAGCCGGATAATTCGAAGGTATGGTGGATCGGCGCCATCTTAAAAAAACGGCGGCGTGTCATCTTAAAGTACCCCACTTGGATGATTACGCTTAATGTCTCCATTACGTACACCACCGCCACAATAAGCAAAAACAGCGGCATTTGCAACGTCAGCGCGATAGCGGCGACCAAACCGCCGAGCGCGAGCGAACCGGTGTCGCCCATAAATATCCGCGCGGGGTGCGAATTAAACAACAAAAAACCCATCAACGCACCCACGGCGGCGCCCGTAACGGGCAGGATCGGCGAATCGAAGATCCACGCCGCAAACATAAAGAACACGATGATGAGCGCGGTAACCCCTGCCGCAAGGCCGTCCAAGCCGTCGGTCAGGTTCGCGCCGTTGGTGGCGCTTATGAAGATAAGGCAAGCGAAGGCCGGGTACAAAATACCCAAATCGAATGTAACACCCGGGAAGAAGGGGATAAGGATTTCCGTAGAGTAACCCGGCATACGGCTCCAAAACCAAACGAAGATAACGGATACGATGATCTGCGCCAAAAATTTTTGCCATGTACGCAGGCCCAAGTTACGCTTGCGTATTTTTTTTTGGAAATCGTCCAAGAAGCCGATAAAGCCGAACGCCGCCGTTACCGATACGATGGCCATCGCTTGCGGGTTGCCGCGCGTGAAGATAAGCGCAGACAGCAAAAAGCTGCCGTAAATAATCAAGCCGCCCATCGTAGGCGTCCCCGCTTTTTTTGTTATATGGGACGCGGGGCCGTCCTCACGGATGTATTGGCCGAATCGCAGCTTTATCAAGTACGGGATCAGCATGGGGCATAATACGATATTGGCCACGAATGCGATCAGTATCGCGTAAACGGCTGTGTTCATTCGGTTTCCCCCTCTTTGGTCAGTTCATTGATTATACGGTCAAATGCCATGCTGTTGGAGGCTTTGACCAAAATAAAGTCACCCGCTTGTATAAATCCGCGTACGTACGGAAGGAAGCCGTCAACATCGGGGAAATACGAATGGTTGACGGAAAGTGGGCGATTTTTAAGGAACCCGTTGTTCGTCTCGACGGACATCGGCCCGATGGTGACCAAATAATCGACCCCCGCATCGGCGGCGAAAGCGCCCAACTCATAATGCCGCTCCTTGGACACATGCCCGAGCTCGTTCATGTCGCCCAGTATGCAAATACGTCGGGAAGCGGATTCTTCCCGCATCAATACCTTAATCGCCTCCCGCATCGAGTCGGGGTTCGCGTTGTATGCGTCATTGATAATCGTCATACCATGGGTTTGTATAATCGAAAGCCTTCCGTCGGGTACATTCAGCTTGGTAAAAGCGTCCGCGATTTCCCGCGGGGTCAGTCCCGCTTCGATACCCACTGCGGCGGCGAGCAACGCGTTCATCACCATATGGTCACCGGGCAGGGGGACCGTGATATCCATGACTTGGCCGTCGATGCGGAAACGGCATCGGGTCCCGTCCAAGCCGCAAGGTTCGGCTGATACGATATTTTCGGCTCCCGGGTAACGGACCGTAAAGGAACGCGTTTTTTCGGCGGCGACGGGTCCCGTGAGAAGCGGGTCGTTGCCGTTTAATACCACCGTGCCGCCGTGGCGTAAGCCGTCCACGATTTCCAGCTTGGCGCGGAGGATGCCTTCGCGGTCGGCGAAGTTTTCGATATGCGCGTCGCCGATATGGGTGATGACGGCGATATCGGGCGCGCCGACCTTGCTGAGCGCGGTGATCTCATTGGCGTGGTTCATGCCCATTTCCAGCACGATGGCTTCGTCGTCGGGTTCGAGTTGGAAAACCGATAAGGGCAGGCCGATGTGGTTATTATAGTTTTTGGGCGTTTTCTTCGTCTTATACCGTTGCGCGAGGATGCTTGCGATCATTTCCTTGGTTGTGGTCTTGCCTGCGCTGCCTGTGACGGCCACAACCATTACGTTGTGCAGGCGGCGGTAATAAAAAGCCAAATCCATCAGGGCTTGGTAAGTGGAAGGGACATATATGATCGGGTAAACGATTTGGGATATGACGGGTAAGTCCCGTCTTTCGGTAAGGGTAGCGACCGCGCCGGATTCGAACGCATTGTATATGAAATCATGCCCGTCCGCGCTTTCTCCCAAAAGCGGGATAAACAACGCACCCGATTTACCGTTCGGCCGCGTGATCTTACGCGTATCCGTGCAGACGGACGTAACCGTTACGTCCGTCAACGCGCCGGTAAGCAATTCCCCCTTGCAAGCGGTGACTATCTCGGAAACCTTTAACCGCATAACGCCTCCACCACAGTTTCGTAATCGCAAAAACGATGCTTGGTTGTGCCGATGATTTGATAATCCTCGTGGCCTTTGCCCGCGATGATCAGCGCGTCGCCTTCCTTTAATAACGCAACCCCCGCGCGGATCGCGTCGCGGCGGTTTTCGATGACTTCGTACAGGATACCCGCGGGCATGATTCCCTTTTCGATTTGGCTGATGATTTCTGTCGGGTTTTCCGTACGCGGATTGTCGGACGTGAGGATGACGTAATCGGAAAGTTCCCCCGCGATGCGCCCCATTTGCGGGCGTTTGTCCTTGTCGCGGTCGCCCCCGCAGCCGAAAAGGGTAATGACCCTCTTCGGGGACAGGTCCCGTATCGCTCGGATCGTGTTCTCCAACCCGTCGGGGGTGTGGGCGTAGTCCACGATGATCAGCACGCCCCGATCGTTGGGAACGGCTTGCAAACGCCCGGGTACGGGGATGATCCCCGCCGCGCCTTCGCGTATCTTATCCATGCCGATCCCCAACAAATACGCCGTCCCGACAGCCGCAAGGCAGTTGGAAACGTTGTACAGCCCCAACATCGGCAAGGTAAAGTACCGCATAACGCCGCCGAAGTCCAAGTCAAAGGTCATACCGTGCGCCGCCGTTTGTATATGTAGGGCGCGCAGGTCGGCTTCGGATTTTAAGCCGTAGGACAGACAAGGGTCACCGTTAAAATATTTAACCATAGTCGGCGTTGAGGGGTCGTCTTGATTCACCACGGCCGTACGGCTGATTTTAAACAATTGGGCCTTGGCGTCGTGGTAGTTCTCCATCGTGCCGTGGAAGTCCAAATGGTCCTGCGTCAGATTGGTGAAAATCCCGACGTCGAAGGTTAACCCTTCCATTTTATGCAGCGCCAGCGCGTGGGAGGACACCTCCATAACCACGTCCTGCACCCCCATATGAAGCATTTCGGCGAAGATGCGGTGCAGCTCGAGCGGATCGGGGGTGGTGGCGGTGTCGAAGGGGATGTCCAATTTTTCCTCCCCCGCAAATATACCGTTCGTACCGATAAGCCCGGTCTTTCGCCCGGCGAAGCGCAGGATATTCTCGATAAAATGCGTGGTCGTCGTCTTACCGTTTGTACCCGTCACACCGACGAGCCGCATCCGTTCCGCGGGGTTGCCATGCAGATTGGCCGCGACGCGCCCCATCGCTTTGCGCGCATTTTCCGTAAAAATAACGGTTTTGCCCGCAGGGAATTCCGCTGTCCTGTCCTCAACCAAAAACGCCGTTGCCCCTGCGCCCGACGCTTCCATAATATACCGATGCCCGTCCGTGTTCAAGCCTCGCTGACAGACAAATAACGCGTTCGTTGACACCTTGCGCGAATTATGGACGACATCCGATACGGGGCAATCGGTCGTACCTTGCAACACTTCGTAAGGAACGCCGCGCAGCAAATCGGATAACTTATGATGGGTCATATGTGCCTCCAAATTAAAATCGTAACGCTTATTGCGCCCGTAACAATATCCGCTCCCCTTGGTTCACCAACTCCCCGGGGATGGGGAATTGGTCAATTATAGTATGTCCATCCCCCACTATGTCAAACCCGAGGTGCAGTTCGCGTAATAAACGCTGTGCCTCCGCGCGTTCCATCCCGCGCAGGGGGGGGACGGTAACGGGCGCGGTGCCGGGTACGGCGAGTTCGATTTCATTATATACGGGGCGAATACCGAGGTAGGGGAGGACATTTTCAAGCAAAACCTGCATGACGGGGCCGGTTACCTGCCCGCCGTAATACGCGCCGCTCGGTTCGTCGATCAATACGAGCGCGACGAGTTGGGGATGCTCCGCGGGTGCGAACGCCATAATGGAGGAAATATATTTACCGCTGCCGGGGCAGCTTTTGGCTGGTGGCGGTTTTGCCGCCGATGCGATAACCGGGTATGTACGTGCGCCGCCCCGTACCTTCAAAGACGACGGATTCTAATATAAAACGCATCGTTTCGCTCACTTCGGCGGAAAGGATTTGCTCGCCGCGTTCGGGCGCGAATTCCTCCACGATACGCCCTTCCGAATCGATCAGGCGCATCCCCACATGAGGCGTAACGCGGTAACCGCCGTTGATTACCGTCGCGGCTGCGCTCAGCAATTGCAACGGCGTAATCGTGATGCTCTGCCCGAACGCCATCGTCACCAGTTCCACGGGGCCGACTTTATCCAAAGGATACATAATACCCACCGCTTCGCCGGGCAAATCAATCCCCGTTTTATCATGGAAGCCGAAGCGCAGGAGGTAATCGTAGAACAATTCCGCGCCCAAGCGTTCGCCGACGGCCATAAAAACGGGGTTGCAGGAATTCTGCACGCCTTGTAAAAACGTCTGTAAGCCGTGCGAACGCGGCGAACGCCAGCACCGTATCGTATGCCCGCCGACCGTGACCGAACCGCTGCAGGTAAACATACTCGACGTCGTGATGATTCCTTCGGCAAGCCCCGCCGCCGAGGTCACGATTTTAAACGTGGAGCCCGGCTCGTAGGTGTCGTTGATCGCGAAGTTGCGCCACATGCGGTTTAATTCGTTCATTTGCCGTTCCTGCGTAAAGGTGTGCCAAACCTCCTGTAAGGCGGGGTTTTGTATGGTGAAGGGATCGTTTAAATCGAAGTCGGGTTTGTTTGCGAGCGCGTAGATTTCGCCCGTTTGGGGGTTCATTAAAATGACCACGCCGCGCAGGGCGTTTTTTTCGCGCACGAGCAGCTCGATCGTTTGCTCGGCATAAGATTGGAGGACCGAATCAATCGTAAGTACGAGGCTGTAACCGTCGGTGGGGGGTACGCGGTAAATCCGTCCGGCTTCCAACACGCGCCCGGCTACGTCCGTTTCGGTAAGGATACGTCCGGGTTGACCGCGCAGGTATTGGTCGTAACGTGCCTCCAGCCCGATGATACCCTGATTGTCACGCCCGACGAACCCGATAACCTGCGACGCCAAAAAGCCGAAGGGATACACCCGCCGGATGTCTTCGTCCACTACAACGCCGGGGAGGTTCATCCCGCGCAGGCGGTCGGCGGTTGCCTTGTCCACCTGTGTGGCCACGCGCACCAGCGCAACGCGTTGTGATATTTTTTTCAGCACTTCCGCTTCGTCAAGCGCCAATTCCCGCGCCAAGATGCGCGCTGTAGCGGGCAGATCGCGCATTTGCGCGTAAATAACGCTGACCGACGCGACCGTTTCCGTCACGGCCAAGCCAACCATGTTGCGGTCATAGATGCTCCCGCGGTTGGGCGCGATCAAGCGGTCGCGGGTTTGCTGCTCGAAAGCGAGCGCTTGCAATTCCTCCCCGCGGAAGGCTTGTATGTAAAAAATCCGTACCACCAACGCCGCGAGTGCGAGTTGCATAAACAGCATGACATAAAACGCTTTTTTGCGGATACCTAACGGGGCCTTGATTTTTTTCATGCGCGCCGCTTTCCGGGAATGTACCCAAAGGATAATCGCTATAACGATATGCTTGGGAAAGTGTAAAAATGCATGATTACCACACAATTGCCGCAATTTTTCGGGGATTTTTCCACAATTGGCTCAGTAGAATGTTCCAAACAAAAGCGGGAGGATTTACATGTTCATAATAAAAAATTCGCTCCACAATTTGCTGCGGAACAAAGGCAGGAACATTCTGCTTGCGGTGATCATCTTCACCATAATCGCCACCACGGCGGTAACGTTAATTATTAACAATACCGCCAACGGTATCATTGAGGATTACAAACACCGCTTTGGCAGCCGTGTAAACATCGTGCCGGACACGGCGCAAATTATGGAGAATCTGCGGAGCAGCTTCGGCGGCGGCGGTCTTGGCGGTATCTTTGGCGGCGGCGGTATGGGGGGATTAAACCGAGTCAACATGGGTAATATCCAAGTTACCGCACAGCAAAGTATCGCCTTTGCGCAATCGCCTTATGTACTTACTTATGAAATGACGGCATCCCAACCTGCTTTTTCGGATACGCTAAATACCGTCGACGGTGATGCGGATTTGGAACTCGGCGGCGGTATGTTTGGCGGCAGAGGCGGCGGCATGGGGGATATGTTCGGCGGTGCGATGGGCGGTATAACCGGGATAAACCCGGATGAAATGGATATACCGAACCTCCGCTTGTACGGGAACCATTGGGAAGATTTCCAAAACGGATTAAGGGATGTGGCGGACGGACGGTTCCCCATTGCTTACGGTGAAGCCATGATAAGTTTAGAATTGGCGGAGCTTAACGATTTGATGATCGGTGATACCATCCGAATATACAGCACTTTAACGGAAGGCTCGGGAGAGGATATAACATCCCGCCGAGTGGTACACGATTTGACCGTCGTGGGTATTTATTTTGATATGACGCCCGAAAACGCCACCGGGGGATTTATACGGGCTTCTTTCTTAAACCGGCGCAACGAAGTGTTGACCACGTTGGATACGGTAATCAGTCCTTTGGGGGCGAACGAAAGCGGCATCACCGTAAACGCCGTCTACTATTTGCATGAACCGGATATGCTGCCCCTCTTTGAAGCGGAACTGCGCAACCAAGGGTTGGATCCCTTGCTTCTGGTTACGACCAACGAAGCCGAATATCTGGCCATTGTCGAACCCGTGGTAGGGCTGCGAAACGTAACCTCTACCTTTATGATCATCGTGTTGGTGCTGGGCGGTATCGTATTGGTCGTACTCGCATCCATATCCGTGCGTGAAAGGAAATACGAAATCGGCGTACTCAGGGCTATGGGCATGAAAAAGAAGAAACTCGTACTGGGTTTATTGTCGGAAATGCTTGCCCTCACGGTGATATGCCTGGTTTTGGGTTTGACGGTAGGGTCATTGGTTGCCCAACCCATATCGGATACATTGCTTGCCGTCCAAATTGAAAACATTACACCCGAAGAAGTCGCGGAAATCGGCGGTATGGGGGGATTGGGCGGTTTGTTTGGCGGCATGGGGGGCGCAAGGGGCGGTATGGGCGGCATGTTCGGCGGTATGGCGGGAGGGAATACCATTGAAGCGGAACCTTTGTCCGAATTAAATGTTTCCCTCGGGTTGATGACGATTCTTGAAATTATCGGTATATCATTGTTATTGGCATCCCTCGCAGGGGTTGCGTCAGTTGCGCGCATAACCAAGTACGAGCCAATGAAAATTCTCATGGAGAGGAACTGAGGGTATGAGTTTACTTACATTAAAAAATGTTTCCTACCGTTACGAAGGCGCAAGCCAAAACGCGCTGACGGATGTAACCGCGGAATTCCAAAACGGAAAGGTATACGCCATCGCGGGCAAATCCGGTTCGGGTAAATCCACGTTGCTTTCATTGATCGCGGGGTTGGATACCTGCACCAAGGGCGCGATATGGTACCGTGACAAGGATTTAAAGGAAATAGACAGGGACGTGTACCGTTCCAATCACATCGGCGTTATCTTCCAAGCCTATAATTTGCTGACGAATGCCTGTGCGGTTGAAAATATGCTTATCTCCATGTATATCAGCAGCAGCGGTAAAAAAGCGGCGTTCGACGGGAAAAAAAGTATGGAGCAAGCGTTTACCCTTTTGGAAAACGTGGGTATCGACCGTGAAAAAGCCACCCGCAAGGTATTAAAACTTTCCGGCGGCGAACAGCAGCGCGTCGGCATCGCCCGCGCGTTGGCCCACAACCCGGATATCCTGATTGCCGATGAACCCACGGGAAATTTGGACAACGATACGGAAAACGATGTGCTGGATATGTTTACGTCCTTTGCCCGCAACGACGGTAAATGCGTAATCATCGTTACCCATTCAAAAAAGGTGGCATCCATTGCGGATATTACATTGGGTATGAAGGACGGTACGCTGACGCTTGCAAGCTGACCGTACAACGGGGATAATTACATGACGGCGGGAGGTATTATGCAAAAGCTGATTTATATGGCGGATGACGAACCCAGTATCCGCAATCTGGTCAAAGCCTTCCTGGAAAAGGAAGGGTATCTGGCGGAGGCGTTTGAAAACGGCGAACATTTATATGAAGCGTTCATAAAAAAGGAATGCGACCTTGTCATACTGGACATCATGATGCCGGGAAGCAACGGGTTGATGATATGTTCAAAGCTCAGGGAGATTTCCAACGTTCCCATTATCATGCTGACGGCGAAGGATACGGAGGAGGATTATATATCGGGCCTTTCCTTGGGAAGCGACGATTATTTTACAAAGCCGTTCAGCCCGGTAAAGCTCATGATGCGCGTCAAATCCATGCTACGCAGGTTTGATATGTATACCCAACCGGAAAAGGACGGCGGGGAGATAAAACACGAAGATATAAATATATACCCCGATAAATTGACCGCCTTTTGCAACGGCGTCGCGTTAAACTTGACCAAAACGGAGTTCAGCCTGCTTGCGTATTTGTTGGCGAACAAGGATAAGGTCATATCACGGTACGAATTGCTTAATACGATATGGGGTTACGATAACGTCATCGAAAGCCGTGCCACGGACGATACGGTAAAACGATTGCGAAAAAAGCTGGACAACGCCGGCAGTCGGGTATCCATTGATACGGTATGGGGGGTCGGCTTTAAAATCGGCACAAGGCCGGAGGTATAAAGTGAAAAGTTTCAGGTTCGCGCTTATACGCAATTTCGTCGGGACGGTTTTCGTTACATTGTTAATCGTTTTTTTCTTATTTAATGCGATCACCAATGAATTCATAAGCGCGGAGGCGCGGCGCGAGCTTGAAGGGAATAAAACCAACATCGAAAACATGACCCCAAGACCGTCACCCGAAACATTTTATTTTCGGATGCAACCCCCTGTGGAGGTTATGGAGGGCATCCTGGTCCAAGTCAGGCAGCTCGGTTCGATCAGGCAACTGATGATGAACAGTGACGGGATCGTCATCAATGAACACGGCGAAGTGGTTTCGCCCAACCCGAATCAAATGAGCGGGGATATGGCCGCGGAGGTTCACCAACTGGCCAACCATTACCAAAATAACAGGGAATCCTTTGAAAACGAAGCGATGGTCAGATTCGCGGGCGGGCGCGGAACCTATTACCTTCTGTCCGTCACGTACCCCATAAACGAGGACCTATCGTTTTCCGTATTGCTGTACACGGACATAACCTCCGCGTTGCAATTTATGCGAAGGATCAACCAAACACTGGGTTTTCTGCTCGTCATATCGGCTTTTATAAGTATTGCGATGTCAATCCTCATTTCCTCAAGGGTCCAAAAATCCATTATACGGTTATGCAACTACGCCGAAATCATCGGCCGCGGCAATTTTAACGAAAAAGTGGAGAATTTCGATTACAAGGAGTTCAGCAAACTGGCCCAAAGCATGAACAACATGTCCGACAAACTTAACATTTCCGAAAACAACCAAAAGCAATTCTTCCAAAACGTTTCCCATGAATTGAGGACGCCCCTCATGTCCATCCAAGGGTATGCGGAAAGTATATTGGAGGATGTGTTCAACAAAAACGAGGCATCCGAAATTATCCTCGCGAAGAGTGAACGCATGGCCGCGCTGGTAAATCAATTGCTGTATATCTCACGGATGGACAGCGGGTTGGATGAACCGAACATCACGGCCTTCAGCCTAAATAATCTTTTGTATGACTGCGCCGAGCGCATCAAAATCCTCGCGGACAAAAGCGGGAAGGAAATCATCGTTGATTTGCCGGAGGGCGAAAGGTTTATCAAGGCCGACGAAGATAAGGTACAAAGCGCGATCGACAATTTGTTGTCAAATTGTTTGCGGCACGCGAATACCCTCGTTAGGATCCGTTATACGGCTGCGAACAATTATATTAAAATCATCATCGAGGATGACGGCGCGGGTATCGATAAGGCCGATATCCCGTACATTTTCGAGCGGTTCTACAAAGGGGCGAGCGGAAACTCCGGGCTGGGATTGGCTATTTGCAAGGATTTGATCGAAAAACATGGGGGAAGCGTTAAGGCCGAAAACATATATGAAGACTCGGACGGATTTTTTGATTCATCGGAGGCTGTTCCAAAGGGTGCAAGATTTATTATCTATATGCCGATATAACCCCATTGCCGCCTGACATGACCCTATGGTATCCTGCATCGGGTGATACATATGGATATGGAATTGTTGGAAGCGCTCAGCCAAAACGCAAGCACAAGGCGTTACCGCGAAGGCCATGTAATCCTCGCGGAAAATGAAGTGACGGCTGACGAAATGTTTATCATACTCGCGGGGCGGGTAGGGGTGTACAAATGCTACGCCCAACCGAATGAAATAAAACTCACCGAACTTAACGCGGGCGAGTTTTTCGGTGAAATGTCGCTTTTCTTACACAAGGAGCGCGCGGCGACGGTTGTTTGCCAAAGCGACCTCGTTATCCTGCTGGCGATCAACCGTATCAACGCGTACGAAATATTCGAAAACCACCCCAAACTTACCTATTCGATTATCCGTACCCTGTGCCAACGGCTGGATGAATCAAACCGACAGCGTGCGGGCAACCCCTCGGCGGAGCCGCCGCCGGATGATTCGCCGCGGGAAACGGCGCCGCGTTCCGAATTCTTTATCATTGACCCGAAGACAGACCTCTTTCCCAAAGAACATAAATCCTACGACCTCGCCATTCCGCTTGCGTCGGACGCGTTGATACACAAAAAAAAGCACAAGTGCCCGCTGTGTATGTTTTCTTTTTCGGCGTATGCGATGCGCGGCATACACGCAAACAACATCGTCAAACGGGGACGGGATTTCCGTATCAGCCACGAAGGCATCGATACGATCCATTACGAGGTCGTCTCCTGCCCCGGTTGTTATTACAGCGCGCTTGAAGGGCATTTTAAGGAACCGATCGCGTCGCGTTTTTACGTTAACGCAGATAAAATCAAGGAATATAAAACCAAGGTAAACCTTTGCTTCAACGAAAGCCGTGACATCAACAATATATTCGCGGGGTATTATCTGGCGCTTAAGTGTGCGCCGTTATTTTATTCTAAAAACGAAACGATCGCCGCCAACCTGTGGTTGCGCCTGATGTGGTTATACCGTGATTGCGAAGACAAAGCGCTCGAAAGGATGGCGGGCGAAAAGGCGTACTCCCTCTACCTCACCGTATTCGAAAATACGAACATGAAACCCGATGCCGCGCAGCAAACCTGCGTGCTGATCGGTGAATTGAGCCTGCGCGTAAACGACATCCCCACGGCGAAGTCATACTTCACCCGCGCAAAGACGTACCGCCAAGGCAACCCGGCGTTGATCGAAATGGCTGAGGAAGGGTTGCGCACGATCAGGAATACATCGCGCTATTAAAGGAATGGTTTTATGCAAAAGATATTAATCGTTGAGGACGACGTCCATATCAGTGAAATGTTGTGTGAACTACTCGCGCAGAACGGTTATGAACCCACCGCCGCGTTTTCGGGTACTGAAGCGTTGATGTGCCTTCAAGCGGGCGGTTTTTCACTTGTGCTGTTGGATTTGATGCTGCCGGGTAAGACGGGCGAGCAAGTGTTGGGGGAAGCGCGTGCCGCGTATAGTTTACCCATTATCGTATTAACCGCGAAGGCGGACAAGGAAACGACCGTCAGGTTTTTGCGCTTGGGTGCGGACGATTATTTGGCAAAACCCTTCGACAACGATGAACTGTTGGCGCGTATGGCCGTACAGCTGCGTCGGGTATCGGCGGGTGTCCCTTCAACCCCCGACGGCGGGGAACTGCGTTATAAAAATATTACACTGGACGCGGACGCCTACGACGCCTTCATCGGCGGCAAACCGGCAAACCTTTCCAAGCGCGAATACGAAATCCTGCGTTTATTTATGTCCCGCCCGCAAAAGGTGTTCTCAAAAAATAACCTGTACGAAAGCGTATGGGGCGGGGAATTTTTGGGCGACGACAACACAATCAACGTACATATCAGCCACTTGCGGGCAAAGCTGGCGGCGCTTGACCCAAGCGGGGATTATATCCAAACCGTGTGGGGCATCGGGTATAAAATGAAGGAATGACGGTTTAAGATTTATTTAAGGTTTGATTCACGGTTAATTAAGGCTCCCGCGTTATACTCGCCTCATCAGACGAACTTTTGCTCCGATAGGACAGAAGTTACAGGGAGGATAATTGGACAATGCACGTACTTGAAGCAACAAACCTCACCAAACGTTACGGCGGCAAACCCGCCGTGGACGGCGTTACGCTAACCGTGGAGAAGGGCGATATCTTCGGCCTCATCGGGCAGAACGGCGCGGGCAAGACCACGTTCATGCGGATGGCGACGGGACTGACGCGTCGGGACGAAGGGGAAATCAAGCTGTTCGGCGAACGCGAACCGAAGAGGGTCAGCGCCGCGCGCGCCCGTATGGGTGCGATCATCGAAACGCCCGCACTCTACGCCAATCTTTCCGCCGTACAAAACATGGAATACTACCGTATCCAACGCGGCATCACCGACGGGAGCCGAATTTCCAAATGTCTGGAAACCGTCAAACTTACCGACACGGACAGGAAAAAAGTCAGGAATTTTTCCCTCGGCATGAAGCAGCGCCTCGGTTTAGCCCTTGCCATTTTGAGCCATCCCGATTTTCTGATCCTCGACGAACCCGTCAACGGGCTGGACCCCACGGGTATCATCGAAATGCGGGACTTAATCAAACGCCTTAACAGTGAAGGCATTACCCTCTTGATTTCCAGCCACATCCTTACCGAGCTGGCGCAAGTGGCGAACAAATACGCCATCATCCACCACGGGCGGTTAATCAAATCCCTCACCCACGCGCAATTGCAAGAGGAATGTAAAAGCGCCTTGGCCGTAACCGTGGACGACGCCGCAAAAGCCGCCGTCACCCTCGAAACGGCATTAGGCATCCTTGATTACAAACAGATTTCAAGCAACGAAATCCGTATCTACAGCCCCGTGAGCGACCCGTCGGAGGTCACTTTCCGCTTGAGCCAAGCGGGCGTACGCGTGGCGGAGCTGCGCGAAGTGGGCGACACGTTAGAGGAATATTACATTAAGTTAATCGGGGGTGCGTCGAAATGATGAATATCATACGCGCGGACATATACGCCATTATAAGAAGCAAGGGACTCTACGTGACTTTCACGGTTTTATTATTATTTATCCTGATGTCAATCGGGACGCAAACGGCAGGTGCCATACACTTCGGCGGCGTATGGGAAGAAGGCTTGGAATTAGCCGAATTAAACTTCACCGGTATAAACAGCGCCCAAGCACTTTACACCTCCACGGACGCGTTGTTCTTTTTTATCCTTGCGCTGTCGCTGATTGCCGCCATACCCATATTCAAGCACGGCACGGTTAAGAACGACCTGGCGTGGGGTATTTCCCGCACGAAGCTGTACCTTTCAAAGCTGTTCGTCGCCGCGGTGCTGTGTGTGTTGTGGTTCATCCTTTATATAGGCTTGGGTATGCTGCTCGCCACCGTCCTTAGCGGCTTCGGCGGACCTGTGCCGGAGGGCTATTGGCTTAACCTGTTCCAAACCCTCGGCGCGCAACTGGTTATACTCCTTGCCTTAACATGTGTGGGTGTGTTCCTTTCGTTCACCTTTAAAAGGAGCGGCGCCGTAAACGGTATCTTCATCGCCTTTTGCCTCGTACCCGGGCTTGTCCTTATGATGTTCATGGAAGCGGGTTATACATTGGGAAAAATATTGGAGTTCGACATGCTGGTTGCCGTCAGCCGCTTGGGTTACCACAATCAATTGGACGCGCAAGCAATTGCCACGATGCTGGGCGTCGGTATGTTCTACATCATCGCATCGACCGTCGGCGGCATCGCGTTGTTTAAGCGGGCGGAAATCAAATGATCTATTGGGTAACAGCCTGCGGTTTTTTGTTCGCGGGCTTTGCTTTTTTCCTCATCAAGTGGCTGCTGCTCAAACGCGACGCGCGGCAGTTGGGCGACAGCTTGCAAACAATATTGGAAACCGATACCAACACCCGCCTGAAAACGATTACCTTCGAAAAAGAAATCGTCACCCTCGCCGACCGCATAAACGCCGTGTTGGAAAAAAGCCGCCGCAGCCATTTAGAATCGCGCCGCGCGGAAACGGATTTAAAACGTGCCATCACCAACATTTCCCATGACTTGCGTACCCCACTCACTTCGGCTAAGGGCTATATACAAATGCTTGAAAAAATGCGGAGCGATGAAAGCCCCGCCGAAGCGGACGCTTTCCCGCGTTACCTCGCCACCGTGCGCGGGCGGCTGGATGCGTTGACCGTTTTGATGGACAGCTTATTCGCTTTTACGCAAGCTGTGGAGGGGAATATAACGACGGAACAGATAAACGTGGGTAATACCCTTCGTGATGTTCTGTCGGATCATTACATGGAATTAGAAAATCGGGGTTTTACCGTGGAAAGCAAAATCCCCGAAACCCCGCAATACGCGATGGCGGACGCGGAAGCCCTAAAGCGCGTCATTCAAAACCTGCTGGTAAACGCTTATATACACGGTAGGGATTTTTTGCGCGTAACGCTTTCGGACGGTGCAATCGAAATCGCCAACAAGGTAAGCCACAAAGACACCATCGACACGCAACGTATCTTCGACCGCTTCTACACGGCGGACGCCTCCCGTACGCATAAGCGTACGGGTTTGGGTCTCGCCATTGCCAAGGAACTAACGGAAAAAATGGGCGGAAACATAACGGCGGAAAAAAACGGGGACATGCTTACCTTGCGGGTGGAGTTACTTCGTTAACAACCGTTCCAACAGCTCCGTCATCTTCTCCTGTCCGGCGGCGAGTTTTTCCAGCGCGGAGAGGATGGGGTCGATAGAGGAGTTTGGTTGCAAAAATGCCGGGTCGGGGGGTAATTGCAATGGTGCCGGATCGGGGGTAAAGGTTGAAACGATCGCCGCGGCGGGCGGCATGTCATGGGCCGCCATGAACAGTTTCTCCATCAAGGTCTTGATTTCTTCTTCCGTAGCGGAGGGAGCCTCCGCCAAGCGGATCACTTCGTCGATTTGCCATTGGGATAATATATCCCCGCCGGGTACGGATGTGCAGGCGTGTTCGCCCCGCGCAAAGTTGAGCAGTTTTGTCAACAGCTCCGCGTTGAAGGGCTCCGCTTTCGGGTTTTCCTCCAACAAGGTGAATCGTATTTCTTCAATCAGCTTATCCGGCGTAAAGGGCTTCACCACAAACCGCCGCGCCCCGGCGAGCAACGCTTCCGCCACGATAACCGATTGCCCCATCGCCGTGAGCATGACCACCCGCGCTTGCGGGTTGTGTTCGCGGATTTTTTTGAGCGCGGCGATGCCGTCCATCTTTGGCATGGTGACATTAAGCAGCACGATATCGGGTTTAAGCTGCTTAAACATATCCACGCCCGCTTCGCCGTCTTCGGCTTCGCCCGCGATTTCATACCCGTTTTTTTGTAAAATGTCCCTGCACATCATCCGCATAAAGGTAGCGTCGTCCACCAATAATATCTTTTTATTCATGAGTGATTCCTCCTCGTGGGTTTTTAATTTTTGAACTAATTTTTCCATCGCGTTTGTAAGCCGTTGCTTCTCCTGCATCAATTCCCCGTACCGCTTACGAAGAATCGCCTCCATACCGGGTGCGTCCGCCCGTGAAATTATTTTTTTGATTTCGGCCAAGGGGAAGTCGAAGTCCTTTAATTCCAAAATGCGTGCCAAATCCTTCGCTTGTTCAAGGGTGTAATAGCGGTAACCCGTTTCGGGCGAAATCAACGCGGGCTTAAGCAAGCCGATTTCGTCGTAGTAACGTAGGGTGTCGGGGGTCAGTTTGACGATTTTGGACAATTTTCCGATGGAATACATTTCCATGGACGGCCTCCTTCCGGCGGTACAAAAAAGGGTCGCTTCGCGAAAGCAACCCCAGTGTAAAGTATGGTGTAAGACCAAAGTCAATACCTTTATAAAAATTTTTTAACGCGTCACCCTCATCGTTCCCCGTGCGATCGCCGCGGCATACGCTTCGAGGTTTTGGTCGAACAATTGGTTGTCACGTACATTCGTGATGAAATTCATCTCCAGCAGCATAGCGGGCGCGTTTGTATTGCGCAAAACGGAAAAATTACCCCGCCTTACGCCGCGGTTACTTTGCACGCCCGCGGCCACCACTTCGTTAAGCACGGTTTGGGCGGCTTGCGCGGTACTCGCGGGCGCGGTGGTGAATACGAAGTTCTCCACGCCGTTGGCCGCGATATTTGTGCTTGCGTTACGGTGGATGGAAATGAACAAATTCGCGCCGTTGCGGTTGGCAATCGCGCTCCGCTCAACCAACGGGACGAAAATATCCGTACTCCGCGTCATAATGACCCGCTGGCCTTGCGCTTGCAATAACCGCTGCACCGCAAGCGAAAGCCGCAGATTATCATTCTTCTCCATGCGGGTGCCAAACACCGCGCCGGAATCATACCCCCCGTGCCCGGGGTCGATTACGATCGTCCTGACAACCGACGAAGGGGGCAGGGGGACTTGTGAAAATAAAGAACTCCACGTAATCGGCCCGACGGCGCCGTCACTGCTTAACCCCCTTGACCGTTGGAAAGCGATGACAGCCGCTTCCGTCAACGGGCCGAACCTGCCGTCCGTCGCGAGCCGCGGATTCGCACCCAATACATTGAGGCGTTCCTGCACCTGACGGATGCTCGGGCCCTCCATGCCGCGCCGCAAAACCACGCCGGGGTACGGAGGCCATACCGAAGGTTGGGTAGGGGGTAATGGTGCGGGTTCGTTTGAAAATAATGCGTTCCATGTGATGATTCCTACGACGCCGGTTTGCGCCAACCCCCTTGACCGTTGGAAAGCGATGACAGCCGCTTCCGTCAACGGGCCGAACCTGCCGTCCGTCGCGAGCCGCGGATTCGCGCCTGTTATATTGAGACGTTCCTGCACCTGACGGATGCTCGGGCCCTCCATACCGCGCCGCAAATCCACGCCCGGGTACGGAGGCCAAATAATCGGAGAAACAATTCGTTCCATTACCGCACTTCCTTACATTATCATTTGTACAGTTTATGACATCCGCTTTACTTGGGTGAAAGTGGTTCTTTAACGGTTTGTTATGTTTGACTTTTAATGATACCGTATATAAAATCCATATACATAACATAAATATTCGCAACGGTATTTTGTCCCTAAGTTTATTGTTATTTACCTTTGGAGGTGCGGTTATGAAATGCGTTATCAACTTGCTTTGGGATGATGAATCCCACAAGTGGCATTGTGAATCCGATGATGTCCCCGGTTTATTGTTGGAATCCGATTCCTGTGATGCTTTAATCGAAAGGGTGCGTTTAGCAACACCGGAAATGTTGGAATTGAATTGTAATTATACAGGTCCGATCCAATTGTCATTTAAAACAAAGCGTATAGATAATTTAAAAATAGCTTCATAATGGCTGATTATACCCGTTCGGTTAAAAAGATTTTATCTGACAATGGCAAACGCTATAATGAAACAAGCCGGGATTAATCATAAATTTTAATTCTTTTCCTATTTAATATTCGAAATAAATGAGTTATTCTAATACTAATCAAAGGAACACATGTTTGTATATATTTAAATGTGAAAATAGTTTGACATATATATTCATATGGTGTATATTCATCCCAAGCCAACCGGCATCTCTTTGACGGACAGCATTCATACGACCCTGATGACAAATGGTTGCACCATCCCTGCATACAATCGTACCTGATGCCCCGCTCCCGATTTGACTTCTCCATGGCTAAAGCGACTCTCAAGCCCGGCCGGCACATGCGGGTTCCATCGGAACACGCAGGAGTCACCCCGCAAGTATGCATGTAAAGGGATCCCCCTTGCTAATCCTTACCCATCAAAAACAAACAACTTCATAAAGAAAGGAGGAGCGATATGGCGGAATACAAAGCCATCTCCGCAAACCTGCGCGTCACCAACGGTGATAAAGCGCGTGTTTGCTCCGTGCTTAACGTGGCGCACGACGCCGCGGCACAAACCGTAGCCAATTTCGTAGATGCGATCGAAACGATCTACAATAACGGCCCGTGCGCCGCAAGATTATCCCTCGCACTCGATTTGGTGCGCTAACCCTATCGTATTATCAATATTAAATCACACAAGAAAGGAGGAAAGCCATGCAGCATTACTCGATGGTGTTTAACACCACACTGGGCAAGCGCAGGTCATTGCGCATTATAAACCCTAATCCTGACTTGCCCGTTAACGACATATCCGCCGCCGTGGATAAGATGATCGCCAACGATATTTTCAACCCCGCAAGCGGCGGGTTGGAAAGTCTAAGCAAGATGGAACTGACAACCATCCAAACAACGGCTGTGCTGTAACAATGCAATAAAAAACCGCGCCATGCATGGATAAAAACGTGTATGGCGCGGTTTTATTTGTTGTTTCTCCTATTTGTACGCGTTCGATATTGTTTATCATCCCTTCTTTTGCTATACTCACCTTGAAGGGGTATGATATATATTTTTTATTGTTATCTACCGGTGCAAGTCGAATATAAAACAGATAGGGGTATTATAATGGAGCTTGCAAAAATATCAAATCAAGGTCAACTTACACTTCCTATAAATATTATGCGAAAATTAAATTTACAAAAAGGTGGAAAAATTGCGTTTATAGAGCGCGAAGGGGTGTATACAATCGTTAATCCCGTTACTATTGCAATAAATGAACTTCAAACCGCATTTGAAGGTGAAGCTGAAAAACTTGACCTTAAATCAGAAGCCGATGTTGTGGCATTGGTAAAAGAAATTAGGCAAAATGTTTGGGAGGCTTGTAATGCGGATAATGGTTGATACAAACATCTTAGTATCCATTGCTGTATTTAAAAGCCGAATTCTGACTGATTTGTTTTCACATATTTGCTTACGGCACAAATTAGTTTTATCAACTTATATTATTGATGAGTTTGAGCGTGTGGTCGAAAAGAAGTTTTCAAGCAAAATGGCAAACGTTTCTGCATTTTTACAAAAACTTCCATTTGAACTTGAATACACACCATTCCCATTACCCAATGATTATTTGTTCACAATCCGCGACATAAAAGACGCACCTATATTATATTCTGCGATTTCTGCAGATGTCGATATCCTAATCACCGGCGATAATGATTTGTTAACCGTAGAAATTGACCGCCCATTAATAACAACCGCTTCGATATTTATGGAGGGTTTGTAAAAAGTAAAACGGTAAGACAAATGTTGCGTCCTCGGTGAGGTAACCGACAAACAAGCTACCTTGTTCGCTCCTTTGGCTTTAAACCGCCTCGTTAAACTTTTCGGGAAGATAGGTTGAATATGTCGTACTGGATTGAACATGCAAAAGGCATCAATATATCACAAGCACTACATGAATCATTGCTTGTTGATTTGAAAATAGCGCAATAAGAATTACGTTTATAAATAATAATGCTTTGTACCCACCGGATAATCAGCATCGCTTGGGGTTATGCAGTAACGTGTGTCAAATACGGTCTTGTCGTTTAGTTTCTCCATGTTATCCTTTAAATGCGAATGCCCGACCATGATCACGATAAAATCAATGTCGCGGATAAAAGCGCCAAAATCGTTGTATTGCGCGTCAAACATCATTTCCTTTACCATGGGGTCGTAGCATTTCGGTGTTTGCCCCAGTGATTTGGTAATGATATCAAACAATTGTAACGTCGGGCTTTCCCGCGTATCATCCACATCCTCTTTGTACGTAAGCCCATAAAAACCGATACGGGAAATATCAATAATATTTTCATCTTTCATGATTTCCTGTATACGCTCCAGTACAAAAACCGGCATGGAATCGTTTATCTTACGCGCCTCGTGGATAAGCAAGGACAACTGCGGGAAATCCCCCACCAAAAACCACGGGTCAACGGATATACAATGCCCGCCCACGCCCGGCCCGGGGCGCAGGATATTAACGCGGGGGTGCATGTTGGCGATGCGGATAATTTCATATACATCCATATTGCCGGCGCGGCAAATCTTCGCCAACTCATTGGCGAAAGCAATATTAATATCGCGGAAGGTGTTCTCCACCACCTTCGACATCTCCGCCGATCGTATATCCGTGGTTACGATTTCCGCTTTACAAAAAGCGGTGTATAGTTTTTTTACCTCTTGTGCCGTTTCTTCATCGTCCGCGCCGATAATGCGGGCGTTGTTTACAAGCTCCCTCACCATATCGCCGGGGATAATCCGCTCGGGTGCGTGGGCGATGCGGACGTTGGCACCGGTGACCACCGGTCGTATAAATTTGTCAATGGTGCCCGGGGCAACGGTGGACTCGATTACGATGACGGCGTTATCGTTACACACGGCCAACACCTCGCGTATGGCTGTGATAACATAGCTTGGGTTTATGCGCTTGGTAGATTTATTAAAAGGCGTAGGCACAGCGATGATGTACATATCGGATGGGGTGGGGGTTGTTCGGAAAACGATGTTCGCTTGCACTGCCTTTTTAAACAACGCAGGAAGTCCGTCTTCTTCGAAAGTAACCTCGCCGCGGTTAAGGGATTCAACCACCGAAGGATTCTTATCCACGCCGATGACAGGAATATCGTTGCTTGCCATGATTAATGCCGTAGGAAGGCCGATGTAACCTAAGCCGATGATGTTTAACATTGTTTTGCTCCTTTATTGTATTACTGTTTTATATCCGTTAAAAATTGCCCGTATCGCTACGGGGTCGGCGATGTCCACCATATTATAATATTTGTTGGCGTTTTTGCTTGATTTTGTTGGTTTTGCTGGGGTGTTCAGCACGCTCTAAATAATTGCAAGAATGATTCATATTGATTCTGCTTTTGTAATAAATATTCACATATTTCCCTTACTGCACCTTGACCTCCCTTCCTTACGGAAACGTAATCGCAAAGCCCGCGGATTTCGGTTACAGCATCTGCCGGGCAGGCTTTAAAAGCGCACAACTTCATGGCTGAATAATCATTCAAATCGTCGCCGATATAAGCAAATCTATCACCTGTTATGTAGTTCATTTTAAAGTAATCATTCAACGTTTTTTCTTTGTTCTGTACTCCTTGCAGGACGGTATTTATTTTCAATTCATTTGCCCTTATTTCAGTAATCTTAGAGGTTCGTCCTGTTATTATTAAAAGATGGTATCCTAATTTCGGTAATGCAATAATTATTTGACCATCCCTTACGTGAAAATTTTTAATTTCTTCTCCATGGTTAGAAATAATAATCTTACCGTCGGTAAGTGTGCCGTCAACATCCAAAACAATATGATCAATCACAATATCTCTCCCGTTCTGTTACTGCCATGCAATATCGTTTATTAACACCGCTTTTTTTAATATTTCGCGTACTTCCGATAATTTTAATTGGCTCCCAACATCTGAGGCGGCATTATCCGGGTCGGGGTGGATTTCCGCAAAAACGCCATCAACCCCAGCGGCTAATGCCGAATACATAATCAGCTTTGCAAAATCACGATTTCCCTTTGTGTATGTTGCGTTTCCGCCGGGTTCTTGGACTGAATGTGTGGCATCGATAAATACGGGGTAACCGAATTCACGCATAATTTGCAAGCCCGGCATGTCTACCACCAACTTATTATAACCAAATGATGTTCCGCGTTCCATTAAGATGCACTTGTGGTTGCCTACCGATGTGATTTTTTTAATTGCGTTGTCCATGTTTTGCGGTGCCATAAATTGGCCTTTTTTTACGCTTACGGCCTTACCCGTTTTTGCCGAGGCTATTAATAAATCTGTTTGCCGACACAAGTATGCGGGTATTTGTATGATATCAACCACTTCGCCGACTTCAGCACATTGCCAAACTTCGTGCACATCGGTTGTAATTGGAACCGATAATTCCTTTTTTATTTTACTTAATATTTTTAATCCCTTTTCCATACCCAAAGCCCGGCTCGCGTTTAATGATGACCGGTTGGCTTTGTCAAAGGATGATTTAAAGATGTAATTTATACCCAGTTCCTTGCAAATATCCAATACCGTTGCAGCAACTTTAAGGCACATGTCTTCACTTTCGATGGAACACGGGCCGCCGATAAGTGTTAAAACCCCATTCCCGATTTCAAAACAATCATCAATATGAAAAGATTTAACGTTTGTCATTTTCCTACATCCTTTTATATTTATTTATTTTCATGAATGGATATATAAGTCATTTTATCGCTACCGGATATGTTTCTTATATATTTATCCTGATAAACCGAATCGTTTAATAAATAGGCTGTCGAAAGTTCCTCAAATACGCATCCGGTTTTGGTTGAAAAGCCGTGCGTAAATCGACGGGGTACGTTAAGAATTTCACCCGGTGTTATTAAATGAAATTCATCTTCAAGCACAACGGATAAATCGCCGTGTAAAACATAAAATGATTCGTCCTTGATTCGGTGATAATGCATTGGGTATGTTTGCCCGGGAGTCATACATACGATATATTTACAATAATCATGTTGGACGACCGTTATGAATAACGCACCTGTTTCACGGACGTTTTCAGCGCCATAATGGTGATATAGTTTTATTTCCGCTTTTTTTGGGATTATTACATGGGCTTGGCGTAGAAGATCTTTATAAATTTCTATGATTTCCATTCGTGTAACCTTCCTTGATTTTTTTAGAATAGAGTAATTGTGCAATCTCCCAATCATCCTCCGTATCGATATCTACTACGGTTGAATAACAATCGTACCAAAAGGGACGCGCACCAATCATATAACTGACCTTTTCTATACAAGCCCTGCTTAAAATAGCCGTTGACCAACTCACTTGGTATATGGGTGGTATATCTTGTGAATATTTGTGCCAATGACCGAAGCCGAAACCAATTGGATTATAATTTTGATCCAAAATAAACCTTTTTTGAGGATATACAACGTTAAGCGAATCATGTTTGGTTTTATCTATCCTTTCCCAACATTCTAAAACGTTTGTATATTCATCGAACAACGGCTCCACAGGAGTTGTCCATAATATATCCCCGTTGCCCGGGACATCCTTACACACATAATGCACGACATCGACGTTGCTGGTTGTCAATCTTGTATACCTTTCATCACGGAGGATGAAATTAATTTTCCAATTTTGAGCAACGCTCCGGAACGTTTCATCCTCGCATGAAAGGTATATATCATCAGGTTGTAATACATTGATCAATTTTTTAATGTGTATGTCCATTAATGATTCACCATTATAGAATGGTCGATAATTTTTATTTTTAATTCTGACGGAACTAGCCTTTCCTAATATTACCACTTTCATAAAATCATACCTTTCTGCGAAAAATACCAATAAGATATTATTAAATTAGGGTTTACGAACAAACCATATTTTTGGCAATGAACGCCTTATTTATTGAATTATCCACAAACATACTACCGAATAACGCCCAAACCCAAATGTAAAAAAAAGTTCCCTCAGCCGGCGCTTGATGTTCATGCACAGGAATATCATGGATATGGTGGTTTCGGAGGTTTCCTGTAAACGGGTCATGCGCGTAGTTTCAAAATGTTTGCACGCCCAAATATTTTTGAATTAAAAATGTTCGGTTTAAGGCTTCTTATTAGATAATCCACATTATAATCATCGAGGATATCTGAAAATATAGCGCTGTTCATCACGTTTGCTAATATCTTTAAATTATATTCCTTCATGATCTTCCTCTTTTCTTATAATTTTTTTTATTTTTTCCAAATCCTTTGGTGTATCAATAGATAGGTTGTTATAGTTAACATTTATAAAGTCTACTTCAATTCCATTTTCAATAAACCGCAATAAATCAGATTCTTCAATCCATTCAAGGGGACTTTTGGGTTTATTTACATAAAAGTCAAGCGCAGATTTATTTAATGCTTGAATACCAACGAATTTTTTATACGTATATTCATTCGTTCCCTTTGGGTATGGAATGGGTGCGCGTGAAATATATAATAATTTATTATCATTCGAAAGTACAACTTTTAAATTTGTGGGGTCAATTACATCGGTTGCGTTTGAAATGGTTGTCGCCGCACTTGCCACATAAGGTTTTTTTTGTAAACTTTTTGGAATTATATGATCGATCACTTTTGGATCTATCATAGGTTCATCACCATTAATCATTATATATAAATCAGCTTCGTATCTGGTCGATACTTCATGTGTCCTTGATGTAGGTGTGTTATGGTTAATATTTGTCATACATACAGTTATATTTAAATCTTCGCAAGTTGCCAATATCCTTTTATCATCGGTTGCCACGATTATACTGTTTAAGCGGGTTGCTTTTTTTATCTGGTTGTATACCCACCAAATCATGGGTTTACCATGTATGTCAGCAAGCGGTTTACCGGGAAAACGGCTGGAAGCGTATCTTGCAGGTATGACGGCTATAATTTTCATAAATTAACACTCCTGATCATCCTATTTTTTATAACTTTAAGTACGCCGCTATTGGTATCGTGGATATTGGCAACCTGTTTTTCCATTCGGCATCCGTAAGATCATTCGGATAGTTTATGATATATTTATTTGCTTTGCTGTTAAGACCAGTTTTTACATCCGGCGTAACTCCTTTTCGCGTATCATAAAAGCCTCTTCCGCTTGCATAAACAAAGCGCTGTCCAATTTAATTCCTTCCGCTTTTACTTTCACTCCCACAATACCTATCCAATCACCAAGGAATTTAATCTCGGTTATAGTGAATTTATCAATAAAAAGGTTATAGAACGCCGTGAGGTAATACGTGCGTTTATGGTCATGGTAGTTATTTATTCCGAAAGGGACTGTAGCTACCAGCCGTCCGCCGTCGCATAAAATAGTGTATGCCTTAGATATAAAACGTTCCGGTTCTGTAAGGTGTTCCAATACCTCCCCCATTATGATGCTGTCAAATTTTTTGTTGCATTTTTTTGCATAAGAAACGAAATCCGTGCATAAAAATTTTATATATTCGCGTGTGGTTTTATTTTCGTTCTTCAATGATTGTTGAGCATAATCAATACCTTGTTGGCATATGTCCACACCGACAACACGCTTGCCTTCACGTGCTAATAAAATGGTGGTTATTCCTTGACTGCATCCTACATCCAATATATTTTCTCCTATGGCTCTTTCACATATCCAATGTATCCTATCTCGGGTAGCCCTGCATAAATTTTCACCCATCGCACCATGATAGGCTTCTGCTATTCTATCCGTATTTTTTGTGGTTTTTATTTTTTCCAATATAAAAATACTTGAAGAGGAGTTTATACCATAACGCTTTAATTCATCCGGGGAGTATGTAACGATATTATCTATTCTTTGTGCATTAAAACCCGGGAGGGCCAGCCAATTTAATACATCCGATCCGTATACATGGCGGAAACCGGGGTTGTTTTTCCTTTCCGTTTCCGTGAATGGGGTATCTACGGCGTATAAATCTATTGACCCTTCCGATATAGCTCGTATGGGTAAATAAAGTGCGATTTTTCCGTTGGTTTTAAGCACACGATGCAATTCATTTAATGCTTTTACGTCATCCTCCACATAGGGTAGTACGAAAAAACATTCAATGAAATCGAAGGATTCATCTTCAAACGGGATGGCTTGTACGTCAACCTGATGTTCCGCTCGTTTTGGATTTATATCGGCAGTCACCAATTCTAGGTTTTTATATCTCCTTAGCTTCGAAATTATTGAACCGGAAGGCGCGAAAATTAACACTTTTTTTGGTACGGCTATTTCCAAAAGTTGTGAATAATTATAGTACAACCATAAATGCCGATGTCTTTCCAATGAATAACATATGGGGCATTCGGCGTTATTTCTTCCGTTATAAGGGTTAAATGTCTTCCCTGTCCAACCGCATATGGGACATTCCATTTTAAGGTTTTCACCCTGAGGCATTGGTATAATAATATTTGAAAATTTTTGCGAATTTATTTGTTGCGAAATATCCGAAACAGTTATTATATCGAATTTTTTTGAATATTCTAAAAGCAAATTTTCAAACATTTTTGGCGCAAGTGGGTTTATTACAGAATATGTTTCATCTTCCGCCCGTTGGAAAAAGGACCAGGAATGCATAACGACGGACGCTATCGCATCCGTTCCGAACGTCTTAAAAAAGGAATCAAAAAAACGACGGTAATTATCCATATAGACATTGACATCGGCTTTATAATCGTGCCTGTCGTTAAATCGGGCGGAATTAAAATCCAAGGATGCCAGTGTGGGGAACACATTCGTATCGTTAATCACAGCAATTGGGATTTCCAAAACACCGTTTTCCCAATAAAACTGCTTGCTCGGCGCTAGGTCGCATGGGCGGTTTTCACTGTGTAGATTGTAAGAAGCGTCAATGGGGATTTTATGTTTTCGAAGCGCGTCTAATAAAGGTGCGTTGATTCGGAATGCTCCGCCCCGGTATGCGGTGGGGTGGTAGGGTGCGCATTTTTGGTGTTCATTTACCAAATAATAAATATAAGCATCCGCGTGTACGGGAGTGAACAAGTTCGCGTTTGTTTGCGGCGAAATCCCCCTGTTTTTCCAAAATTCTGTCGGCAATACATCCGGATGGCCATGTAATTGCAAATCGTGTCCGCGGGTCACAATATATTTTCCTACTTCCGTAATCGCTTCGCCGTATACAGCCACTTCCGCGAAGTCCAAATAAAAAACCATTTTTACATTGAAGCCATCGGCGATGTCCATCATTTTACCGATACCCCATTCAACGCCATTTTGTCTACCGTATATCAAGCGTTCGACGTGGTCTTCCGCGGCGCGTTTTTGATGGGCTTCCACATCCACTGTTAACATCAAACGTGGTTTCATAAATTAATAGTATTCCTTCCCTTTTCCAAAATATATATATTGACGGATGTATTTATTCCATGGCTTATCAACGTATCTTTATTAACGCGCACTATTTCATCTATGTTTTGGACATGAAAACCGGGTAACGCCAGCCAATCCATAACATCGGCACCGTATAATCGACGCATATGAGGATTTTGAACGGTTGCGCGTGCCGCTTGTTCATCAGTATCTAATTCTTGTGCCGTTTGCGTTTTACCCATAGGCAAATATATAAAGGCTTTACCACCCGGTTTCATCACACGATATATTTCTTGCAACCCAAGAATATCGTTTTCAACAAAACAAAGGACGAAAAAACATTCAACAAAATCAAACGTGTTGTCAGGAAATGGTATGGCCTGTATATCAAATACATGTTCTCCACGACCGGGTATTAAGTCCGCCGTGTATATTTCCAAGTTTGGAAATAATTTTAACCGTTCGTAAATACAATTTTCCGGCGCAAACATCAAAAAAGTACATGCTCGTTCCGGCGGCATTATATCTTTATAGTATAGCCATAAATGTCTATGTCGTTCCAATGCGCGGCAATTGGGACATTCCGCGTTATTTCTTTTGTTGTACGGACGAAATTCTTTTCCGCTCCATCCGCACAATGGGCAGTATGCACCTTTATATTCCGGTTTGACGGCTAATACGTTACAAGAATACGAAAGCCATTCGGGTTGTTCTCTTTCCCATATTTCCTTTTGCTCGTCGGTGAGGTTTGCAAGCGGATAGTTTCGCGCTAAATTGGTGGTTACAAATCCTATTGCTTCCAACATAACGCACAATTCCGACATATTAAGGATATTAATATGGTCGGGAACCACATCTTTTTGTTGCGTTGGGTCGTATTTGCTGCATGTACCTATATAAAATTCACCGCCCGGTTTAAGTACACGGTATGCTTCGCGAATACAGTTATGTTGCGCTGATTTTGTTAAATATTCTATTACTTGATTATGGAATACGGCATCATATTTTTCAGATGGGGTATTTGTTAACGGATATTCAATATCATGTGTAAATAAATTCGCCCTGCCGGATAATCTGGCATTAGCCTCGTTTATATAGGCAACATTTATATCAAAGCCATCGGCTTGTATTCCATGTTCCAAACATGCCTCAACAAATAAACCTCGTCCACACCCCATATCTAATATAATCTTAGGGTTGTTAGTAAATTTTGCTACATAGGGGTCGTAATGCTTCCATGTTCGATTTGTGTATGTGGATCCGCCTAATGAGTTATTTGGTTCCGATTGTTTTATGTTAATTTGAGACACTGTTACGCATAATGTTGCTGTGTGACCTTTTCTCATCCCTGCACCCATGTGCATAAATAATTTATTTTTGTATGCCTCTTTGCTGCATCTTGCTCCGTTGCCTATGCTTCGGGCTTTCTTTGCGATTGGAATACCACCTAAGTATACAATGTTTCCCGTTTGTGTACTACCGATGAAAAAATCTATTTTACCTTCATCCAGTTTATCCTCCGTACTGGCGATGTATAAATCATCATTTAAGATTGTTAAACTGCGTACCGCTAAGCATCCAACTTTGCAAATAATATTTGTTTCATACGGCGGTGTTTTTATCATCCGCACCAAACAAGGAAAGGATTTATATCCGGGTGTTGAAGGCTCCGCAGATGTATCATGGATGAACCAAATGCTGTCTCGGGTGATGATTGATGCCGTCATACGGAATAATTGATTCGTTATTGCTTCTTTTGTATTAATATCCACTTCACCTGAAAACATTATTTTTTCAGGAAATATACGCGCCCAAGTATCTCCGTCGTCCTCGCTTTTAAAGAGTGTGCAATTATCGTCACCTGTTGATACATACCAATGTCCCGTTATATAAGGATCTGATTGGCATGTATGGAAATGACGAATGGTGAAATCGGCGTTTTCTTGGTTGCTTGGTAGAATAAAAACCTTTTCCCATGTAAATCCATTGTCTCTACTGCGCATTACACATACGTTTTTATATTTTCCAAGTGATGCGTATTCCGCATACATGATAGTACCTAAAACATTTTGGTCGATTGACCAAGAACCGTGCCAAGGATATTTCTTTTCCTTTGATACGATACGATGTGACTCTGAGAAATCGGGATTTAATATTATGAGTTCGGTTAAATCATCTTCATTTGACTCCGTTGTTTTCATCGCAATGATATGAAAACCATCCGTAGTAGTGAAGCAATGCAACGGGTAGGAACTATTTTTCCATGGAACGGGGTATTCATCCCATGATTTCCCTAAATTATTGCTTACGGCAATGTACCCGGCGGAACGGCCTACCGACACCAATTCCGGTGTTGATTTGCTTTGCGTTTTATCATATATATGTTCTAAAAACACAACCGGAAAACTATTCAAATCAATAGGATGAACACACATAGAATACAATTTTCCGTCTAAATGTGCGGGTTGGAAATCCATGCCAGAAAAGCGATAGAATTCTCTAATTGGGTTGTTTACATCGCGGATATCATAATCGGCGGATAATAGGTTCACTATAAATCAATTCCTTCTTTTTTAAATCTTGCTATTTCTGAATTTAAATTTACACCTGTATATTTTAAACTTTTTATTATTTTTTGATTTTCCAACGCATTCAACGTTTCCTCGTTATTACATATAATATATACAAATTCATCACCCATTGGTTCCAACGTATTTATATTTATTATTTCTTTATTAATTTTTATTTCTAAATAATCGTTTAAGTTAAACGTTATTCTTTTTTGTGCCAAAACAAACACGACCGGTAAGTCTTTTATATTATTAAAAAAATCGTTTATATTATTCGGTGGGAGTTCTTCAATGCCGTTTATTAAAGCAATCGAATCACAAGATTTAAGTAAAATATCTGTATTTTTTATGGTAAGGTTTAAATCATTAAAGGCGTAACTTGCAAATTTACTTACTTGACCGATATCTATATTATATACAAAAACATTTTTGTTATTGCTAGGAATGAACTTTATAAGGCTGAAAGCAAAATATAACTGATTTAATAATTGAAACATTTTAAAATAACGGATTCCGATTACATCCACTTGTGTATCGGTATCCTGTCGCTTCAAAATATCTAAAGCGGTTGTTTTTACTGCAATCGCAAGTTTTACTTTTATGTTATAAATAGGAAAAAGCTCTGTAGGTATATTTGCGTCTATAACGGGAGCGTTATTAAAATAGGATGGTAAATCATTGTATTCCGTAATAATACAAGGATGTGGTTTCAAGGCAATATTATTAACATCTCCTATATAAAAATCAATTAATCGCTGATGGCTTAAGATTATGTCTTTAACAGATAAGTTTTGGAACTTCGAGATTGTAGTGAAATTTGGAAGTGCTACCAGTGTTATATATTTGTAATCATTTGGTAATTTTATTTCACCATAAAAATCTAACAATACATTTTTATCACGTTGATTAATGATGTTTAGAGCTTCGCAAAAATCAAATACGACTTCTTCGATTTCTGTTTCAATTTTTTTCGTAGTATCTTCACATAATAATCTTTTTTTGCAATAATTACCGGTTGATGAAAATATTTTATATTTTTTTTGGATATTATAATGAACTTGTGTTCGCTTGGTTAATTCACTCCATGTATATGTATCAAAAATAAAAAATTGATTTGCTGAAAATTCAATGCAATTATAATATATTTTTTTATTTTCCAAATATACAACTACAGGGTCCACCATATCATTCATGCAATAAATTTCATTGACACATGATATATCAATATTATTTTCTATAAATAGATGTTCAATATATTTAACAATAACATTTTCAGCTTCAACTTCATCATCTAATTTACTTGCAATGTAATAATCTATTTTTATAACTTCCTTAACGCCATTCGGCAATTTACCGCCGTCAGGAAATAAAGAAAAACTGTTATCTGTTAAGATGATTATTTCACTTTCGGGGTGGTAAGCAAATTTATGAACCAAGGCTTTACGTATAAATGCGGGATGCGGAAGCGAATATATAACTGTTTTAGAATTGGAAATCTCTGATAACATTCCATCCGGTGTTGTCTTGCGAAAAAATCCTTGCAAGGCATTCAAGGATTGCCGGGCATATATTTTAAGGTTGGTACGTAAAGGTAACCTTGAATAATTCGGCGACCAACCTAATAATACATTAGCCTTTGTATAAAGGAACAAATTACCATCTTCGGGCAATGTTTTTGACCATTCTGTTCGTTGTGACATATCAACGCCACGGGTGCCGAATTCTATAAAGCGGGCAGTGTTTTTAAAACATAATTCAGGCAGAAACCTTTGTGTCCAACCTTCGGAAGCTATGTTTTCCATATTACATTTTATATATGCAATTGATGAATGATTGGAAAACGGCTGCCCAAGCCAAGTTTTTATTTTAGCATGTCCGTTTATATAGCATTTATAAAAAACATATCCATTTTTGTTATACCGTGAAGCAGCATTAATTGCTATAACACATGCAAAGTAAGTCGAGTCTTCCCGGCATTCGATTTTACATTCTTCAAAAAAACAAATTGCCGTACCTAATATAATATTAAAGTCACCGGTAATAAAACATTTATAATAATACTGCCTGCCGGCGTTTAATGGACCGTCATCTTCCGGTTTAAAATTGCCAAGACCTGCGAATAATGTGTTGGTATACGCTAAAAAACGACAGTTATAAAATGAAATTCTGTCTCCTTGGGTAGCCACGGCTACAGCTTGTCCTACATCACGATATTGACCGGCTGTATTTTCAAAAGTAATATTGACAATTTGTATATCATCCGCTTCTATTAAACAAGTAGCTGTATTACTTGTGTTTGATTTTAAAATAGAGCGGGAACAATCATATTTTATAATCGTATTGGCCGGGTCTTCACCATATAGAATAATATTGGATTTGTTTATATGTAATTTTTCATTATAAATTCCGGGTTTTATGAAGATAACATATTTTTTTTGTTTTTCAACCGGAATTGCCGTAATAGCTTCTTGTATCGTGTTATATTTAGAAACATCGGGGTTTTTTGATACGATTATAACTTTATTCATTTTTTACCACCCGGACAGTTATTTAACTCATTAAGTTAAGTATAATGCTGTTGAATTACTTTTTCCAATTTTCGGATAACGACGCTTAAATCAAAGTTATCCACGGCATATTTTTTTATTGTTATTTCGTTTATATGCTTCCCCTTAGCTATAAACGATACCATTTCATCTATCGTATTGAACACATGCTCCACCGGATATATACTCCCCGCACCTTCCCAATTACGTATTACCGGAATCGTCCCTGCTGCCATCGCTTCGGCAACCACTTGGTGCGAGCCTTCAAAATCACTGACGGAAAGAAGGAATCCGATGTTTGAAAACCATTCGGATATATTAGAATCATATGGTGAAAATATAACTTTTTTATTAAGATTTTTTATACGATTATAAAATTTATTATAATACGTTCGTTCTGTAGCTTGGTTCCAAAGCCATTTATACTCTTCCGGTCGGTTGCCTTTTATATATAAACGGTAACGGTTATCATATGACAGTAATTGTTCAAGGATGTCCAACGCCAAATCCACCCTTTTACGTTGTGGGCATATACCCATCATGCCTATATTATAGTCTACCCCGTTTTGTTTCGGTACATCCAGCGCTTTGCAATCTATGGGATTCCATATAAGCGTCATTTTATCCCTTGGAAAATTGAATTTTGCGTACATTTTTTCATAAATCGCCGGCGCTATAAAAACAAATTTGTCAATTTCAAATAAATTGAATTTTGTCGGGTGTATCGTATCGGCTTCTTGCAAATGCATACGGACAATCAATTTTTGGTTGCTTTTTTTATTATTCGAATACCATACGGCATTCCCCAACCCCCATTCGCAAAAAATAACATCCGCCCAATCAATTAAAGAGCGGCTATAATTTTCATCGTGTGCCGTATGATTTTTAAATTTATCTATCTTTATATCATATTTGTCCGATTGAATCAAATAATCGATGAAGAATTGTACAAAACGTAAATCATGGCCCGCGAAGACGATCCGTAATTTTTTCTTTACCGTTGTTATATAAACAGGCTTATCCCAATAAACGGATAAAAAGGTTTCCCTTAACCGGGTTAATGCATTGCGGTATCCGAAAAAAGTGGCGGAATTATAACAGCGGCGAGCCGCATCCAAGTATACAGAGGTATCCGTACACACCATCCGTGCTTTGTTATAAAAAGATTGGGGTGTATCTACAAAGAGGGGATAGTCACTTCCCAACAATTCCCTATATAAGGGTGTGGAGTTTAGCAACACAGGTTTTCCCATCATGGAGCATTCTAAAAATTTCGTAGATATTTCTAATGAGTCATCCATTGTGGGGTTTCGCCAACCTATCCCTACATCGCATTCGTTTATTAATGCCATGCTTTCGATACGATCCAAACGACCATGCCATTTTACGTTCGGCATTTCGTTGAATTGTTTTATTAATGCTTCCTTGTCAACGTCATTGTGGAACTTATCCCCCGCTATATCCAACTTTATATTTTCATTTTCGTGTTTGTTTACGGCATCCAAGATTTCCCGGATGTACCACATAGCGGAAAACTTTCCGGTATATACAAGTCTGCTTTCCTTGTTTCGTACGAATACATCGTTTGGAAAAGCCTTGTCAGGTATCATAGGTGTCATCAAATAAAAACGTGATTTATTTTCATCCCCCAAAAAATGAATATAACGTTGCCGCATCTGCTCCGTTTGGGCAAAGAAACCGGCGGTTTTTTTGATCAGCTTTAAAGCGATTTCGCGGTTGTTTCCTTGATAATTCTCTTCACCCAATATATATAAGAAACATCGTGATATAAAAGAGTCCGGCAGTTTATCCAAGAGATCGAAGCGCATTTGCCGCATGACAATAAAATCCGCATTTATTTCGGTGTCATATTTTTGTAACAGGGTCAGTGCTTCCTCTTGCGCCAGCCTTCGTTGGTCTTTAAACGGGAAGGACTTATAGTGGGTAAAAGGATTTACCCAAACATTATTTGACGTAGGGTTTTTCTTTACGGCGCTTTTTAATAATACGTGGACTTGGAACAACGGATCCATACTTAATACTTCGCATAAGGAAGAGAGCCATATGGCTGAACCATCCGTAAGGTTTAAATCGACATCCGCGTATATTAATATCTTCAATTTATTCCCCTCTGTCATACGTCAACGCAATTATTATGATTACGTGAAAAATTGAACCCATCCGTGTAAAAAACCTTACCTTCTATTTTTATATTAAGTAAATCATGAAGGTTCATTGCATTTAACGATGAGCGCTTTGTAAGTGAGGAGCAAGGCAATATACCTTTCGAATCTACGGGTTTGGAAACTATGTCCGCTTTTGAATATTTATGCGCCATAACCATGTCGGATAAATAATGAACGCCATACCAAGCGGTTTCCGGTTCCATATAAGCGATTAAACAATCATCGGGTAAGTTGAATGGGATATTGTTCGTATGGTCCACAAAGAAAACGGAAACATCATTGGATTGCAACGTGTTTATCGCATCCAACCAACTGTCGAAGCGGTATAGATACAACCATAAGAATTTATTTTTATAAACTTGTTTGCGGAACATATCCAAAACGCGGAATACGGAACCCCGATCTTTGGCGGTTGATATCACCGTTACCCGGGGTTGGGTGTTATCCGTCAGTTCTATGTTTAAGTCTCCGCATATTTGCTGTAATCTATGTGAATACGTGTGGTTTTGCATTACTTCACGCGCACCCAAATGTGAAATATGTGCCCAACACTTGGGATCATTAACAAGTTGCTTTAATATTTCAATGTAGTTTTCGACGTTAGTTGCCGTAGCTACGATATTATTAAAATGCTTTTTTACACCTACGGAAGGTGTGCTTATAACCGGGGTCCCGCAAGCCAAACATTCAAAAACACGGCGCGAAAACATCGTATCCGAATCGGTTACACTATTTACATTTAACGCGATTTGATAACCTTTATACGCCTTGTTAATTTCCGAATAGGGTAATTTTCCCTTGATGAATTTCCTGAACCGTTCCGGAAAAAGGTAGTGCTCGCTATCCGTTCCGGCATTCCGGTCATATATGGTGAAGGGAAACTTCGCGGCGGCGTCAAACAACATATCCATGTCGGTGCGGCGTTGCTCGTGTCGGCTGGCGTAATATGAACCGGCAAAAAAACTCCCCTTATTTCGTGTCATTTCAATTACAGGGTTATGTATATTCGGTTGGGCGGCGAACATCAATGAACCTACGTTGTTATGTCCGGCATCGGTTCTGTATTTATCGATCATGTTTGCGTCGGATGTGTATATCCGGTCAAATAATTTGGCTGCGTCGATAAACCTTGCGTAATGAACGGGGTCTTCCTTGTTCCAAAAAACCGTCGGTACGCTTTTTTTACGACATAATTCAATTAATTCTTTTAACTCAACCCAATTATTACGGGCATAGTTCCCGATTTTATACAGCCAACTGTCGTTCGTACCGTGCCATGCGGATTCGACCAAAAGGAAATGCGGCTTCACGTTTTCTATCTCATCACGGAACCCGATTATTGTGATGGGAAAAGTCTTACATGACATGCCGAAGGATACAGATGAGAATTCATCCAATATCGTAGCCACACGTAAATTTGAAATGGACAGTATATCGGTAACGGGTTTAATAGGGGTGGGTTTTTCTACTTTGGATTTATTATTTATTACGGTTGGATTAATTTTTTTTATGTTTAATGGAGTATCGGCGATCATAAAATCGTCAACCTCCGCACACGATACCCCATTATAATTTTCACAATAATTAAATTCATCCAAGGATAAAAAATCGCCGCGTAAAGTGGGTGTGATTATAAAATCTTCTTGTGATATATTTCCCAAGAAATTCCTTTTAAAAATTGATCTTCGCGTCGGAAGAAGGGTCACATTGCAATAGCGATAATTATTGCCGATAAGTTTTATACCATCGGTATTTTTAAAATGGCCGGATTTACCTATCCCGTTTAAATCAGAATAACGTGTGGCGAGCATCAAATCGGTCAGGTAATTTTCGCCGTAATAATCCCTTTCGTCAAAAAAGGTTATATATTCGGCGGGGAGGTTTTTTATTAATGTATGGTCGGATATGGTATGCAGGGATTTATTTTCATATTTTTGTTTATCAAATATGGCTTTGGTTTTTGGGTTTTTTATTATGACGGCGACAGATGGGAGCGGTGGTTTTAATGATTTCCCATATACCGTTTTTACGATGAAATCGAGCCGGTCTTTATATAAGTGAAAAGCCATAACGTTTCGCAACCCCAAGAGCCTGTACTTGCGGTAATACGTTTCGTCTTCGATTAACTTTTTTAGTGCGGTTGCCATCGTTTCCGCGTAATCCGCGCATATCGTCAAC
Organism: Defluviitaleaceae bacterium; assembly: GCA_009779755.1. Lineage (GTDB taxonomy): Bacteria > Bacillota > Clostridia > Lachnospirales > WQUN01 > WQRX01. Next base: position 50,031 of record WRDO01000007.1, on the reverse strand, counting down.
TCACCGAAATAATTTTTAAGCCCTTTAGAATGGTTTCCGACCACTACCGTATTGGATGCCATAAGCTCGAACACACGTCTTGCGAACATGGACGTGGATTGGGTTGTCGTATTTATATTAACGCCATAACGGTAACCTTTGTAAGCCTTTTCCATTTTATCGTAAGGAAGAAAGCCTTTAATATTTTTTTTGTATCTTTCCGGGAAGGAAATGTCTGTTTGGGTACTGCCATGGTTGCGGTCATATATATCCAAGCCAAGGGTGTCGTTAAAAACAGGCGCAAGCCTTTCAAGAACGCCCGAACGCTCCGGGAATTTTTTATAATACGCGCCGGCAAAGCAAAACCTGTCTTTTCTTGGAAAGTATTCGATGGGGTTATGCATTTGCGGTTGGGCCGCAAAATGGAGGTGGTATACATGGTTATGTTTTAAATCGGTTATATATTTGGGTATACAATCCTCATCCGTTGTAAATACGAAATCCGCCAACCTAGCGACGGGAAGGAATGTTTCGAAGTGTACGGGATCTTCCTTGCACCAAAATACGATCGGTATTTTTTTATTGCGGCAATGCTTCGTCAGGTTTTCTAATTCCGGTGAACCGTTGGCTATTTTTCGGGTCCAAAGGTTTTCTTTACCGAGCCAAGCAGATTCAATAAAAAGCAAATCAGGTTTAAAATCATTGATTTCCTTAACGTAACCCATTGGCGTTAATTCATGCAATATACATTCCGGCTCGTATGAACGAAATGAAAATTCGTCCATTATACATGCCATTTTTATTGTCTTTAAGTTTTTTGCCGATGTTGTGAAATTCATGGTGTGTCGACGGTGATACCGTGATATATCGCGTTAAATTCCTTATGTTCAACGGCATCGAAGGGGAACTCTTTTTTATTAAGAAGGCAGTACAGCTTATGTTCGCCGGAACCGTATTCGACGCCGTCTAAAACATCCGGCGCATTATATCCTTCAGGAAATAATTCAATTATACGAAGGTAATCGTATATAACTTTTATTTCTTCGTCATATTCGGCGGCGAAATATGTTTTTTTGATTATATCTGAAAGCATTAATTTTAAGTGCTTTTTTTCAATCGTGTTGATGTTTATAATATTGCTGTTTTTAGTACCTGAAAATAGTTTTTCGCCGCATAGCTTAAACCAATCGGTGTTTTCTTCCGCATAATATGGTAAGCACGGGATATTTTGCGTCATTCCGGAAGGATCTATCGCATAAAACAATAACGAATCGCAATTACAACATAAAACCGTAAAGAAACGTTTTTCCGAAATTATGAATCCTAAATATTTTTCATATTCATGGTGTATGATTTGTATATTATTATTTTCATTGCCGGAAGTTATTAATATATCATAATCATGATTGTAAGGAATAATAAAATACCCTTTTAATGTAATGCATTCATCGGCCGTATCATAATTTAATATTATAATTTGATTTTTTATTTGCTGTGGTTGGTTGATTAGTGTAAGCATAAATTGGCGCATCAACATATCATTCGGTTTATTTGATTTTAATACGTTTCTTATAATGATACCGTCTATTTCGTTTAATAATGATCTAAGTACTTCAATGTCAAATTTTTTATTTTTATGTATTATATTTTGATAATATACAAACAAAGCAAAAGCATTGTATTTTGTATATCGCGTTATTTTACCCGTTTTGTTAATCGAAACATCGAATAAATGACGAATAAAATCCAATTCATCGTAATCAATAAAATGTAAATCTCGTGAAATTAAACAATTTCGCTTAAAATATTTGGATGTACTTATTACGGTATATTTTTCATATTCCAAATACAAACGGTGAAGGAATTCAAGTTCATTAAATATACCGAACCGTGTATCGAAATATATATTTTCGGAAATCGCTCGGTCATATATTACATTACATACTGTCGAAAGAATGTTGTGTGAATTTGATTTCGATGAAAACGTCGTTGTACTCTTAAAATATAGGTTGAGCAAAGGTGATACGTATTCATCATTTTGCAAAGGTTCAATTGCGGTTATAACAATAGACGAATATCGGGGATCATTAAGGTGTGTATAGCATACATCAAAATAATCATTATAATAAATCCCATCTTCATCCAAAAAAGAAATATATTTTCCCTTCGCTGCATCCAAACCGGCGTTCCTGGCAACACACAGACTTTGTTGGTATTGGTTAATGATTAAAAGATTATTGGGGAATTTATCTTGATATTCACTATAAATATATTTTATTTTATCATTCTGTACGTCATCGATAATGATTAACTGCACATTTTCCTCAAACCCTATCGTTTGATTTATCACGCTGTCGATGGCTTCACGCAGATGTTCCGAACCTTCGCAAATGGGTAGGATACAGCTGATTAAAAAAGCGGGGGGTTCTTCTTGTGTTGATAAATCCTGTTGTGGAGGGGGTTGCACTTCGGATACGAACAATACCCGTACATCGTTTGGAATTTCCTTAGTTGTTTCGTTGTATTGGTAAAAATCTTTTATGTAATCAACGGCGTTTTTATTTAATATTTCATTACCCGTCATGGGGAACACGATGCCGGGGATGTTTGATTTTTCTTTTTGAACCGTTATGTTTAAGGTTTTATCGCTAATTATGGGAATTTCATATCTTTTTTTATCGGTAATCAATACGAAGTTAACATCATTTGCGTTCCGAAGGTCAGATAAATGCCGGAGGTTATTTATATCCGTTTCGTTATCCATTAAATCGATCATTACGGTAATTTTCATAACGCACTTCCTTTCCTCATGGTGCATTTTACAAGACCTTGATCGGCATGGAACTCCGGTGCGGGGTTGCCGTTTTTCTTCATTTCGTCCCGGGTGATGGTTATCCCGCGGCCAAAGCGTTGCACGAGGCCATATGTTTTCATGGTTGCGGCGAGGTTAGGGTTTCGGTAGTCCACTACGCCGGGTTTGCCCAAGGTGTCAATTGTTACGTTACCGTATAGCCCGCCCGGGCTGATGATTTCGATACGATCGTCGTACCAATGGAAGTGGACGGGTGCGTTGGTGCGTTCGTATGTCCTGTGCATAACGGCATTATAAATAATTTGTTGGATTGCGGATATGGGATACGTTTCCGTTATCTTATGTGTTGGTGCGGAGGTTATGTCGAAGGCGCGACGGTTGTGGGCGGAAATTACGTGATTTATGTGGGTCATCATGTTAGGGATGGGGCCGGATATGGTTGCCTCGTCGATTACATCATTTGACAGTTCATTCCCATCCATACGTATGAATTGAATATATGCGCCGGGTATATGCGTTTGCGGGGTTTTTCCTATCGCAAGCAGACCGTGTACTGTGGGTGTCGTGTCCTCGGGTGATACAATCATCATACATGATGCCAAACGTTCTTCATAAGTTCGGTTGTTTTCATCCAATATTTCAGGCGCGAATGCGCCGGGTAAAAATATGTCTTCAAATAAAGCCCGGGATAAGTCGGTGATTGTTGCGGTAGGTACCGGGTACAAATCGTAGGGTAAATTTTTGTGCCTGCGTTTTTCGTTTAATATCCGTTCGTCCTGTTCGCCCGCTATAACCCTGCGTGACCCCGTACGTATCCATATACGCCCGTTATATTTTACGGGGGGCATGTCCGAAGGCATTACGGTTATAATCGCCATATCCGAACCTTTTAAAACACGCTTTTCTACCGTCATTACGGGTAACGGCAATATCTTACCGTCCGTTTTTATGTCAGCTAATACCCTGATGAGTTCATCCGTTATCGGTTCGCCGGATGGGTTGCCGTTATCGTCGGCTCCGATAAATAAAACACCCGCTTCATTGTGGCCGGACATATCATTTGCAAATGCGCAAATGGCTTGACGGGCGGTGTCGGGGGTGTTTCCCCGCATGGATTGCTTGCGTTCCGATTTATCGGATTCGATATCGTTTAATAATCCTAAAAGTTGTTCATCCGTTAAGGGTTTTAGCATTGTGTTGCCTCATAAACCCTCCTGCAGCTTTCCCCGTCCCGGTAGGGGAAGAAACCGTCGGCTACGGTTTTGTATTCGGGTTTAATCGTAAAGTTATTTTGCATATAGTACACGAGCAGATCGATCAGTTCCTCGAAGTCGCTTGTGGATTCGCCGAAGGCTGCGTTGTCGCGGGGGGGGGTGTTGTCGGGGTCGAAGTTGAAGTAGATTACGGGTTTGTTGAGGTAAGCGAAGCCGTGGGCGGGCAGGGTGTCGGTGATGAGGAGGGCGGCGTCTTGGCACAGGGGCAGGCGGGGGTAGGCGGGGGGAATGACTTTTACGGAGTCGTCGCGCTCGAGGTCGGAGAGGTGGAGGAAGGTCTTGGCGTGGGGGGCGAAATCTACGGAGATGCCTAAGGCGTCGGCTACGTCCAGGAAACGTTCTTCCAGTAGTATGTCACCGATGCGGGTGGCGTATTCGGAGTCGCGGAAGTCGGGGTTAAATTTATTTTCGCCGAGGTAGAGGTGTTTGCGGTAGTTGGGCATAAAGAGGATGCGGGGGTTGGCGCGGTCGGTCAGGGCGTCGAAAATGGGGTTGCCCGTAACAAAAGCGGCGTCGCGTAGAAGCCCCGCGGGGAGGAAGTCCGTTTCATGGGGGGAAAGGAGCGCGACGGCGGTTATCGGCAGACCGTTGAGGGCGGCTAATGCGGGGCGGTCGGCTTCGGTTAGGGCTTGGTTGGGCAGGTATAGGAAGGTGCCGACGGTAAGCCCCGTCATATCGCGCAGGCGTTTTATTTCGGCGGCGTCGGATATGATAATTTTTTCCGCGAAGAGGGACATGGTGGCGTGGGTTTTGGAGCCCAAGGCGATGGCCGTACCTTCCGGGTGGAGGGGCACTTCATCGGCGGATACCACCAAGCGGCAGTCGATACCGTCGGTGAGGCTTGCGCAATAGTCGTAGAAGTGGGCGGTCGCGTTTTTTTCCAGCGGATTGGGTGAAACGAAGAGCCAAAGACGCGTGGCGTTTAATAGGGGGTACAGGTTGATATATTCGTCGGTGATTTCCTTTTTCGCGCTTGGGGTGTTTTGCAGGGTTTTGGCTATGCTTTCCCTTGAAAGGGGGGCTATACGGATATCGTTATCCGACGCGTGGGCGACGGATTCCTTGCCGATCAATACGAAACCGGGCGGGAAGCTGACGTCGGCCGTAAAGGACAGGAGGATTTCCTCGCTTGGGGTGGGGATGGTAAAGGTAAAGGCCCGCGCCATGCATTGGTTGAGGCCGAATACATCGACGGAAACCCTCGTATCGGCGGTTAATCGGGCGGTATATTCCGTGTCGGTGGCTTCGCAACGGGCCGTGAGGTTTATGCCGTCGTAATCGGGCAGATAGATATATCCGCGGATGATCACGTTCCCATTTTGCTCCAGCATATAATCCATATGGATTTTATTGATTGCCGGTGCTTCCGCTTCTTCGCCTTGTTTCAGGCGCAGGAGGTATTCCCTTTGGTGGGGGGTCAGCTTGCGGGCGTTATTAATCGCCGTATCGTCCACATGCCGTAAGGCGTCGGTAAGCTGCCGGACAGCGGTTTCGATTAATGCGGCTTCGGTTTCGTCGGTATCGGTTTCGGGGATAAAAGCGCGGGTGATGTCGCGCAGGATAACGTGTTGGATATAGGGGGTAACGGCGCCGTATTTTTCCATGGAGAAGGCCGCCAAACGGTCGGCGAAGAGGGCGGTACCCCCGTATTGCCCGAGGTTGCGGCCGTATTTACCCGGCGTTACGCGGTAATGGTAGAAGGCGTCCTTACAGGCCAGATATTGCTGCTTGTCCGCGAAGGCGCGGGCAATAAATTCCGCGTCCTCGGCGGCGGTGAGTTCTTCGTCGAAGAAAATCCCTTTAATCGCCTCCGCGCGCATCAGTACGCCGCTTGCGCTGAACTGCACCTTATCGGGTTCAGTTTTGATATTGATCGCGCCGTTATCAGTGAATCGGTGGGTGAGCTCGGGCGGGGAAAGGTTGTCCGTACCGAACATCTTGATGGGGAACGCGACGAAGTCGTAGTTGGCGTTTGGTTTGTTATCCAACGCGTTGACGGCGGCTTGAATCAAGTTAACGTCCAGCAAATCGTCCGCGTCCAAGAAAAGGATGTATTCACCCATGGCATAACGGCGGCCCGCGTTGCGCGCGGCACTCGCGCCTTTGTTGGCTTGCAACGCGTATACGATGTTGTACGGGTATTTTTGTGCCAAGGCTTCGCATAGGGTGGGGCTGTCGTCGGTGCTGCCGTCGTTGATCAGTACGATTTGGATATAGGGGAAGAAGTCCAACGATTGGGCGATGATACTTTCCACCGCTTCGTTGATATAAGGTGCGGCGTTGTATACGGGGATGATGCAGGATACCTTGTAATGGGGACGCATGGCGATCTTATTGATTTGCAAGGCGTTTTTCTTAAACGTGAAGGCGTAGTTGCGGGTATCCTCCGGTAATGCAATCATTTCGGTGCGGATCGTTTTGCGGCCTAATTTAAATGTGACGGAGGTTTCCGCTTCTTCCAATGCCAAGCGGCAACGGAAAGAAAACCTTGGGATGAGCTTGTCCCTTACGGTTTGGTTTAGGGGAGTAGTTTCATGGAAGATGATTTGCGTGGAAGCGGAAGGTTTGATTTCTCGATCGGGTGCGTCGGTAATATATTCGCCCGTGATCTCCGCCATTTCGTAATGGTTGGTGACGCTTAGGATCCTAACCTCCGGCGGGTTTAACCCGAAGAGGGCAGGGGAGATATGGGGGAGAAGCAATCCGATATCCTCGTCACCCGTTTCGATGGGTTGGGTGGCTTGGTTGAGGATAAATTCCTCGATGAGGTTGGTGTCGGGCAAATCGTACAAGTCGCGGGCTGTCAGCGTACGGTGGATGGTTGCCCCTTCGGCGGTTACCCTGTTAAGGATGCCGTATGACCCCAGCCGTACGGCGGCTTGCAAAGCGCCGGCATCCAATAGGGAAGGATCCTTGGCGGCACAAATAAAATTATAAGAAAGTAAGGGGGCAAAATCATGGACTATACCGCCCGGGGGGAGGTTTTGTATGGCCTCCGGCAGAGATTCGCCTTCACCCAACACGGGGATAAATACCAGCGGGCAATCGCTGTCTTCAAAGAAATAACCGATATAACGGATAACGTCATCGTTTAACCGTTGCCCCGCTTCGATAACGATACAGGGCTCCTGCATTTGGGTGAAGGAAAAGGTAGGTACGTGGGTAAAGGTTACGCCCCTCTCCCGCAGGGAAAGGTATTGTGCGAAGGAATCCGGAACAAGCTCGTAAGGGTAGACATCCAACAACACGGTGACGGGTAACATAAAGGAAAAAGAAGGTTCCGGCGTGAACACGTCATCAATGGCTTTATTATCAATAATCTCATCATCGCGGGTCGGTTCGTCCTCGATAACGGTATTGTATATGGTTGAAGTGATGCTTTCCAATGTGGGTGTAAGAAGGGATAAATCGATGGTACTGCGTATGAAAAGATTCATGCAATGAACCGCTCCCAGCAATTGTGAATAAAGAAACAAGATATGTACATAATAAGGAGGAACAAGGGTGTTCCCCCTTATTATTGGTGTAGCAAGGTGGGGATATTAGATTGCTTCGTCTTCCACGTAGGGAAGCACAGCAATTCGGTCAGTGTCATGATCAGCTACTTCATCGGCTGACCAATCTGCCAGTGTTTTGCCTGCGCTTATTTCTGTACCGTGGCCTTTTCCTTCACCTGCTTCATGTAACATGACAGATTGACGCGCCAAGAATGCGTCAATAATTAATTGACGGTATTCGGGGTTATCTGCCAAATCGCTTACTTCAATGCGCGGGAAGGTTGGATCGGTGCTTAACGAGATAACATCTGCTCCATACACCGGTATCGTGCCCGCAGTGAGGGCAGCGACTAATGCGGTTGTCGATAAGACTTTAACCACGTTGGAACTCTTTTTGCTTTGTCTTCTCATAGTCGTTCTCCCTCCTTAATTATTTCGTGCGGACACTTGAAGCGTCACGGTCGGTATTTCATGATTGGCTGCAGCTCCCGGGGTAATCAAGTCAACGGCAAAGCGATATTGACGTGTTTGCCCGTTATTGATTACGGCAAAAGCATAAGGGCCTGATGCCGGTGTTTGTACCGTACCCGTAGTGTTGATGACGATACGATATTGGTTAAGTGCGGTTGCCGTGCCGGTTGCTCCACGGTTGGCACCGGGGTTGGCGCCGGCACTCACGGGTACTTCAACCATAATCAAAGCTACAGCACCGTCGATAACCAACACTTGAGATTTGAATGTTTCCGGGTCGGCGGTTACCCAACCGAATGTTGGTGTCGGTGTCGTGCCGCCGCCACCACCGCCGCCGCCACCTAACGGAGGAATCGTCGGTGTGGGTGCCGGTGTGGGTGCTACTGTAGGTGCAGGCGTCGGTTCCGGTTCCGGTTCCGGTGTGGGTGTTACTACCGGGGGTGCCGGGGGCTCGGGTTGTACATCCGGAGCTTCGGGGATTACGAAGTCCGCTGCGCCCGTGCTTGTTTCGCCGGTTACCTCTACGGCGATTTCGGCGTCTTCAACGTCGCTGATGACATCGCCGATTTCGCCTTCACCTTCGGCTTCAAAGCCTGTGGCGGTTTCGTACAGGACAAGGGTTTCTACTTCGGCGCCTTCGGAGATCGTCAAGGACGTGTCTTCGGCGGCTACCACTAAGTTGGAAACGCTTGCGCCTTCTTCCATCACGATGGATGCTGCGGCGGCTGTTTCTTCAATAACAAGGTTGTGTACGACCACGTCCTCGCCCAAGGTGATGTCGGCGTTGATTGCGGCTACGGTGAGCTCACCGATTTCCGCGCCGGCTTCAAGGGAAAGGTTTGCGCCCGGGGCTTGTACGACTACCGAGTTTACCGAGGCGTTGATCGTGACGCTTACATCGGTATTAACGGTAACGTTATTTACCGAACCTTCGATGATAATGTCGTCGCGTCCGTCGTTGATGAAGACGAACTCAACTTCGCTGCCTGCATCCACGAAGACGCGTACAGCACCGTCGATACGTGCAATCGTAAGGTTGCCTACGGAGCTGCCGTTAATGATCTTAATGGAGTCGGCTCCGCCGCCGTATACGATGACATCGCCCCTTACGGTCACGTTGTCGAGGACTACATCGCCGTCGCCTACACCTTGGCCGACGATAAGGTTGCCGTTGACGACCGTGTCTGTTACGGTTACGTCACCCGAACGGATGATAAGGTTGCTCGGATAGATCCGACCACGCACGGAACCGTCGAGTATCTCGCTGGTCATCCTGTCCAATACGGTCAGGAATTGTGCGCGGGAATATGGTGCTTGCGGGTCGAAGACACCGCCGCCTACGCCCGCCGCGTTGGCATGGCCCGCAAGGACCATGGCGTTGATGTAGGGTCTGAATTGCGCGCCGATTTGCGCGTTGTCGGTAAATACCGTGTTGCCCGGCACGGGTTCGATGCCGAAGGCAATAGCCATGTAACGGAAGGCTTGTTCACGGGTCACCACGGCGTCGCCGTTGATGGTGCCCACGGCTTCATAAAGCCCTGCGGCCACGGCTTTCTCAATGTAATCCTGAAGTGAGCGATGGGTGGTTTGCGATACGGGTACTTGGCGTTCGTAGCCCAACGTACGCGAAACGAAGGCTGCTAACGTGCCGAGCGTCAACGGTTCGTTCGGGTTAAACAGACCGGTTGTCCTGTCCCCCAAGGCGATGCCGTATTGTTCGGTTGCCCATCTGTTGACCGCATCGTAATAGAAGCGGCCTTGCTGCACATCCGGAAATCTGCTTGTGCTGGCGCTCACGCTCATGGGCAACAGTGAAAGTGCCATGATCGCCGCTAACAGCAAAGCAAAAATCTTCCTTGCTCTCAAAAATATCCCTCCTTGCTGGTTTTGTGGTTTACCCCACCGGTTGTCCGCCTATAAAAAGTGTAGGTTTTTATAGTAGACGAAAGCAAGTATACCATATGTTTGATAAATGTAAATCTTTTATTGCGATTTATTACGAAATTTTTACAAAACCTTTGGAGGTGCGCTCAATTTCAATCATGGAAATGATGTTGATAACCGTTTGCCCATAAGTGTAATAATCGGTCTTATCCGGCAAAAAGGTCAGCGGAACGTGCATGGCAGGTGCCTTTTCATCCGCCATCAAAAATAAATTGAGGAATAAATTATCGTTGCTTCGTTTGAAGAGGATGTAATCAGCCTTATTGAGTTTGGAATTAATGAGCGAGGGGTCGAAGTCCACGATAATTTTATTGAACTCTATCAATCGGTTTATTTGGTTGAAATGCCTCAGCCGAGCGTCGATTTCATCGAAGAACCGGCTTTTTTTGATGTCATCCATTGTGATCAAGCCATCAAGGATATTACGGAATATGTAATTTGGACTGTTTTGCGGGCCCTTGATGACCAAGTCAACGTCTTTGATTTTTTGCAAACCTAACAGGTGATGAAAATAACCGGGCGCAAATTGCACTTGGATGACCAAACCGTTTTCAAGCGTGTACCGGTATATTTTTCCCAGCAGCTTTGCGTACGCGGATGCTGCATTCTTTAACATATCTGATTGCATGTCCACCCCTGTAATGTAAGATACGCCCCAAGCAGCGGGGCGTATCAAATGTTTCGTGAAAAGCGATTTTTACGATTCGGGTTCCCCCTAGTCGGAAAAGGGTTATCGCGAACCTCTACGGAACCTCCACGGTCACCCTCCGACAGAGCAATACAACGTGTCTCAGCGATAAATCGCAAGCGGTCTAATATCAGTATATCCGGTTTCGGCGAAATATGCAATTCCAACCCTGTAAAGTTTTTACAATACTTAACAAAGGAAAACCACCCTTTCGGGTGGCTAGTTGGCGACTTGTAAATGCTCTTTGAGTGATGTTTGTAATATTTGGGAAAAGTTAACCCCGGCTCTTTCGGCTTCTGCATTTAGCCAGCTTGGTATCGATAAAGTTTTTTTCACAAATCGATTGGCTTGGCGATCCCTTACGGGCGGCATGAATACCTCCACCAACAGCGGGATTTGCCTTTCTTCGAGTACAATCTTCGTCAAGTCGGTCGGTGCGGGGATAACATCACCGTCCTTTTCCATACTCCACAAGTGAAGTCGCAGCGCTTCGTTTGCGTTCCGCGCAGCTTCCTCTGTCGTGTCGGCGCAAGATAAACAACCGGGCAAATCGGGAAACTCAACGGATATTCCGTCAGCGTCAACCGTTATTACAGCGGGGTATACATAGGTATCTTTCATGGCATTTAACTCCTTTCAATTATCGGGCAGGGTACGAAGGATTTAAAATTTCAACCCTCCAGAAAATCAACCCATTCACCCCATACATCGGGGCGATGGCCGACCGTTGCTTTTTTGCCGTTGCGTACGATGGGTGTGATGAAGAGGGCGGGGTTGTCCAGCAGGCGTTCCTCGACGTCCGATTTATCGGAAAGGTATTGGATATGCAGGCTTTCGTATTCTTTGGATTTTACGTCGATCAGGTTATCCATGCCGCCTACGGCGTTTTTAACGCTTTGGTATTCGCCTTTGGAGATGCCGTATCGCAGGATGTCGATGGATTGGAACTTGATCTTGCGTTCCTTAAAGTAGCGTTCGGCCTTTTTCGTGTCGAAGCATTTTGTTTTGCCGAAGATTTGGATATTCATTTATTCAACCCCTTCGTATTGCCATTTCGGTTTGCCCGGGAAAAAGATGGTAATCGCTTGTTGCGGGCATTTGTTGACGCAGCGGAAGCAGAGCGTGCAACGGTCCCTGCTCGCCGGGCAGACCGTCGCGCATAGGCCGCATCCGTTGCAATGTTTGGAAATCCGTACGCTTTTGGCCATTTGTTTTTCGACGAAGGCCATCCACGGCAATCCTTGGATAAGGCCGAGCAACCGTGAAAACGGGGAGAATCCGCGCTTTAGCGTAGTGCCGGATATAATGTTCCGACAGGTTTTTTCCATTTTGATTTCCAATTTGCGTATATAATTGCCCAATTCCGTGGGGGTTAGCTTTTTATAGAATAACAGGGGGACGTTGTTCGGCATATTAAAGTGCTCGGCGTATATCACTTTCAGCTTGCGCTTTTTGAAGAGGTCCGTAAACGCCCGCGCCCCGTCGCCGGAAAACAGGTTTTGCGTAACGAGGATGATTATTTTCTTATCGGCAATCCATGCTTGGTTCATTTTTACGAAATCGCGCATGATAAGCGGCACGCGTGAACCGTAGACGGGATAACAAAAAACCAGCGTGTCGTGTGATTTGATGAACTGTGCGAAATTGATTTCCTCTTCGATGGAATGGCACACCGCACCCATCTTGCGGCTGAACAGTTCCGCAACGTATTTGGTGTTGCCCGTGCCCGAAAAATACAGCGTCAACATTTTTCCAATCTCCGAATGATTTCCATACTCATACGCGCGTTGTGGTAGGGGCAAATGTAAGGGTTGCACTTGTCACGGGCGGTATCGGGTGTAAGGTCGCGGTTGATGTAGGCGTACCAGCCGCCGTGCTTTCGGTCGATGAAATATTTTTCAATAAAATCCAAGGACGCCAATGAAGCGTCCAAAAATTTACGTTCGCCGGTCGTTTCGTAGGCGTGCAGGAAACCCACGACACCCTCGTTTTGCTCCCACCAAGAAAATTGATCGGAATATGAACGCTCGTGTACGTCGTATTCGGTATAGATACCGCCCTCGGGCGAAATCCCCATATCATACACCGCGCGCGCCATATTGGCGCATACGCGTTTCGTATCCGCCAAGGCTTCGGGTTCGCTCAAAATCTCCGCGGCTTCGTACAAAAGCCAACTGCCCTCGATGTCATGCCCCAAGCTGTAGTTGGGGTTGGTGAGCGTCCAATCGCGCTTTTGGAAATAATTAAAATGCCAATTATCGTTATTTATTATTTTATTTAAAAATAAATATAACAACGTCCGCACGCGGTGGCGCAGTAGTTTATTGTCGCCGTCGATACGCAGCAGGTTCGCGTACGCCTCCAAAATATGCAGGTGCGTGTTCATCGTCTTTTGGCTTTCGGGTTCGTATTGGATCATTAAAATATTAGGCATGTATTGCCAGTCGCGGCTTGCCACTTCGAAGTAACCCTTGTACTGCGCGTCCCACATGTGTGTGTCCAAGTGGTTGGCGGTCTCCAACGCCAGTTTCTTCGCGGCGTCGCATGAGAATATACGGGCGTATTCGGACAAGCCGTATACCGCGAAGGCGTTGCCGTAGGTCATTTTGCGGTCGTTTACCGCCGTGCCTTTATAATCGACATAGGTATAAAACCCCCCGTGTTTTTCATCATAAAAAAACCGCGTGAGGTAATCATAAGCGCGGTCGGCGTATTTTTTGTATTTGGCGTTTTTCGTCAAGTGGTACGCGGCGGAAAACGTCCACACCAAGCGGGCGTTGACGACGATAAAACGGTCAGCCGCTCCGTTGGGGGTATTGTCGCCGCGTACGACGCCGTAGAAGCCGCCGTTAATTTCATCGGGGGTATGGGTCATCCACCATTTTAATAAATCGTTTAAATCCTTCCGCGCGAAATCCAATAACCGATTCGTTTCCATTATCCCGGCTCCTTTTGTTTAATTTCGAATTTAACATTTACACAAATTCATCCGAATTACCCACAATCTCGATTTTTTTATCCTGTTGTAAGCGTCTTACCAGTGCGACGATCACTTGCTGCGCCGCTTCCACGTCGCTTTTTTTTGTCGGCCCCAAGTATTCAAGCTCCTGCTCGATGTCCGCCCGCCGACGAGCGGAAACGTTGCGCAGGAACAAAGCCTTTATTTCCTCGCTCGCGCTCTTTAGGGCGACGACCAAATCGCTTTGCTGTACCGAACCCATCAATACTTGGATATGCGCGGGTTGCAATTTGATTATGTCTTCGAAGGTGAACATCTTCTTGCGGATTTCCTCGGCGAGGTACGCGTCATCCGTGTCCAATGTTTCCAGTACCTGCCGTTCGGTGGTACGGTCCACCCTTCCGAGGATTTCCACCAGCGTATCGAGCCCGCCCGCCTGTGCGAAGTCGCCCGTGGCGAGGGAGCTGACCTTCTTTTCCAGCAGCCGCTCCACGTCCTTAATCACGTCGGGGGTTGTGCCTTCCATGGTGGCGATGCGGCGCGCCACGTCGGCCTGTACCTCGGTAGGCAGGTTGGAAAGCACGTCCGCCGCTTGTTGGGGACGAAGGTACGACAACACCAATGCGATCGTCCACGCGCCTTCGCTTGAAATAAAGTTTACGATTTGGTTGGCGTCGATCTTCGCAAGGAAGTCGAAATGGCGAACCTGTAAATTGACTGTGAGCTTGCTGAGCACGGAATAAGCGCGTTCCTCGCCCAACGCTTTAATCAAAATATCCTTCGCGAAATCGATGCCGCCCTGCGAAATATACTGCTGCGCCAAACATATCTGATAAAACTCCTCCAACACCGAGTCGCGGGTATCGGGTGTGACGCGTTGGGTGTTGGCGATTTCCAATACGATTGACTCCACTTCTTCATCCTTAAGGTGTTTAAAGATATTCGCGGCTTTTTCCCGCCCCAACGTAATCAATAAAATCGCGGTCTTTTCCCGCCCGGTCAAATTCCTAATATCCATATCGGTCCCCCAACGCCGCTTTTGTCATGGCGAAATAATTTTCATGCGGTACGTAATCGGGGACGCTGTTGCCCGTCCCCAACGCGTAGCCCTTTTGCCCGATTTCAAGCATTTTTTTACAGCGGGCTGTAATTTCCTCCGGCGTACCCGTAGTGATAAAGCCCAAATCGATACCGCCCAATATGGCGATCCGATCGCTGTATTCGCGGTACGCGTCCTCCACGGGTTGGATTATGTCCTCGTAGGAATGCTTGCCGTCGAATTTCATGTCATTGATGACGGCGTCCATCACTTCGCGCAGGTTGCCGCATGAATGCAGCACCGCGGGGATGCCCGTTTCGTGCGCGAGCGCGACGATTTTCTTGTGCCACGGGAATACAAAGCGCGCCATGTCCCGCGGCGAAATCATGGTTTGCGTGTTAAAGCCCCAATCGTCGTTGGACATCAGCAGGCCGACGTTATTATTCTTGATGCTTAATTCGTAATAACGGAGAAGGCGCGAGCCGACCTGCTCGAATACGTCGTACACCAGTTGTTCGTCATCGAAGATCATAAGCGCGAGGTTGTCGTAGCCTACGAGGGAGATGGCGTTTTCCAACACGCCGCACGGCCCGTTGACCATCAGCTTCATACCCGCGGGTACGTCGGCGTCTTTTACGGCGGAATAATCGAAGGCATCGGGATCGGGCCACGGGTAAGCGTCGAAGTCCGCGCGGCACGCGATCGATACGCCGTCGTTAAGCGAATAGGTTTGGTTGCGCTTTTTTTCAAGCGCGGGGAAGCCGAACGCGGACCCCGAAACCGTTGCATAGTCGTACCCCGCGGCGTTAAAGGCATGGCACATGCTTTCCACGCTGTAGTCGAAATTTTCGGGCGTGCATCCCGCCACGCGTGCGTATAGGTTATGGTTGAGGAAAAACTCGAAGAGCGTGGGGCGGTCGGGCGCTTCGCGGCGTAATACCTTTAAGATGTTGTTAAAATCGGGTTTGCGCATAGGGGTAGCCTCCTTTATTCACACGTTCCAATCCCGTTCGAACCAGTCGTCGCACACGGGCAGCGGCTTGACCGGTTCAAAGCGGGATTCGCCGTTGTATGTAATGATAACATGCTTGAAGTCATTTTCCTTTATCGGCGCGTCTTTTACAACCGCGCCGCCGTGGCTGCTCCATTCCCGTGCGGAAAATAATATGGCCGACAACACCGCTGTTTGCGTAACCAACAGATCATAACATTTAAACAATGCCGGAACGTCGGTTTCGTTGGCGACTGTCATTTGCGTAAAATAATTTTCCAACCGTTCCCTGCATTGGTCATATAATTTTTGCATTTCGTTAATATCACGGTTGTACGCGGCGAATTGGCTCATGCGTTCTTGCAAATCTTTATGCTTTTTTGCGAAGTTCGCTTCCGTTGCGAAGGATACCGCGGGAAAAACCGAGGCACCGGCCGAGGGCGGGAATTCCCCGAAGTGCGCCTTAAGCGAACCGAATGAGCGTGCTGAGGGGACATTCCCACCCTTGGCGGAAGCGGCACATTTCGCGATATGCTCCGCCGCCCGCATCGACCCCACCATCGCGGAGTTAAGCGCGCTGCCGCCCGGACGGTATACGCCGAATGTCCCCGCCGCTTCGCCCGCGGCGTATAACCCGCGGATGTTCGTTTCCCAATTTGCGTCCACGGCGATACCGCCGTTGCAATGCTGGGCGCAAACGGCGATTTTAAGGGGTTCCCTATATAAATCGATACCGTTATTTTTATACAGTTCGATAGCCTTGGGGTTCATCTTCGCCAACCGCTCCACGGGTGTACCGAGGAGCGCGTCGGATTTACGCAAATATTCATACGCCTCGCGGGACAAACCGTCAAAGCGCAAGCCGGACGGGTTCCGACGGAAGTCCATGTAAACCGTGCGGCCGCGTTCGTTTATTTCCTTGGAAACAAGCAAATCAATGCGGGACGAGCCTTCCGTTTTGCGCGAATCAAAGGGCCATTGGTAGCCTTTAAGGAACACGCGGTCATACGCTTCGGCGGCGGTGCTGTAATATTCGTTTAGGAATTCGTATTCGTTACCCAACGCGTCCACGGAAATATAACGCGGCAAAACCTGCTGGTACGTGCCGGAAACGTTCCAGCGGAAATCGACGCTCGCGAGGCCGTACTGCCATTCCTGTAGATTACACGCCTTGGCACCCGCCGCAAGCGCAAGCCCCGTGCCTCCGGTTTGTGAAGCGGGGAACACGGTATCGGCGTAAATCCCCGCGGGGCCGCCCGTGGCGAGGATGATGTTTTGTGCGTACAACGTCGTAAAGCCTTCGCCCGCGCGGTAATATACCAAGCCGTAAACGCGTCCGTTTTCCGTCAGTAATTTTACAACCTGCGCGCTGTCCAAAATCGGCACGCCTTTTTTGATTACCTCCCGCTCGAGCGCTTCGGTCATAAAGCGCGAAGTCAGCGGCCCGCAGGAGGTGGCGCGTTGCCTTGGGTCGTGGTCGGTTTTGTAACCGATGTACGCGCCGTAGGGGTTGGTGGGGAAGGGGAGGCCCAAATGCACCAACTTCATAAAGCACTTGACGGAACAGGCGGCTTCGATTAAGACCGTATCACCGTGTACCGCTCCGCCGTCAAATAACGTACGCGCCATGTCATAAACGCTGTCGGGCTCCTCGCCCGCGAGGGTGAGTTTGTAATAGGTTTGTTTATCGCTGCCCGTGTTACGCGACGTCCCCATTTCGCGCCCCTCGGTAACGACGGCGATATCGGTCACGCCCAAATTATGGAGGTTATCCGCCGCGTTGTACCCCGCGCAGCCGCTGCCGATAACCAGCGTGTGGTAGTATTCCTTCATTTATAATCTCCTTAAATGGAAACCGCCGTCCGCGTTAAAGACCTGCCCCGTGGCGAAGTCGAACGCGCCGCTTGCGATGGCCAAGACGATATCAGCCACATCCTGCGGTTGGCCGAGACGCTTTACGGGTGTAAGGCCGTTAACGATGCGCCGTTCGTAATCGTCCTTTGCTTTCGCGATCATATCGGTTTCGATAATGCCGGGGCGGATTTCGAACACGCCGATGCCGTATTCCGCCAAACGGTCGGCGAAGAGTTGCGTCACCATGCTTACGCCGGCCTTCGAAACGCAATATTCCCCGCGTTTGGTGGAGGATGTGTACGCGGAAATGGATGAAATATTGATTATGCGGCAGGGATTTTCCCGCGGTTGCTTGCGCATTTGGTCGGCGAATAATTGGCACATAAAAAACGTACCCTCCAAGTTGGTACGCAAAACGGTGCGGAAGCTGTTTAGGGTCGTTTCCAGAAGGTCCGCCCGTACGGCGGGGGCGATGCCCGCGTTATTAACCAGCAAATCCACGCGGCCATGTTTATTAAGTACATATTTCAGCAACCGTTCGCGGTCGGAGGCTTCGCCGATGTCGCACGGGGGGTCGCCCGAGCGGCTCGCGCGGACGACGGCGTACCCCGCGTTTTCCAAGCTGTCCGCGATGCAAAGGCCGATGCCGCGGGACGCGCCCGTTACGACAGCGGTTTTTTGCGCGTTCATGCTTGCGCCTCCTTCATTTGCTTGTACAGCTCTGTGTAAACCGGATCGCGCACCACGCAGCCCGCGCGTGAGCCGCGCATAAGCTCCGAGCATTTGCCGCAGGTAATGCAGGTTTGCTTGTCGTCAAACGAGCCGTTTAATATATCCCGCGCGAAGGCGGGGTAAGCGAAGGCCATCCGCCCGAAGCCCACCGCGTCGGCGTAGTCCTGCTCGACCGCGCCCGCCGCGAGGTACGGCGAATCGCCGCGTAAAAACGTCGGTGCCGAGGCGATGATTTTTACCCCGGGCAACGCGTCGCGGATGATTTTCGTCAGGTGATACATACGCTCCACGCCTTTAAGGTCGGTGGGGCGGTTTACCTGCGGGTTAAAGTACGGATTACCCATGGAGATGTTAACCAGAGAAAAATCCATAGCCTTCAATAATTCGATGGGCTCGGTTAAGTCGGGTTCGATGCCGCCGCTTTCACGTACGCCGAAGCCGTAAGGGTAGGGGATGCCGTCGTAAATATTTACGCGTGTGGTAACGAGGAAGCCGCGTTTCGTTACCGCGCGCGCGTTTTGTGTTGCGTTTCGGAAGAAGCGGGAGCGGTTTTCAAGCGGGCCGCCGTACGGGCCGGGGCGTTCGTACGCGGCAAGCAGTTCGCCGTTTAAATAGCGGTGGCAGCCTTTTATATCAATGCCGTCGAAGCCGCAATCCTGCGCCATACGCGCGATAACGCCGTAGCGTTCCTCGATTTGCTTTAACGTATCGTCGGAGACGATGCGCTCGGGAGGTAGGGGGTTGTCGCCTTCGTAGATGGGGTTATTGCACGCGATCATCGGCTCAAGCGGCCCGTCGGGGCGTGAATACCGCCCGCTGTGTGTGGCTTGCATGATGATAACGGGGTCGGGGTTGCCCGATTTTACGGCGTTTGTGCGGATGCGTGATACCAAGTGTTTAAAGTCATCGGTATTCCCCTCATGCATCCATAACTGGCGCGGATTGGCGCGGCCATCGTGCCTGACCGCTACCGCTTCAAACCATATCAACCCCGCACCGCTTTCGGCGAAGCGGTCGTAACGCCGTACCGCCAATTCGTCGGGCGCACCATCGCGCGTGCCGTCCGCGCCTTCCATCGGCTGTATGGCTAAACGGTTGGGGAGGGTGAAGTGTTCTATGGTTAGCAGCTCCCGCAGGATTTCGATATTTTTGGAAAGGGGCAGGTCCATAATATTTATCCTTTCATCGTTTAAATAAAATAAAGGCCGGTGCAAGACAATCGCGTTCGATTCCCTTGTTCCGGCCTTTTACCATTAAGAGCACACACCTTTATAAAACGGTTAAATGGTTAAGCGGAATGTAACATAGCGGCGGGGGGACGTCAATTATAGTGATTGGACGTTCGTCAAGGGGCTTACGAAAAATGGGTTTTGGTTTTGCCCTGTTCCATTGTTGCAACAGATAATCCCGTGATATAATCGTTAAAAACATAGGTATATGAAACTTGCATGGAGGATTTTATGCCAACAGAAACATATATATTTTATGGTCAACAGTTTGAGTGGGATACCGGCAAGGGTTTGCAAAACATAGAAAAACACGGCATCCCCTTCAAAGAAGCCGCTACGGTTTTCCGTGATGACAGAGCCGCTGTTCTTGACGACGATGAGCATTCGCAAGATGAAGAAAGATTCAAAATTATAGGCATGAGCGGAAATATACGATTGCTGACAGTTTGTCATTGCTACAGAAGCGATAATTCAATAATCCGAATCATATCTGCAAGAAAAGCAACCAAAATTGAACAAGCTAATTACAGGAGGTAGCATTATGAATTATGAAAATATTGACACCAGTGACATTCCGGAAATAACAGACTTTTCAAAAGCCCGCCGCAACCCTTATGCCGAAAAAATAAGGAAGCATGGCTATTCCATTACTATTCACTACAGCCCGGAAGATGTAGCCCGAATGACAAAAGACACTATTAATAAAATAAAAGGGCTGGATATGCTCGAATTAGACCCGGACGAAAAAGAAGCCCTTAGGAAATATGAGGAAACCCACAAGAATTATGTAAATTAATAAATCATCTCCTTTCTTTCACGACTAAATTAACGCCGTTATTGATTTTAAAAGGTGGCAGCGTGATGAAATATATTAAATCAATGATTGTCATGTTTTATTTAATAGGAGTAATAATGTATTTTACCGGATGCGGAAATATGATTGACAATGAACATACAATAAATGATCAAAATCAAATTGAAACCGAAACAACAAATATTATGACCGCTAACATAAATGTTGACGAATGGCCCGTATTTACCATGCCATATGATTATTTTACGGATTTAATTTCATATACGACCGATTATATGATTTATGCATCCGATGTTAATGAAGTAAACGTTACAATGAAATTGCTGATAGAAGAACCGCGTCATTTAATTATTCATGGCTTTTATTACGACATTATCAAGAAGGGTACATATGATTGGCATTACGTTCCAACCGGGTTTAGAGGGTTAATATTATTGCCTATGACTACCGCGTTCGAACGACCGTTCGTCCAACGAATAACATCGGAAGACTTGATGCATGGCTTTTTACCCGGTACATATCGTATCATTAAGGAGGTTGGCGTTGCTCATGTATCCCCCGATGAAAACCGTCCCGAAGACCGCATACCGGTTTGGGAAGGCATTATATGGGCGGAATTTGAAATAGCCGAACCGGAATAGGTATATTTGTGTAAAAATCACGGAGGGGCTTATGCGGAAAATCAAGGTAGGTGCGATACAATCGGCGGCGTTACCGATACCCGACCGATACCAATGGACGAATAATGCCTACGCGCCCGACGTTGACGCCATTTTGGAGCGGGTCATCATCCCGCAAGCTGAGGTAACATTCGGCTTGCTGGAGCAAGCGGGCGAAGCGGGGCTTGACGTCGTCACCACTTCCGAGGATTTATCCCTTGCGAGCGCGTTTGTGATGGATACTTCGGAAAATAACATCTTCCCCGAAATCGTGCGCCGAGGTTTTCCTTTATGGGAGGAACGGATTTCACGCATCGCCGAAAGGTATGGCATGAACGTCGTCGCTTGTTATTTTAAGCCTGACGGCGATTTTATTTACAACACCGCGTCCGTGTTTAACCGCAAGGGTAAAATCATCGGCGAATACCGCAAAACGCACATCCCCTGCTTTGAGGCGTTTCAGGTAAGCGAGGGGGATTCCATCCATACGGTCGATACCGACATCGGCAAAATCGGTATCATGATTTGTTACGACATGATGTTCCCTTCGGTGTCGGATGTGCTGTCGCAATTGGGTGCGGAAATTATCTTCCACCCCACGTTCGGCTACGGCTGGTACGATTCCATCGGCGAGGCCACGCTGCGTACCCGCGCCAACGACGGCTCGCTCTACATCGTAACCGCCAAGGATTACCGTTATAACGCGGCGGGCAAGTCGAGCGTCATCGACCCGTGGGGGCATGTACTGGCGGACGCGGCATATTCCCCCAACGTTATCGTTTCCGCCGAAATCGACCTTGACGCGCGCAAGACCCAACCCGATTGGTACTTGCAAACGGAAATTACCGGCTGCGCCGATATGCGCAAACGCCACGCCGCGGAACGGCGGCCCGAGTTGTATGCGACTTTGGGCGAAGCCGCCCCCAAAAAATACGATGTCATTACATCGCCGGGCAAAGCGCAGGCGGAATTTTTGGAAAAATTCAAACAGGGGATTTACCGCTGGTAGGTTGTTTTCCGTTTGGTTAGGCAGTCCGCAATTTCCACGGCTTGCAAACCCGAAGCGATGCTGTTGCGTAAGATTTCGTCTCCGTTCCCCTCGCCGTTACGCACCGCGTTAAAGGACAGGGCGTTTTCGTGGTAAAAGCCCGCGGCGATATAATCCGCCGTGCCTTCTTCGCCGCGCCATACATAGGCTTCCCCGTCGTTTTCGTAATGCGTGAGCCAACCCGCACCGTCGCGGCAGCCCGCCCATATGGGAAGACGCAATTCCAACAAACCCCTCGTTGTGTTAATTTCCAACCGTTCGGTATTGACGCCGGACATCGGCAGGAAATCCATCCCCACGGCGATGCCGTTTTCCGTCGTGCCGTTGATGTGGTAATCGGTTACGGACGCGCCGTATTGCGGCATGGCACGGTAAGCGATGTTTAGTTCCCCGTACGGGGAGCTTGCGATATAACGCACCAAATCAATGCCGTGTATGGCTGTGGTAGCGAAATTAACGTCGGTACGGTTGACGCGTAACATACGGTAACGGATATTCGTGATGCGACCTGCTCCGCCGAACCCCTCGATGAGTTCCATCGCCTTTTGTACCACGGGCATATGTCGGCGGTTAAACGCGGCGAAGTTGGGTACCCGTCCGTTCGGGCCTTGCTCGGCGGCTTTTGCCATGCGGTGGTTTTCCTCCGCGTTTATACCGGGGGGTTTTTCGGTGATGAGGGGAAATCCCTTGGAAAGGACGCGGCAAGCTAAATCGGCGGTCAATTCCACCGGGACGCATAAGGAAACCGCATCGGGGCGTTCAATATCGAGCATTTCATCCAAGTTTACATAAAAACGCGGCACGCCGAACCGTTCGGCGAAGGCACGCGCCCTTGCGGGGTCGATATCGCAGCACGCGGCAAATGCCGTATTTTCGGTTTCGCTTATATATTTATGTATCGCGGGGCCGTGCTGTTTGAGTGCGATATCGCCGCAGCCCGCGATGCATATTTTAAACATGTTTATCGAAGAACGGGTACACGTCCGTTCCCACCCAGCGGTGCCCGACGTCCAACACGCTGTGTTTGATATTATCCCCGCACCCCGCGGCGTCGTACGCCTTTTGCGCGACGCGGACTTGGTCGTATACGTTTTCGATGCCGCGTATCCCGTTGGAGTCGTCATGCAAACCCGTTTCGATGATGAACGGGCGCGGGGCGATCAACGCCGCGATGTCCCCCATATCAAAATATTTCCATAAATTCGGCACGTAGTTGCAATCGCAATGGTGGTTGCCGTGCAAGCGGGACTCGAGCGCGCCGAAAAAATAACCGCTGGTACAGGCGCATTTTATACGCGTATCAACGGCCGCGAAATAAAGCGTTTGCATCCCCCCGCCCGACAGGCCCGCGCAAGTGAAACGCGAAGGGTCGCAATCGCCGCGCGTTTCGATATAGTCGGCGAGCTTGATCAAATCCCATACCTGCATCCCCAGCGCACAACGCCCCAGCGGTATGCCCATGCGGTTAAGGTGCGTGCAGGAGCAATGCCATTTATCCTGCACGGCTTTTTCCGCACGTTCGCCGAAGCCGCGGGCATCCGGACAGAAGGCGATGTACCCGCGCTTTACAAAGTCCTCCGCGTGGTGGGTGTGGGCGTTTTCCATATCTTCAAGCACGCCTTTTTCATGGCGTACGGCGGCGACGCTTTCCTTCGCGCGGTTAAAATGGCCGTTGGGGCAGATAATCGCGGGGCGGCGTTCGCCCGGTTTCAAATCGGCGGGAACGAGTACGAAAAAAGGCATATAAACGTATTCATCGGTTTGTAATACGTATTTGGTGCGTACGTATTCCCCGCAATCCTCCGAATCAAGTTTATATACCTCGTTTGCGCAATCGGTGAAGGTACAAAAGCCCAGCAAATCCCTGAGCAGCTCCCGCGCCTCGGTTTGCCACGCGGTAAGGTCGGCGGGCGACGTACCCGTAAACCGCTTTGTGCAGCCTTGTAAAAAGAGCTGCTCCATTTGCTTCACGCTTGTGTAAAAGCCGCTTTCGTCCGTTAACCTCATCGCGCACATCCCATCGTTGCATCGTTTGTGCGATTATATCACACCAATGCGGCGATAGGCATGGCAAGGGATTCGGAAATGGAGGGGCGGTAAGGCGAAAAGATAAAAGACATGATTTCTTCCTCCCGCACGGGTTTCCCCTCTACGGTAAATTCGCACATATAAGACCATCCGAACCGTTCGACGGCGCGTTGGATCGGCATTTCCGCGGGTACAGCGAAGGTTTTTATCCTGTATCTGTGTTTCCCGCGCGGGCCGCGCAATAAAGCGGGTTTTTTTTGCAACGTCAGGAAGCATTCCATTCGAAGCTGCGTTTGCATGGTCATGTTCTTCCGCCATAAAAAAATCGCCGCGCACAATAACGTGATGTTATATGAAAACAGGATGATTTGTATGATCCCCAACACAGCCAGCACAACCGAAAAAACCCGCCCGAAGCGCAGCATAAACCGATTGGCGGGCAGGATGCCGAACCTGTTACCGAGGAAATGCTGGACAAGCCGCCCCCCGTCCAAGGGCAGCAGCGGAAGCAGGTTAAATATTGCGATGACCGCGTTGATCAGCGCCAAGTCAAACAGCCATATAACGCCGACATAGGACAAATGATGCACCGTATACGCCCATGCGGCGACCATGATGTTGGCCAGCGGGCCGGAAAAATATACGAATGACCGTTGCCTTGGGTGGAGGTTGTCCATTCTGCGGACACGCGCGAACATACCGAATACCGACAGGCGTATCCGTTCAACCTTCGCACCGTACCCCCGTGCCACAAAAACGTGCGCCCATTCGTGCAAATAAAGCGAAAACAACGCCAATATTATGCGGAACAGGAATCCGATTACCGATCCAACCATTGGAAGCCCAATGTCTCGATGCCGAATTGCCGCGCGTCATCCGCCATCTCACCCACCGTAATCGGGCCGGAAAGGGCCTCGCGCAGGGCGTTTTGGATCGGCGTGACGGGCGCAAACGTTATGATGCTGACAAGCATTACCGCCACCAGTACGATCCCGCTGATAATCCCTTGGAGAATCAACGTTTCGCCCAGTGCGCCGCTTTCTTCCTCGTATCGTTGCGGTTGTCCCCTGTATCGCCTGTAGGGTGCGCGTTCCATTATTCGTCCCCCTCTCGCTTGCTTGTTCAAATATATGCGGTTGAAAAGGTAATATATGCATAGCAATCCTTCGCGCGGGAAAAGATAAGCGCATAAAACGTTAAGGTGAAATGCCGATGAAAAAATATCCGATGCTTGCGATAATCATGTTCGCGCTTACCTGTACGCCGTATTTGACAGCCAACGCCGCGAATGATATGTATGTGGGCGAAACCCAAGGTGAAATCACGCGTGTATGGGGTGAATGCATCCGTATCGAAGGGGAAGCGCTGACGGACGCCGGTTATGCGATCGTGGACATAAACATAAGCGGCGTACCCGCGTACGATTTAATTACGGGCCAACGCGTATCGTATACGGAAGCGCGCAAGGGCATGAGCGTGCGGGCCGCGTATGCCGTAGATACGTATCCCCGACCGTATCCCGCCATCGTGCTTTGGTTTAATGCCTGCCACGACGATGCGGCGGTGTTTACCGCGGTCGTAAGCGAAAACATCCGACGGGAATCGGATTGCTGCGTGTTCCTGACCGCCGACGGGCGGTACCGTATCGTTTTTTCGCAGGATACGCGCATCTGCGACCCACATCACGGTGAAATGACCGTTGATGATATCTTACCGGGGCAGGAATTCTTTATTTGGGTGGACAGCATAACGGCAAGCTGCCCGTCATGGGTCTACCCCCATAAAGCGGTATTGGTGAGATAATATATTGAGGAGGGACTCCAAATGGTTTCTGTTATTATCCCCGCGTCGGGTTCGGGGACGCGCTTCGGCGGTGACGTGCCCAAGCAGTTCCTTCCTATTAAAGGTATACCCGTGCTGGCGCGCACGGCCATGGCCTTTCAACGAACGGAAAGGGTAGGGGAAATCGCCGTAACCGTACCGAAGGGTTATACGGAAAACGTCCGCGAAATGGTACGTACATATAACTTAACCAAGGTAAAGCATATCGTAGAAGGCGGCGCGAGCCGTTCGGAAAGCGTATATGAAGCGTTAAAACAAATCGACGGGCGTACGGAAATCGTGCTGGTACACGATGGGGTGCGTCCTTTTGTTTCCTGTGATTTGATCGAAAAGACGATCGACGCCGTAAAGCGGCACGGCGCGGCGATTGTGGGGACACCCTTTACCGACACGGTGAAGGAAGCGGATGCGGACGGGCGTGTATACGCAACGCCCGAACGCGGGCGTTTTTGGCAGGTGCAAACCCCGCAAGGGTTTACATATAAGCTCCTGACGGATGCCTACAAAAACGCGTTAAACTTGGCCGATTATACGGACGACAGCGCGATCGTGGAGCATAACGGCGGGATTACCTTTATTATCCAAGGCGAACGCAATAATATTAAGATCACAACGCAAGAGGATTTAATCATGGCAAATACGATAATGGGGATGTATATATAATGAAGGAAGTTATCCTGTATACCGACGGCGCGTGCTCCGGCAACCCCGGCCCCGGCGGATACGGCGCGGTGCTGCTCTACAAGAACCGCCGCAAGGAGCTTTCCGGCGGATACAACCAAACCACCAACAACCGCATGGAAATGCTGAGCGTCATCATCGGCTTGGAAACGCTGAAGGAACCGTGCAAAGTCAACCTGTATTCCGACTCGCGTTATGTAATCGACGCCATTGATAAGGGTTGGGCATTACGCTGGAAAAAAAACGGCTGGATGCGTAACAAAAAAGAACCCGCCCTCAACGCGGACCTTTGGGAACGGTTGCTGACTCTGTTGCAACGCCACCAAGTGACATGCCACTGGGTAAAAGGCCACGCGGGCAACCCGGAGAACGAACGCTGCGACGCGCTGGCGCGGACGGCGATCGAACGAAGGGATGAATGGTTGGAGGATACGTTGATTTCCGATTCACCATCCTATAATATATGACAATATGATTACAAAATCCGAAAAAAGGGGTTACATACGATGACGGAAAAATTTATCTTGGGCGTGGACGGCGGCAACACGAAAACCGATTACCTGCTTTGCCGTGCGGACGGTACGTTCGTTGACATCCTGCGGGCGTCCAATTGCAGCCACGAAAACCACGAACGCGGCTTCGACTGGATGCAGGAAACGATGCAAAGCCATATTGACGCCTTGTGCAAAAAAAATAATATAACGGTTTCCGACATCGCCGCCGCGGGTTTCGGGTTAGCGGGAGCGGACGAACCGGGTCAGGTCGCGGAGCTTTGCAACCGGATTCGGCAAATGGGCTTTACGAGGTTCGAAGTGGCCAACGACGGTATTCTGGGCGTAAAAGCCGTGTCGTCGTCGGGCGTATGCTCCATCAACGGGACGGGTACGGTGACGTTGGGCATCGACGATAACGGCAACATATTGCAAGTGGGCGGTATCGGCAGCCTGTCGGGTGACGCGGCGGGCGGCGGCCATATAGCCGGTATGGCGATAAGGATGGCGTACCATTCCTTTTACCGCGCGGGTAAGGAAACGGGTATCGCGCAAGGCGTAATGGATATATTGAATATGAAGAGGCCCGAGGATTTCCTTACGGCTATCAACAGCTACAGCTGGCGCGGCGAAAATTCGCGGGCGTTGATCCAACTAACCGACAAAGCGGCCCAAGCGGGCGATGAAGTGGCCGCCAAGATATTCGACGATATGGGCGTGAGCATGGGCGAAGGTGTGGTAGGCTGCGTACGGAATCTGACCTTTAACGGTGAGGTCGTGGTCGTGAAGGCGGGCAGTATATGGAATGTCATCGGCTATACGGGTATGGTCGGGCATTTTACGAAAACCATCCGCGAAGGGCTTACCCAACCCGTCCGCTTCGAGCTGCTGGAAACCACACCCGCGTTGGGCGCGCTGTTTTGGGCGAAGGAAATCCTTGACGGTACCATCGACCCGACGTACAGGGAAGAACTGCGCCGTTTTCTGACACCCGAAAAATATGCCGAATTAGCCGGAAAATGACATACCTTTGACACATTTAACCAATAAAATAAGGTTAACAAACCATTTGGAGGGCGTTACATGTTAAAAATCACCGATGTAAGCAAGACGTACGGCAACAACAAGGTAAAAGCCGTTGACGGCATCAAGCTGGAAGTGGCAAGCAAGCAAATATTGGGCTTTATCGGGCCCAACGGTGCGGGTAAGACCACCACCATGAAGATGATAACGGGCGTGCTCGCCCCCGACGCGGGTACGATAACGATCAACGGCCACGATATCGCGACGGACCCCATCGCCGCCAAGCAGAGCTTCGGTTACGTACCCGACTCACCCGATATGTTTCTGCGGCTTAAGGGAATGGAATACCTGAATTTTATGGGCGATATGTACGGTGTCTCCGCCGAGCAGCGGCGCGATAAAATTGCCTCGATGGGTGAAATATTCGAAATGACGGGCGCGCTCAACGGGCGTATCCAAAGCTATTCGCACGGCATGAGGCAAAAGATCGTTATTATGGGCGCGCTTTTGCACGACCCCGCCGTATGGATATTGGATGAGCCGCTTACGGGCTTGGACCCGCGTTCGTCATTCCAATTAAAGGAAATGATGCGCCGCCACGCCGACGCGGGCAATTGCGTGCTGTTCTCCACGCATATGTTGGAAGTGGCTGAGAAGCTGTGCGACAAGATCGCGTTGATCAACAAGGGGCGCATCGTGTTCGACGGCGAATTGGATAATTTAAAGATGCAATATAACCGGCTCTCCTTGGAGGATATCTTTATGGAGGTGACGGCCAATGCGTAAGTGTTGGGCTATGGTGAAGATTTTCCTTAAGGTGATTTTGGGGCAAATGTTCAACGTTAAGGTAGGCAGTACGGAAAACAAGTGGGCGGGCCCGATGATTTGGGGTTTGGTCGTGGTTTCGCTCGCGCCGATAGCGTGGGGGATCTATTACATGCTGAACGGCATGTACGCGGTATTCGCCGAATGGGGGTATTTGAACCTGATGGTTGGGCTTACGCTCAACGTGGGTTCGTTGATTATTTTTATGCTTTCGCTCCTGACCGCGCCGGCGATCTTTTACTTTTCGAAGGATGTGGAGTATATCCTGCCGCTGCCGGTAAAACCCGCGCAGATTATCGGGGCGAAGTTTGCCGTGGCGATGGTGTTTGAGTATATGCTGGCGGTTTTTTTGGTGGGTATCATGTTTGCGGCGCTGCTCGGTAATGTGGGCGTGGGTGCGCTTACGTTTAACATGGTGCTGACCGCGTTGACGTTGCCGATATTACCCATGGTGTATTCGACCGTAATCATCATGCTCTTGATGCGTTTCGTGCGGTTTATCCGCAACCCCGACAAGTACAACTGGATCATCGGTATAGCCGGGTTGGGCTTGGGGGTTATTTTTATGGTGTATTCGCAATCGATGTTTTCCTTGGATGAGGAGGCGTTGCTTGCGATGCTGATGGGTGAACCCGTCACCATGACCGCGCTCAACCTCGTGTTTGCGACCAACTATTTCGCGGGGCTGGCTGTCAGCGCGTCCGATTTCGGCGGAATGGCGTTAAACCAATTGCTCAACGTATTCTTTGCGTTTGTCGGGTTAAGCGTATTTTTCTTTGCGGCGCGGGCGCTGTATTTTAAGGGTGTTATCGGCTTGTCGGAATCCAATTCCGGCGGCAAGAAAATGACCCGCGAGGATATCATGACGGGTGCGGTGGGGCAGGGGATATTCCGCGCATACGTAATGAAGGAAATCCGCGTATTGTTTCGCAGCCCCGTGGCGTTTATGAACTGCGTGTTGATGGTGTTGTTTATGCCTGTTTTGTTGGCGATTTCGTTCGTACCGATTATTACGTCGGGCGGTGATGAGGGTATCATGGAGCTGCTCGCCGCAATCGACCTTTCCGACCCGCGCACCGCCGCGATCGCGTTGGTGGCGGTGGCGATATTGGCGCTCACCATGAGCGGCGCGGCTACGATTACGGCGACGGCCATATCGCGTGAAGGGCGCAACTTCTTTGTGATGAAGTATTTGCCCGTGCGTTACCAAACCCAACTTAACGCGAAGGCCGCTTGCGGCTTGACGGTTATCGGCGTGGGGATGTTGGTGGTGTTTATACCGTTATTTATCATTTTCCGCCCGCCCGTGCTTTTGGCGTTCGGCGCGGTATTGATTGCCGCGACTTGCGCCGTTTTCCTTAATTACCTCGGGCTTTTCTTCGATTTATTTAAGCCAAAATTGGAATGGGATAACGAGGCCGAAGCCGTGAAGCAAAACATGAATATCCTGCTGATGATCTTCGGCGGGATGGGTGCGGCTGCGGGGGTTGGGTTTGCCGGATGGTTTTGGCTGCATACGCCTTTGGTGGCTTTTATCGCTTTGTTTGGCGGGGGGCTTTTGCTGATGGGGTTGGCTTTGTATCTTGTGCTGGTTAAGGGTAGTTTGATGTTAAAAAATCTGTATTAGGCGGCGGCGCGGGTTCCTTCCCCCGTTCGCGCCTTTTCCGTCGCAGTTGGGTAAAAAGCGGCCCGCTTTGCGGGCTGATTACTTTAAAAACCTTTTAAAAACCTCTAAAAAAAGATTTCGGTATGCTTGTGATTGGTGCCGGAATATGATATTCTCCCGAGCGAACCGGTCGAGGCGCGGTAACTATGCAGCTTTCGATTAGGATTTATGTAATAAGAAGAACGCAAGGTTCATGTTGGGTGCGGAAACACCCGCATGAAGAGTGTGGATGACCATAGCCGTCACCTACAAACCAAGGCGAAAGCCTTGCCATTGCGCATTCGCAGTATACCCATTTTCCCTTCGCCTTTCAAGGTCCCTCTACCTTTCAAGGCCGGACGGAGGGTTAGTTTTCGGGTATATATGACGGATGTCGGCATGGACGTGTGGTATGTATACACGGGTGCGCAGGTGGTGATGGGATTTTCCCATCGTTGTCTGCGCACCTTTTGCTTCGGCCGGTTTCGTTTTTATACAAAGGATGGGAAAACCATGGAACAAGAAAAAACGTGTATAAAAATACGCGTAGCCAAAACCGTAGGCCAAAACATACGCACCGTACGCAAAGCAAAGAGCCTGACAACCGAAGAGCTTGCGTTTTTATCGGGGTTTAACGCAACCTTCATCCATTTAATCGAACAAGGTAAAAGCGGCGTTTGCGCGTCCGCGCTAATCAAAATTTCATCAGCCATGGGAATACCCGCCGAATACCTCTTCGCACAACCCTTACCTCCCTCCGAATTTATCAACAAAATCCAAAAAAACCGTCCCCCACCGGACGTCCTAATCCTATCAAACCAAATAAAGCTCCACTCCGAAGACGAAATCCGCTACGTAGCCCTAATCCTCTACAAAATCCAAACCAAGCAAAAATATAAAGCGGAAATGTAAAACCGCTTCTTTTTCTTTTTTCTTTACCCACGCAACAACGCGCAGGGACGCGAACGGGGGAAGGAACCCTAAGCCGCGCCTATCGAAATCGGGCGTCAGGCGGCGAACGCGAGGTTAGTGGCACCGCTTGGTTCGCTTGCGAAACAAGCACAGCCACTTACCGAGCGGAGCCGACCGGCACCCGATTTCGATGAGCGCGGCGTGGGCTCCTTCCCCCGTTCGCGGGAGGTGGCGTTAACGAAAAGGATATGTAAATACTTGGCTACTTTTTTTCAAATGAAATAAATGATATACTTCCCCGAGCACTGTCAAAGCAGGGGATAACATGGGAAGATGGCGGACGTTTATTTTAATGCCGTTTGCGGGTTTACTCGCGATGGCTTTTTTTATTTGCTTGGCCGTACCCGTATATGCCTCGCCCGATATATCCGCGCCGATTGCCGTGGTAATGGATTTCCATACGGGCGAAATCCTGTACGAACGGAATATGGAACGCCGTCACGTACCCGCCAGCACAACAAAAACCATGACGGCGTTTATTACCTACATGGAAATAGAAGCGGGTAACCTGACCTTCGACACACCTGTCCGTGTGAGCCGTGAAGCGGCGGCGTTTTCATCCGACAGACGGCAGCAGGGGTCGTTTGTGCCGTTGCCCGAAGGGGAGTTAATCACCGTGGAGGTATTGCTCCGGTTATTGATGCTGCCCTCCGCCAACGCCGCCGCCGTCGTACTCGCCGAACACATTTCGGGCAGCGAAACCGCTTTTGTGGAGCGTATGAACGAAACCGCCGCGTCATTGGGTATGTACTCGTCGTTCACTAATTCCCACGGGGCGTTGCCGCACCATTCCAACGCGTATTCGATCGCGGTATTGGTGCGCGAGTTTATAACGCGTTACCCGGACATCCTGCGCATTACCTCCATGACACATATGAACTTTAACGGGACGCGGTACAATAACACCAACTTTTTATTGACCACCGTTCCCTTTGAAGGGACGGACGGCTTTAAGACAGGGACGCTGCGCCAAGCGGGGTGGAACCATTCCGTTACGGCCGAACGTGACGGGCGGCGTATAATCGCCGTCGTGATGAACGCGCCGAACAATACCGCACGCCACGAGGATGCGCGTACCCTGTTGCAATACGGCTTTGACGAGATAATACGGCGCGAAACCGAACGCGCCGAACGGGTGCGTATCTTTTGGAACGGCAGCCTGTTCCCGCTCGACGGCACGCCCTTGGTGCGGCAGGGGACGATACTCCTCCCCTTACGCGCGGTCTTCGAACGGTTGGGGTATACGGTGGAATGGCACAGGAACCACGGATTGGTGCAATTGTCCGACGGGTCGGGGGCGGCTATCACGTTTTTTGTGGGCAGGAACCTGACGATCGTAAACGGGCGCGTCTATACGATGGATACCCCCGCGCAAACCATCGACGGGCGGATTTTCGTCACCAAGGAATTTATCGCCTACGCTACGGGTACGACCGTGTCGTGGGATATGGATACGGGCGTAATCCTTTTTTCCGGGGGTAATACGTAATGGACAGGCACAGGAGGCCCGACCGCGACCGCGAGGAGAATCGGGCGATACTTAAAAAAGTGAACCGCATATCCAAAGGCAGGAAAAAAGCGGGTATCGACGGGGTGAAGATCATCATCATCATGGTATCGATGATGGTCGCCATCGCCGCGTTTTTGATATTTATCGGTAACCTTGACTTTCCCCAACCGGGGAGCAGGACGCAGGATAACGGATATAACGGGGAAATCCCCTCGCCGACGATAGACCCCATCATTGATTTTGACCCTTATGAAGATGCTGTCCCTTTTGTACCGCCGATAAGGGGCGAGGATATGGTTTTCTACTTCGATGGGGGAGGGCGTTTGGAGCTTCCCGTCATGGGTGCCACGGGATGGGTGGCGGTCAATACGGCGTTGCGTGACGCGCCGGGCAGCGACGGGACGCAAGTCGGGAGCCTTTCCGCGGGGCAGGCGTTTACGATTTTGGAAGAGAGCGGCGATTGGTGGCGCGTGCGCTTATCCGATGGGGAAACCGTCGGTTGGGTGGATCACAGAAGATGCTGGATCAATTTGCCGGATGTCTTGCCTTCCGTTATCTATTCGATTTCCAATGCGGGGCAGTCGCTGTTCCGTTCCAGCGGTTTTGCTTTGGAGGGGATAACGAACATGCAATTGTATTCGGCGCGTTCCTTTAACGAACGGCTGGGGCGCGAGGAATATATCGTACCGAGTATGTACCCTATGGCGCGTGCGTTGCATACCACCCAACAAATTGCCTTGGACAGGGGATTTACGTTGGTTATTTATGAAGTATACCGCCCGCGCTCCACGCAGAGGGACGTCGTGGATGCCATGAACATATTGATGCGGAATAACCCGCTCGCCAACGCCGCCATCACCGATTCGCCCTGGACACTGTCGTGGTTTATTTCCACGGGGGTATCCAACCACCAACGCGCCGCCGCGGTGGATACCTCACTCGCCCGCGTTAACGAAACGGAAATCCTGCAAACGGGCGAATACTCATTCTACCGTATTACGGATTACACGTTGATCGCTACGGGTACGCGGATGCACGAGCTCAGCCCCGCTTCGGCCATCGTCAGCAGGCCGATCGGCATCATGGCGGCGCAGATATTGGGCGGTAACGTGGATTTGACGGGTGCGGCGGTTACCGCGGGTATCGTGCGGATGCAACACTATTTCGCATCGGCGGGGTTTAACCCGTTGGCGTCGGAATGGTGGCACTTCGACCATCAACCCAGTATCTCGATGGCGACCGCCGCCAATATCGTCGGTGAGTTCTATACCGAAACGGTTTATTCGGAACCGCCGGTCAGGGGTTAGCGCATGGTATTTTCCAGCTTGACCTTCCTCGTGTTTTTCCTCCCCGTTTTTTTGATCGCTTATTTTTCCGTACCCAAGCGATTCCTTAACGCGCGTAATTTCGTACTGTTGATATTTTCGCTGTTCTTTTATGCCGCGGGCGAGCCGGCATGGGTTGTGCTGATTATTTTTTCCGCTTCAACCGACTGTTTGATCGGCTTGTTTATGGAACGGTACCACGGCAAATGGCAAGCAAAAGGATTGCTCGTTTTATCGTTGTGCTGCAGCTTGGGGTTATTGGTCATTTTTAAGTACACCGAATTTCTGCTCGGATTGTTCGGGCTGTCGGTTTCGTTCGCGCCGGGTTTACCCATCGGAATTTCTTTTTATACCTTCCAAACGATGTCGTATTCGATTGACCTTTACCGCGGTAAGGTGAAGGCGCAGCGTAATCCCGTCGCGTTCCTGACTTTTGTATGTATGTTCCCGCAATTGGTCGCGGGGCCTATCGTACGCTATTCGGACGTGGCGCACGCGTTGACGAAGCGCGAGCACAGTTGGCCGCTCGTCAGCCAAGGTATTTCCCGCTTCGTGATGGGGCTGGGGAAGAAGATCATATTCGCCAACCATGCGGGTGCGGTGGCGGCGGAATTATTAAATTCGCCTTATCCTTCCACGTTGGGGGTATGGTTGGGTTCGGTTATGTTTATGTTCCAGATCTATTTCGATTTTTCCGCGTATTCCGATATGGCGATCGGTATGGGTAAGATCATCGGATTTAATTTTTTGGAAAATTTCGATTATCCCTACATATCCAAGTCTATTACCGATTTTTGGCGGCGGTGGCATATTTCGCTGGGGCGGTTCTTTCGGGATTACCTTTACATACCGCTGGGCGGCAACCGAAAGCGTGCCGTGTTTAACATCATGTTCGTGTGGGCGGCGACGGGCTTGTGGCACGGCGCGTCCATGAACTTCGTGATATGGGGGATGTACTTCGGTATCGTTTTGTTGGTCGAAAAATATTTGATACGGGGTTTGTTGGCAAAATTACCGACGTTCGTGAGCCATGCTTATTGCCTGTTAATCGTATTATACGGCTGGGTCATATTTTACTTTACCGATTTATCGCGTTTGCTTACGGCTTCGGCGCGCTTTTTCGGTTTCGGGTATTTTTCGGATTACCGCGCGGTGGAACTGTTGTTGGGTAATTTATGGATATTGCCGATCTTGGCGATCTTTTGCACCCGCGCACCCATCCGATTACTTCATTATATAAGGTCGCGTTTGCTCGTCGCCGAACCGATTTTTAACTTTGGGGTCGTTTGCGTCAGTTTTATGCTGATGATCGGGCAGACGTTTACGCCGTTTATTTATTTCAGGTTTTAACGGTTTTATTAATTAACAGAAGGGGGGTATTCGTATGAAGGATAAAATAAACGTTATTTTTTCGGCAGCGGCGTTGTTGTTGATGCTCGCGTTTGTTTATGTCCTGCCGATGGACGACAGAGCCATCGAATTTGAAAACCGTAATATGGAAACCTTTCCCGAATTATCGTTGCGCAACTTTTTCAGCGGGGATTTGTCGCGGCGGTTTGAGTCGTATTTATTGGATAATACGACGCTGCGTACCTCGTGGCTGACCTTCGCGCAAATTGTCGAATACGCTTACGGAGTCCACCGGCACGGGGGTGCGATGGCTGTGGTATTCGATGTAGCGGATTTGGGCGAGGGATTAATCCCCGCACAATTGCCGCGGGAATTGGAATTGCCGCCCGTCACCCCAAACGAAGGAAACGGTGCCGAACCGAACCCCGTGCAGTTATTTACCGGCGGCAACGTAAACCCGAACGAACCCTTCGGTGTGGATATACGGTTCCACCCCGACGCGGTATTTTATTTGCGTTATATAGAGAACCCGATAACCGCCGCGCGGTATGCGGAGGTTTTAAATACATATGCGCAATATCTGCACAATTCGAATAACACTAGAATATTTTCATTAATCGCTCCCGTAAAGGTTGAATTTATGGGTCCGCGTTACGCGGCGGTAAATTCATCGCAACGCGCGACGATCGATTTTATCAACCGTTTGTTGGATGATTCGATTATCCCCGTGGATGCGCACGGGATGATGCAGGCGCATTCGGATGAATACCTCTTTTTCCGCACCGATCACCACTGGACGATGTTGGGTGCGTATTACGCGTACTTGGCTTTCGCAAAAGCGGCGGGTTTTACGCCGATAACCATCGAACATTATATCGAAAATACGATTTCCGGATTTATCGGGTCACTTGCCGTAGGTACGAGGAATCGTACGATTTTGGAAAATCCTGATACGATTCATTTTTATACGCTTAACGACGGCACCGCGTTTTCGATAGACATGTTTGTCATACCGGAGGATTTGTCCGCGCTGTGTTATCGGATATTTTTGGGCGGTGACCGTGATATTTATATGTTTACGACATCCAATAAAAACGGCAAAACGCTTGTGACGGTCAAGGATTCCTTTGCAAACGCCATTATCCCGTGGATGGCCCCCCATTACGAAACGATCGTGGTCATCGATCCCAGACAATTTGACGGGAGCGTTTTGGAAATTATTTCGGCGCATGAAAATACGGATTTAATTTTTATTAATTATATCCCCGCGACCGCCATGCCGGAATTGGTTGAGCAGATTTATTCCGCGCGGTAAGCGTGAGAGGGTGTGGGTATGGGAAATTGGTATGAAATAAAGAGCGGTCAACCCGCAAAATCGGAAGGGCAAAGTATTATTTATGTTACACATGAAAAAAGTGATAACGCAAACGTAATTTCGAATGAATTATCGGGCGAATTATCACCGAATATCGAAGCAATTAAAATACCCTTGTTTACGGCGATTTCGTTGACGTTTTTAATCACCGCGTCGTTGGTTACGGGGATTGTTTACTGGTATACCGCTTATTATGACCCCGGGGAATATTACGTGCCCGCAATGCAGACTTTTAATACGCCCAACCCACCCCCATTAAATAACCCAAGCGATGATATGCCGCCGATATCCCCTAATGATAAACACGACGAGGACCCTCCTCTGGCACCCACGCGCCCGGAAATGGACCCCCTGCCGGAATTTGTCGCATTGTGGGAGGAGAATAACAATCATGATATCGTAGGGCGCTTGGTTTTCGCCGATATTGATATTTTGGTTTTACAAAACGATGAAGATACCCTCGCATGGCGGCTCGACGGGATGATGATGGACAGCAAAGGAAATACCACGTATTCGTTAACGCCGAACGACGTATCGCTCCTGCATTCCGAAGTTGACTTGCTGATCGGTGAAGCGCATAACATGGTGGTTGTTTTAACCGCGCCTACCATGAGCCCCGTATGGGAATCCTTCCGGGCTTATTTAAATTACGAATTCTTCTTGGAAAACCCGACGATCACGTTTAATACCCTGTACGGTGATTTCGATTGGGAAATATTTTCGTTTTATGTAGCCCCGACGGTATTCCCCTTTAAAACCGTTAACCACGAAAACGATGAAATTTGGGGCGAAACCGTCGAGCAGTTTACGTTGGCTTCGTTATATAACACGCGGCTGGACGTAACGATGTACGATCAAATCCTAACCATCGCGACCCCCACGGACGTAAGCCCTGATCTGTTTTATGTATTGCAAGCACGGATGCTGCGGCATATAACATCATAGAAAGCAGGTACAAAATGAATTTCAAAATTATAGATAGATTTATTTCGCCTTATCAAAAACTCGTACAAAACGTGGTTATCCCCTATCAGGAAAAAATATTAAACGATGAAATCCCGAACATCGAAAAAAGCCACGTAATCAACAATTTCAAATACGCGGCGGAATTGATCGAAACGGGAAAAACAAACGGTGAATTTTACGGGATGATATTCCAAGATTCGGACGCGGCGAAATGGCTGGAAGCCGCCGCATATTCTTTGGGGCTGACGAAGGATGCAGAGCTTGAAAAACGGTGCGATGTTTTGATTGATCTTATCGGGAGGGCGCAGCACCCGGACGGGTATTTGAATACCTATTTTACGCTGAAGGGTATGGAAAAACGATGGACGAATTTGTGTGAGGCGCATGAGATGTATTGCGCCGGGCATATGATGGAAGCCGCCGTCGCTTACGCGAAGGTTACGGGTAAAGATAAGTTGATTAAAATAA
Organism: Defluviitaleaceae bacterium; assembly: GCA_009779755.1. Classification (GTDB taxonomy): domain Bacteria; phylum Bacillota; class Clostridia; order Lachnospirales; family WQUN01; genus WQRX01. The sequence continues at coordinate 11,540 of WRDO01000007.1, read as the reverse complement.
TGGAAAATATGGCGGACCATATCTACGAACGGTTTATTACCGATGGTACGGAGGGGTACCCCGGCCACCCGGAGATCGAGCTCGCGTTCATGCGTATGTACGATTATACGGGTAATAAAAAATATTTGGAGCTTGCGGGGCATTTTATCAATGTACGCGGCGTCAACCCCCATTTTTACGGTGAGGAATATAAAAGGAGCGGTTGGTATGTGTGGGGCGCGCATATCCATGAGCCGGACTACGCGCAAAACAACAAACCCGTACGGGAATTAACCGAAGCGACGGGCCATTCGGTGCGGGCGGTTTATTTATATACGGCCATGGCGGATTATGCACGCGTAACGGGCGACGAAGCGCTAAAAAACGCCTGCGAAATCCTTTGGAAAAATATCACGCAAAAAAGGATGTACGTGACGGGCGCGATCGGTTCCGCGTATGAAGGTGAAGCGTTTACCGCGGATTACCACTTGCCCAACGATACCGCCTATGCCGAGACCTGCGCGTCCATCGGCTTGATCTTTTTCGCGCGTAAGATGCTGGCATTGGAAAAACGCGGCGAATACGCGGATGTGATGGAACGGGCTTTGTATAATTGTGTGCTCGCCGGGATGCAATCGGACGGAACGCGGTTTTTCTATGTAAACCCGTTGGAGGTTGTACCCGGTATTTCCGGCGCGGTAAAGACCCATCGCCATACCCTGCCCGAACGCCCGACGTGGTTTACCTGCGCTTGCTGCCCGCCCAACGTGGCGCGATTGCTGGCATCCCTTAATGACTACGCGTGGAGCGCGGAAAACGGCGTTATCCATTCACATTTATTTATCGGGGGTGAGCTGGATATATCGGGTACCCACGGCGGTAAGGTTACGGTCGAAACCGATTATCCGAACGGCGGGGAAATAAGGTATACCTTTAAACCCGACGGGGAAGCGATGGACATAACCTTGGCGGTACGCTTACCCGCATGGAGCAAAAATACGGAAATCCGCTTTAACGGTGAAGCAATTAAAATAAACAATATAAACGGTTATGTATATATAAAAAAGCCCTATAAAAACGGTGATGTGCTGACCGTTAACTTGGATATGGGAATCCATCGCATTTATGCCAATCCGAAAGTATACGCCAACAACGGAAAAACGGCCTTTTCACGCGGGCCTTTTATTTATTGCGCGGAGGGTGCGGATAACGACGGCGAGGTGTTGAATTTATTTATTGATAAAAAAAGGAATGCAGCACTAATTGATGATAATAAAATAACGGCGGACGGATATAGGGTAAAAAATAACGGCGCACTATATTCCTTCGATGCGCCGTTATATGAACCGTATACGATTACCCTTACCCCCTACTATACATGGGGTAATCGGGGGCTTAACGAAATGCGGGTGTGGTTGCCGAGCGTATAGCTTGCCGCGTCGAAACCAACCCCGTTAATTTGCTTCCAAATTATCCGTTACGTTAACGTTTAACTTAACGAAGCATTTACGCATCCAATCGTCCCATGCGGCGTCGAGCGTTTTATCCAGCGCGAATTCACGCTGGGCGGTGGCCGTGGTGAATGAAACGCGATCCCCCTCATACGTCAGGTTAACGAATAAGGCGGCGGCGTTGGTATGTACTTCAACGGGTGCGGGGTGGGAAAAAATAATTTTGATCAATTTCGGTTTCGTGCCGCGTTTAATCAAATCGTATACAAGGGAGCGTATATCGCCCCATGTTGTATAGCGGATTGATTTGTTTTCGTCACCGTTTTCGTTTTCCAACTTGCCGGAAACGGAGATAAACGTGGCGAGCGTTAACTCGACGTTTCGCACGGCAAAAAAATCGAAGCCATCCTCACGTAATAATCGGTTCATAAATTCCTTGACGGCTGTTGTATCGATTGCGAGTGACAGCATTGTGATCCCTCCGAAACGTGATGATTTTCGCATTCTATCACATATACCGTAATATTTGCGAATGTAGGGAGTGGTTTGTATGGCGTGGGCAACACGCGGTTTGCGCGGCAGTCTGTTTGAGGAATTGATTGAAATGACCAACCAATTGTATCGGCAAAAGGGATTGGCGTTGATCCAAAAAATTCCCACACCCATCACGCCCGTAGCGGTGGATAACAAGGCGCATACGATAACCGCCGCGTATTTTGATAAAAAGAGCACGGTCGATTTCATCGGTGCGGCGCAAGGTTTGCCCATTTGCTTCGACGCCAAGGAGACGCGGCAATTAAACCTACCCCTGCGTAACATCCACGACCATCAAATCGAATTTATGGAGGACTTCCGTAAGCAGGGCGGCGCGGCTTTTTTATTGGTGCATTTCCATACGAAGGGGGAGATGTTTTTATTACCGAGCGAAACGATTGCCGCGGCGAAAGAAAAAGAAAGAAAAGGGGACCGAAAATCGATCCCCTATACGGATTTTGACAAAAGCCTGATCGTACATAACAAAAACGGTTTCCCCGTGCATTACTTGGAAGCGATTAATGCTTACTTGATCAAGCAAAAAGGGGTTGTTTTACCTACCATTGTTCCGTGTTCCGTGGGGCGGGAGCGAGCGGAAGTTCCAACGCCGCGCTGAACGCAATCGGGCGATGAACGGCGAACGGGCGCGTAGGCGCGGCTTATGGAACATCCGCCCGCCCCCGCCCCACTGGTGTTCGGTGTGTTATGCGCTTCGCAATATCCACCGTAAGAATGTATTTGCATCCTACTTTATGACTTATAAATCAACGAAAATCACAACCGGATTATTACACCATTTTAGTCCAGTCCATGAAGAGGAACGGCACATCATTTTCGCTTTCCCAATATTCTCGGATATATTTAGCTAATGGTGTACCGTTGGGTACAGCAGTGGGGATACCAATGGGGATTTGGATAATACCCATAACATCGGCAGAAACCGCATATGTCTTGTTTTGTTCAGCCCAAGGTGTTTGCAAGATGGCATAAACCGGTTCCGCTTGTGTTTTACCAAGCATCCTAAAGCCATTAACAAGGGGAATTTCCATACCCCTAAGTTTTAGATGGCTGGTTGAACATTCCATGTGCATACAAACTTCTTTTACATTGAGAAGCGGTTCTATAACCGTGACACCGGCGATATTTAACACGATAAAGCCTTGATTTTTTTCAACTGATGTCATACGGTTATTTGGCATGAGAACAGGGTATAAATATCGCTCGTTTGCATTATTGCCATCAAGCAACAGCGTTACTTGATAAGCTAAATTACGGATGTCATCGGCACAAACCGCCGTTGCTTTACCCCGTTCTCCAAGCCTGTATGCCTCAATCGCGGTGTTAAGTGCCAGCAAATTGAGCATGACAGCGGCATCCCGCACGGCACCCGTTTGAGTGTTTTCATCCTCGAATAAAGCTCGTTCGGTCACTTCATACATCTTTTCCGCCAGAGATCGTGTTTCATCCGCTACAACCGCCAAACCCTTGCCATCCAGTGATAAAACAGCCGCTTGGTGTGCAATGCTGCGCGCTAAAGTCCATAATCTTTCTCCGTAGATTTGCATTTTCCACAATGTTTTATTCATAACTCTCGTCCTTTCTAAAATCAAGCAATTTTGTGAGTTGCGGGCGCAATTTACCGAGCGCTCTTCGGTGATGGGATAATACGGTGTTCAGTTTTAGTCCATTTGCTTTTGCTATTTCGGCAAAGGAAAAATCCCCGTAATACCGTTGGGTAATTACAACCCGTTCAATATCACGCAATACTTTAAGCGATTCCAACACGGCATATGTGTCCTCAGCCTGTAAAATTTCTTCTATTATATCGGTTTCATCAAGCAACGATGTTCCTTCGGCATCTAAATAAACCTGATTTAAATTTACCGATTGTTCCATGAACTTCCGATAAGCCATTCGGACGCATACCACGGACAAGTAGCCGTAATTCACTTTGTCAGGTGCGTAATGTTTACCGTTCTTTAAATTAAGGTATGCGTCATGCACAATATCTTCCGTTAATGAAACCACATTCGGATATTTCGCGAATTTATATCGAAGCAGTTTTACAAGTGAGCTTCGCAGCTCCCCGTCCAATGCTTTCACCCCCCCCCAACCAATTTGAAAGACCTTTCATTATTATAATGTGAATTGAGTGGTGTTTTATTGCAATAAATAAAAATCTTTAGAGTTAATAAAAGACTTTATTATTTTATTATTTGCGTTAACCTTATACAAAAAAAGAATGTAATTTTCACAGTTCATGTTTTACTTGAGCCGCCTTTTACTTTGTCTCGGCGAAGCCGGAACGAGCATAAAACGTTGACTTCGCTCATTCTCGAAAATACACAGCGGAATGTAGATGTTAAATTGATTGTTATGTAGGCAGGGGAGTGCCATAAAGGTGGAGCGGTAATAAACTCCCGTTTTTATGGATAGGGGTTAAGGGTTGGAAATATTCTCTCTTTATAAATAGCCTGCTATTGTGTTTAATTTAAGCATAAATAATAACAGAATAGTTTCCCGTCAAGCAGGGCGGCAGGGCGGGGGGATGTTCCATAAGCAGCGCCTACGCAATCGGACGATTAACGGCGAACGGGCGCGTTATGTGGTTGGCGTCGGGTGCTTGCCAACCGACGCAACCACTTCGCACACGGAGCCGTTCATCGTCCGATTGCGTTCAGCGCGGCGTTGGAACTTCCGCCCGCCCTGCCGCCCGGGGTAATACAAATAAGACAATCCCTTGTAACTTATCCCCGGTGGGGACAAGTTAAATTTCTATCCATTCCCTCTTCCGTACACTTTCCTCCACCGCGTCCAGCACTTTGCAACACATCAACCCGTCGTAAAAGTCGGGGCTTGTTTTTTTATTTTTATCGATCGACTCCAAAAACTCATACAACTCGTGTACGAAGGTATGCTCGTAGCCGATGACATGCCCGGGCGGCCACCATTTATCCATGTAGGGGTGCATGGGGTGGGTGACTTGGATCGTACGGAAACCGCGCAGCCCCGCTTCGTCCTCGGCATTAAAATATTCCAGCTCGTTGATGCGTTCCAAGTGGAAGCGCACGCTGCCTTTGCTTCCGTTGATTTCGAAATGGAGGTCGTTGTCGTGGCCGTAGGCGAAGCGTGTGGCCTCGAAGGAACCCAGCGCGCCGTTTTGGAATTGGGCGAGGAAAAGCGTCGCGTCGTCCACAGTGACTTCACCCATTTGTGCGCCTTCGCGTGCGGTCGCAGAAAGGCCCGTCATGTGCTCCACGATGGGGCGTTCTTTAATGAAGGTTTTACCCATGCCGATGACGTTGGATACTTCCCCCACGAGGAAACGCGCGAGGTCGATGACGTGTGCGCCCAAGTCGCCGTGCGAACCCGAACCGGCTACGTTTTTATCCATCCGCCATACCAGCGGGAAAGCGGGGTCCACGATCCAATCCTGCAGATAGGCGCCGCGGAAATGGTAGATTTGCCCCAATTTGCCCTCTTCGATCAATTTCTTCGCCAAAAGCACCGCCGGGGCGAAGCGGTAATTAAACCCGATTTGGTGTTTTATGCCGTTATCGTTTGCGGCGTCGAGCATTTCCTGCGCCATTTGCGTGGTGAGCGCCAACGGTTTTTCACAAAAGATATGCTTTTTATTCTCCGCCGCTTTTATCGCGACGGGATAATGGAAGTTTGAGGGCGCGGTGATATCAATAACGTCGATATCCTCGCGGCTTACGAGTTTTTGCCAATCGGTTTCGTAACCTTCGAAGCCTAAAGCCCGCGCGGCTTCAGCCACGTCTTTTTCGCTCCGTCCGCAAACGGTTTTCAAATTGATTTTATAATCGGGCGAAAAAAATAAGGGGATACGCGCATACCCGTTGGCGTGCGCCTTCCCCATAAATTTATAACCCAGCAGGCCGACGTTGATTTCCTTTTTCATATTCCGCCCCTTTTCCGTTTTTAAAACGGATTGTACCATACTATGGGCGTACATTAAATAAATCCTTTTCGGTTGTTTGCGCGTAAAAATAATTTGCGCCCCACATCACAGACGATGACCGTCGAAGCCAAGCCCAGCACCAGCGCAAATTCACGCAGGTTTAAGCCCGTGGTGCGGAATACCGTGCCACCGTGGTAAATGAGTAAAACCTGCATCGCCGTAACCGCGAGCATAATGATTATAAATAATTTATTTTTGTTTATATACGAAAACAGGTTCAACCGCGTCGTACGGGCGTTAAGCGAGTTAAATACCCCCGTAAAGATAAACAGCCCAAAGAACGCCGTTTGCAAATACCGCCCGTCATTGCGGAAGAACTCGCGGAAGAAGGGGAGGGTGAGGAAGATGAGGCCGAGCACCGTGATAAAGAATCCCGTGGTCAGGATTTGGCTGAACATATAACGGTTGATGATGGGGACGTTGCGGCGTTTGGGCGGTTCGCGCATATATTCGGGGAGTGGCGGTTCACCCGCGTATGCCAAACCTGCCAAGGTGTCCATAATCATATTGATCCAAAGCATCTGTATGATCGTAACGGGCGTATCCACCCCCAAAAACGGGCCGATGACCGAAATACCCACGGCACACAAATTTATCGTCAATTGGAAAATCAGGAACTTGCGGATACTCTTAAAAATCGTACGCCCGTATAAAACCGCCCGTACGATCGAAGCGAAATTATTGTCCATGATTACGATATCGCCCGCTTCCTTGGCGATTTCCGTGCCGTCGCCCATCGAAAAACCGACGTCGGCTTTTTTTAACGCGGGGGCGTCGTTGACGCCGTCACCCGTCATACCCGCGACAAGCCCCATTTCCTGCGCAAGGCGAACGAGGCGCCCCTTGTCCGCAGGTAAGGCACGGGCCACCACACGTAAGCGGGGGAGAAGTGTTTTTACCTCCTCGTCGCTGAAGCGGTTAAGCTGCGCGGAGGTGAGGACATGCGGGGGCAAACCCTCCGATGTATCCAGCAACCCCAAGCGCAACGCGGTGCTGACGGCTGTTTCGCGGTTATCACCCGTCACCATCACGACCTGTACCCCCGCTTGCCGTACCTCGCTTATGGCGGCGCTCGCTTCGGGGCGCAATTCGTCCCGTATGCCCAAGACACCTACGAGCGTGAGGTTTCGGCGAGCTTGCGCGTCGGCGGGTGTTGCGGCTTCGCATAAGGCAAGGAGGCGGACGCCTTTGCCCGATTGTTCGTACAGCGATCCCTTTAATGAATTGGGGCGCGTAAAGGGAACGTGATTGCCTTGCCCGTCATACGCGTGGCGGCAAGCGGGTATAAGGACCTCAGGCGCGCCCTTGATCAAAACAGTTTTGGCTTCCCCCGTGATTTCGGTCGCCATATATTTGCCGTGCGAATCGAAGGGTTTCGTATAACCGCGTACGCACATGGGTAAACGGTGCGTATCGGGCATAACGTATTCCAGCAGGGCGCGGTCGGTCGAATTGCCGCCGACGGCCGTGGGGCGCATTTTTTTGGCGGTGATTAACGCGGCGTTATTGTAAAAACAATTCAAGGCGACGCGTTTGTGTAAGGCTTCATATTTATGCAAGGTATTCCCGTCGATTTTATGGCCGAAAGCGGTCGTAAACGCGGAAACACCGAGCTGCCCGCGTGTGAGCGTCCCCGTCTTGTCCGTAAACAGGATGTTCAAGCTGCCCGACGTTTCAATCCCCACCAATTTGCGCACCAGCACGTTATCCTTAAGCATACGCCGCATGTTGGCCGACAAAACGACCGTGATCATCATGGGTAACCCCTCGGGTACGGCCATGACGATGACCGTGATACCCAACGTCAACGCCGTCATTACGTCGCGTGCGAGTTGCGGGTAATCATTAAGGTAGACCGCGATAAGCTGCGGGTCGAATTGGTTACCCAACACGATGGCGTTAAAGAGGTTGGCGATAAAAACGACGACCGCCGCACCGTAACCGAAGCGGCTGATAATCTTGGCGAGCCTTGTGAGGCGCGTTTTGAGCGGGCTTTCCACGGCGGATTCCTGTATGTCGCCCGCGAGTTGGCCGTAAAACGTCGCGTCACCCACGCGGTCCACGCGCATAATCCCTTCGCCGGAGCAAACGACGGAGCCGCGGAACAAGCCGTTTTTGGAAAGGAAATCGGAAGTCGGCGGGAAACCCGTCGCTATTTTCCCCGCTTCATGCGCTTCGCCGTTTAACGCCGATTGATCGACCGAAATTTCCCCGAATATGAGTGTACCGTCCGCGGGGATACGTTCACCCGCCTGTACCAAAACAATGTCGCCGACCACGATGTCCGCGATGGGAAGGTGCAGGATCCTATATCCGCGGCGAACGCGGCATTTGATTTGCGCGGCTTCCTCCTGCAATTTTTCGAAAGCGGATTCGCTGCCGTATTCGCTTAAAGTCGAGATCAACGTCGCCAGCAAAACCGCGATGGCGATACCCACCGATTCGTACCAATTGGCGTCGCGGAAAAGCAGCAGCAGGTTGATCCCCAACGCCACCATCAATATCTTAATAATCGGGTCGCCAAAGCCGGAAAGGTACCTCCGCGCAAAGCCGATCCTAACCTTACGCGTCAGCGAATTCGTGCCGTGTAGTCCGGCGGAAGCCGCCGCCTCGGCGTGCGTCAATCCGGATTCGATGTTATCATGCATGGGTAAACGCCCCCTACCGTATGTCCTTGGTAAGACATGCTATATATATGCGGATGAAGGGAGCGGTATAACCGGATAACCTTCCGGTGCGCAACCGCGCGTTATTTTCTCCGTCAATACAAACGAAGGGGAGGAACCCATCAATGGATGACGAAAAGATTCTCGACCTTTATTTTGCCCGCGACGAATCGGCCATACAGTTAACCGCGCAAAAATACGGCGCGTATTGCCGCGCGATCGCCAACGGTATATTGCATAACCGCGAGGATTCGCTGGAATGCGTGAACGATACATACCTGCGCGCATGGGAGGCGATCCCGCCCAAAAGGCCGACGCTCTTCCGCGTGTATTTGGGTAAGATTACGCGCAACCTGTCACTCGACAAGCACCGCTGGCTCAACGCCGCGAAAAGGGGGGGCGATACCGTGACCGCACTGTACGGGGAATTAAATGATTGCCTGCCCGGAGTCAATACCGTCGAAGCGGAAACGGAGGCGGGGCATATCACGCAAACGATAGACGCGTCCCTTCGCAGGATGAGCCAGGAAATGCGGCTGGTATTCATGCGGCGGTATTGGCACGCCGATTCCATTGAAGCGATCGCGGGCCGATACCGCATGACCGAAGGTAAGGTAAAGTCCATGCTCTTCCGCGCGAGGAAGAAATTAAAAGGCGACCTTGAGGGGGAAGGGGTGTATGTATGAAGATAGACGTTGAAAAATTATTGGAATACATCGGCCAAGTAGGGGATGACTTGGTGCTTGAATCCGAGAACGCCACGCTTAACGCGCAAAACGGCAGGCATTGGTCCTATCGTATGACGTCCTTGGCGGCGGTGTTCGTACTGGCCGCGGTAATCGCGGGGATGTATTTCCTGCTTCCCTCCGAGGAACGGTTCGGGGAAAGTAACCAAATGATGTTTAGCGATGCCGCCGCACCCATGGCGGCCGAATCCGTACCCATGGCGACACCCGCGCCGGATGCACCGCCGGCCGCCGCCGCGCAGGAAGATAACCAATTATGGGGCAACAACGATGCCGGGGGGATCCCAATCGAACAAGCGCGAATCGGCGGAGGCGCCGAAATAGAGGCCGCACCTCCGGCGTTGCAAATCGATACGCCGTTTGTTTTGGAGGAATTCGGTGCGTTTGTCGTTTACGGCTTCGGCGGTCGGATAGAATTCCACACACGGGGTATTGCCCAAGAAATGCCGAGGATTTACTTCGAGGGGCATTTCCAAATCGATCAACTGGAGGATGAGTTCATTCACGGTTGGGTAAACACCACGCAGGATTCCATGGAAATTACTTTTATCGTGGTTAAGAATGAATTAATCATGGAACGCACGGACGGACCGCTCGGTATGCCTGCGGGCCCCATCGTGATATTTGTATATAAGGAAGGGGCGGGCATCACCGATATGACGCTCCACCCCTTTGAATTTATTGAATTTGATAACGATACCACGGGAACAGACTACGAGCCGCTGGAATTTGATTTCGCGGAGGAAAACGCGCTCGCCTTCGCGTTATTAATCCGTGAAGCGGAGCGGCTTGTTGACGATTACCTCAACCCGTAACGCCCGATAAAGATCCTCTCGCTCGCGGGCATCTTCTCGCGGCGCGTACCCGGCCCGTCGGGTTTACCGATGGGTAAGGTCGCCCACAAACGATATGCATCAGGCGCGCCAAGTGCTTCCTTGGCGCGTTTTTGATTGCTTGCGTCGATGTAGGGATAATCCAGCCAAAGCGACACGTAACCCAGCGCCACGGCTGCCAGCAGCATATTTTCCGCGGCGGCGGCGTAGTCCTCCTTCGCGAAGTTGGGTACGTCGGGCGGTGTGCCGTCGGTGGTTAATATCGCGATGGCGGCGGGCGCGGTAAGCAAGCCGCCGTGTCGGATGATTTCGCACAGGGGATCGAGTGCCGCTCGGTCGGGTAAAATGATCAGCCTTACGAGTTGACGGTTGGCACCGTTGGGTGCGGCGATACCCGCCAAGGCGATTTTTTCCAAGTCTGCGAAGGGTACGGGCTCGGGCAGGAAATTTTCCTTATGCGAATAGCGGGCGTTAATCACGTCAAAGAAATTCATGGCTACCTCCTTGTTACGACCCCCACACCCGTTACGTTGCGGGTTAAGTCCGGATTGCCGTCATAACGTACACGGCCTGCGCCGCTGATTGTAACATCCAAGGTTTCCGATGCATAGACGTCCACATTACCCGCTCCCGCCACATTAACCGTTACGGCGTTTGCCGTAAAATCAAACGCGCTGACGCTTGTTGCCCCCGCGGCGGCGATGTTTAACCGGTTCGCGCTGCCTTCCAGTGTCAGTTTCGCCGCTCCGGCGATGCCCACGTTCAAGCGGTCCGTATCCAGCGAAATGTTCGCGTTCACCGCGCCCGAAACGTCAAGGCCGTTTAAATCCGGCGCGTAAATGATCAGGCGCGGGGTGTTGGCGGGCGTGGTGGAAAAATTCCTGTCCGAACCGACCGTCAGTACGCCGCGTTCGACGCCGATCTCCACATGCCTGTACAGATTCGATTGAATTTCCAGCGTGACGGAAAATACATCCGATTGGCGGAAGGTCATATTATACGCGCCGTCCATTTCGATGGCCGTAAAATCCGCGGCGTCGATCGTATGAGTGACCATACTGCCCGTACCGCGTACGGTTTTCACATTCCCGCCGACGCTGACGCAGCCCGTAAGCAATACCGAAGCCGCCAAAATAAATAATAATAAACCGTGAATCCTTTTCATAATACACCTCTTGTTTTGATTTGCTTTCGTAATATACGGATAGATAACTATATTGGTATGATTATAATAAATAAAATCGACAACGGGCTTATGAAGTGATATAATAACAGTATGGCATATGATGCGAGATACAGAGAACAAGTGTTGAAATTCATCGGCAAAGGGAACTCTATCCAAAAAGCAC
>WRDO01000006.1 GCA_009779755.1 Defluviitaleaceae bacterium | reverse complement strand
CTCATCGGTTGGCCTCCCTGTTTCCTGCTTGTCCGCAAACAACAGTTTACAGGTTTCCACCCTTTGGGCCTACCTTTTTCTTCTTCTCCCCTTCCGGGGGGCAGTTGAAGTTACAATCGGGGACCCTTTTTTATGTGAAAATGATGTTGATTTTTTTATCAAAACAGATATAATAAAAACAGGTCACGGTGGCAACCGTGACCTGTAGAGAAGAACAGCCGCTTCCGGCAAACTTCACAGCCTATTTTGTAACAGTATTAGGGCCGCTACTCTTGTCCGAGATTGGGCGGCTCTTTTCGTTACGTTTCATCGAACGGCGTCCGCCGAGGAAGGCCAAAATCATTCCAAGAGCGGTTTGTAAAAATCCGTATAAATCCACGAAGTTAAAAGTATCCATAGCTATCACCTCCTTCTCATCCCAAAATGCTTGCGGAATGAAAAAGGCGTGAAGCAAGCCGTCCCACGACTGCTCGAGCATTATATATCACATCATACCGTCAACAAACCCACGAATCGCCACTTTTTGACAGGACAAATAGATTTGCTTCGTTAATTTGTGGAGCAGTTTGGCTCTTTCTTTAATCGAGATTACGATAAAGGCATTCGTCAAGGTTATCGTCACAACGCTTGCCAAATACGTAGTTTACCGAAGAAAAGGAAGAACCGCCCCTATTCGTAGTAGGGACGGTTCTGATAACTAAAAAATAGTTGACGCGAACCGGCTCCTCTCACGCAAGAGCCGTTTTTATTATATAAAGCATACCCATTTGTGTCAAATATTATTATAACAACACCTGTAAGCCAAGATTAATAGCTTCGTATTCAACTGAGGTTTTGGCCGATTTTATTTATGTTGGATCAAAATCGCATGATCACTTCCATCACGCGGTCGATGCCGTTAACGCTTTCGTGTGCGGACATGGATTGGATATAGGTTTGGCGGTTTTTGTATAACGCGTCCGTTTCCGTAAGCAGCCGTTCGGGTGTCATCTCTTCTTCGGGTAATATGGCGGAGAAACCTTGTTTGGCGAAGGATTCGGCATTTAAGATTTGATCACCCCGGCTGGCACCCTTCGAAAGGGGGATGAGCAAATGGGGTTTTTTCATTGCCAGCAATTCGAAGAGGGTGCCCGCACCGGCGCGGGAGAGGACGATGTCGGCGGCGGCGTATAAGTCCGCGAGGTCGTCCTGTATATATTCGAATTCGATGTAACCGTTTGACGGTTTGTTGCTGAGGTTTCCTTTTCCGCATAAATGGATTACGCGGTAGCGTCGCAACATTTGGGGTAGCGCCTCCCGTACGTTTGCGTTGATCACCGCCGCCCCCTGCGAACCGCCCGTAACGAGCAATACAGGTCTGGAGTCGTTTTTATCAAAGCCGCATTTGTTAAGCCCTTGTATGCGGCTTCCGTTCAGTAATTCCGGGCGGATGGGCAATCCCGTCAGCACGCCTTTTTTATCGGAAACATAGGCGAGCGTTTCGGGGAAGGATACGCATATTTTTTTTGCGAAGGGTGCGGCGAGTCGGTTGGCTAAGCCGGGGGTCAGGTCCGATTCATGCGTAACGGTAGGGATACGGAGCATCCGCGCCGCCATAAGCACGGGTACGGTCACGAAGCCGCCTTTTGAAAAAACGAGGTCGGGTTTGACGCGCCGCAGGATACCCAGCGATTCGGCCAATCCCTTTACCACACGGAACATATCCGTAACATTTTTGATATCCAAGTAACGGCGCAGCTTGCCCGATGCGATGGGGTAGTATGTAAGCCCCGCTTTTTGCGCCAAATCACGTTCGATACCCGTGCGGCTCCCGATATAAAACACTTCGAAGCCTTCGTTCCTTAGCGCGGGTAACAGTGCGAGGTGGGGCGTAACATGCCCTGCCGTACCCCCACCCGTGAGAATTATTTTTTTCATAGCGATTTTCCTCATTTTTTTGGTATAATCATTATATACCAAAACGTTAAAACATTTACATGGGAGCGTAATGATATGAAAATTGCGTATATCAGCGGAAACCCACCCCATTTCGACAAAGGGCTCGCGAAATTGCTGACCTACACCCGGAGCGTTTTTACGGAGCTGGGTGTGCAAACCTCGGAGCTAAACCTCGGAGAAGCGCAGCCGCCGTATTACAACGGTACGGGAGACACGAACTTGGACGGTATGATCAATCCCATAAAGGACGCGGACGGCATTATATTGGCTTGTTCGGCGTCCTTTTTCGCACCGTCGGCGATCATGCAGACCTTTATCGAATACCTCGCGCTGCCCGTTTATGCCGATTTGTTTAAGGATAAGCATTGCGCGCTGATCGTTGTTTCGGAGGGGGGGGGTGAACGGGGAGCGTTACAGTACCTTTCGCGGGTGGTTCAACATTTGGGGGGATATGACACGACGCACATCGGCCTGCAAGCCGCGCACTTGGATGACATGGAAGAAGGCAATTTTACCCGTGACTTCATCGATAAGGAGATGGAGGACTTCTACCGTGCGCTCAGGCAAAACCGCAAAAGGATCGTACCGCAGGATTATGCGCAGGGTGCGGTTGATGTCAAATCGTTGGTTGTCGCGCCTTCCCAAAAACGCAAGCCGGATGATCCCATCGTCAAAGCCACCCCGACGGGTAAAGTAACGAAACGCCTCGACGCTTTTACCGAGCAGCAGGAACGCGAAATCGAGGAGCTTTCCCGTCTGTTTGCGAAAAAATATACCGATACCGAAGAGGATGGCGGGGAGATAATCGATGAAGTAAACGAAGATGAAATCGACGACGAAATCGAGGAACTCCTCGCGGAGGAGGAACCCGTAATAGTCCTTCCGGCACGTCCGGCACGCAAAAAAACGGCACGACAACTGACGCAGAACCTGCCGCATTATTTCCAGCCGCAATTATCGGCGGGCACGCAGGCGGTGATACAAATCAACGTCACGGGCGCGGAAGCCTTCGAGGGGTATTTGAGCATCCGCAGCAAGGAATGCACGTACACCGAGGGTACGACCGAAACCCCGGACGTGACCGTCATCGCTGATTCGGCGACGTGGCTGGATGTGTTAAATTCGAAGTTTACCGCGCAAAAGGCATTTATGATCGGTGGTCTTAAGGTACGGGGCGCGTTGGCGCTGTTCACCAAATTCGATACGTTGTTCAAATTGGGGTAGGGATATGGATAAAAAATTGATTATTAAAGCCGACGGTATCAAACGCGGATTTCCCGTAGGGTTCGAAACCTTTTGGGCATTAAAGGGTATCGATTTGACCGTCGCCGAAAACAAGCTCACGATATTGAAGGGGCGCTCAGGCAGCGGTAAAACCACGCTGATGAATATCTTGGGTGCGCTGGACTACCCGACCGCCGGTAACGTTTTCTTTGACGGCGTTTCGTTGTCCCAATCGTCGGAATCCAAACGCGACAGGATACGCCGTACACAAATGGGTTTTGTTTTCCAATCGGTCGCCCTCGTCAGCATGATGACCGCTTACGAAAACGTAGAATTTATCCTGCGCATCAGCGGTTACCCCGTGAATGACAGGAAGAAACGCGTGGAAACCTGCTTGGACCGCGTGGGCCTTGCGGGGCGTATGCACCACCTGCCTCCCGAGCTTTCCGGCGGCGAACAGCAACGCGTGGCAATCGCCCGTGCCATCGCACACAAACCAAAAGTAATCTTCGCCGACGAACCGACTGCGGAATTGGACACCCATACGGGCTTGCAAGTGGTGAAGATATTTAAGGATTTGATCGACCAAGAAGGAGCAACGATCGTCATGACCACACACGACCCCGGATTGATGGACGTAGCCGACAAGGTATACGAGCTGGCCGATGGGGAGGTTATCAATGCATAAGGATAACGTGATCGTCGCGGAAAGCCTGGTTAAGATATATAAAACCAAGGACATCGAAGTCCTCGCGTTGCAAGGGCTTGACCTTACGATCGAACGCGGCGAGGTTATGGCCATCATCGGCAACTCGGGCAGCGGTAAGTCCACCCTGCTCAACATGATCGGCGGTTTGGACAAACCCAGCGCGGGTAAGCTGACCGTGGACGGTAAGGATCTGTTTAAGATGAAGGAAAAGGATTTGGTGGAATACAAAACCGTGACGGTGGGCTTTGTATGGCAAAACAACGCGCGTAACTTGATCCCCTACCTAACCGCCGTAGAGAACGTGATGATGCCTATGCAATTTAATACCGCCAACCCCATAAAGAATAAGAAAGCCCGGGCAAAGGACCTGCTCGAGCTCGTTAATATGGGGCACCGTGCGACTTATAAGCTGAGCCAGCTTTCCGGCGGCGAACAGCAGCGTGTGGCGATCGCGTTATCGCTTGCCAACCATCCCGCCGTCCTCTTAGCCGACGAACCTACCGGCAGCGTGGACACACGCACCACCAACATGATACTGGACATGTTCCGCGCGGTTAACAAAGAGTTGGGTACGACCGTCGTCATCGTCACCCACGACCGCGAAATTTCCAAAAGCGTGGAGCGTGTGGTCGCCATCCGCGACGGCAAGACCTCCAGCGAATTCATTATGTCCTACGCCGACCGCTTGGCAAACATCGAGGGCTTCGGCGGCGGGACGCAAGTGGAACTCGCGGTGCTTGACCGCGCAGGGCGCGTGCAAATCCCGCGGGAATTCCTCGATAAGATGGGGCTGGAGGGGAACCGTTTACGCATGTTCATGGACGATGAAAACCGCGTGGTTATGCAAGCGCCGTAATTTATGGGCGCACCAAGTAGGGATGCCGCGTATAAAAATACATCGTGGCGACCGTCACGTCGTTAAAATTCCCATGATCGTCCACGCCGTTGGACGTCCACGCCATTACGCCTTGCCAACCGTTGGCGAAGGCGTTCATGTAGTCCTCAATGAGCGTAAAGCCTTCCGTGCCGTGGCCGGTGGTTTCGCCGATGAGCGCGGGGCGCGAGTCACACAAGCCCCAACCGCCGTCCCTGCGCCGCCCGAAGGGGCTTGACGTGAACGGATGCCCGTACCACCGACCCACCCAATCATAATAATGCGGCGACCAAAAATCCAGCGTGGCGTAGGGGTTATCGTACAGGCTTTGCAAGAAACGGTCGGAAACCATGTTGCCATCATACCCTTCGCCCGTAAAGTCGGAATGATACTTCGAAAACGCCATCCCGACGGTCACGAGGATATCGCTGTTTTGGCGGATGGCGGCGGCGTTACGCGCGAAGAAGTGTGAAATATCGTTCCACGGAAGACGCCCCGCGCCTTCATTTTCGTGTAACCAGTCGGGTTCGTTCATCAGATCGATGCTCCACAGGAAGGGATTGTCGCGGTAGCGTTCCACGAAGGGGAGGGTGTAATGCTCGACAAAGGAACGGATGCCTTCTTCCGATTGAATCATGTTGCGCCAACGTTCGGGTTCGGAATTATGCCATTCGTTGTATTGGAAATGGTCGAAAGAAGTGAGCGTCGCCATGATGTAAATACCGTGCCGTTCGGCGATGGCGAAGAAGTCGTCCAGGTGCCGCCAATGACATTCCGACACGCCGCTGATGATGCCGTTTTCGTCGATGTCCATGACAGCCACTTGGTTGTTGCGGTTGCCGCGGCCGAAGTTGTTCGTGCAGTTGATCCACACGCGGGAGGCATTGACGCCGTGTTCGCGCAGCGCGGCAAAGTGCGTGTCCCACCAGGCGTAATTAAAGTTGGTCCCGCTGAAGGAGTTCCAATTATGCCACGGGGTGTTGACGCCGTTGATCCAAATACGCTGCGGGTCATCGGTTTCGCCCGTCACGAAGTACGGGCCCTCCACGCGGATACGTTGGGGGTCGAAGTCCTGCGGGGGAAGGGACGCGTCGTTTCCCGTCGTACGCGAGCAAGCGGATATAATCGTTAATAAAATGACCACCGCTAAAAATGAATATACATATTTCATACGCACACCTCTTATAATGCATACTGTTAAGGGTGGAAATAACATTACTGATGTTTAATGACAGCGTAGTTCTGCCTTCAGAATATCGGCAAATTTTTGTATATGCTCACCCAATGTGTTTTGCCATTGTTTTGTTTCTTCATTGTTAAATTCAAGTGGATTTTTTCGTATTTTAATAATTTTTTCCATGATAGATATATCAGGGCAAATGTTTTCCTGTAATGCCCATTCGCCTGCTTTTGTTTTCGTAATTATTTTGTTTGTTTTAATTGTATAAAGACATCGCGCAATATCTAAAAACCAGCCGTTACCCGATTTGCCGTGTTGTCTTATAGTTCTGTAATGATCTTTTATTGCCGTAACGATTTCTTGCCTCGTTGGATAGGAAATCAAGTGTCTAAAATCACTGCCGCACAATAATTTTCCGTTTTCAAGCAATTCCATTTTTCCAAATGGACACATCCTCCAATTCTTAATAATGCGCCGTCCACTTGTCCCCCAATATATAATAGTATCATCGGTATTATTAATAAACGCTTCGAGCGTCATAATAACACCCTCAAATAGCTTGAAATGCAAATTTTCAGGGTGGTTTTCCAAAAGCGTTTGTCGCAAATCAACAAGTTCATTCGCCTGTTCGTCATATAATGCCTTCGACGTTAAGCATATAAAATCTATGTCACTCCAGCCAAGTTTGAAATCATCATGAACAACAGAGCCATATAGCAAAATGGAAGGTTCATTGTCATTCAATATACTTTTTATTTTATTAACCATAATATTTATACTTTGCTCCATTTAACCACCGTTTGGGAAAAGTTTTACACACGTACCACACTCTTTGTGGTACATAAATGTGCCATTCATGTTTCAGCATTCAATCTGTAGAGTCATTTTATCACGAATTGGCTCTATTATATTAAAATTATCCTAACTGCGTTAATTCCACTCTTCACAAAATACATCCTAAAACGTAAATGCTTCCATCGTATTTAATATCACACATTCCGCCGTAGTTTCTTGTTTATATAAGAAATAACGGAAGCTCTCGGGGTTTTCCGCGTTGAGGGGCATTACGTCGTAGTGGTTGGGGATGACGAATTTGGGCTTGACGGCCAGCGTCAATTCGATGGCTTCGTCTATGTGCAGGTTGCCCCATTTTCCGTTGATGCAGGTAAGCAGGATGTCCGCGTGGGGCGCGGTTTTAAGCAGCAATGGACAGAAAGCAGTATCGGCTGTGTGGTATACACTCTTGCCGTTAGCAAAGGTAATGAGATAACCGCAGGTGTCCAGGCAGTCGGGCCCGGTGGGGAGCGCGAATACGCCTTTTATCCGTACGCCTAGTACCTCCGCTTCGTCGCCTTGGTCGATGACGGTGATGTTTGATTGCGGTACGCCTAAACGTGCCAGCGTTTTTGCGGCGTGTCGGGGGGAAACGAACATCGTCGTATCTTTATGGCGGTAGGGTTCGATGGTTTCCGGGTCGAGGTGGTCGATATGGTCGTGGGTTACGATGAAGATATCCGCTTTTATTTCGGCAGGGTCAACGGGGACGGGATACGAGCGGGAAGAAGGCGGGTTACGCCTGCCCGCGCTGTCGCTTAAGTAGGGGTCGATGAAGAGCGTACGTTCGCCGGACTTCATATAATATCCGGCTTGGCCCAAGAACCATAAGGAAACATCGGAATCGGGGAGGGCTTGCTCCCATGGAAGAACGCTTGTCATATTACACATCCTTATTCGCAATCGGTAATATTGATTTTATCACATCGCACAAGGCGGGGGGAGGGGGAATCTATACAATTAATTTTCTTTTGTTATAATTTATACAAAATATCCGATCGGAGGCAAATGATGCGTGCAAAAACCATAAAAACCCCCATTCCCGAAGGTGCGATGGGTTGGTCTTCTATCGGCGAAGAGGAAATTAATGCGGTTGTATCGCTCCTGCGTGAGCCGCAAAACCTTTTCCGCGTGCGCGACGACGGCAAGCCGAGTAATTGCGAGCAGCTTGAAAGGAACCTCCGCGATAAGACGGGTGCCGCGCACGCGTTGTTCCTCGCGTCGGGTACGGGAGCGTTGTCGTGCTGTTTGACGGGCTTTGAAATCGGCCCGGGGGACGAAGTGATCGTACCCGCTTATACTTTTATCGCTACGCCCGCCGCCGTGGTGGACGTGGGGGCGGTGCCCATCATCGCGGAAATTGACGAATCCCTCGGCATGTGCCCCATCGACTTGGAAAAGAAAATTACGCCGCACACACGGGCCGTCATCGTGGTTAACATGGTTGGCGTACCCGCAAGGCTCGACGCCATCCGCGGCATATGTAAAAAACATAATCTGATCCTCATCGAGGACAATTGCCAAGCCATCGGCGCTACGTATAAAGGGAAGTATTGCGGCGTGGAATCCGACGCGTTCGCGTGGAGCACGAATTTCTTTAAGGTGATTACCTGCGGCGAGGGCGGCGTGTTCTTTACGAATAACGAACGCGCTTTCCAGCGCGGCGTATACCAATCCGACAACGGTTTAAACGACGTGGGGCAGGGGCATCCCTTTGATGATAATGTCAAACCTTTTTCGCGCTGCGGCATACGCGGCAACGAAATCGCCGCCGCGGTGCTTAACGTGCAGTTGAGCAAGCTGGACGGGATGCTTAAACACACCCGCGGTTTAAAGAAACGTTTATTTTCAAAATTGAACACCCCCGTTAACTACACCCCGCAATACGTGGACGACCCCGAAGGTGATTGCGGTTTCTGCGTTAACTTAATTATGAACGACGATGCGAAGGTCGAACCGATTTTAGCGTTGGCGGAAAGGGAAGGCTTACCGCTCCATAAATTATATGAAGCGAAGCTGTACGAAGGCGGCGACTTGCACATCTTTTCCAACTGGACGCCCATCCTTGAAAAACGCAGCGCGAACCGCCTGGGCTACCCGTGGACCGACCCCGCCTACGAAGGTAACGCAGAATATTCGGCGGACATGTGCCCGCGTTCACTTTGTATATTAAACCGTACGGTGCGTTTGTTGTTTAACATAAACATGACGGAAACGAATATCGATGAATTCGCGGAGGCGTTGAACAAAATCGACGCGGAATTGGAATAGGGGTTGATCTTATGGGTTTTTCCGTCGGCGTCGCCCGGGAGGACATCACGCCGGAGGTAGGCGGGTTTTTATTCGGGTACAACAACCACACGCGAAGCACTTCGGTTAACGACAATTTGACCGTTACGGCGCTCGTGTTCCGATCGGAGGCGGTGTCCGCGGTTATCCTGAGCGTGACCGTTTGCTTGATCCATGAAACGATCGCGGAGGAAATCGCGTGTAAAATCGAAGCCGCCACGGGCATACCCGCGCGGAATGTGATTATCAGTTGTACGCATACCCATTCCGCGCCGCGTACCACGTATTTCCCGCGGGATTTGCACTTCGGCGATTTGGACACCGATTATTGCGAAAGTATATTAATCCCCAAATACGTGGAAGCCGCGCAAAAAGCCGCCGCCGACACGTATCCCGTAAAGGTCGGCATCGGTACAACGCAGTCACTCGCAGGAATCAACCGCAGGCAGCTCTTGCCCGACGGTACGGTCATCCTCGGACAAAACCCGTGGGATACATATGACCCCACCATGACGGTGATCACGTTTAACGCAAACGGCAAGCCGCTGGCCAATATCGTACACATCGGCGCACACTTAACCGCGTCGGGCAACAACCACGAAATCACCCGTGACTGGGCGGGCTTGATGGCGGACCGCTTGGAAGCCGAATCGGGCGCGGTAACGCTTTTCCTTAACGGCGCGCAGGGCGATATCGCGCCGCGTATGGCCAACGGTGACTCCGTCGGTAATTTACAACACGCGATGGAAGTCGGCGGGCTTGCGGGCATTGACGCGGTACGGGCGTATAAAAGCATACGAACCTTTTATAATGAAGAAATGCAAATGACAAGCGGGGAACTGTCCCTGCCCGCCAAGGAAGGTAACGACGTATGGCGTGCGAAGCAAACCCTTCTGCGCGTCGGGCCGATTGTTTTTGTACCGTTCCCGTTTGAGGTAAGCGCGGAAATCGGTTTGCGTTTACGGGCGTACAGCCCGTTTGCACATACTTTATTGCTTGCTTGCACCAACGGCAGCAATTCTTATTTGCCCGCGCAAAGCCAATTATGCCGTGGCGGTTACGAAGTCGAATCTTTTATCAAATACCGCGAATACAGGTTGCCCGACGATTCCGACACACGCCTTATTAATCAGAATTTAGAATTTATCAACCATTTCATATAAAAAGGGGTGAACTATATTGAAAATAACGAACGTTACCGCAACGCGCGTACGTATTCCCCTCAAATATCCGGTTAAGTGGTCGGGCGGTACGCGTTTTTCCGCACCCGCGCTTATCTTGCAAATCGAAACTGATGAAGGCATCGCGGGTATCGGCGAATGTGTGGGCCCGACGATACCCACGATCGAGGCCGTTGTGGAGCATGAATTTAAACAATTCCTTATCGGGCGCGATCCGTTAAAAACGGAGCTGCTCGTGCGCCGCATGGAGGAATTCGCCCGCAACTGGACGCAAATCGGCACGTACGCCATATCGGGTATCGAAATAGCGCTCCTGGATATTAAAGGTAAATATTTGAACACACCGGTTTACAACCTGCTGGGCGGCGCGTGCAAGCAACAAATCGAATACGCGGGATACCTCTTCATCGACGAACCCGAGGAAAACGCGAAAAAAGCCCTCGCATACAAAAACGCGGGTTACAAGGAAGTGAAGCTCAAAGTCGGGCGCAACCTGCACCAAGACATCGAAACGTTGGAAGCCATCCGCGCGGCGGTTGGTTCGTCGCTGAAGATCCGCGTGGATTCAAATATGAACTGGAATGTCCCCACCGCTGTTAAGTGGATAAAAGCCTTGCAAAAGTTTGATTTGCAATACGTTGAGCAGCCCGTACCCGAATTTGATTTAGATGCGATGGCTGCCGTGCGCCGCGCCGTTGACGTACCCATTGCCGCCGATGAGGGATGCTCCACCGTGGAACGCGCGCTGGCACATATCAAAAAGGAAGCGTGCGACGTATTCGTTATCTACGTTTCCGAGGCGGGCGGGCTGATGCGCGCGCGGCAAATCGCCGCCATGGCTGACGCCGCGTGTATGTGGTGTACGATGGGTACATGGGCGGAAACGGGCGTAGCGACCGCCGCGGGGATGCACGCAATCGCGTCGAGTTGTAATTTCGTATTTTCAAACGATACGCATTATATGTTGCAAGAGGGGGATATCCTTACGAAGCCGTTGGAAATCATAAACGGAAAAGTTGACGTACCGCAAAGCGCGGGGATTGGTGTGCAAATTGACATGCAAAAATTGGAAGCCTTTTCAAAAACGGACGTACGCGAGTCGGTGTTCTTCGATGATATCGGCAGCGAGGATATGCCTCGCATAGGGCAAATCCTATGAACGCGTTAATGAAAGCTATCCTCCTGGAAGCCCCCGGCATCGCCAACCAACGCGAAATCCCCATTCCCGCACCCGGTAAGGGGGGAATTTTAATACGCACGAAGGCCGCGACGGTATGCACCTCCGATATCATCGACTTGGAAACGGGCTTATTTTCCGAGCATATGCCCATGGTAATGGGGCATGAGGGCGCGGGCGTGGTTGCGGCAATCGGTGAAGGTGTAACGGATATAAACGTCGGCGACGAAGTAGCCGTACACCCCGTAATGCCGTGTTACGCCTGCCCGTCATGCAAGCGCGGCTTATCGCATTTATGCGATGATATGGGGCATTTGTGCTTTAACAAACCGGGCGTATTCGCCGAATATTTCGTTACGCGTCCCGATTGCGTGCGGATAAAACCGCCGGAAATGTCTTTCGCCGTAGCCAGTTTGATGGAACCCGTATGCGTTTGTTTGGAAGCGGCTGCACGCGGCAAAGTAAGCGAAGGGAGCCGCGTGTTGATTGCGGGGGATGGGCCCTTCGGCATCATGATAAACAGGCTGTGCGCGCTAAGGAACCCGAAGCAAATCATCCATACGGGCTTTTATGACAGCCGATTGAAATACGTAAGCCCGAAAACGGCGGCTCTTAACGTAAACAGCGAATCCAACCTCGCGGATAAAATCATGCGTCTCACCGAAGGGGAGGGGATTGACACCGCGATTTTGTGCGTTTCAAGCACCGAAGCCTTGGATGTATGCATGGAAGTGTTGCGATCGCGCGGCACGCTTGTTATTTTTTCCGCGTTCGGCGGCAAAACGCCCGTCGATTTGCTGCGCGTTCACATCAAGGAACTTAATATTGCGGGCTGTAATAACGACGAGGGTTTTATGGATGACGCCATGCGGTTGCTTGCCGACCCCGCGCTCGATTTGCAAAGCATCGTTACCCACGAAATCCCCTTCGCCGATTGGAAGGAAGCGTTCCGCATCGCTTCAAAAGAAAAGGAAAATTGCTTGAAGGTCAGTATGATTTTGTAAAAACCATATATTTTGTAAAAAACTATATATTCTGTAAATACCATATATTCTGAAAAACCATATAAAAAAAGGAGAATGAACATGTCATTACCCGTAGCATTGCAATTGTACTCAGTACGCGACGATTTCGCCGCCGACCCGGTAGGTACGCTTAAAAAAGTGAAGGAACTCGGCTATTGCGGCGTGGAGCTGGCGGGCTTCGGTCCGTTGGGTTCGGCGGGGTTAAAGACCGCGCTTGACGAAAACGGTCTCAAATGTATTTCGGCGCACGTATCCATCGACACCATCACGGAAAATCCCGAAAAAACTTTCGCCGAATACAAGTCCGTGGGCTGCGAATACGTTGCCATCCCGTGGCTGGACATGGACCGCGCGCCCGGCGGCAAGGATTTTGAGCAAATCATCCCGTTGATTGAAAACGCGGGAAAAATCGCCAAGGAAATGGGCATAACGCTCCTGTACCACAACCACGACTTTGAATTCCGCAAAGTAGGGGACGCCTACGGTTTGGACATCCTTTATGAAGAGGTTTCCGCGGATTTGCTCCAGACCCAAATGGATACCTGCTGGATCAAACTCGTAGGTATCGACCCCGCGGAATACCTGCGCAAGTACGCCGGGCGCGCGCCGCTTGTGCATATCAAGGATTTTACCATCAGCGGAAAAGTGGACGGTACGCCGTACGAGCTTATCGGCGCGGACGCCGAAACCAAAAAGGAAGCCATGGGAGGCTTCCAGTTTAAACCCGTAGGCAGCGGTTGTCAGGATGTTCCGTCTATTTTGCAAGCCGCGCGGGATATCGGCGCGAAGTGGGTCATCGTGGAATATGACCAATCCCCCGATCATCCCCCGCTGGAAACGGCCCGCATCAGCTTGGAATACCTCAAAACCCTTAACGCGTCCTAAAGACGTTTATCAAGTTTTGCAACGTTTCGGATTGGCTCGTCAGTTCATGTAAGGCTGATGAGGTGCTTTCCGATGTGTCTATGTTATTTTGCGCGATTTGGGTGATGTTCGCAAGCACCGAGGCGATTTCGTTGATAGCGGCTAATTGCTGCGATGAAGCGGTGGTGATATTGGATATGATGCCCCCGATTTTGTCCGCGTCACCGACGATAAATTGCAAGGTTTCGGCGGTTTGTACCGCGATTTGAGAACCCTTGTTCACCCTGTCGATGGACTCTTGAATCAGCTCGGCGGTTTCGCTTGCCGCTTTTTGGCTTCGGCTCGCCAGCGTACGTACCTCGTCCGCCACCACGGAAAAGCCCCTGCCGTGTTCGCCGGCGCGGGCCGCCTCAACGGAGGCGTTTAACGCAAGCAGGTTCGTTTGGAAGGCGATTTCCTCAATAACTTTAATAATATTCGTTACCTTATCCGACGATTCTTTAATGCCTTCCATGGATACCAACATCTGCTTCATGTCCTCGTCGCCTTGGATGGCATGGTGCTTGGAATTAATTGAAAGCGTATCGGCCTGTTTCGCGTTTTCCGCGTTTCGGGCCGTTATTTCTTTGATGGACAAAATCGTCGAATTTAATTTTTCGACGGACCGGGCTTGCTCGTTTGCGCCCTGCGCCAAGGTTGCGCTGCTGTTTGTGATTTCCCTCGCTTCGTCGTTTACTTGGCGCGCCACTTGATTGATTTCCAACATCGTTTTATTCAACGATTGGATAATCGTATTTAACGCTTGTTTTATCGGCGCGTAATTACCCACATAGTCCTGACTGATGGACGCCGTAAGGTCACCCTTGGAAATCGTGTCCAACACGCGCGAAATCTCGTCAACATACGAAAGCGTACTCTTCTCCGTGCGGTTAAAGGCTTTTTCCACCGATTCAAACGTACCCTTGTGACCGCCCGACATCTGCACGAAGTTACCCTTCGACATTTCAAGGAGCGTCCCTTCGATTTCCGAAAGGGGTTCCTCGACGGCGCGTACCAGCGCGTTAAGGTCACCCATCAGTTTCGACCAACGCCCCGTATACCGCGTGATATCCGCCTGTATGTTAAGGTTGCCTTCGGAGGCGTTTTTCGTGATCGCCGCGATTTCCGTAACGACATCCTTTAAAATATTATCTAATTTTTTAAACCGTTCGGTGATAACGATTTTTTTGCCCGGCATTTTCTTCAATTCGACATCGTTACCGTTACCCAATTCCGTCAACCCGCGTAAAAGCTCATTGATATCATCGATAAGACTCGCCACAACGGTATTAATACCTTCCGCCATATCCTTGTACGCGCCGTTGTATTTACCCGTGTCGATTCGGTATTCGATATCGCCGTTGACGTTGATCTCACGGTTAAATTGGGAGACGTCCGTTGCCAGCGAATTGAATATTTCCACCACTCGCGCCATATCCCGCGAAAGGTCGCCGACCTCGTCACGTTCGTTTGTCGCGAGGGAAACGGTCAAATCACCCGCCGCGACGGTGCTTAATTTGCCCGACAACCCGCGTATGGGGCTGACGATACGCGCGGAAATTACATAAACCAACGCAAGCATGATCACGACGCTGATAACGGAGCCGATAATGCCCGCGTTGCGTACGGGGTTAAGATAACCGTAGAACTCATCCCGCGGGAACATGGCAATCAGCTTGGTATCATATACCTCGGCGAAACCCGCGTAATATTGGTTGCCGTCCAAGGTTATCCATGCCTTGGTTTTTTCGGCTGAAATCAAGCCGTACCAATCCTCGCCGGTTACGTTTGTACCGATCCGATGCTCCCATTGGCAATGGATAATCACGCCGTCGCGCAGAATCAACGCATAACCGTTGTGCCCGATATGCAACGCCGCCGCGGTGTTTCGTATATCCAGCAAATCGCGGTAATCCCGTATAGCGTTCGCGTCGATTCCGATTTGCACAAAACCGGGACCGTCCCGCCTCGCTACGCCGGTGTATTGCGCCATGTTGCCCGAAAGCGCGTCTTGGCGCGGTTCTTCGGAAATCACGTACAAGGGGTCTATGAGGATTCGCATATAAGGCCGTGTGGAATCTGCCGTGCCGTAGTTAAAGCCGTGGTAATCGAAATTGCTGCCGATAATCGTACCTTCGCCGTCCGTCACGTTCACTTCCATCACGCCCAGCAAATCCGCGATGTAGCTGAAAAAGGATATGTTCGTTTCGTCCCAGGCAATCATGCCGTTTTCATTGTTTACCCGTATAATCTCCGCAAAGGAGTGGGCCAGCACGAGGTTTTTATTCTTGATTTCCTCCGTTACCACCCGCTCTGTCCGTATTGCGCGTTCGGTTTGGCTGATCAGCGTTTGCATACCCGAATCGACGATGTTGTCCATCATATCGTTGACCGTGTTGCGGGCGATGTTGTAATTTAGTACCGTCAGTATAACGGTGGAGGCCAAAAGGATAGCCAGTACGGGGATGATGATTTTGTTCTTGAGTTTCATGCGGCACGCCCTTAATGATATTTTGTTATCCGAACATCCTTGTTAATGTATCGGCTTGCGCGGAAAGCTCTACCGAAGCGGCGGCGGCTTCCTCGCTGACGGCGGAATTATGCTGCGTGATGCTTGAGATATCCGCCAAGCCGCTTGATATTTGCATAATGGCGTCGGCTTGCTCGGAAGAAGCCCCCGCGATTTCGGCAATAATATTTGATACCTTATCGAAATCGGCGACGATGGTTTCGAGCGTTCTGGCGGTTTTGACGGCGATTTCCGTCCCGTGCGCAACCCTCGCGCCGGATTCGGATATCAATTCGTTTGTTTCGGTTGCGGAGGCCTGCGAACGCGCCGCAAGGTTGCGAACCTCTTCCGCCACTACCATGAAGCCGCGTCCGTGTTCGCCCGCCCTGGCGGCCTCAACGGAAGCGTTGAGCGCGAGCAGGTTGGTTTGGAAGGCGATTTCCTCAATAGTTTTTATGATCTTCGATATACCGTCCGACGCCGACTTGATGCCTTCCATGGCGGACAACATCATTTGCATTTCCCCATTGCCGATGACGGCGTTTTGTTTGGCGTTTTTGGAAAGTGCCGTGGCGTTTGCGGCGTTTTGTGCGGCGGCTTTGGTTTTCGCATTGATGGAATCGATGCTTGCGTTAAGGTTTTGGATTTGCGCGGCTTGCGTTTGCGCACCCTTTGCCAAGTCCTGGCTACTGTTGGAAATCTGCCTTGAACCGATGGAAACCTGCTCGCTTACGGTTTGGATATCCGACATGAGGTCGCTTAATCTTTTCGCCGATGCCTTTATTTGGGTAATGTCCTGCACAACCTCGATGTAGCCCACCGCCTTGCCCTGCGGGTCCTTTAACGCGGCTACGTCCACTTGGCAATGCATGGCGCCCTGTTCAAAGTTTGTTTGCGCTTTGCCGCGCTTGTAGCAAGCGATGCCGCATTCCTGCGTTTTGCATATCTTCGCGCCCCAGTTGCTGCAATGCTGACCGAGTACGTCCTTTCGTTTTTTACCCAGGAAGTCCTCCGTAGGTTTGTTGATGAACGTCCAGCACATATTGTTATCGGTGACGGATATGGGGAAGGGGATGGAATCCAGCAGCGATTCGTACCAAAACGCCTTATCCGCAATAGAGCCAACCAAGGCGTTTAACCGTTCCAAAAGCACGGCCCAGTCACCCGCGTATTTGCCGGCGTCCGCTTTGGCATCCAAATTACCTGCGGCGGCGGTTTGGGCGAGGGTGGCGATGTCATTATTAATGCCCTTGATATTATCGATGAACGAATCAAATTTTTGCTTAAGCAATACCTTCTTGCCCGGCATAACGGGGACTTCCACGTTAAAGTTACCCGCGCCGATATCGCCGATAAGGCCCAATATCGAAAGGATTTCGCTTACGTACTTATCCATCAGGGTATTCATCCCGTCAATCATTTGCCTGTACGCGCCGCTGTAGTTGCTGCCGTCTATCCTGTAATCGATTTCACCGTTTACGTTTAATTCGGTTATCAAGCGGTCAACGTCGTCCGTAACGTTCCTGATTACCTCCGTCAGACCGATGATGTCCATTGAAAGGTCGCCGATTTCGTCCTTCGGGAGGTTGGCCCGATCGATGTTGATATTGATATTACCGTCGGCGATTTCACGTACCTGCTTCTTTAACGTGCCGAGCGGCTTCAACGCCCTCGCGATAAACAAGTAAAGAACGCCTACCGCCATAATGAAACCGATGACCCCGATCACCACGATGGCACGGTGGATCCTAAACATCATATATTGGGTGGATTCGTTGGAAAAGGCCACCGATATGGCACCTACGGGGGCATTGTTGTTGGCGAGGCCGATTACGGGTATATAAGCGGTATAATAAAGGGTGCCGTACAAACGCTCGGTCGTCATATACAAACGCCCATTATTGGCGTGGCTCATGACGATATCCGCGATGTTTGCCTTCAGCTCGACGCCAACGCCGCTTTGGCCCCGGGTGCTGACCAGACTTTCCGTACTATTGAAGATAGAGACCTCAGCATTAAATATGTCCGCGAAATAACGCATGAAATTTTCGGTATGCAGGAAATAGAGGGGTGTCAGGGTACCGATGATATCTCCTTCGTACCATACGGGGACGGTTGTGTTAAGACCCAGCGGCATCGTACCGGTGGAGGAATATGACGTGGTTTGCCTTCCCCGCAGGGCTTCCGAAGCCGCCGTTGAACCGTCTATGTCATTGTACAGCGCGGAATGGCTGCGGAGGATCGTCCTCCCTTCCGCATCGCGTACGATAAAACTGCTGGCTCCGGTTTCGCCCAAACGGTTGCCCAAATAAACGAGCATTTCCGTACGTGCGGCTTCCCGCAAAGCCTCAATGGGTTCGCCGTTTTCATCCACGGCATCGTTCCACGCCCGTATCGTATGCGAAACAACATAGCTGCCCGCCACCGCGTTCGCCACCACACGGGATTGCGCCTCCATGTCGCGTACGCGTGCCTCGGCTGCCTGCGCCGCACCTTGGACGCGTTTTAACGTCAAATCCTCCGCCATATTGCTTACCAAACTTGAAACGTACACGAACATGACGGCAATGAGTAATACAAGTACGCCGATAAGGGGGATAATCAGCTTACCCTTTAAACTATTGAGCATAAGTACAGCCTCCGTTGCGCAACCTGATGGGGTTGACGCTCATTTTTATGTAATAAAAAACCCAAAATGCCGGTCCTATATTTTGACACCTAGCCAAAAGGCCAGGTGGGTGTCCGCAGCGGGATTTCCGCCTTCCGTTACGAGACGGCACGGCGTGCCTCACGCATAAATAAGACTCCCGTTTTACGTCTGTAGGTTCAAAATAATAGGTTATCGAGCACTTCAGGCTATGGTGTTATTATAACCATTACGCGTGTATTTACGCAAGATTTTTTTACACGCTTAATCCGTCGCGCAGGGTTTGCAATACGCGTTTTTCTATCCGGGATACCTGTACCTGCGACACACCGATGGCGCTCGCCACCTCCATTTGCGTCTTATCTTGAAAATAACGCAGGATAACGACCTTCCGTTCCTTGGGCTTTAACCGCCCGATGAGTTGCTTAAGGGCTAAAATATTAACGGCTTGCTCACCGCCGTCATGGTCTTGGCTTACTTTATCGATGAGGTAGATGGGGCTGCCGTCTCCTTGATATATGGTCGCGTGCAGGGATTCGATTTCCATACCCGCTTCCATCGCAACGACCAGTTCCTCCGTTTCGACTTTTATTTCATCCGCCAGTTCGCTTAGCGTGGGTTGGCGATTTAATTTTGCGGTCAAGGCTTCCTGTGCGTAGCGTGCTTTGGTGGCCAGTTCCTTCATGGGGCGTGAAACTTTAATGATACCGTCGTCCCGTAAGAAGCGTTTAATCTCGCCGATAATCATGGGGATGGCGTATGTGGAAAACTTAACATCAAAACCCAAGTCGAATTTGCGGATGCATTTCAGCAAACCGATCGCCCCGATTTGGTAAAGGTCATCCAATTCGTATCCCCGCTTCGAAAATTTTTTAACCACGGACCATATGAGGCCGCTGTTTTCGCGGATTAATTGTTCGACGGCTTCATCGTCACCTTGCTGGGCGCGGGCGATGAGGGCTCTCCTTGCGTCCAACTCCATACGTTACGCCAATGATGGATCCTGAGGGGATCCGTGTTCATCATTCGATTCTATCGTCTTAATCAATTTGGTCATGGTTACGGTCGTGCCGACACCGGGGTTTGATATTACGTCAACCGTATCCATAAACGATTCCATCACGGTAAAACCCAAACCCGAACGTTCCAATTCCGGTAAGGTCGTAAACAACGGTTCGCGGGCGCAGGCGATATCGGGTATGCCGATACCGTTGTCGGTAACCTCCACGGTCAGCAGCCGTTCGTTTAACGTCAAAGTCATACGCACGGTATTCGCTTCATTGTCGCCGTAGCCGTGGATGATGGCGTTGGTCACCGCTTCCGATACGGCGGTTTTTATATCGGAAAGCTCCGTAACATCCGGGTCAAGCGGCGCGATGAATGACGCGGTAACGACCCGCGCCAACGATACGTTACACGCGCGGCTGTCGATTTCCAATACGATGCGATTCATTGCGCACCTCCCCTTAACGCGGCGATCGCTTCATCTAATGAAGGTAGGTTCTTAATAATTTTCGCAAGGCCGGATATGGTGTACAGGCGCGTCATTTCATTATTCATATTCACCAAAGCCAAACCGCCGCCGCGTTTTTCCGTTTGCTTGTAACGGCCGATCAACATACCGATGCCCGATGAATCCATAAACCCCACCTTGGCGAAATCAAAGATCATATTGATACACGGCGACTTTTCAAAGGCCGCGTCCACGGCGAAGCGTAAACGTTCCGCGCTGTGCGCGTCGATTTCCACCGCAGGCGATACGACAAGCACTTTTTCGTATATATCGATGCCCGTCATTGGCGACACCTCATTTCCATTTATTTACATGCCGCGTAATAATAATGAAATATTACGGGACATGCAATAGCTTTTATGGGAAATATATGCGATAATAAAAACCGTACGGATAGATGCATGAAAGGAAGGTACACCTATGCTGTTTAAAAAATCACTACCCTCTGAGATCGATTCGCCCAGTACCGTTATCGGCGCGGGGGTGACCGTTGAAGCGGCGCGGCTTACGGGAAGGGATTCGGTACGTATAGACGGTGATTTTAAAGGCGATATCGTGTTGGAAGGCTCGTTGGTGCTGGGTGAAAACGGCAGCATCACTGGCGACGTGCGCGCCAACTATTTTTTGGTGGCGGGTGAAGTGAACGGAAACATCTATTGCGATACCCAGTTGCACTTCGCTTCCACGGCGCGCGTGGTGGGGGACGTTAATACCCCCAACCTCGTATTGGACGAAGGCAGTCAGGTAACCGGTCGCTATAACGTAGGTGAGGTCGCTCCCCCGCAAGTATTCGAAACGCCGCCCGAGGATGACATCTTGGAAGATCGGTTGCGCTTTTTGGAAGGGGTATAAACCGGTTCGATGCTTTGGGATGAAACCGTTCCCCGTCATGAAGTGCTTTTGCTGTTAACGCACATTACGGGTAAAACCCGCGCGGAAATATTAACAAACGCCAACCCATCCATGCCCGATGACCAATATCGGGCTTTTTTAAATGCCTTGGAACGGAGAAGGAACGGTGAACCGCTTCAATATATAATCGGGGAATGGGATTTTTACGGATTGGCGTTTAAGACGGACAAGCGAGCGTTAATACCGAGGCCGGAAACGGAATGCCTTACGGAAGCGGTCATAAAGGAAACGGTGAACAAACCCTTTTCGCGTATATTGGATGTTTGTACCGGCGGCGGGTGCATCGCCGTTACGCTTGCCGTGCTGACCGACGCGCAAGTCACCGCGGTTGATATTTGCCCCGACGCGCTTTCGCTGGCCAATGAAAACGCTGCGCTGCATGGGGTGGGGGACAGGATACGTTTTATCCGATCCGACTTGGCGGAAGGGTTGCATTCGGGGCAATCGTTCGACATCGTCGTTTCCAACCCGCCGTATATTCTTACGGGTGAATTGGCTGAGTTGCAAACGGAAGTACGCGACTACGAACCGCGACGCGCTTTGGACGGCGGCGCTGACGGGATGGATTTATACCGCCGTTTATTGCCGCAAGCATATCGCTTGCTAAAGCCCGGCGGGGTGCTGTTTATGGAAATCGGGCCCGCGGAAGTAAAAAAAATAACCGCAGAGGCCGGTTTTAGCGGCATACGGTTATATAAGGACAATGCGGGGTTGGACAGGTATATACGCGCGGTTAAATAATATCGGAAATAACCCCCGACATCATGGTCGTTTCCACGCCTTTTTCCGCCCACAATTTTGCTATTTTATTCATCCCGAAGGAATCGCTGGACATATGGCCCGCGACGATCACGTTGCCGATGCCCTGTTCCTCGACTTCCTTCGCGTCCTTTTCGGGGATGTGCATGAGTACAAGCGTACCCACACCCGCTTCAAAGTATTCCTTCAATATCGCGGCACCCGGCCCGGTCAAACCGGCCATCAATACATATATCTTACCCGCGTAGCTTTCCTTGCCGCCCGCGCGGATGACGGGTTTCCTGTGGGCGTTTTTGTATTCGGGCATATCGCCCAGCGCGTCCACGATTTCCTGCACGGTGGTTTCGGGTTTTCCTGCGAATTTTTCATCCAAAAACGCCTGTACCATACCTTGGCTGATAA
The DNA here is from genome assembly GCA_009779755.1 of Defluviitaleaceae bacterium. Classification (GTDB taxonomy): domain Bacteria; phylum Bacillota; class Clostridia; order Lachnospirales; family WQUN01; genus WQRX01. Next base: position 79,522 of record WRDO01000006.1, on the reverse strand, counting down.
TATCGGCGGGCGTATGGATGCACATGTAGGGCATATCAAGCAGCTTGGCCGCGCTTTCCGAACGGCGCGAATTGGATACGTGCTGGTTGAAGCCGAGCTCCTTTTTACGCGCGGCCAACAGCTTTTGGCCTTTGTTACGGGGCACACCCAACTTTTCAAGGTTAAAGATGTGCGTGTGGAGCAAGTCCAGCATGTCCTTATTTGTGTTGCGGGGGTGATGGCTGATTACGCAATCGTAACCCAGTTGCTTGGCAAGCATGATTTCCGCCGTGTCCATATCCACGCCCATCAATACCTTTTTGATATTTTCGCCGGGTACCATGATTGCGCTGTCGTGGGGCATTTCGTCCAGGTTTGCGGCTTTTACGGCGATGTCCATCAGTTCCTGTGTGTTCATTTCGTTCCTCCTTGTGGGTTTTATTGGCACCTTCAGTATATCATAGTATAATGCAAAAAAGGGGGAATACATATGGATTTGTCCCGCAAGATGACGTATCCCCGTGCGTTGTCGTTGCCGTTTCGCGTGATACCCTTCTATACGTTGTTGGGGCTTTTGCAACAAATTATCGGCCTTGCCATCGCGCCCGTCAGCGTGCTGGTAACGGCCTATTTTATTGACACGGCATTGCTGGTGGTGGGGGAAGGGTTGGGCGCGTCGCGTATAATCGCGCCGTTGGTCGCGCTGGGCGTGTTTCAGGTATACAATTATTTGCTTTGGCCGCTGATGGGGCTTGCCGATACGAAGGGGAGCATGAAAACGCAATTGAAAATGCGCGTGCCTTTGGTGGAAAAGCGTGCCCGCTTGGAATTCAAGCATTTGGAAAACAACGAAACGGTGGATTTGCTCAACCGTGTGTGGGACAACCCCGAAGGTAAGCTGAGCGTCATGTTCGGCACGTTGACGCAATTTTTACGGGAGATGGGCATAACCGCAAGCTACGCGGTTATTTTGCTTGCCAGTGCGCCGCTGATGGGGTCGTTGCTGATTGTATTGAGTGTGCCTATGTTTTGGATGGCGATCAAGGCGGGCAAGGCAAGCTACCAAGCCCAACGCGACAAAACCGAACGCGACCGCTACGTGGGTACGGTCGGATGGTTTATTCACGGGCGCGAGCCCGCGGGGGAACGGAGCCTGTTCGGTTATGCGGAAAGGATGACGGAGAAGTACCTCGCGGGCTTCGAGGATGTACGCAAATGGCAGCTTCGGGTCAACGCGTTGTGGTTCGCCCGCTCGAAGAGCGCGTCGGTCATATTGGGATTACTTTCCACGGCGGCATTGTTCATGCTGGCTCCGGCGGTTGCCGATGGCAGTATGACCGTGGGGCTGTACATCGCCTTGCTTGGCGCGTTATTCGCCACGGTAAATAACATGGGCTGGTCGTTGCCGCATTATTTCCAACGCTTTACCACAGAGCGGGAGTATTTAAAGGAGTTCAATAAATTCTTGGAATTGACGGAGGCACGCGATGCGGAGGCATTGCCCGTCACACCGCCGCCCGTTTTTGAAAAGTTGGAGTTCAAGAACGTTTCTTTCACTTATCCCGGCACGGAAAAAGTCATTTTGAATAAATTGAACCTCACCATAGAAAACGGCAAGCACTATGCCTTCGTGGGGGTAAACGGCGCGGGCAAGACGACGATTACCAAGTTGATCACGCGTTTGTACGACGATTACGAGGGAGAGATTTTGCTCAACGGCAAGGAACTGCGCGAATGGGAAATCCCCGTAATCAAGGCGATGTTCTGCGCGTTGTTCCAAGACTTCGTACGCTATGACGTAACCGTGGCGGAGAATGCGGCGATCGGTAAGGCGAACGGCGCGACCGACGCCGAAATCGACCGTGCCTTGTCGTTGTCGGGCTTTGATATAAAAGCAGATTCCTTAAAGGACGGTAAAGATACATTGCTCGGCAAAACCCACGACGGCGGCGTTGACCTTTCCGGCGGGGAATGGCAACGGCTCGCCTTCGCCCGCGCGATTATCTCCCCCGCCGCCGTAAAGATATTGGACGAACCCACCGCCGCGCTCGACCCCGTTGCCGAAAGTCAGGTCTACGAAAAATTTGAATCCATCAGCCAAGGGATTACGACGATCTTCATCAGCCATCGCCTTGCCTCGGCAAAGATGGCGGATGTGATTTACGTATTGGACGGCGGAAGGGTCGTCGAACAGGGAGACCACAATGCTTTGATGGAATCCGTCGGCATCTATGCCGAAATGTTTGAAAGCCAACGGGGGTGGTACGTATGAAAGAAAAGAAGAAATCCCTTTCCCTGATCAAAGTCATACGGCGTATCGTACCCATGGTTTTTAAAAAGATGCCCGTCATGTGGACGGCGTATATCTTATTGGGTGTGATGCACGGGGCGTCGTGGGGCATCCTCGCCCCGGTCAATCAAATTTTGTACGACGCGCTGGCGGATTTGGCGTTAATCGGCGTGGACGGGAATATGCGCTACGTATTTATGGGCGCGTTGTTCGTCGCCTTGGTGACGGTGGGGCAGCAAGTGCTTAACGGCGTGCATAATTACATGTCGGGCGATGTGCTTAACCGCAAGACCGACGGTTCGGTTCTTAGGGTCATCGCATTGCTAAAGGTGGGGCGGTTAAACGCGGAAATGTTTGAAGACAAGGAAGCCTTGGACGATATGGAAAAAGCCATAGGCGGTTGCGGTAATACCCCTTATTTGCTCATGACCTTCAGTGATTTGATTTTCTTCTACGGCACGTACTACGTTGTGATGGGCGTTTATCTGTGGAGTATGCGCCCGTTGCTTTTGGTCGCCCTCGCGCTTACCTTCATGCCTGTGGCGTTGAGCCAAATCATCGAGGCAAAGCTGTGGGATAAGCTGGAGAAGGAATCATCGCCCATCCGCCGCCGCTTCGAGCATTACGAAGGCGCGTTGATCGCTCGCGACAAAATTAAGGAGACGCGGCTGTTCGGCGCGTTCTTTTTCTTCCGCCGATTGTATATGGACACGCTCGCCCTGTTGCAGCAAAAGGAATGGAGCGTGCATAAGAAAATCGCCGCCATCACGCTCGCGCTTAACGGGGTGAAAGCCGCCGGTTGGGTGGGGATTATGGCGTTGCTTTTTATTTCATTGACGGACGGTTACATCACCGTGGGGGCGTTTGCGGCGGTATATGCCTCGATAGGGATGCTTTTCAGCTTGTTTGAGGAAATATTCAACCGGATAAAATGGAACGTTTCCGGCACGTTGGGCAAGACGCACAACTTTATGAACGTATTGGAGCTGCCCGAACCGAACTTGTACACAAATGTTGTACAAGTTGATTTTAACAAGGGAATCGAAGCGACCGATATCTCATTTTCCTATCCCAAAGCGGACAAACCCGCCGTGGACGGCGTTTCCCTGCGTATACGCCCCGGCGAGACGGTCGCGCTTGTGGGCGAAAACGGCAGCGGTAAAACGACGCTGGTCAAGCTCCTGATGGGGATATACAAAGCGGACGGTGGTCAGGTGCTTGTCGGCGGGTGCGACCCCGCGCAAACTAATAAAACCGCGCTGTTTTCCCAAACCTCGGCGGTTTTCCAAGACCATATACAATACATCTTCACCCTTGCGGAGAACGTGTTTATCAGTGATTACGAAGCCGGCGGTGAAATGACGCAGGAAACGGGGTCCCAATACGATGAAGAGGGTGTGGCAAGGCAAATCGTCACGGGTAAATATAAAGATGCTGACGAGGTGGAAAGGAACGTACGAGAAAAGCTAACCGCCGCGGGGGTGGATTATACCGACACCGCTACCTTCCCCAAGGGCATCGATACGGTACTGGGCCGTGACTTCGGCGGCGTTGAAATTTCCGGCGGCCAATGGCAGCGCGTGGCCATGGCGCGGGGCATGTACCGCGAACACCGATTTATCGTACTGGACGAACCCACCGCCGCCATCGACCCGCTGGAGGAAACGCGCCTGTACAAGCAATTCGCGGCTTCGTCCTTCGGCAAGACTTCGATACTCGTTACGCACCGCTTAGGCTCGGCGCGCATCGCCGACAGGATATTGGTTATGGACGGCGGAAAAATAACAGAAAGCGGCACACACGATAAGTTGTATGCCGCCGGGGGTAAGTATACGGAAATGTGGGACGCTCAGGCGGAGAGGTATGTCAATGAGCGTAATTCCCATTCAAAATGATGCCGCCAAAGCATTCGGGCGGCGTTTTGGATTTCACGTACGATACCGTCGCCGACGGTAAATAAAAACGCCTTTGTCAAATCATTTTCAAGTATGTAACGCAGCGCGGTGAGGGCGTGGGGCGAAAGCGGTACGAATTCGCCGGATAGGTTTCTTTTGTGGTCATTACAAACCAAACCCTCGGCGCAAAGGAAGGAAAGCCCGACGTCCCCGCCGCAAACACAACATTCCCCCGATGAAGGCGCGACCCCGTACCATAAAAAAAACCGCAACATAAAAACCGCCAACACCTGTAAATGGGATAATGGCGGTTCTTTTTTATGTAGGTAACCGAGTGCCTTAAGCGTTAGCCGTAATAAATCGTCGCAGTTTTCATTTTCCAATATGGTTTTTTCGCATATTTCCGTAATCACATGGGCGCAACACAACGCGTCGTAGTCGGTACGCAGGTCGTAAAAACTTTCTATGACCGTAGCCTGTGCCATTGAATTAAATCCGCGCCCTTCCGCGATAACGAGATCGGCATAAGTAAAGAGCTGCGACGCCGCGATAAATTTGCTTTTGGGTTTGCGCGCGCCTTTGGCATAAACGAAGAGCCTGCCAACGCCTTTGCACAGGAACAGCAAACGCTTGTCAGACTCTCCCGCCTCGTATTCCCGCAACACCAAGCCGCGGGTCTTAAAGGTTTTCATGGGCGGTATTGCGGTCCTCGGTTTCGTATGGGCGTAAGGCGTCCTTTTTAATTAATTGGCGGTAGGCGATGTAGGACATGGGGTTACCCGATTCGATAAAGTGCAGCCAGAGCTTTTCGCGATGCTTCATGTATATTCCCCCTATAAAATGTGGCGGAAAATAAGTGATAATATTGATAGTTTTCCCTCACCGCTTGTACATATGTTATCAAATATATGGAAACTAATTTAAATCGTTATACCCGAAGTTCCTTATCAGGAAATCGTTGTCGCGCCAGTTCTTTTTCACCTTTACCCACAACTCAAGGAAAACGGGCGAACCGAGCAGGGCTTCGATGTCGCGTCGGGCGGTTTGGCCGATTTTTTTAAGCATCGCGCCTTGTTTGCCGATGAGGATCGCTTTATGGCTGTCGCGTTCGCAGTACAAGGTCGCGTCGATGCTGACCAACGGCGGCGTTTTGCCCTTGGCGGCGCGTTCCTTAAACTTCGTGATTTCCACCGCTACGCCGTGGGGGATTTCCTCTTGCAAAAAGGTTAACACCTTTTCACGGATAATTTCGGCGGTGATTTGACGTTCGGGTTGATCGGTGATTTGGTCCTCGGGGAAGTACATCGGCCCGATTTCAAGTACGCCGCGCAAGGCAGCGAGCAATGCGGGGGTATTGTCTCCGGTGATGGCCGATAACGGGATGATTTCCTTAAAAGGATAGGCTTGGCTGTAAATATCGATGAGGGTAAGCAGTTCGGGTTTGGCGACCTTATCGGTTTTGTTTATCGCGAGGAAAACGGGGGTTTTTATATTATTTAGCTTGTCCAATATATTTTTGTCCCCGTCGGGGATATTTCCCTTGTGGAGCTTCGGTTCCACCATGTACACAACGGCGTCGACATCGCCTAACGTGTTGAGCGCGGCGTGTACCATATAATTACCCAATTTATTTTTGGGCGTGTGTAACCCCGGCGTGTCGATGAAGATGATTTGATAATCCCCGTCGGTGAGTATGGTACGGATTTGGCTGCGCGTGGTTTGCGGCTTTGAAGTGACGATCGAAATCTTTTCGCCGATGAGATGGTTCATGAGTGTGGATTTGCCTACGTTGGGCCGTCCGATCAACGTCACGAAACCGGAATAGAAATTTTTCACATGTATCTCCTTATAACGGAAGTCGCTACGATCAACGCCACGATAATCGCTTGGAACGACGCGAGCAATACCGCGCCCGCCGCCGCGTCTTTTGCGATTTTCGCCAGCGGATGTATTTGGTTTTTACATACCAAGTCGATTATAGCCTCTATTGAAGTGTTAACCAATTCCATTGCCAATACGAAAAAAATAGACAGCACCACGGCCAAAAAATGCCATGTGTCCACTTGTAAAATGATACAAGCGGCGACGGCTGTGATACCCATGATAATCTGTATACGGAAGTTTCGTTCGCGTGCAGCAGTGCGTCGTATACCCGTAAAAGCATGTCCGAACGCATCCAACCATTTTTTATTCTTATTCATCGTTGGGCTCCGATCATACGCAATATTTCCTCTTGCGCCGCGCACATCCGTTTTTCCTCCTCGGGGGTATCGTGGTCGTATCCCATCAAATGGAGCAAGCCATGCACCGCCAAAAAAGCCAGTTCCCGTTCCGGGGTATGTCCGTATTCCCGTGCTTGCCGTTCGGCCACTTCCATGCAAATGACGATGTCACCCAACGCGGGACTACCCGGGAAACCGGGGAAGCTCAGTACATCCGTTTCGTCGTCTATACCGCGGTAATTATTGTTTATCCTGCGGATTTCCTCCGATGAAGCGAAAATGACGCTCAATTCATAATCCTCGCGGACGCATTCGTTGGATACGTATTCGATACCTGTACGGATTGCTTTTTCGACCAGCGTGCGATGGGCTTCGTTTATTTTTGTATCATCCCAATAAATCGTCATTTCATCACCTTATTCTTTTCTGACCATGCCGCGTATCACCAGCGAATCGCGTGCGTCGCGCGGGTCAATGGGCTCGGGCTCCAGCTTGGGGTAAGCGATGCGTTCGTGGTGCGCACTTTTTAACACGCGGGTGAAAGACGCCTCAACCGTATCCAAATCCTTGATGCTTAATTGGCTGTCCACCAGTTGCCCATCGTTAAATTTATTCCGCACCAAGTCGCGGATGACCTTTTCCACTTCGCCGACGGATTTCATTCTGGGGATCATGGCACGTACGGCGGCCTCGACGGTGTCTGCAAGCATTACGCACGCGGACTCGCGGGATTGGGGGATGGTGTAGGGGTAACGGTAATCATCCTCGGTGATTTCGGGGTCGGCTTCCTTGGCTTTTACGTAAAAATATTGCATCAACGATGTACCGTGGTGTTCACGGATGATATCACGCACGAATTGCGGCAGGCGGTGTTGCGCGGCCAACGTAAGCCCGTACGTAACGTGGCTGATAATCAACCCCGCGCTGTTTATCGGTTCGAGGTGTTCGTGGGGGTTTTCGCCGTTGATGTTCTCCGCGAAAAAATGCGGGAACTTTAATTTGCCCACATCGTGGTAATAACCGCCGACGCGTGCGGCATGGGCGTTCGCGCCGATGTCATAAGCCGCGGACTCCGCCAAATTCGCCACCATAAGCGAGTGGTGATACGTACCGGGTGCTTCAATGGTGAGCCTCCGTAAAAGCAGGTTCGTCGGGTTCGTAAGGTCAAGCAGTTTTATCGGCGTCACAACGCCGAACAGCGCCTCCCAAAACGGCAGGCTTCCCACGCAGATGATGACCGTCAACAACCCGTTTACCGCCGCAAACCCCGCGGTAACCAAATGCGTTTGCAAATCATTCAGCACAAGGTTACGTTCAAGCGTAAAAGCGATCGCAAGCGATAAAATGAACTGTATCGCCGTAACCATAAAACCCACCAAAATGATCTTGTTGCGTTCGGTGGTATAACGCGACAACAGGCAAATCAAAACGGAGGATATAAAGTAGAACAATAAATACGGCAGCGAGCCGTCTACGATAAAATACCCGATGAAAATCAGCGAAGCGGAAAAGATAATCGCGCAACGGCGGTCAATCAACACCGACACAAGCATGGGGAAAACTAAAATCGGCAGGAAGGGGTAATTCTGCTCACGCAATACCCAAACGAGGGACAGGACTAATATATATAATATGAAGAGAAGCCCCGCTTCCTTTTGCGTGGTGGTAATGGCGGGACGGTAAAATAAAAGGTACATGATAACGGCGGAAAATAACGCCAAAACAAGCGTAAACATACCCACTAACGGGATAATCACGTCTTGCAGGGATACGCGCCAATCGGTTTCGCCGCCGATGTAGCCCAAATATTCCAATAAACGGTACGCGCGGTAGGTGACGATTTCCCCTTCGGAAACGATACGCTCGCCCGAAAGCACCACGGCACGGACGTAGTTGTCCTCGTCAATACGGCGGAGGTTTTCGGTGGCTTCAATATCAATAAAACGGTTGGGACGCAAATGGCGATGAACGATTTCAAATGCGATTTCATATACGATACGGTCCGGTACGTGTTCGTCCAAATAATCCCGGATTTCCATCAAGACACGGTCGCTGACTTCTTCGCCTTCACGGATGGCACGCGTTTGAACGCTGTGTGCGGCGGCCCATGTTATACCCCACAAACGTGTTAATTCGTACTCAGGCATATATAAAAGGTATTGCTGATGTGTATCCGTAAATTCCACGGGCATTTCCCTAAAGCGTGCCAATGCCTCGATAAGCGGCTCGACCCATTCCTGCTCGGCCGTCAGTTCAAAATCGGGGGGTCGCGGCAGGAGAAGCGTTACATCGCCGCCGTCCTCCACGTAAGCATCACGGATTAAATCCCATTGGCGTTGCGATTCCTCCACGCGTTCAACCTGTTCGGCGTACCATAGCGCCCATAACCGGCGATCGTTTTCGACGCGTTCCTTTTCCTCGTTGTAAGCGATACGTATTTCATTCAATTCGGTAAATCGCGTTTGCAAGTTGCGCTCCACCGTTTCCCATACGCCGTGATCGATTTCCATGACGGGTTCCCGATCCAACGCGCGCTCGAACGCGTACAAACGGTTTTCCTCCGTGGTAACGGGATCGGGGATTTCCCTTGGGGCAAAAATGGTAACGTCGGAGGGTAACCCGACTTGCAACGCATACGTTTCATCTTCCGTACGAAAATAAGCCCCGCTCACTATCGCTCCGCATGTCAGCAAAAAAGCAAGGGCAACCATTAAACAATTAATAAAACGTCTGCGCATAAGGATCAACTCTTTAGGGTGCGGCGTTTTTCCTTGTATTTCATTTTCGCTTCCTGTTTATCGTAAGCGTTGATGATTTTTTGCACCAGCGGATGGCGTACCACGTCTCGTGAGCTGAGGTGGATGATGCCGATATCGGGGATGGCGTCGAGGATTTTGACCGCTTCGTTAAGTCCCGATAATTTTCCGTCGGGCAGGTCAATCTGCGTGATGTCACCCGTAATTACGGCTTTCGAATTATTACCCAAGCGCGTGAGGAACATTTTCATCTGTTCGGGGGTCGTGTTCTGCGCCTCGTCGAGCACGATGAAGGAGTTATCCAACGTGCGTCCCCGCATATATGCAAGCGGCGCGACTTCAATGAGGTGCCTTTCAAAATTACGCATAAAAGTCTCAGCACCCATGATGTCGTGTAATGCATCATACAACGGGCGCAGATAGGGGTCAACTTTTTGTTGTAAGTCTCCGGGGAGGAAACCGAGCTTTTCCCCCGCTTCGATAGCGGGGCGGGTGAGGATTATACGGTTGACTTGCCCTGTACGGAACGCTGTGATGGCCATCGCCATAGCGAGGTATGTTTTACCCGTACCCGCGGGGCCTACTGAGAACGTGATCGTGTTTGTGCGTATCAGATCGATGTATTTCTTTTGCCCGACGGTTTTGGGTTTAACGGGTTTGCCGGAGATACTGACGCATACGGTGTCGTCGCTGATTTTTTCAATTTCATTAAATTCCCCCGTTCCGGTAAACGGGTGCTCGTCCTCCAACGCGGCAATCAAATAATTGACCTTTTGGTCGGTGATAATTTCTCCTTTTTTTGCAAATGCGACGAGTTTTTTTATAACGGCTTCGGCTTTGTCGGTGCGGGACGCGGGGCCGAGCCCCATGATGGAAATAGAATCGTCACGGTTAATGACGGTCACTTGGAAGGCCTGCTCGATTTTTTTTACATTGTCGTCGAGCTTGCCGAAGATGTTGACCATTAGGGCGTTGGGTATTTCTACGTTCCGTCGTGGGGTACCGGGGGAGTCCATGTATTTGCTCCTTCTATGGGTATGATGCGGTCTATGCGCTCATTGGTGATGACGAGCGCGTATACCAACAGCGCGTCGGTCGTTTCCTCGTAGATGAGGCGTTTTTCGACGATATCGATGCCCAAGTCGAACTCGCGCAGGATGCGTGTGGTTAGTTGGCGGTCAGCCATTTCATAGGCTTGCGCCATCGTACGGGTGCGGTCGGCGAGCGTAAATTCCGCATAATGCGTCGTCAGCCAAATGAAGGGTAGGGGGTAGTCGCCGCTTGCGCCCGGTTGGTGTCTTGTGATTATTCTATCATAATCGGTAAAGGAATTACCAGTTCCGGGGAATTGGAATTCACGTTTTTTACCGAACAGGAATTGGATGCCGTGACGGTTTGCCGTGCGTCCGGTAAAAACGCGCTGTTGATAAAATAACGGGATGGCGAATTCGATGGAGTAATAGCGGCGCGCCCACACTTCGGCATAAGCATGTACATAGATAATCGCGGGGCCTTCCGTTTCGGATTGGATTTGCAGCATACCGCTGACGAGCATTTCACCCGCTTGTATGATATCGCCCGCGCGTGCCATCGGCGCACCCGCCCCGGCGGTGATGTTCGTGATTAGACCGTCACGGTCCGCGATGACATGCGTGGGGGTTTGACGGTCAATAAGGTATTGCGGGGGTATGGCTTCAGCCAACAGCACAGCCATCCGTGTGCCGCGTGTATGAATGTCGGCGAAGCCTATTTCGGCAAAGCGGGAAATCAATTCCCGCGAAAGCGTTTTGTTATCGATAAAATATTTAAAACTGCCTACGGATAAACCCCGCTCGGTAAGAAACGCGCGAACGTCATCGTGGTCCAGCGTTTCGGTACCGATAATATCGATCCGCCATATAAAGGAAGAAAGCGCGAACAGGGAAAGCACGAAAAAAAGCACGCCGCTTAAAAGCAGTTTGCGTTTTCGGTAACGGAATATAATGAAGGGAAGGCCGATTTTTTTAATAATACGCGTACGGCATTTCGTCTTGCGGCTGTAGGCGCGCAGCATCTTAAAGCCCCTGATGCTTACGTTCATTTCGATGCCGGTATCGGTACGGGAAACGTCCCATAAAAAAATACCCCGATACGCGACCATGTTTATGAATCGCTCAATCGAGAAGCCTGAAACCGCAACGCGTACGTAACCGCGTAAAAAATTCCATAATCGTAAAAGCATATATCGATACAGCCTCTCTACCAGTAGATGCCGCTAACATTCCCCGTGATGAGCAGGTTTTCCGTCGTGATTTGCTTCAAACACATTTTTTTTCCTTCGATGATCAAAAGCCCCGATGCCGTATGTACCCGAATCTTATTTTCCGAAAATTCCAATAGGTTTTTATAGTTTTCAATATTCAACTCACCCCGTCCCGTGGCGACGATCAACGGCATGTCCAAGGCGATTTCCTTGGGCAGGGAAAACGCGCCGGCCAACCTTTCCTTGACATTCATACCTACCCCACCTCGGATACCCGTATGCAAAGAAATATATGTGTGCAAACAAGGGTTTATGCTATAATCCCAAGCAAAAAAGGTGTGGATTGCGATGCAGGTCAAGACGTATGAATTATCAAATGCGAACGGTATGAATGTTACCGTAACGAATGTCGGCTGCGGGATTATCTCCCTCAAGGTACCGGATAAAAACGGTACACCCCGCGATGTGGTGCTTGGGCTGGATAAAGCTGAGGATTATCTCGGTAAGCATTATTACTTCGGCGTAATCGTCGGGCGGGTAGGCAACCGTATCGGTTACGGCAGGTTTGCGCTGGACGGTAAGGAATACCGATTGGCGAAAAACGATGGCGGTCATCACCTGCACGGCGGCATCGAAGGCTTCGATAAAAAGATATGGACGGTTGAAGAAGCCGACGCGGGTAAGATTGTTTTTTCCTACGTGAGCCCTGACGGAGAGGAAAATTACCCCGGGCAATTAACGGTTCGCTGTACCTATACGCTCACCGATTGCAACACCCTGCGCATAGATTACCTTGCCGAAACCCCGACACAAACGATATGCAACCTCACCAACCACAGTTACTTTAATCTGGAAGGATTCGACGCCAAGGATATCTACGGGCACGTGATGCAAATCAATGCAGACAAACTCACCGCCGTGGATGAAGGATTGATCCCCACCGGCGAATATTATGCCGTGGAAGGTACGCCTTTCGATTTTAACGCGCCCAAGGCGATCGGCTGTGACATCGAAGCGGCAGCTGCCGTCAACGATACCGGCGGATACGACCATTGTTATGTACTTAACGGGCAGGAAGCGGCCGTTGTATACGTACCGGAAAGCGGCATCAAGATGACCGTGACCACGGATATGCCGGGGATGCAATTCTATTCGGGTAATTTTATCAACGGCTCGGTGACAGGTAAGGGTATAACGTACCAAAAGCACAGCGGCTTTTGCTTGGAAACGCAGCTCTATCCCGATACGGTTAACCAACCCGGATTCCCAAGCTGCGTCGTAACGAAGGATAAACCGTTCAAGACATTTACGTCCTTTCGTTTTTGCGTGAATTGACCGATGTCCTCACGCAGAGCGACGTTTCTTTATCTTTGTGGATACCAATATTTTGATGGGTACTTGGTTGTTGTCGTTGATGATTTCGTTTAACCGCTTGACGGCCATTTCGCCCATGTATTTGATGGGGACGTGAACGGTGGTCAACGTGGGTTCAAAATAGGATGCCATCGGTAAATCATCGAAACCGATGACCGAGATATCATCGGGTACGCGGAAGCCCTTCTTTTGGAAGGCTTTTATCGCGCCGACGGCAATCAAATCGTTGTCCGCGAAATAACAGGGCGCGACCTCCTCGTTTTGTTCCAATAATTCCATCATATCAACGAATGCCCCCTCCACGGAGGGGGTTAATTTATGCACGACGGATTTCGACGCGGACATGCCGTGCATCCGTACGGATTTATAGAAGCCTTCGGCCCGCTTGTCAAAGTTACCGATAAAATAGGACGAACGGAGGTGCCCCGGTTGCTTCTTCGTCCTTGAAATCAAATAATTGGTGGCATCGTACGCGCCCTGTACGTTATTGATCAATACGCAATCGAACTCGGTGAAGTCCAAATTGACATCCAACAGCACTAAGGGTATACGCAATCGCAACGCGTTAAACGGTCGAAAGTCCTCCAATTGCATTTCCGTACCCAATAAGATAATACCCGCACTGTCGGAAGCCGCGATGTCATCCACCTTTTTTTGCACGTCGTCGTCCTTATGGATGTACGTGATGTGGAGCTTATAATTCAACTCGGTGCAGGCGGTTTCTATCCCTTCGGAAAGGGTGGAGAAAAATGGGGTTTCGCTTACCACCGCACCCTGCCGTTTGTAAACGATAAAGGTTACATGTCGGCTCGCTTTGCGTGTTTTAGTAACCGTTGAAAAATCGTATCCGTGTTTCTCCGCCGCTTCCAATATACGTTTCCTCGTTTCGGTGCTCACCCCTTGTTTATTGCGCAACGCCATCGAGATGGCGGCTTCCGAAAGGTTTAGCAATGCAGCCAGTTCTTTACCCGTTATCCCCATTTTAATCATCCCCTTTAATTTAGTTATAAATTTAGTAAAATAATCTTAATTAAATGTTGCAATTAAGTTAGCATATATAAATAATAAGCGCAACCCATAATTCAGGGAGGTTTACAAATAAACCTACTGGATATAATATGATTTTGGATGATTTCACAAGAAAGGGGGCATTTTAAAAATATTATTAAATGTAAGCACAATAACGTTGAATTGTATTAAAAAAGGAGGAAGTATTTTGAAAAACGCAGTAAAGGTAATTGTATTGGTATTTGCAACGGCGTTGGTATTGGGACTTTCCGCTTGCAACAGGAGCGACGATACCCCGGCTCCGGCCCCGCCGCCGGTACCCACCGCTACACCGGCCCCCACGCCGACCCCCGCACCGGCTGACCCCGGCCCGCAAGCACAGGAACCTGATCCCGGGTTCGTAATGCCCACGACACCCATAACCCTAACCTTCTGGTGGTGGGGCGGCGACGCGAGGAATTCCGCTGTCGAAAGGGCTGTAGACATCTTCATGGACCGCTACCCCAACGTTACCATCGAAATCCAACCCACGACGGCAGCGTTCGCCGACGCCACCGAAGCGATGCTTACAAGGGTGGCGGCAGGTACCGAAGCCGACATCAACCAAGTAAACTTCAACTGGGTACATTTGTGGGGCCGCGGCGAAAACGTGTTTGCAGACCTTCGGAACTTCGACCACATCATTGACTTCAGCCAGTTCTCGCAAAGCGATATCGACAGCATGACCTTAAATGACGGGCAAATCGCCGGTTTACCCCACGGGATGAACGCCCGTATGCTGCTCACAAGCAGGGTGTTCCTCGAGGAATACGGCTTGACCGAAATGCCCACCGATTTTGAGGAATTCATTGCTCTTGCCGAGCGTATTTCCGCCAACAACGCCACGGTAGACGCCGGAAACAATCGCTATGTGCACGTACCCTTCTCGAATTTGGACATCGACCATTTCCTGCTTACCATGCTGTACAGCACGACCGGTAAGGAACCCGTGGCCAACCGCAGGTGGAACTACACCGCCGACGAGGTTGAAAGGGTTCTTAACCTGCTGCTGCGTTTCGACGCGGCGGGCGGGCAACCCAGCTTCGAAAACCATGACACCGTTAACAGCCGCAACAACGCGGTATGGACCGGCGGTCGCGCAGCTTCTTCATTCCAATGGATTAACGCTCCCCACGTAGACGCCGGAACGTACGGCGGCGGTGACCGCGTAGGCGAAATGGTCCTGTTCCCCTTCCCGCAGCCCGGCGGTAACGTTGTCGGTGCAGCCAGAGCGAGCCTTGCCCACGCGATATCCAAAAATTCCGCCCATCCCGAGGTTGCCGCGTATTTCCTTAACTTCTTCTATACCGACCCCGAAGCGATTAGGGCCGTAGGTCCCGAACTGGGTGTGCCGGGCGCCCGCGACGCGTTTGCGATCGTATCAAGCGAAGGTATGATCAACGAACTCCAAGCGCAGGGCATTGAACTCCTCAACAGACTCCCCGTGGCTTTCATGACCGTGTACTGGGAAGACGCAACCCTCAGGAACCCCCGTTATGCCATCTACGACGAACTGAGGACCGAGCGTATTACCGCGCGCGAAGCCGCGGAACGTATGGTGCGTGAACAGCAAGACGCGCTTGATAACATCTACAGATAATGGACAATAAAAGAAATAAGCCCTCCGAAACCCCCGCAGTTAAGGCTGCGGGGGTTAGGAAAAGGCCCAGAAAATGGAGGTTTAAATTTCCGTTAGCCCCTTTTGTGTTTTTAATCCCTTGGTTTATCGGATTCGCGATTTTTCGGGCGTATCCTATATTACGTTCCTTTTATTTAAGCCTCAGCCACTTTCACTTATTGGACGCCCAACCCCGATTTGTCGGGTTTGACAACTATGTTCGTATGTTTACGAATGATATTTTATTCACGGCATCCGCTGCGGCTACGCTCCGCTTTGTGTTCTTAGGGACCCCGATGGTCCTGATCGTGGCGTTCTTTATCGCTTATATCTTAAATTTCAAACTCAAAGGCGTAAACCTTTTCCGTACGGCCTATTATATCCCGTCAATATTGGGCGGGAACGTTGCGGTGGCTATTTTGTGGAGGCAAATGTTCCGTAATAACGGGCTTGTGAACGCGGCGTTGGGTATATTCGGCATAGAACCCATTATGTGGCTGAGGTCGGAAACCTTCGCCCCGTTTGTGCTGGTTCTGCTGTCCGCGTGGCAATTCGGTTCCACGATGTTAATCTTCCTCGCGGGCTTGCAAAACGTATCCCCCAGCCTTTATGAAGCCGCCGCCATGGACGGCGCCAAGAAACGGCAAATGTTATTCCGTATCACGATACCGGTTATTTCCCCGGTACTGTTCTTTAACACCATAAACGTAATGCTCAGGCACTTCCAAGAGTTTAACTCGGCGTTCCTGATCACCGAGGGCGGCCCCTTTAATGCCACGCTCTTTATGAATGTATATATTTACCAGCGTTCCTTCGCGGGGCTTGACTTTGGATACGGCTCGGCGTTGACGTGGGTTTTACTTTTGGGGATTGGCGCACTTACCTTAATCCTCTGGCTGACATCAAAATTTTGGGTCCATTACAGTGATTAGGGGGGTGGAGGTATATGTCTGAAGCGAATCTGCGCACCGTACGCAGGGCTAAAATAAACGCGGGGATCCGATACTTTATCCTGATCGTTGTGGGATTGTTTATGGCTTATCCCCTTATTTGGATGATCGGCAGCGCGTTTAAGAATAATTTCGACATTTTTAACAGCGTGGCCATTCTGCCGCCCGCCGGACGGGGGACGATGGATAACTACCCGGAGGCGTGGAATATCTCCCGCAACCATAATATGCTGTTTTATTATATGAATACGCTGCGCTTCCTGATTCCGAGGGTAATATTTCAAGTAATATCTTGTACCCTAACGGCCTATGCCATCGCGCGTTTCCAATTCCCCGGAAAGAAAATCGTTTTCGGTTTGGTTATGCTGACGTTGTTGATGCCCGATGTGGCGTTCAGGATCCCGGTTTTCTTTATCTTCAGGGATATGAACCTATTGGACACCTTCGCATCGTTGTATGTACAGGAAATGCTTGCGGTAAACTCCTTCTTCGTGTTTATGATTATTCAATTCATGCGGACGATCCCGCGGGATTTGGACGAAGCGGCCGCCATCGACGGTTGCGGGCCGTTGCGTATCCTGATGTATATCCTGGTCCCTGTGTTACGTCCCATCGTCATCACCACAGCGTTGCTCACCTTCATGTGGGGTTCGAATGACTTCTTGGGGCCGTTGATTTATTTAAACAGCCCCAACAATCAGGTATTGGCACAAGCATTGCGCGGTTTGATGGGGGACGTCGATACGCTTACCAACTACGGCGCGATATTCGCCGCCGCCACGATCGCGATCATACCCGTGCTTGCCGTATTCTTCACTTGCTCACGTTATTTCGTGCAGAGCGTCACCGCTTCCGGGGGCAAGGAATAATGGCGTACCTTACAGAGGAAAAGCACCGTCAAATCATCGATTTCGTAAAAAATAAGTTATTAAACGCAACCGTCGAGTCTTGGAATATCGGGCAATCCGTACAGGCAAGCAAACCCAAATGGGCGTATGAAAGCGGATGTATGCTGGAAGCCGTTATGGGTTTGCATTGCGCGACGGGGGAGCAAATTTATTTCGACTTTGTAAAGAGGATCGCGGATCAATTCGTCAATAACGACGGCGGTATCTTGGGGTATGATCCGGAAGAATATAATATTGACCATATAAAAATGGGGAAAGTACTGTTCGATTTACATGAAAAAACCGGGCAGGAAAAATATAAAAAAGCAACGGAATTATTGTATTCCCAATTACAAAAGCATCCGCGTACTAAAACAGGTAATTTTTGGCATAAAAAGATATACCCCAACCAAGTTTGGCTGGACGGACTTTACATGGGGCAGCCGTTTTATATCCGATATGAAGTTGAATTTAACGGCGGAAGGAATATATCCGACAGCCTGCTCCAATTCGTTAATGTACGTGAATTTATGAAGGATAAAAAAACCGGTCTCTTTTATCACGGCTACGACGAATCACGCACGATGTTTTGGGCTGATAAGGAAACGGGGTTGAGCCGCCATTTTTGGAGCCGCGCCATCGCTTGGTATGTTATGGCCCTCGTGGATTGCGCGGAAATATTGGATAACGCTAAGACAGGAAACCATTCGGATTCCAATTCAATCGAACGTGAAACGTTAAAACGGCATTTACGGGAAATCGTGGACGCGATGTTGAGGTATACACATAACCTGATGTTTTGGCAGGTGACGGACAAAGGGGATATGCCGGGTAACTATACCGAAACAAGCGCGACTTGCGCCATGTCGTACGCGATCATGAAAGGCGCGAGGTTAAAGCTCCTGCCCGAAAATTATTTTGACGTAGGACGGGAAATATTCATTTCCGTAGTGGAAAATAAATTAGAGCTTGGGGACGGAATCTTTGTCCTTAAAGACGGTTGCTTGGTATCGGGGCTTGGGGGAATGCGCGGGACCGGAAGCTATAAATTACGTGACGGCACGTATGATTATTATATTTCGGAGTTGCGCGCGGATAATGAGTTAAAAACGGTTGCGATATTCCTTTATGCTTTTGCGGAGATTATACGGGGTGGATGTTGTATACCGGTGGCGCGCGTTTAACACCGATGTAAAACGGAGGCAATCATATGGACCAAAGGCTTATTAAACCTATATTTTGGCCGGTACTGTTGTTAAGCTGTACGGCATTGTCCCTCACGACGTTTTTCCTCATTGGGGGCATGATATCCAGTCGCAGTGAGGATTATTTGATCGCTTTCCTTACGGGGTTCATTCTTTTTGTTGCGGCGCGCATCGTGGTGAAAAACGCATCGGAACCACCCAAAGCGGCGGTCGGTTTGTTGTTCGTGATCATCGTAATTGCATTGTTGGCCGTTATCGTGATGTACAATGCCTTGATGTATTCCAACCATGTGGATTTCGCGGCGTTTGAAGGTCATAGGATGCACGCCGTATTGGCGGATATGCCGCGAGGCTTGCGCCATTTGGGTTCCTACCGGGGTTGGGCCGCGTATTTAACCGGTGCCGGATTTGACATCACAGCCCGATTTTACATCGCATTGCATCGCGCCATTTTTTTGTCGTATGGGATTATCGCCGGGGTGACGTTTATCGCGTTGCAAGCGGCGACATGCGCGTTGATGTTTATCGGTACCAAGCCGCCGAAGCGGAATTTCAAACAAACGCATTAAAGGAGGGATATCATGGATATCAAATATTCAAACCATCCGGATGACGTAAAGAGGTACACAACCGATGAGCTTCGCAAGCATTTCTTAATTGAAAATATTTTTACGGCGGATGCGGTTAACCTGACCTATTCACACATCGACCGTATTATTGTGGGCGGTATCATGCCCGTTAAAAAAACCCTGACTTTAACCGCAGGTAAGGAAATGGGTGTTGACACGTTCTTTGAACGCCGTGAAGGCGGTATTATCAATATCGGCGGTAAAGGGAAAATTATCGTTGACGGCATCATGTATGAGCTTGGATATCAGGACGGATTCTATATCGGTAAAGGGGTAAAGGATATAACCTTCGAATGTGTTGACGCCGCCGCGCCCCCCAGATTTTATTTTAATTCATGTCCCGCACACCACGCGTTTACGACACGCGCGGTTACCCTAAACGACGCGAAAAAAGTGCACTTAGGCGATAAAAATACGTGTAACCAACGTACCATCAACCAATATGTGCACCCTGACGTACTGGAGTCGTGCCAACTCGTTATGGGTATGACCATCCTTTCGGAAGGAAGCATATGGAATACCATGCCCTGCCATACCCATGAACGCCGTATGGAAGCGTATTTCTATTTCGATATGGACGAACAGACCCGTGTGTTCCACATGATGGGGCAACCCGACGAAACACGCCATATCATCATCGCCAACGAGCAGGCGGTGCTTTCCCCCAGCTGGTCCATCCATTCCGGCGTGGGTACGGGGCGCTATACTTTTATATGGGGTATGTGCGGCGAAAATATCACCTTTACGGATATGGATCACATAGCGATGTGTGATTTAAAATGAAATTAATAAAACGACTGCTGGCAAACCTCGTGGATATTTTCGTATTCCTTGCCGTAATCGTTTTATTTTTTATTTTTGTTATTCCATTTTTTTTACCCGACGGGGAGGGTTTAAGCATAACGATGGCGGCGATTGTGCTTATAGTGATAATCTTAACTGTCTTTTTATTACAATGGCCTTTTATGAAGGTCAACCAAACCATCGGCAAGGCTATGATGGGATTGCGCATCGTGTCCGTTAACGGTGAAAGGCCGCTAACGGTCGGGATTGTCCTGCAGCGTGAACTGTTCGCGAAGGTTTTTACGTGTTATTTTATGTGTTTTCCCGTATTGTTCGGCCGGGAGGGAAAGCACGATATCGTTTGTGAAACCGAGGTTGTCTAATGTACAAGATCCACAAGGTTACCCCTTTCGGTTTTATCTTTGAACTGGAAAACGACGATTGTTTCTTTACGGAAGCGTACGATGTTTATCTGAACGGGCGATTGCATTCGACCACCGATAAAAACGTCGTTTGTCTGTACGGGCTTATGTGCGACACGGAGTATGAAATCGAGTTAAGAGGTAAAGGAATCCGCTTCAACGTAAGGACGGCAAAACCCCAATATTTGATTAACATAAAGGACTATAACGCTTCGGGCGACGGTATCACGGATGATACGTCGTCCATTAATATGGCAATTTATACAGCCGTCGCGGGTTCCGTCGTGTATATCCCCAAGGGGGAATATATAACGGGTCATATATTATTAAGATCGGACGTGGATATCTATTTGGAAGATGGCGCGATAATCAAGCAAAGCACCAAACGCGATGAACATGCGATATTAAAGGGGTACCAACGTGATTATACGCATGATTCCCCGACGAAGGCTTTGATCAACGTTTCTTGGGAAGGGCATCCTCTGGATTGCTATTGCAGCATCATCTACGGTAAAGATATTAAGAACGTCCACATCTACGGCGAGGGGACCATCGACGGCAACGGGGATAAAAGCGGTTTTTGGGTTAATCCGAAAATCAAAAATAAAGCGTATCGCCCCAAGAACATACTTCTCGTCGGGTGCGAGGGTATAACCGTCAGCGGCATCACCAGCCGAAACAGCGCGTCATGGAATATACATCCGTTATATTGCAACGGTTTATCATTCCTGTGCCTGTCGCTTGAATGTGATCCCGATTCCCCCAATACGGACGGCATTAACCCTGAAAGCAGCGAAGATGTGGATATAATCGGCTGCCGCTTTAACGTGGGCGACGATTGCATAGCCATCAAAGCGGGTAAGTATTACATGAGCGTCGCGCATTTACGCCCAACCCGAAATATTACGGTACGCAATTGCTTAATGGAAAAAGGGCATGGCGGCGTGGTCATCGGTTCGGAGATGAGCTGCGGCGTATACGGCGTAACCGTTACGCAATGCCTCCTGCGTGAAACCGATAGGGGGCTCCGTATTAAAACGCGCCGCGGCCGCGGCAAACACGCCGTCGCGGACGGGATAACCTTCGCCAACGTTACCATGGAAAACGTACGCCATTGTTTTGTCGTCAACATGTTTTACTTCTGCGATCCGGACGGCAGAAGCGACTATGTACGTGACAAAAAGCCCCGCGTAATCGACGAATATACCCCAACGGTTAAAAACATCACCGTTACAGGCGTAAACGCATCGGGGATAACCGGCAGCGCGGTTTTTATTTACGGATTGCCGGAAAATAAGGTGTCGGGCGTAAGCATCGTCGGTAATACGTTTTCATTTGCGCCGAATGATAAGCGGATATGCGAATGCCCGGCGATGATGGATGACTTTGAAATTACGGAACATTTGGATTTTTTTACGGAAAACGTAACCGGAATGATCTTAAATAATAATAAAGGTATCGGGTCAAATATATGAAAGAAATCATCAATTTCGTCAACGGCTTACTCGCCGCATCCACACCCTCCGCTCCCGCGTGGAATTTGGAATATACGCTGCACGGAAAGAAGCCGAA
Source organism: Defluviitaleaceae bacterium (assembly GCA_009779755.1). Lineage (GTDB taxonomy): Bacteria > Bacillota > Clostridia > Lachnospirales > WQUN01 > WQRX01. Next base: position 57,651 of record WRDO01000006.1, on the reverse strand, counting down.
ATGGAATTACGTGGACGGCTGTATGATGAAGGCCATATTCGATTTATATTACGTTACGGGGAACCGTGACTACTTCGACTTCGCAAAGGGATATATGGATTATTATATCGACGGGGAAGGTCGTCTGTTGGGTTATGATATATATGAATACAACTGCGACCATATCAATATGGGAAAAATGTTGTTTGATTTACACCAAGCAACCGACGATGCGAATCATAAGGAAAAATATCGGAACGCCATCGAGTTGCAATATACGCAGCTGCGTTCCCACCCGCGTATAAAAGTAGGTAACTTTTGGCATAAAATGATATACCCCAACCAAGTATGGCTTGACGGTTTATATATGGTACAACCTTTTTATATGGAATATGAAATGCGCTTCAACGGATGCAGGAATTACAAGGACGTGTTCAATCAATTTAAGAACGTATTCGAAATCATGCGTGATCCGGCGACGGGGCTTTACTTCCACGGCTACGACGAAAGCCGTGAAGTGTTTTGGTCGGATCGGATAACAGGGTTAAGTAAAAATTTTTGGACGCGCTCGCTCGGTTGGCTCGCCATGGCGTTGGTCGATACGACGGAAAAAACAAACGAACAATTTTTTTACGAATATATAACGATGCAATATTATCTGAAGGATTTATTGGATGCGCTGTTAAGGTATAAATGCAAGGAAACGAACCTATTCTTCCAAGTAACCGACCAAGGGGATCGTGAGGGCAACTATTTGGAAACCAGCGGTTCCTGCGCGATCGCTTACGCCTTGATGAAAGGTGCGCGGTTGGGATACCTGCCTGTTTATTACTTCGAATACGGCAAGGAAATATTCGATGCCGTCGTAAAGCATAAACTCACATTGGAAAACGGTAATTTTATATTAAAGGATATATGCCTTGTGGCAGGGCTCGGCGGTATGCCGGGGCAGGGTACGTATAAGGAACGCGACGGCACGTTCGAGTACTATGTATCCGAACCCCGCGTGAATAATGACGCGAAGGGTGTCGCACCGTTTTTGTTTGCCTTTTCCGAAACCATAAAAAATAAATAACCTCGCGATAACGCGAAAGAAGGAGAACGTATATGTTAAACGTAAAACCGAAGGAAAGCTGCTTGTTTGATGAATTATCACTGGGGGAAGTTATGCTGCGGCTCGATCCCGGCGAAGGACGCATCCGTACCGCACGTAATTTCCGCGCGTGGGAAGGCGGCGGCGAATATAACGTAGCCCGCGGCTTACGCAAATGCTTCAAACTAAAAACGACCGTCGTCACCGCGTTCGCGGATAACGATATCGGTTATTTAATCGAGGATTTCATTTTACAGGGCGGCGTGGACACGCGTTTTATCAAATGGATCCCATATGACGGCATTGGGCGTAATGTACGCAACGGCCTCAATTTCACTGAGCGGGGGTACGGCGTACGCGGGGCCATCGGGGTGAGCGACCGCGCCAATACCGCCGCCGCCGCGCTTAAGCCCGGTGACATCGATTGGGAGGAAATCTTCGGTAAGCTCGGTGTTCGTTGGTTCCACACGGGGGGGATTTTCGCGGCGTTGTCCGAAACCGCCGCGCAGGTGGCTATCGAAGCCGCACAATGCGCTAAAAAATACGGCACGCTAGTCAGCTATGACTTAAATTACCGCCCCTCTTTGTGGAAAGCCATCGGCGGTAAAGCAAAGGCACAGGAAGTAAACCGCGAAATCGCCAAAAACGTGGATGTGATGATCGGAAACGAAGAGGATTTTGAAGCATGCCTCGGGTTGGAAATCGAAGGTAACGACGAAAACCTTTCCGAATTAAATATGGACGGTTATATCCAAATGATTAACGCGGCTTCGAAGGCTTATCCTAACTTTAAGGTAATCGGTACGACCCTGCGCACCGTAAAAACCGCTACAATCAACGATTGGTCGGCCATTTGCTGGGCGGAAGGCAACGTATACCAAGGCATGAAACTTGACGGATTGGAAATCCTTGACCGTGTGGGCGGCGGTGACAGCTTCGCATCGGGTTTGATTTACGGGCTCATGCACGGTAAGGATTATCAAACGGCGTTAAATTACGGCGTGTGCCACGGCGCATTGGCGATGACGACGGCGGGCGATACAACGACGGCTTTATTAAAGGAAGTCGAAGGTTTAATGAAAGGCGCGGGAGCGAGGGTCCAGCGATGAAACGCGTCAACGAAGCGGCGAAGAAATGCAAACGCCCCGTAACGGTCTTACAATACGGGGAAGGGAACTTTCTGCGAGGGTTCGTCGATTATATGATCGACATCGCAAACGAGCAAAACGTTTATATCGGCAGCGTGCAAATCATAAAGAACATCCCGCAAGGTGATTTGGCGCCGTTAAAATCGCAGGATTGCGTGTATACCGTGTTGCTGCGGGGTAAACGCAACAACGAAATCCATGTGGAGAAACGCGTCGTAACAAGTGTGGCGGGCGCGACGGATGCGTACGAGGATTATGATGAATACGCCGCTTTCGCCAAGAACACCGACTTGCAAGTGATCGTTTCAAACACAACCGAAGCGGGGATCGTATACGATGATACCGACTTATACGAATTAACCCCGCCAAACACCTATCCGGGTAAACTCACCAAGCTGTTGCATGAACGTTACGAACACTTTAACGGCGACAGTACGAAGGGGCTAATCATCCTCCCGTGCGAATTAAACGAAAACAACGGCGATTTGCTTTTGGATTGCTGCTTGAAGATTGCGGAGCATTGGAAGCTGCCCCCCGATTTTTTGGATTGGATGAAGCATTGTAATATGTTTTGCAATACGCTGGTGGACAGGATTATGACGGGTTACCCCACGGATGAAGCGGAAACTCTTGAAAAGGAATTCGGGTATAAGGATGATTTGATCGTTACGGGTGAACCGTTCGCGCTTTGGGTAATCGAAAGCAAAAGCCCGTCACGTATTTCGCGCAGGTTCCCCCTCGATAAAATAGGGTTCTACGTAATCTACACGAACGATTTGACACCCTATCGCGAACGTAAGGTACGTTTATTGAACGGTACCCATACGGCATCGGTGTTGGCGGCTTATATGGCAGGATTGGATACGGTGGGGGATATGATGAAGGACACCGACATGCGTGCCTTCGTCGAAAAGGTTATGTATACGGAGCTCGCCCCTATGGTGCCCCTACCCGAAGACGAAGTGAACACCTTCGCCCGTTCGGTTATCGAACGGTTCGAAAACCCGTTCATACGGCACAACCTCCTTTCGATCGCATTAAATTCGTTCGCCAAGTTTAAGGTACGCGTTTTGCCCACTATATTGGAGACATATGAAAAAACGGGATCCCTTCCGAAATTGCTGACTTTTTCGCTTGCGGCGTTTATCAGATTTTATTCCGTTGGTGAACGCGACGGCATTCCGTACACGGTTATGGATGATGATTCGGTGAAGGCGTTTTTTAATGAAAGCAAAGATAAACCCGTGGATGTGTTCGTTCCCTTATTCTTAAGCCGCGCTGATTTGTGGGGTCGGGATTTAACGACGATATCGGGCTTAACCGAAACCATCATAAGCCATTTATACCGCATTAACGATGCGGGGATGCGCGGTGCCGTTCATGGATTACTTTAGGATCAATCCCGCGGATAATGTAGCGGTGGCGTTAAGTATGACCGCGGACATCCCGTTCGGCCATAAAATCGCCCTAAGCGATATCCGAACCGGTGAAAAAATCATCAAATACGGCTACCCTATCGGTTATGCGACCAAGGATATAAAAACGGGTGAACATGTGCACAGCCATAACCTGAGGACGGGTTTATCGGAAGAAGTGGATTATTCCTATACATCCGTCGGAACGGTTCCCGTAACGTGCGAACCCGGCCAGTTTATGGGGTTTAAACGAAAGAACGGTAAGGCGGGTATCCGTAACGAGATTTGGATCATTCCTACGGTCGGTTGCGTAAACCCCACAGGCAACGCCATCGCGCGTGAAGCTGTGGATAAAATCCGCGGCAGCGTGCAAGGGGTATATAATTTTCCGCATCCTTATGGTTGTTCGCAGTTGGGTGAAGACCACGAAAATACGAAAAAGGCATTGTGCGGGTTGGTGCATCATCCCAATGCAGGCGGCGTTTTGGTATTGGGATTGGGCTGTGAAAATAACAGTATCGCCGAAATGCGTGATATGCTGGGAAACATCGACGAATCCAGAATCAAATTTATTAATTGCCAAGACCACGAAAACGAGGTCGCCGCCGCGTTGGCGCTTATCGATGATATCATCGCGGAAGCGGAAAACGATGTGCGGGAACCGATCCCCACGACGGGTTTAATAATCGGGCTCAAATGCGGCGGGAGCGACGGCCTTTCCGGGATAACGGCCAACCCGTTGGTGGGTGCGTTCACCGATCGGTTGGTGGGGGAGGGCGGTTCCGCAATCCTTACGGAGGTACCCGAAATGTTCGGCGCGGAAACGATCCTCATGGGCCGCTGCGTCAGCGAAGGTATCTTTGATAAAACGGTCGGTCTCATCAATAATTTCAAACAATATTTCATTGACAATAATCAACCCATATACGAAAACCCGTCTCCCGGCAACAAGGAGGGCGGGATTACGACGTTGGATGAAAAATCCTTGGGCTGTACGCAAAAAGCCGGAACGGCTTTGGTAAGCGACGTGTTGTCTTATGGTGAAATCCTTCGTAAACCGGGGCTCAACTTGCTCGAATCCCCGGGTAATGATTTGGTCGCCGCTACCGCGCTTGCGGCGAGCGGGGCGCACATCGTCCTGTTTACCACGGGACGCGGTACCCCCTTCGGTTCACCCGTACCCACTGTAAAGATTTCCAGCAATACGGCCCTATACGATAAAAAACGCAATTGGATCGATTACGACGCCGAACCGTTGATACACGGTATACCCGTGGGCGATATGGCGGATAATTTCTATGAATATATCATCAGGATCGCAAGCGGCAACGAATTAACCAAAACGGAGCAAAACGGCATACGGGATTTGGCGATCTTTAAAACGGGGGTGACGCTGTGAAGATCGGGGCCAGAGCGCACGACTTCGGGCGGCATACGGCGGACGCATTAGCGGGGATAATCAAAGACGCTGGGTTTGATTGCGTCCAACTGGCACCGGCGAAAGCGATCGACGGGATCAACCGCATTCATGATATTACCGCGCGGCACGCGGAAGAAATAAAACGCGCCTTCGAACGTTACGATTTGGAAATCACCGTATTGGGTTGTTATATCGAACCTTCCATACACGACCGAGAAAAACGGTTGGAAAATGTAAGGATTTTTACGGATAACATCGTACATGCGAAGAATATGGGTGCAACCGTCGTAGGCACGGAAACGACGGCGCTAAACACACAAGCACCCAAGGAAGAACGGGAAGCGAGTTATGCGCTGCTGAAGGACAGCGTCCTCCGTATGGCCGAAGCAGCGGAAAGGGAAGGCGTCATCATCGGCATCGAACCCGTTGCGGAGCATACGTTAAATACACCCGAGCTTGCGCGGCGACTGCTGGACGAAGTGCGGTCAAAAAAACTTAAATTGATTTTTGACCCCGCGAACTTGCTATTGCCGGAAAGCGTTGACCGACAGGGCGCTATATTCCGGCAAATGATCGAATTGCTTGGCGACGATATCGCCGTAATGCATATCAAAAATATCGCCATTGAAGACAATAAAAAAGCATGGTGTAAAATCGGTGAAGGTGTGATTGATTACACGATGATCTTCGATTGGCTGCTCCGCGAAAAAGCCGATATACGCCTGCTGTGCGACAACGTAAGGATGGATAGTTATATGGAAGACTTAAATACATTAAAGCAATTGGTAGGGAGGAATCATAATGGATATCTTTAGGCTGGACGGAAAGATCGCATTGGTTACGGGAGGGTCGTACGGTATCGGTATGGCTATCGGTACCGCACTCGCCAACGCCGGCGCACGGATTATTTTCAACGATTTGAAGCCGGAACTGGTGGAAAGGGGATTGGCGGGTTACGAAGCGTTGGGTATTAAAGCAAGCGGTTATGTATGTGACGTGACCGACGAGGCCGAAGTGAACGGATTGTTTGAACAAATCCGCGCGGACGTGGGTATCGTCGATATACTGGTAAACAACGCGGGGATTATTAAACGTATCCCCATGCTGGAGATGACAGCCGCGGATTTTCGTCAGGTTATCGATATTGACTTAAACGGGCCGTTTATCATGTCCAAAGCGGCGATACCCGGTATGCTGGAAAAGGGTCACGGTAAAATTATTAATATCTGTTCGATGATGAGCGAATTGGGTCGCGAAACGGTTTCCGCTTACGCTTCCGCCAAAGGCGGTTTGAAGATGCTCACGAAAAATATCTGCGCGGAATTCGGCGGGGCCAACATCCAATGTAACGGCTTGGGTCCCGGTTACATTGCCACGCCGCAAACAGCCGCCCTGCGTGAAAAGGATGCCGAAGGCAATCCGCATCCGTTTGATAAATTTATCATAGCGAAAACACCCGCGGGGCGTTGGGGTATACCGGAGGACTTAGCCGGACCGGCGGTATTTTTGGCGTCTGACGCGTCTAACTTCGTCAACGGCCACATCCTGTATGTGGATGGCGGGATTCTGGCTTATATCGGCAAACAACCATGAACGCGGGAAATATATTCCCTGCGTGGGAGGGCTTTAACGACGGCACATGGGCGGAAGAAGTTAATGTGCGTGATTTTATACAGCGTAACGTTACGCCTTACGAAGGGGATGCGGGTTTCCTCACCGATGCGACCGAACGTACGGACGCTCTTTGGGCGGAGGTCTGCGTGCTTTTGAAGGAAGAGGCGAAAAAAGGCGTGCTTGACGTGGAAACAAAAAAACCGTCGAGCGTCGTGTCGCACGGGCCGGGGTATATCAACAAGGATTTGGAACAAATCGTAGGTTTGCAAACCGATAAACCGTTAAAACGCGGCATTATGCCCAAGGGTGGTGTACGCGTGATTAAAAACGCGTTGAAATCCTACGGGTATGAACTTGACCCCGCCATCGAGGATGTTTATACCAACCACCGTAAAACCCACAACGACGGCGTGTTCGACGCGTATACGGATGATATGCGCGCCGCGCGTTCCTCCGGCATTATAACGGGCTTACCCGATGCATACGGGCGCGGACGGATTATCGGCGATTACCGCCGCGTCGCGTTGTACGGTACGGCGTTCCTGATAAAGGACAAGAAAAACCAACTCAAGCATGAAAACTTGATGCGCCTTTCGGGTAAATTGATCGGTATCCGTGAAGAGATACAACTGCGCGAGGAAATCAACGAGCAATTGCGTGCGTTGAAGCAATTGGAGGACATGGCACGGGGTTACGGCTTTGATATCTCAAACCCCGCAGCCAACGCGAAGGAAGCGATCCAATGGACGTACTTTGCTTTTTTGGCGGCGGCGAAGCAACAGGACGGAGCGGCTACATCGTTGGGGCGGGTAGCTACGTTCCTTGATATCTATATTGAGCAGGATATAAAAAATAAAATAATTACCGAGCGGGAAGCGCAGGAGCTCATCGACCACTTCGCGATAAAGCTGCGGATTATCCGCTTTTTGCGCACGCCGGAATATAATGCGCTGTTCTCCGGCGACCCCACATGGGTGACCGAGGCGATCGGCGGTATGGGTGAAAACGGAAAGACGCTCGTCACCAAAAATTCATTCCGCATGATCCACACGCTGACGACGCTGGGTCCCGCACCCGAGCCCAACCTGACGGTATTGTGGAGCAATAACCTGCCCGACAACTTTAAACGATATTGCGCGAAGATGTCCATTGAAACGAGTTCCTTGCAATACGAAAACGACGATTTGATGCGGGGTTATTGGGGCGACGATTATGCCATCGCCTGTTGCGTCTCCGCTATGCGCATCGGCAAACAAATGCAATTCTTCGGTGCGCGGGCGAACTTGGCGAAGGCGTTGACTTACGCCATCAACGGCGGGCGGGACGAAAAAAGCGGCAAACAGGTCGCACCCGAGTTCGCGCCCGTTAAAACGGAATACCTTGAATTCGACGAAGTGTACCGTAAGCTCAACCAAGTAATGGACTGGTTGGCACAGCTTTATATCAGCACACTCAACATCATCCATTATATGCACGATAAATATAACTACGAATCCTTGCAAATGGCTTTGCACGACATGGAAGTGGTCCGTACGCACGCGTGCGGTATCGCAGGGCTTTCCGTCGTAGTGGATTCCCTCTCCGCCATCAAACACGCGAAAGTGAAGGCAATACGCGACGAAAACGATTTGGTGGTGGATTACGAAATCGAGGGAACCTACCCCACATTCGGCAATAACGACGAACGCGTGGACAAAATCGCAAACGACCTCGTGAAGCTCTTCATGGAAAAATTAAAGAAACACCGCGCATACAGGAATGCCATCCCCACGCTTTCGGTCTTAACGATAACCTCCAACGTCGTGTACGGAAAAACCACGGGCGCAACACCCGACGGACGTGAAGCGGGGCAACCCTTCGCACCGGGTGCCAACCCCATGCACGGCCGCGAACAAAAGGGAGCAATCGCTTCCATGTCCTCCGTGGCGAAATTGCCTTACGAATATGCGCTCGACGGGATTTCCTACACTTTTTCGGTGATACCCAAGGCGCTGGGGCGCGACGGGGATGAACGCATCCACAACCTTTCCAATTTACTGGACGGATTTTTCCACGACAAAGGCCATCACATTAATATTAATGTCTTTGACAAGGAAACCCTGATGGACGCGATGGAGAAACCCGAAGAATACCCGCAGCTGACCGTGCGCGTCAGCGGATATGCGGTTAACTTCGTGCGGCTCACGCGCGAGCAGCAATTGGAAGTCATTCATCGTACCTTCCACGAAAGCATGTAGGCGTGGAGGGTTACATCCATTCCATTTACACCGGCGGCATGGTGGACGGTCCCGGCATACGTACCGTGGTTTTTTTTGCGGGCTGTTCTTTACGTTGTTTATACTGCCATAACCCCGACACATGGTTTCGCAAACACGGGGAAAAGAAATCGATTGAGGAAATATTAAAGGAGGTATTAAAATACGCTTCCTACTATAAATTTTCGGGCGGCGGCATTACCGTATCCGGTGGGGAACCGACGGATCAACCGACGTTCCTGCGCGAATTGTTGAAGGCGTGCCGCGTTAACGGAATCCATACGGTGCTGGACACTTCGGGCTGCGCGGATGAAGGGGCCGCTGACGATATCCTCCCGTACGTGGATTTGTTATTGTTGGATTTAAAGGCATACAACCCCGATTCATACCGTCGGCTCACGCAATCAAAAATAGAAAGACCCTTCGCCACTTTACGCGTGGCGCAACGCTTAAACGTACCGACGCAAATTAATTATGTCCTTGTGCCCGACTTGACCGACGATATAAGCGAATTTACCGAAATGGCCGCATTCCTGAAGCAATTCAAGAATATCCAAAAAATCGAAATACTCCCCTTTCATAAACACGGCGAGCTTAAATGGAAGGATTTGAACATCCCATACAAGCTCGCCGATACTCGATCTCCCGCAACGGAGGAGCTCGAAAGGTTTAAGGGAATCTTAACGGCTTACGGGTTCAACCGATAAAAAAGGCTGCATCGTTTTTGCGAGGCAGCCTTTTGCTTATACGGATATAATCGGGTTTACGGGTGTTTCCGAAAGGGTTGCCGCTCGGGGGCCGCCGGGGCGTATGGGTTCCGGTCTCGGGGGCGTGGGCCTCATCGGCGGGCGGGGCGGGGGAACCGGCGGGCGGGTTCCCGGGGGCCGTGGGGGATTAAAGGGTGGCCGTGGGGGCGGGACCGGCGGACGGGGCGGGAGGATCGGAGGCACCGGCCTGATCGGCGGGCGAGGCGGTCCCGGGGGCCTTGGCGGAATAAAAGGCGGCCCGGGTGGGATCGGCGGCCTGCCGATGATCGGGGGTCGGGGTGGGGGTATCGGCCTGCGGGCTACGAAATACGCCAGAATATTCAATTCGCCCCATACGGTGATTACCATGGCTTCCCGCACATCGGAAAAGGATCGCCCCGTAAAGGGGTTGATAAACGTCCAATGCGAAAAAGCAAAGCCCGGTGCGGGTGACGCGAAGATTTCGATTCGGGTACCCGGGACAAACCAATGACCCTGCATCCACGGACGCTGAGAAGGCGTTAGGATCCACGCATGGCCCCTGCCGGGTTCGGCTGCCGTAATCGTAACGGGAACCTCACGCATCGACGGGGGTGGCAATACACCCGCAGCCGCTTCCGCCCACACGGGCAACGTCACGTCACCCGGTTGCACTTCCCGCCATTCGGATTGGAACATGCCTTCCGATTGTATTTCCGGCCACAATTCCTTCACCATTTCCGAAGGCGCTTCCGCCCATTCGGGTTGGTCATAGGGATCGTTTTCTTCCCAAAAATCTTGCGTAAAGTAGTCCGACGATTCATCCTGTAAATAAAACATGTCGTTTTGCATGATACAGTCCCCTTTGTTCGAATCTTATTTTATTGTATTAATAAAACGGGTTTTGGTGACATGCTCGTGTTTTGCGCTTTCGTAGCCGTTATTGAAGATGAGGTCGAAATCCTTTTCGCTTGGGGCGTTCAGCGTCGTCGGGTAATTCCTTACGCCTTCGCCGATTTTTACGTAGAGCCCCCTTTTCCATCCAACAATGGAATATATAAAATCGCGGGCGCGCAAATGATTTGCTTGGTTTGTGGCGATATCCAATAACCGCCGTAAATTTTGCGAGGGCCGTCCGCGGTTTTGATGTTCCAAAGGAAGGGAGGCGTCGCTGACGATAAGGAAATTAATTTCCCTGTCCAAATGGCCGCCTATCTTGTGCAAGGCATCCAATCCCAAATTATCAAAAACACCGCCGTCCCATAAGGTATAGCGATCAAGGACCTCGGCATTTTTTCCTTTACCCTGTTTATCCGCGGTGAAGCGCAGGTCGGTCGTTTTTAACGTATAGGGACCGATAAGGACGGGATACGCCGCCGATGCCGCGATCAAATGTGAAATAGGCAGGTTGGGGTTTTGGACATAACCGATTTTTTGGTCACCCATATAGTCCTTGCGGAAGCGGAAACGGTTGCCGGTTTCAAACGTCGTGCAATTAATTTCCCAAAACGGAAATGAAGGCAAATCCTGCAGGTTTCCGACTACCCCCCATTTTTCCTCAAGCATGTCGGCGAGTAATTCCACGCGGTTATTCCATTTCGTCGGTGAAAACGGCAAACGGAGCAACGCCGAACGTTGGATGTCTTCGTTAATGATCAAACGCTTGACCCGCGGTTGGATGTCTTTGATAAAGGCTTCCGCGGACGGCCATTTGTTCCCGTTGGCCGCGAAGATAACCCCCATACATAAACTCGCGCCCGAAACCGACGAAATACTGGATATCCGTGAAAAAAGCCCCGAGTCCGCCATATAACGCAATACGCCGAGATGGAAAACGGCCGCGCGTATCCCCCCGCCGGAGAGGGCTAAACCTATCCGCATCATTGCTAATCCCCCCGTCACCTTGTATCCTATTCAAAAATGATGCGGGGGTTACTTTCTATACCAAAAATGGTATAAGATGTCCGCGGTATTTTTATGTCCGAAATGATCACACGATTAAAAAAGGAGAAGAGAATGACAGCCTTACAAGCATATGGTTACGATGGAATGATACCCGAGGGATTTCTCCCCGCGCGGATAACCGAACAGCACCGCGAGCAGTACACCGTCATCACCGAACGCGGGGATCTGGCGGCGAGGTTGAAGGGCTCGTTCATGCGCGGCGCAATCGTACGGGCCGACATGCCTTGCGTGGGTGACTTCGTGCTTTTGCAATACAACGACAGCGGGCCGTCGATGATCACGGAATTACTGCCCCGCCGCACGAAATTTTCGCGGGCGGATTTTTCCGGCCATTTGGCGGGGTATGCCAAGCATATCAAGGAGCAGGTAGTGGCCGCCAATTTCGACTATGTTTTCATCCTCACGTCCTTGAACCGGGACTTTAACATACACCGTATCCTGCGCTACCTTACGCAAGCGCGGCAAAGCGGGGGGCAACCCGTAGTAATCCTGACAAAAGCGGATTTGGTCGATGACTTTACTTCGCAAATCAATGAAGTGAAAACCGCGGCGCCGGATGTGCCCGTCCATGCCATTTCAAGCCGTGCGGGTTACGGTCTTGACGCGTTGGCAGGATACTTGCAACCGGGTAAGACGATCGTCTTCCTTGGGATGTCGGGCGTGGGCAAATCAAGTTTGCTTAACACCTTGGCCGATGAAGAGGTCATGACGGTGAAGGAAACTCGCAAAGAAGACGCTTCGAAGGGTCAACACACCACTACCCATCGGCAGCTTTTTACGTTGCCGCAGGGAGCGATGGTCATCGACACGCCGGGGATGCGCGAATTGGGCCTTTTGGACGCGGAGGAGGGGATCAGCATCGGCTTCGGCGACGTGGAGGGGTTGTTTGCGCAATGCCGCTTTTCCGATTGCCGCCATACGAACGAACCCGGATGCGCGATTCGGGCCGCATTGGAAAGCGGAACACTAACCCCCGTCCGTTGGGAACAATACCAAAAACAACAGCGCGAAAATAAATATACGGACGACCGAAGCGCGTACCATCGGGAGGATGCCGCGCATTGGAAGAAACACCAAATACACGTAAGGCAACACATGAAAGCGAATATGCGCAAAAAATAACTCGTTAAGCGAAATATTTTGACTTCCGGTAAGTGCTGTGCTAGCGTACCTATTGGTTTTAACAAGAAAGGTGGTGAAAAGCATGAAACAATTTACATGGATGGCGCATATCTTCCATCTTTCAATGAACGCGGTTTCAAACAAGGGGGTGGTATGCCCATTTTCGGATTGTTTGATGCCCGTAACCACACGCGAATTAATCGGTTAATTCGTAAGCTATAAGCATATCGCGCTTATAACCCTGTGCGGAGGTCAACAATCGCACAGGGTTTTTTAATTAGCTGTGCGACGACCGACGCAACAACAGAAAGGAATGATCCGCATGATCGACATTTCCGTACACGAGTTAAACAAATACTACGGAGCCAATCACGTATTGCAAGGCATCAGCTTGGAAATCTACAGCGGGGAAAAAATCGGATTGCTGGGCAGGAACGGCTCCGGTAAGACGACGCTGTTTCGTGTATTGGCCGAAGACGAGGATTACGAAAGCGGTACGTTGTCAAAGGCAACGGGCAAAAAAGTGGAGGTTCTGGCGCAAATCCCCGTTTTCGGTGAAAGTGAAACCGTGGAGGATATCCTGCGCACATCCTTCGAAGAGGTTACCGAAATTTATAACGCAATGAAAAAAGCGGAAGGCGACCCTGATCCCGCCGTACTCAAACGCTACGGCAAGCTCATGGACGATTATGAACGCTTGGGCGGATACGACGTGGATTATAAGATCGATAAGATTTGCAATGGGATGAACATAGGGGAGGGGATGAAAAGCAGTTTATTTTCCACCCTTAGCGGCGGGGAAAAAACGCGGGTCAACTTGGCCCGAATCCTCTTGCGTGAATGCGACATCCTGTTGCTGGATGAACCGACCAACCATCTTGATCTGCCGTCCCTTGCGTGGCTGGAACAATTTCTGCGTGATTTCAAAGGCACGGTGGTATGTATTTCCCACGACAGGGTATTTTTGGACAACGTCGTCAAGCGCATTATCGAAATCGATTACGGCAAGGTAAACTTTTACGGCGGGAGCTATTCATTTTATGCCGTTGAGCGGATTCGGCGGTTCGTAAAGCATTCGGAACAGTACGAACGCCAGCAGAGGGAAATCAAACGCATAGAAGACCGCGCCAAATGGTTTGTGTTAAACAATCGTTATACGACGAAACACCACGCCATCCTTTCGCGTATCGACCATATGGTGAAGATCGACAAACCCAACGTGACGCGTAAGGTAAACGAGGATTTTAAGAGCGGGGGTTACGCGGCAAAGGTCGTCGTTTCGCTTAAGGATGTGCGTAAGGCATATGGTGGAAATATTCTGATGGACGGTATTACGTTAAATATCCTGCGTAATGACCGCATCGCCCTCATCGGCGCAAACGGCTGCGGTAAGACTACGTTGATCAAGCTATTGACGGGCGAAGAGGTCTGCGACGACGGCACCGTAAAGGTAAGCAGCAATATCAAAATCGCTTATCTCCCGCAAATCGTCCTTTTTGACAACGTTAACGCAACGGTATTGGAAACGATCCGCGGCGCAACCGGGTTACCCGAAGACAAGGCACGTGCCTTGCTGATGAAGTTCAACTTCCGTACACCCGATATCGCCAAGAAGGTATCATCGCTTTCCGGCGGTGAAAAAAGCCGCCTCAAGTTATGCTTGCTGATGCAGGATAAGATCAATTTTCTTATCCTCGACGAACCGACCAACCATTTGGATATAGAATCGCGCGAATGGATCGAAGAAGCGGTGGCGGACTTCGACGGTACGTTGCTGATGATTTCCCATGACCGCTATTTCATCAATAAATTCGCCGCGCGGATATGGCATATGGAAAACGGCGTGATAACGGAGTTGGAAACCGATGCCGGCGATGCATAAATATACCGCGACCGCCCTGACTGCCTTACGCGGGCAAACCAACGGCGGGCTGGTCTACCTTTTGCCCGCCATCATCGTGCGGCTGATGTACTTGCTGCCGTTAATGTTCTTATGGCGGGTCATCGCCGACGGTGAAACCGACGTGGGGATGACGTTAACGCAGTTACTTACCTATACCTATGTAAACGCGTTGCTGTCGGAGATGCTGGTCGTACGCACCATGGCATCCGCTTGGAATTATGAAGGCCAACTAATTAATTTGTATGCGCGGCCTTTCCCGATTTTCGGTCAGCTAATCGCGCAGACGGTCGGGGAATGGATGCCTATGCTACTGGTATTTTCGTTGCCCATGCTGGCGATCGCGCCCCTGTTCGGAATCTCCGTAATCCCGGTTACGGGGTGGTTCTTCCCGTCGTTGCTCCTTTGTATATCTTTGGGGTTCGCGTTGGATTTTATCTTTGCTTGCATCACGATCCGTCTGCGCGGTATGGCATGGTTGGGGCATTCGATCAGGATGGCGGTCGTGTCGTTGTTTTCGGGTACGGTGATCCCGTTTCGGATTTTACCCTTCGGCTTAACGCGTATTTTCGAAGTGCAACCCTTCGGGAGTTTGGGCGGCGCGTCGCTGTCGTTGTTTGTGGGTGCGTCCGACCCGATGCGGATTATCATCGTGCAAGCGGTATGGAATATCATCCTTTGGCCCGTCGCGATCATATGGTTCGCGCAATCGAAGGAAAGGTTGGTGAGTTACGGTGGGTAGGGTGCTTTCCCTTTATGCCTTATACGCAAAGATGGATTTGGCTTGGTTGTTGCGTGACCGTACATTCGCCGTCCTCGCGATTTTGGCGGACGTGATTTCCAACCTGTCGTCCGTAACGGGAATTTTCCTGTTGGCGTGGCGGTTCGACGGCCTCGGCGGCATGAACCGCTTCGAGGTACTGTTTATGCTTGCGTATACGACCGTTGTCACGGGTATTTTCCAAACGTTCTGTTCGGGCGGGAATACGGGGCATATCAGCAGAAGGATAGGACGTGGGCAGCTTGAGCATATGTTTATCCAACCCGTGTCCCTACCCATGCAGCTCGCCACCGAAGGGTTCATCCCGTTTTCGGGCAGCAGCAATCTTATTTCGGGCGCGGTGATGATGGGGATTGCCCTGCACAACCTTGATATCACCCTCCCTTGGTGGTGGATACTTTCCCTTGCGGGTAACCTGTTGATAACGATGGCGATCATATTGGGTAGCTCGTACTTCGCTGCTTGTTTTACGTTTTACGCGCCGGTACAGGCTGAGGAGATTTCGTCCTTCGTCATCGATACCTTCGGACATATCAGCACGTTCCCGCTGTCGGGGATGCCGCGTTACCTGCAGCTTCCGCTTATCACGTTTATCCCCACGGGGTTGCTCGCGTGGTTCCCCACGCTTGCGTTATTCGGTAAAGCGCCCTTCGGTTTGAGCGCGTGGTATCCGTTATTGATAGCAATCGTCATATGGCTTTTCGCTGTTTATTTCTTTAGGAAAGGATTGAACCATTATGTTAAAAAGGGCATCAACCGATACCATCCCATGGGACACCGCCGATAAAAACGGGGGAATTCATGTCCAAGGCGTTACCAAAACCTTCACCCAATGGCAGCGTGAAAACGCGGGGAAAGGGATACTTAAAAACCTGCTTAAACCGGAAAAGAAAACCGTCCATGCGTTGGATGATGTTTCGTTCACCGTCAATCCCGGCGAATTCGTCGCCTACGCCGGGCCCAACGGTGCGGGCAAATCAACCACCATGAAGCTCTTGGCGGGTATGCTGCGACCCACACAGGGTCATATTTCCGTACTGGGTATGTCACCCGATAAAGACAGGATACGCCTCATGCATAAGTTGGGCGTACTTTTCGGCAACCGTACGGAATTGTGGTGGGATCATCCCATTTTACAGAGCTTTGAATGGAAGCGCGTGGTGTGGGACATCCCCGACGCCGTGTATAAACGCAACATGGAAATGGTGACCGACCTGCTCGACATCGGCGGGTTATTAAAGACCTTCGCACGGGAATTATCCCTTGGCCAGCGTATGAGGGTGGACCTTGCCATGATGCTTTTACACAGCCCCACGCTCATCTTATTGGACGAACCGACGCTGGGGCTGGACGTAGTTGCCAAGCGGCAAATGATCGACTTCCTAAAGAAGATTAACCGTGAAAACGCCGTGACGATCATCGTCACCAGTCATGACATGGACGACTTGGAAGAAATGGCCGAACGTATCCTTATGGTATCGAACGGTAAAATCGCCTATAACGGGAGCTTCGACGGCTTGCGTTTGTTGTCAGCGTCATACGGCGTGGAAATCAAAACCGTCGTAATCAAAAAAGCCCCGATCGAACAAGTCATCGCGGGGCTGTATAAAGCGTGGAAATAACGGCTGTTATTTCGGGATATTAATTTTTATTTAACGTAAACATACCGCTTTGCTTGGGGCTTGAACCGGAGGATTCCTTTTCCTTAACGGCTGTGGCGACCGATATCATATCCGTCAGCGCGCCGGCGATATTTTTCGTGCACCGTTCGCACATGCGGCCCGATTTGATCGGTCTGCCGCATTTGGAGCAAGTGATAAGCCCTTCCATCCCTTGCGAAATATCAATTTTCCCGTCGCGTACGTATTGCAGGATACGTTTTACGGAAACCTCGCATTTTTCAGAAACCTCCTGGGCGGAGCTGTGCGGGTTTTCCTTTACGTATAACCGTACTTCCTCGAATTTATCTACCTCTGCTTTTTCACAATCCTTGCAAATGTTAGATAACGTTTTGGTAAACATACGACCGCAACGCGGGCAATTAACTGCGTTCATAAGAAACCCCTTCCTTTATACATATAGGTAGCCCTACAGCTTCCTTTACTTTTATTAATGTGGACGTTGCCATGGCTTGCGCTTTATCGGCGCCATCGGCGATTACGCCGTCCAAGTACGCGGTATCCGTTATCAACCGCTCAAATTCTGCGCGGTAGGGGATAAGGGCTTCTAGCACCGCTTCACCCACCTTGACCTTAAAGTCACCGTACCCGCTTTGTGAAAAATCGCCGACGCCTTCATCCATCGTGCGTCCCGTTACGCAGGAATAAATCGTAAGCAGGTTGGAGATACCCGGTTTATCCGGTGCGTGGCGGATTTGGTTATCGGAGTCGGTCACCGCCCGTTTGAACTTTTTGATTATAACACCGGGTTCATCGGAAAGGAAGATGCAGTTGGCTTGATTATCATCGGATTTAGACATCTTTTTTTCGGGGTTTTGCAATGCCATGATACGTGCGCCTACAGGTGGAATATATGCCTCAGGTACGGTAAAAATGTCCCCATACACTTGGTTAAAGCGCTGGGCAACGTCACGGGTTAATTCCAAATGCTGGCGCTGGTCGTCCCCCACGGGTACGAGGTTGGTCCGATACAACAGGATATCCGCCGCTTGCAATACGGGATATGTAAATAACCCCGCGTTGATGTTTTCTTCGCTCTTGGCGGATTTTTCCTTAAACTGGGTCATTCGGCCCAATTCGCCCATATAGGAATAGCAATTCAAAATCCACGCCAGCTCCGCGTGGGCGGCTACGTGGGATTGGAAGTAAAGGATGTTTTTCGCAGGATCAAGCCCGAGTGCGATGTACCATGCCAATACGTTCCGCGCGCTTTGGCGAAGTACCTTCGGGTCTTGCCGCACGGTCAGCGAGTGCAGGTCCACCACACAAAAAAGGCAATTATAGTCAGAAGACAGCTTCGCCCAATTACGCGCCGCACCCAACCAATTGCCGATATGGAGATTTCCCGTTGCCTGCATTCCGCTGTAGATGATAGGTTTTTGCATTGAATGCTCCTTGTCTTATGCCATGTACCCCTTATTATTACCTTCATCTACATATTCGTCAACTTGGCCGCTGCGCGAATAGGTAAGCCCCGCGTACACCTTGGGGGCTATCCCCGCCACGGGCGGGAGGTCGGCTACCTGCTTTTCCGCATCCTTCCAACCGACGAGTAAAACATCCATCAATTCACGCGCTTCGTTGAGTGTCTGTTTTATTTTCGCGTCGTCCTTCGAAAATTGCGCGGCGATTAACAATTCGTTTACATATTTATATATTTCATAGAAATCATGCGCGAGGGTGATTTCGAAGTTGAGCGAGCGTATGAGCTGGCTGAGCGCGTCCTTTGCTTTTTCGATTTGGCCGTCGTCCAGGAACGCGATAACCATTTCGAAATTGATTACGACCAACTGCGCAGGATTGGCATTGGAAATCCTTATCTTATAATCATCTGCGTTTATCATACCGACCTCCCGTTATTGCAACAGCGACAGCAATTGCTGCGGGCGTTGGTTGGCTTGCCCCAGCATGGCCTGCGCGGCTTGGAACATGACGTTATATTGGGCGAATTTGATGGATTCGTATGCCATGTCGGTATCTTTTATACGGCTGCGGGAGGATTCGGTATTTTCCGCAGCCACGTCCAAGCTGCGTACGGTTGATTCCAAGCGATTTTGAAACGCGCCGAGCCGCGCGCGCGCCGCCGAAACGGTGTTGATCGCCCTGTCCAACGTGCCGATGGCCAATTGCGCGCCTTCGGATGTGGTGTATAAAAGCAAGTTTCGGCGTTGCCCCGCCACATACTCCACCAAACCCAACGTTTCGGCGTTAAGGCGTGGGATTTGGATATCGATGGCGTTGTTATGGCTCGGGCCGATTTGCAAACGCAACGGACCGAATTCACGGAATCCAAAATCCAAGTCCATCGGGAGCGTATTGCCTGTCACGGGTGTCATGCCCACGTCACCGAATATGATTTGGGGCGGATTGTTCGGATTAATCCTCGCTTGTATGTTAAAGCGTATGTCCTCGCCGCCCGTACCCCGTACGGATATTTGGTTACCGTTGACGGAAACCGCCAAATTGGTACCGGGTACCGGAACGCCGTTGATGTTAAGCAGTTGGAGGGGTTCGTTCGTGCCGAAAACGGTAGAGGGAGCCGATAGGCTAACGAAATGCGTCAACAACAGGGGATCGTCGGCGGCGATGGATATGGATTGCTGCGCACCGGTTAAGTCGGAGACGATTTCGGTGCCGACGACGCTTAAGCCCGATAAACCCTCAATCCACGGAAGTACATCGGTGTCCCATTCGTCGCCGATTTCGAAGCCTTTCGAGTGGGATACGCCGTTGACGGTTATCGTGAGATTACCTGCATGGGTTAAGGGGACCGATGGAATTTTAATCGGCAGCGACGCAGGTTGCGCCAATACGGGCGGGTTTACCCGAGGTCCCGATATAACCGCATCCGTACCCGTTATATGCGTTTCACCTTGTATGCCCATAGCCGCAAGGATTTGCGCATTCCCTTGGAAGCTGATCATTTGGCTGCTTCCGGCTACTCGGGTATACATATGGTATTCGCCGGTGGTGTGGTTTTTCTGCATATCGATCCCGGCGTATTTCATGGCTTCGTTGAGTATGGCTTGCAGGTCATCGCCTTCCTGTATGTTAAAGGCATTACCGTTGAGCCTGAACGAACCGTTCGTGGGAGCGATCCATGAAGGGGTGGAGGCAATGGTCAAGATCGCAGGCATTCCCGGGCTTTCCACCGTTAACGGCAGCGAACCCGGCTGTACCTGCTCCGACATATATAATAATGAAGCGATACCCCTCGCGGGTATGGCTGAGGCACCGGGAACGTGCCCCGGTTGGCCGAACGGCGGGTTTTGGATGATCGGCGGGGGATAAGCAAGCGAAGGTACGTTTAAATGCCCGAAATGGGGATGGTCGGGTGGGGGATTGGGTATGGTGATCATATCGGGGGGGCCGTCGCCGGGGTCGTGCAGGAGGTCGGGCGGGTCAGGGTTATCAATGAAATCGGGAATCGGCGTGCCGGGCACGTGTCCGGGTTCGCCCGATGCGGGGTTGGGTATTATGGCGGGCGGCATACCTCCGGATACATGTCCGGGTTCGCCCGGGTTCGGATTGTCGATTGTCGCGTCCGGCGTACCGGGTACATGTCCGGGTTGCCCGTAGATCGGGTTGGCGATATCGGCAGGCGGTATACCGGGATCATGCAAGTGACCGAGCGCGGGATGATCCGATGGCGGATTATCCATGGTTATCATAACATCCGGCGTACCGAGTACATGACCGGGGGAACCGTAAGGCGGGTTATTAACCGTTATCGTGGCATCGGGTTCGAAGAATGCGTGCAAATGGCCGTAATCGGGATGATCCGGCGCGGGGTTGGGTACCCAAATAAAATCGGGCGGGTCGGCGGGGGCGGGTACGTGCCCGATTTCCCCCGGCGGCGGGTTGGGTATCCATATATTTGCGGGGGCAATGTGCCCCGGGTCATGGCTGGGTTCGCCCGGAGCGGGGTTGGGGATTATCGTGGGGGCGGGTACATGCTTGGGGTCCATTGGGTCGATGGGGTTGAGGATAACCACCGGCACGGGCATGGTGACATGTCCCGGTGCACCCGACGGCGGATTGGGGACCAATGTACCCATGGGTGTCCCCGCCACGTGGCCGGGTTCGCCCGGAGCCGGGTTGGGGATTTCGTCCGGTATGGTCCATTCGTCCCAGCAAATAATATGCTCCGGCGGGGGAACATGACCGGGATCACCCACGGGCGGATTCGCGATTTCCGTGGGGGGTACGCCTCCGGGAACATGCCCGGGTTGTCCTGCGGGTGGGTTGGGTATTTGGATATAATCAGGCACTGCCGCGGGTTGGTGGAAGCTGCTCAGCGGGTGACCGACGGGCGGGGGGTTTGCCATACCGATTAACGCGGGCGGCGGCGGGGCGGGCACATGCCCCGGTTGTCCCGCGGGTGGGTTGGTTATGGTAATCGTCGTCGGCGGTATGCCGGGTACGTGCCCCGGTTGCCCTGCCGCCGGGTTGGGTATGGTAATCATAGCGGGCGGTATGCCGGGTACGTGCCCGGGGTCACCCGCGTTCGGATTGGTAATCATGGCGGGGGGTATACCGGGTACGTGCCCCGGGTCGCCGTACGGCGGGTTGGGGATCGTTGTGGGGGGAGCAGCACCGGATACATGCCCGGGTTCGCCCGGATCCGGGTTGGGGATCGCTGTGGGGGGAGCAGCACCGGATACATGCCCGGGTTCGCCCGGGTCCGGGTTGGGGATGAGGGTTGGGGGGGGGGGACCGGGGTCGTGCCCGTAGGCACCCGGGGGCGGGTTAGGAATTTCGATGGTGGGGGGTGCGGCCGCCGGTACATGGCCGGGCTCGCCGAAAGGCGGGTTGGGTACGGTAATAAAATCCGGCGCGGGGTATCGTAACTCGAGCGCACGTAATGCGTCGAAGAAAAGGTCGTTTGTCGGGTCGCCGTAGTGGGGGACATCAATCGTGATAAACGCGGGGCCTTCACCCGGAGGCCACGGAGTACCCGCCGAAGGATTCACGCGCCAAATATATTCCGGGTCATCGGGGTTGTTTACGTGACCGGGATTACCCGCGGGGGGGTTGGGAATAATGCTCGGCGGCTTTGCGGGGACATGCCCGGGGTCGCCTGCGGGCGGATTGAGTGACAATGTCCACGTATATTCCCCGTCGGGGTCGGGCATCCATACGAGGATGTATTCCGGCGGGGTACCGCCGCTTATATGCCCCGGTTCGCCGACGGGTGGGTTGGGTATATATTCCGGCGGGGTACCGCCCAATACGCGGTTGGGATCACCCAAGGGGTAATTAAGCCCCATAACCATGTCGGGTTGCAAATGGAGGCCGAAAAGATGGCTTGAGGGATTGTTAAAAAGCGCGTACAACTGTGGGAATTGCGACACGGGGGTAGGTATCGTTATTTGCGACGGTAACAAACCGGGTACATGGCCGGGCTGCCCGGGGGGCGGATTGGCGACGATAATATGCGACGGAGCCGCTCCCGGATCGTGTATGGAACTATAAAGGGGATCCGTCGGCAGCGGATTGGGTATCCATATCGTGGCGGGGGGTTCGGCGGGGTTATAGTGGCCGACGGTACCCACGGGCGGGTTGGGGATGATATGCGGGGGTGTTCCCGCGTAATGGCCGGGAGCGGCGGCATCGGTAACCGTCCCGTCGAAAGCTACGCCCGGGTTCGGTTTTACCACGGGCATCCTGTGCCCCGGTTCACCGAATGCCGGGTTGGGAATCAAATCACCTACGGGTGTACCCGATACATGCCCCGGCGCACCTTCGTTGGGGTTCGGGATTTCGTTCCATGAAGTGACGATAAATGGGGGAGGCGTACCCGCTACGTGTCCGGGTTCGCCTTCGGGCGGGTTTAGAATAAACAGCGGAGGCGTCCCACCCGGGATATGCAAGTTACTGTATGGGAGCCCCATCGTTAATAAATCCATATTATCGAGTGCGATAAACTCGGGGATTCCGTCTTGAAAATATCCGATAAAGGGATCGGAAGGATCCGTTGGGTTAGCGATAACAATAAATTCGGGGGTGGGACCGGGATGACCGCCGGAAGCGGGAGGTTGCGGCCATGGCAAGCCGGGTACATGGCCGGGCTGACCGGGGGGCGGATTGGGAATTGAAATATTTGCCGGCGGCGCAGCCGGAACATGTCCGGGTTCACCCACGGGCGGGTTGGGGATAAACGCGGGGGGATTGGGTGATTTTGTTACCGACGATACCCTGTCCGCTTCACCGTTGATGATGCGCATACGGTTAAATTCCGTACGGTTGGCGATGAAGTGGATTTCGTCGATGAGCTGGGCGATTTCCCTGTCCAAGAGGGACCTGTCTTCCGCCGTATAGGTATCGTTTGCGGCTTGCACAGCCAATTCACGCATACGCTGCAGCATGTTATGCATTTCGTTGAGCGCGCCTTCGGCGGTTTGCACGAGGGAAATGCCGTGGGTGGCGTTTTCGCTGGCACGGTTGAGCCCGTTGACTTGGAAGCTCAGCTTGTTGGCGATGGCGAGGCCCGCCGCGTCGTCCTTGGCGGAATTGATACGGAAACCCGTGGATAAACGTTGCATGGCGGCGGCAAGGCCGCGGTCGGAACGGCGCATACTCAAATGGGTTTTAAGGGCAGGTACGTTATGACCGATTACCATTCACTATTCCTCCTCGTTATCAGCAGCATTTTGTTGTGATGCGGAAATTTTTTTTGCGACATTTTTATCCGCCAACTCGATAAATTGCGTTAACGCGGCGACCGCCGCGAAAAAATCCGATTGTTTATTCATGAATGAACTTCACTCCGTTAATGTGTATGCCGTTTTCCTCCGCAAGTGCATGGAGTTCATCCTCATAGGATTCCAGCGCTTCGGATACGGCGTTCGATTGCGCGGAAACCGTGGCGTCCAAACCGTTTTTGTTCCATGTAAAATAAACGGAAACCTTACCCAGGGATGCCGTGTCCAGCGACATAAAGATTCGTGCGCCGTCAGCGGTAAGCATACGGTCATTTAATACATACATGCGCAAGTGGGAGATACGCCCGTTAATGCGAACGGGAAGGGAAAAACCCTCTTGGGCGTCGCCGTTGAGCCCGTGGGTGATTGCGATTAAGGATTGGACGGGGCCAATGGCTTCATCCCCGAGCGCAGCGCGGATTTGCGCGAGGATATGTCCGGGGGATTGGCCCATACGAAGAGATAAAAGGTTTGATGCGGGGACGGCATCCAACCAATCGGTCTTATCTTCGATATCATTTAAATGATTAACCAAAGCGGAATCGTCCCCTTCGGAAAGCGCTTTTATATGCCCCGGTCGGGTGGAGATACCTCGGCTCTGCAGCTTGTGGATTACCTCGGGATTGGCTGATACAAACGATTGGATTTGTTCGGTAGCGGTTGCGGGATTTGTCGGTGTGTGGGGCTTTTCCGCGGCGAGGTCTTCAAGGGCTTGCTCCATGCCGTTGGCGGCTTGGAACAACTTTTCCAAAGCGGTAGGTTGGGCGATGTCGGTGAAGGCGTCAGCGATGATATCCGCGTGCGAAAGCGCGTGCCGTTGGGCGCCGTTTTCGATTGCGGCACGGATATTACCTTCGGGGCGTACGATACGCTCCAATTCCCCCAACGCGTCGTCAACGGTTATATCCACGTGTTTGCGGGTGCTCCGATTTAACGCGAGGTCATACAAGCCGCCCAATGTAATAGGGGTGTTGAGCTGCGCTGCAAGCCCCAAGGATGCCGCGCCGTCCTTTTGGATGACGTGCAGCATACGGTAGATGGCGATCATGCCCTTGCGTGTGTCACCGTCGATTTGTTGGTTTTCATCCATTTCATGTATGTAGCGCGCGATTTTTTCCGTACCGCTTTCACCCATGTCGTAATTGAATTGCCTTACATAAGCCAATAATTGATCGGCGTGCATGTTAAGCGGATTTAACCCCTCGGTAATCATTTTGGCGGCGATGAGGGGGTGGAGCTTGTGGGTAATCGCAGTGATTTTTGCATCGATTTCCTTTACGGCGTGGAGGTTTTCGACCGTTACGTCCATTTTATTTTTACTGAGGATAAACGCGGCCTTTACGTTTTCCGACGTCGGCGTGATACCCATACCGTCAAGCAAGGGCGCAAACAACGTTTTGACTTGAGCGAAGGAGTCGCCGTAACGTGCAAGCGGGACGGTCGCGTTTTGTTCGTAGTCGGAATGCGCGCGCGCCGTAAGCACGGATTCATGTACCCCTTCGATCGTGAAGGGTGTTCGGTCATGGAGTATGTTCGCATGGACGTTTGCGGTAAGGGGCTGGAGGTTGGATAAAACGGAAAAAACGGAGACGAGGCGGGAAGCAGGGAGCGTAAGGTTTGCCGTTTCCGTACCGGTTGTTTGCGTACCGGCCATTTTTAAATAAAGTTCCGCTTCTCGTTGTGTCAGTTGGCGCAGGTTATTACGCATAACGTCGGTGTCGATGCCTATGCTTTGATGGCGTGCCGCCGCTTGTACGGCTATTTTTAATTGTGTTTCGGCCAGGCGTACGATTTCCGGCAGGGATAACGTACCTAACGGCTTATCCTGTACGATAAACGCCGCCGCACGGTCAAAAAAGGCTTCGGGAAAATTTTCGCCGCTTATGCTTACGGGTAATTCGCGGAGGAAGATAAACCGTTCGATATTTTCCCTCGTGATGGGCAGGTCCCGTTCGAAAAGGAAGCGGGCGGCGTTAAACGTTTTTTGCGTTGAAGGGATTTCCTCATGGATAAATAGTTTTTCGATGGCGATTTGATGCTTGTTCCATTCATCCGCCGTGACTTCGCGGTAAGGCTGCGGTTCCTTATTTTCCGGGGCGGAATAATTGCATTTATAGATATGGTCCAGCGTGAGCTCCGTTTCATCGGCTGCCAAGTGCGTTATGACGGGATCGGGCATTTTGGCCGGCAAACGTTCCCACGCGCGTTCCATGTGTGAAACGTTACGTTCGGAAACGGGCAAGCCGTGATTGCGTAAACCCGAAACCATGGCTTCGCCGTTTTTACGGGAAAAAAACCGTTCGTCTTCGGGCATGGGTTGCGTGGGGCGGCGATCCACATGGTGCAGGATACGATCCATCGCGGCGAAGCTCACTTTGGATATATCCAAGCCGCTTTCCACGATGGCGGCTGCCGCGCTCTTCCCGCCGGTAGCGGCCATAAACCCCTGCGAACGCCGTATCGCCGCGATGGCGCGGGCTACCTTCAGGTTCTGTTCCTGTTGGAATTCGGAACGGAGCTCATTATTTTCCTTTATGCTTTCAATTGTTTGCGTAAAATCCTTGATGGCGTCCATCGTTGTGGCGCGGCCGCGTCGGGGCGCAGGCGTTTCGGTATTTTGCTTACGGTCGGTGACTTGCGTCAGCTCGTATCCCTGTTGCGTACGCTTTACCGAGAATGTCAGATTATCGCCCACTTGTCCCCGTATAGCCGATGCGTCGGCAGTAAAAAGCACATCATCCTCCGTTCGTAAGGATGCTGTGCCGTTGTTTACGCTTTCCAACACGGCCGAAACGGTTTGACCGTCCCGCCATACCGTTTCGGGTCGCTTTTGGTTATGTACCGCGGTGAAAACGGATACATCGCGGTTGATGAAAATATTAAAAGGGTTCATACATTACCCCAATCGGCGAAGATTAAATACGTCCTCGGTAATGTATTCGGATAATTTGGGGGAATGGTTTAGGTTTATTGGATTCCCCGTAACAATTGCAACAACCTTTCCAGTTCATTCGGTGAATAGTATTCGATTTCTATCCGGCCTTTCTTTTTACCGGGTCGGATGCTTACCTTGGCGCCGAGGGCATGTTTCAAATCAATTTCCGCCGTACGGTAGGCTTGCAAAACCGCTTCCGAAATAGGATCTTCAATCGATTCGCGTTCCGCTTCACGGAGCGCGGCGGCGACGGCGTTTTCCGCGTTGCGTACGCTTAACCCTTCCTCAACGATCCTCTTCGCCAATTTTGCTTGTAATTTTTGGTTTTCGACTGCGAGTAGTACCTTGGCGTGGCTTGCGGTCAAATCGCCCGTGACGGCGAATTCCTGCGCGGCGGGCGACAGTTTTAGCAAGTGCAGCGCGTTTGTGACGGCGTGTTTGTTTTTACCCACCTGCCTTGCGATGTCCTCCGCGCTAAAAAAATATTCATCCATCAATCGGGTATAGCATTGCGCTTCCTCGATGGGGGTGAGGTCCTGCCGTTGTATATTTTCGATGAGGGCGACTTGGAGCTCGTCCATCGCGGTATATTCCTTGATGACGACGGGGACCTCCGTCAATTGCGCCATACGGGCGGCACGGTAACGGCGCTCGCCTGCGATAATCGTATAATAACCGCCGGATTGCTTTACCAAAAGCGGTTGTATGATACCGAAGTTCTTCATGGAAGCCGCCAATTCCTCAAGGGCGGTATCGTCGAAGTATTGTCGGGGTTGTTTTTCGTTCGGTTCCACCAGTCGGATATCGACCATGGATACGCCCGATAACGGCGTTTCGGGGGTATTCGTTTCGGTTTGCTCGATATTCGGGTTGTCCAGCAGGGCGTCGAGCCCCCTGCCCAGTCCTTTTTTCGCCATAGAAAAATACCTCTATTCCTTGTCGATGACTTCCTGCGCCAGTTGGATATATGCCTCCGCACCCTTTGAACCCGGGTCGTAGAGGGTGATGGGTAAGCCATGGCTCGGCGCTTCGCTCAGGCGCACATTGCGGGGGATGATCGTGGCGTAAATATGCTCCGAAAGATGCGTCTTTACTTGATCCACGACCTGCGCGCTCAGATTCGTACGGGCGTCGTACATGGTAAATACCGCGCCTTCGATGAAAAGGCGCGGGTTAAGTTTCCTTTGTATTAATTTAATGGTGTGCATCAATTGGGTCAAACCCTCCATCGCGTAATATTCGCATTGGATGGGTACGAGTACCGTATCGGCGGCGCATAACGCGTTTAACGTCAGCATGTTAAGGGAGGGAGGGCAATCGATGAGGATGAAGTCATAGAGGTAGCGTGTGTGGCTCAATATACCCCGAAGCAGGAATTCCCGTCGGGGTTGGTTGACGAGCTCAATTTCCGCACCGCTTAAATGGATGTTGGCGGGCACCAAGTCTAAATTGTCCACGATGGTGGACAGCTTCACTTGTTCAAGAAAAGCGTCACCCATCAAGAGGTTATAGATCGTATGCCTCAGCGCGGTTTTATCTATGCCGAAACCGCTGGTGGTATTGCCTTGCGGGTCAATATCCGCGACGAGTACCTTTTTACCCGCTTGCGCCAAGCAGGTTGCGAGATTGACGTTGGTGGTGGTTTTACCCACACCGCCTTTTTGGTTGGCGATGGCGATGATTCTGCTCATGTATGTAACACCTCCGTAACATTATACAATGGCTCGTATGATTTGTAAAAAATAGAACACAATAATTTTATCGGAACGTTATCGATACGTTGAAAGGAATTTTCTGATGAAAAAGGTATTGCTTATCGTTGGGATTATGCTTTGTTTATCCCCCGTTTTTCCGGTAAGAGCCGATAAACCCGACGTCAACGCGCACGGCGCGATCCTCATCGACGCGGAAACGGGGCGCGTCCTTTGGGGGAAGGGGGAACACGAACCGTTGGCGATGGCCTCCACCACGAAGATCATGACGGCTATCATCGCGCTTGAAAGCGGCCGCATGAACGAAACCGTAACTATATCGAAAAAAGCCGCATCCGCGCCAAAGGTTAAGATGAACCTTTCCGCCGGCGAAAAGGTTAGGTTCGGCGACTTGATGCTGGCACTCATGCTTGAATCCTCCAACGATGCAGCCGTGGCGATCGCCGAACATCTGCACGGGAGCGTGGCGGATTTTTGCATTGCGATGACCGAAAAAGCGCGTGAGATCGGTGCGACGGATACAATTTTTAAAACGGCCAGCGGTTTGGATATGGATGATCACCATTCAACGCCTTATGATTTGGCGATCATCACGCGTTATGCGTTACGCGTCCCCGGTTTCATCGGCCTCACCAATACCCGCGACGCGCGGTTTGAAAGCGATAAGAGGGGCTATTCGTTTACCAACCGCAACCGCTTCCTGCACGAATACCCCGGCGCCAACGGCGTAAAAACGGGTTATACCAATAAAGCGGGGCATTGCTTCGTGGGTGCGGCCAAACGTAAAATCGAAGGCGAGGATATGCAGCTGATTTCCGTCGTATTGGCAAGCGGCTGGGGCGATAAGGGCCGCAGCCAAAAATATAAGGATTCCAAGGAAATCCTTAATTACGGATTTAATAATTATGTATATGAGACGATCCTCACGGCGCGGGACAATGCGGGGGAAATGCCCGTTACGCGTTCCCGCGGGGGTTCCGTAGGGTACATTTATGAAGAAGGCGTACGGATTCCCTTAAATAGTGTTGAAAGAGTTGAAATCCGCGTTGAGTTAAGCGTACCGATCCATAAAAAAGCGCCCATCAATCAAGGGGACGTGATGGGGAGCGCAAATGTATATATCGGAAACGACCTGTATACATCGATATCGCTTACGGCGACGGAGGATGCCGCCCGACACGACTTAAAGACATCAATCGAAAAAATATTAAACGCGTTCGTTTCGCAGCTCACGGATAAATCCGTCGAGGTTATCCTCCCCGAACTGTTTGAAGAACCCGACCCAACAACGACTGCCAATTAAAAACCATGGGAAGCGTATCGGGGAAAAACAAGGCCATCCGTACAACCCACACCGCGATAATCAGCACAATGGCGATTATCCATAAGGTATTTTGCACTTTTGGTTTCGTTGAGCCCGAAGCGATCAGCGGCAAAATCGGGACGATAATAAACAGCGGGTGATACGCGAACGCCTGCCCGAAATCCAATCGCACCGCGTTGATAAACGCCCGCGTCAGGCCGCAGGCAGGGCAGGGGACACCGACCCCCCAATAAAAAACACAAGGGAAGCCAATGCCGAAAAAGAGGGACAGCGACAACGCTATCCCTCCGATTATTGATAATATTACATATAATTTAATTGTCTGTTTCATAGGTTATTGATAATAACTGTGTTGGGGTGGTGGTGGAGGCGGGTTGTATTCCTTGCCGCTGTCCACCAAGGCATTCATATTTGATTGGATAATCGCATATGAAATGATGCTGAACCCGAATATCCCGAGAATGAGGTAAAGGATCGCATCATCCTTGGGATACATGCCGTAGTTGCGGTAGGCTTCCGATTCCATTTTACCCATCTTATACATCAGGTAAATGGTATAGATGTTACAGGTGATAATCGAAAGCACGATATCCATACCGGCGGAGCTTGGGCGTCTGTTCAGGTGGTATTGCGCTGTCAGTATTTGATACAGCCAATATATCCCGTAGATGCCGCAAGTGATAACGGTGAACACGATCGCCGCCGCGACCCCGCGCCTCATGTATTGCAATTCATGGTTCATATTGGAACCCTCCCTTTTCGTTGATTGCGCAAAGTAATAGTATCATATGCACAATTTACGTCAATAACCATAAAAAAGTCGTAAAAACCGCCGCAAGGATGCCGTGGAGGAGTTTATGCGATAGATATATACCGGCTTTTACCCCTGTACCCACGGTAAAGTGCATTGCTTGCGCATGGACGCTTAAGCCGCCGAAGGCAATCACAAAAGCCGCCGCCGATAATGAAATCGCGTCGGGTCCATGTGCGGAAATCATACGCGCCCCGCCGGACACTTCAAGCAACCCGTTGATTAACCCCCCGATAATCATATCATCCGGTTTAAATATTGTATGGAGGATACAAAAGAACACGTTAAAGAAAATAATCAACCCGCCGACGAGCACCATCGCTTCCATTGCGTTACCCACCGATTCGCCAAGGACCTTACCGAAGGGTTCCGTACGTAAATGACCCGCATCCTTTCGGGTTCTACGGTTATCTTTTTCCTTTACGGTTCCCCGCATAAATCGCCCGAGCAAACCGATCGCAAGCGCACCCAATATATGCCCCGCCCACAATATATAACCCGCTTTCGCATCGCCGAACATCCCGAGCCCTACCGCTCCCACGATAAATAACGGCCCCGCGTTGTTACAAAACGCCATAAGCCGCTGCGCTTCATCGGCTTTAACATCCCCCTCGCGGTATAAATCCCCGATGACCTTGGCACCAATCGGGTAGCCCGACGTTACCCCCGTAATAAACGCGACTCCCCCCGCACCGCCGACACCGAATACTTTTTTCGTCAAAGGGGTGATACATTCGCCGAAAAAACGCATAAACCCCAATTTTATCAATATATTCATACCGACGGCAAACGGTAAAAGCGAAGGCAAAACCGTATGAAACCATAATAAAAGCCCTTCACGCGCCGCACCTAACGCTTCCCGCGGAAACGCAAGCAACGTTATATTGAACAAGCCAACCAATATCGGTATAATCAACTTTCTAAAGGGCATTTTTTACTCCGAGTTTAAGATAAGTGGGGGGACGTTATGGAAAGAAGGATCCGTTATTCCTCATTTTCCGCGTATTTTATTTTGGGGGTCATTATCCTCTACGTTATCGGGCATTTGATAAACAGGGGGGTTAGCCATATGGCTCCCCTCGTCGCCACGGAAGTTGTGCGCATAGGCCCCATTGACACACCGCAAACTTTTACCGGGATTATCATCAGGGACGAGCGCGTATATCACGCCCCGCGCGACGGACAAATCGTATATGCCGTCGGTGAAGGTGAGCGCGTCCGTTCGGGTACACGTATCGCCAGCATACAGGACGCCGCCGAAGTCGCTTCGATCAATCGGGATATGCAAGTATTGGACCAAAACGCCATGCGTGTTTCCACGATGCGGCACGACCAAACCGACCCCAATGTCGTCCGTCTCAATAACCATATCAGGGGACAGGTGGACAACCGCGCCCATTCGTTTACGTCCCATAACCTTTCCGACTTGTATGCCCTGCGCGACGGTTTAAACCAATCGATTACCCACCGCAATCAGTTCATCATAAGCAGGGGCTTTAGCGCCGCGGGGGATTATGCCCGTGAACAGGCGGATTTGTTGGCGCTTTTAGGCGTACATTCCACTAATATGTATGCCCGTTCGGGCGGCATTATGTCGCCGATCGTGGACGGCTTGGAAAGTGTGTTCACCCTATCCGGTATGGAATCGCTCACCCGTGAACAGCTCAATTTCACCCCTGATACCATCCCCCTCTTCCCCCCGCAGTATCTGGAAGCCAACGAACCCGCATTTAAGATCGTAGGTAATATATGGTACATCGCCGTATACATACCCAATGAACTGATACACGATTATGCCGTAGGGCAAACGCGCACGATATTTGTGGAAAACCCTTCCATCGGCGATTTTATCCCCATGAATATGCGTATAACGCAATTAAAGACCTATACACGTGACAGCCGTGTGGTATTCCGCTCAACGCGTTATGTAATGGATTTTATGCATCGGCGCAACGTGAATATCCGTACGACCCAAACCGTGGAGGAAGGGCTGAAAATTCCCAACACGGCCGTTGCCTCGCGCGATTATTTTGTTATTCCCATATCGTATGTACACGGTATTATCGATAATTCGGTGCTCCGTTATACGGGGGAGGGGAATGTAAGCATTCCCGTAACGGTTGCGGAATGGGCGGGCGCATTCGCCCATATCAGGAGCGACACGCCGGGCCTTTTTTACGGCGATGTTTTGCTTGACGGGCAAGGCGGCCGCCATACAATCACCGACGTGCGTACCGTACAGGGCATATACCGCGCGAATCACGGCTTTGCGGACTTTCGGAGGATATATACGGATGAACCGATTACCGACAGGGGTGGTTCTACATTATTGTGCCCGGTGCGTAACCGCGGCAGCCTGCGTGAGTTCGACAGCATCGTGATCGATGCGGGATTGGTTACGGACGGCCAAATGATATGGTAACGGTATGGTGAGATTATATGGATATTGAGGAAAATGTAAGAATTATACGAAAAAACATCGCTGAAGCGGCGCATAAAAGCGGACACCATGCTTCTGATGTTACGTTAATCGGCGTAACGAAAAACGTAAACGTTTCACGTATCCGTACACTTATAAAAACGGGTGTAACGCATCTCGGTGAAAATCGCGCACAAGAATTTTTACCGAAATATGTTGAATTATATGGCGACTCACCTGTGTGGCACTTTATCGGACATTTGCAACGCAACAAGGTAAAGAAAATTATTGATAAGGTTTGTATGATCCATTCGGTGGATTCCTATGATTTGGCCGTGGAAATAAACGAAAGAGCAAAAGCGATACACAGGAAAATCGACATCCTTATTGAGATAAATATAGCCGACGAGGCCAGCAAACAAGGGATTTTACCCGACAAAGCGAAAATATTTTCGGAGCAACTGTTCGATTTGCCGAACATTCGGTTGCGCGGTTTGATGTGCGTTCCCCCTTTTGTAGAAAATGGCGAAGAAAACCGTTTATTTTTCAGAAAAATGCGAAATTTAGGTGTTGACATTTTTGGGACGAGATGTTACGATTCTGTTACCCCCCAACAAACGCCCTTCGAACTTTCCATGGGCATGAGCGGTGATTATACCGTCGCGATAGAGGAAGGGGCCACCATGGTACGTGTAGGCACGGCCTTGGTGGGAGGAAGGTAACCATTACAAGGAGGTAACATACATGAAGGAATTATGGTTAAAAGTAAAAAGCGGTTTGCGTAACGCGATGTTGAGTCCGGGTTTTGACACCTACGATCCCGACAACCAAGATGAAGCGTATTACAATGAAGAGGAAGCACCCCAACCGGAAAAAACCTGGCAGGAGCACGCCCGCGCCGCTACCGCGCCCAAGCCCCACAAGGGTAAGTTCGAAGATAAAATCGTAGAATTATATGGCCGTAAAAGCCATTCGGATAATAAAATCCAAATTATACTGACCAACCCCAAGGACGTTAACTCCACCTGCACGGTAACCGACAACATCCGTGAAGGCAAGACCTGTGCCGTTAACTTGACGGGCGTGGATCGCGTACAAGCGCAACGGATCGCCGACGTGCTTGCCGGTGCCGTTTACGCGTTGGATGGTTCCATATCACGCATTTCCAAGGACATCTTTTTGGTTGCGCCCGAGGGCGTACACATTTCCGGGGAAATGAAGGAAGAGCTTACCAGCGGCGGGTATTTATTTCCTTGGGTTAGCGCAAGGTAAGTGCAATGCCCAATTTGATCACGGCGATTGAATGGTTTTTTAATGTTTTATATGTGGTATTGTTCATACGGATTTTGTTGTCGTGGTTTCCCCATTCGCGCGGTAGGTTTGCCTTTTATATATACAGGATAACGGAACCAATCCTTTCACCTGTTCGGAAGGTTATCCAGCGTTCGCCTTTGGGCGGTCCGGGTATGATGATCGATTTTTCCGTGATCTTTACCTTGCTCCTCATGTTTTTATTACGCGACTTTATCATCCAATTGCTGGTAAGGTTGATGTAGGGTGATCTGTGAATAAGATGTGATTCGTTTATCCGCGTGTTCTTGTCAATGAGGACATGCGGATTTTTTATTTTTATATAATTCCCGTAACGAGCAAGAATGTTTGTTCCATTTACGAGCAAACAAACCCTGCTGTATAATCGAAATACTGCCATTGCCCGCGTACACTTTTATTATTATAAAAATTGTACGGATATGCCGTGGCAAGTATCAAAACGAAAGGTGGTCTAGCATGTCAAACATGGTAGAAATACGCTGGCACGGACGCGGCGGACAAGGTGCGAAAACGGCTTCCTTGCTCTTGGCGGACGCGGCGTTCGCACAAGGGAAATACGTACAAGGTTTTCCCGAGTACGGCCCGGAAAGAATGGGTGCGCCGATTG
This sequence comes from Defluviitaleaceae bacterium, assembly GCA_009779755.1. Classification (GTDB taxonomy): domain Bacteria; phylum Bacillota; class Clostridia; order Lachnospirales; family WQUN01; genus WQRX01. The sequence goes on along the minus strand of WRDO01000006.1, from coordinate 22,711 downwards.
CCGCGTACAATCGTATCAGCGATGAACGCAGTTCGCTCCATTCCAACATCTACGAACCCGATTATGTCGTGGTCGTGGACGCGACGCTCCTCTCGGCGGTAGCCGTTACGGGCGGCCTTAAGGAAACGGGAGCCATCGTTATCAACTCCGAAAGGGAACCCAAGGAACTCCTCGACCAATTGGAAGGTTACAAGGGCGGGGTTTATACCATCGACGCCAGCGCAATAGCCGGCGAAGAATTGGGCAACCGGAACTTGTCAAACACCGCCATGCTGGCCGCAATCGTAAAAGTAAGCGGTGTCATACCCGAAGACGCATTCATGAAGGAAATGGAAATCTCGATTAAAGACACCTTCTCCTCAAAACCCCACGTTATCGCGCCCAACATGAAAGCAATCGAACGCGGCTTAAAGGAGGTAAAGGGCTTATGATTTATGTAAAAGGTGTAAACCAAAACCAACCGTGGAATGAAATCAGCGTAGGCGGCAACATAACCGAGGGGGGCACGGCCCTCGCGGTAAACACGGGTGACTGGCGTATTATGATCCCTACCTTCCATGAGGATAAATGCAAGCAATGTATGCTTTGCTTCCCGGTTTGCCCGGACTCCGCAATTCCCGTGGAAAACGAAAAACGCCTCGACTTCGACTTCAAGCATTGCAAGGGTTGCGGCGTATGCTTTAAGGTCTGCCCCTTCGACGGTGCGATTACTTGGGATAAGGAGGACAAATAAATGGGAATCCGCAGATTACTCTCCGGTAACGAAGCGACCGCGACCGCAATGAAGCAAGTTAACCCCGACGTGGTTGCCGCTTATCCGATTACCCCTTCGACTGAAGTCGTTCATTATTTCTCCCAATACGTGGCCGACGGCGAAGTCGATACCGAATTCGTAGCGGTTGAATCGGAACACTCCGCTATGAGTGCCTGTATCGGTGCATCCGCAGCCGGTGGGCGTACCGCTACGGTAACGTCGGCGTGCGGCCTTGCCCTTATGTGGGAATTGTTGTACGTGGCTTCCGGCCAACGTTTACCCATGACACTTGCGGTCATCAACCGCGCGCTTTCGGGCCCCATCAACATCAACAACGACCATTCCGATTCCATGGGCGCACGCGACAGCGGCTGGATACAATTGTATTCCGAAAATAACCAGGAAGCGTATGACAACTATGTTATGTCATGGCGTATTTCCGAGCATAAGGATGTGCTGCTTCCCGTCATGGTATGCCAAGACGGCTTCATCACCTCCCACGCGGTGGAAAATATCGAACTGATCGAAGACGATGAAGTTAAGAAGTTTGTGGGTGAATTTAAACCCGAACGCTATTTGCTTGACGGCGACCCGTTATCGGTCGGCCCGTATGACACGCCGCAATTTTACTTCGAGCACCAATACCAACGCGCGCAAGCCATGAAGGGTGCGAAGCAGATTGTATTGGATGTTTCCAAGGAATTCGCGGCATTGACCGGCCGCGAGTACGGCCTGTTCGAGGAATATAAAATGGCCGACGCCGAACGCGTGATCGTCGTGCTTAACTCCAGCGCGGGTACCGCAAAGGTTGCCGCCGACCAACTCCGTGTCAAAGGCGAAAAAGTGGGCGTACTCAAGCTGCGTTTGTTCCGTCCCTTCCCCCATGCCGAATTGGCGGAGGCACTCGCCAACGCGAAAGCCGTCGCGGTTATGGATAAGTGTGACAGCTTCAACGGTTTGGGCGGCCCCGTATTCGTGGATGTACGCACGGCGTGTTACGACCTCGCCAACCGTCCCCAAATCGTTAACTATATTTACGGCTTGGGCGGACGCGACGTAACGGTCGAAAATTTCCTGTATGTATTTGAAAAACTAACCGAAATTATAAACTCCGGAAAAACCGACGATATTTATCGCCATGTCGGAGTAAGGGGGGTAAACTGATGGCTTACAATCTTAAGAAAGAATCATGCAAACCGGAACGCTTGACGGGCGGTCATCGCCTTTGTGCCGGTTGCGGCGCAAGTGTTGCGGTACGCGGCGTATTGCGCGCCGTTAATGAGGAAGACAAAACCGTCTGCGGCGTGGCTACGAGTTGTTTGGAGGTATCCAGCGTACTCTTCCCCTTCACCGCTTGGCAGGAAGGCTTCATTCACTGCGCCTTCGAAAACGTAGCCGCCACCATCTCAGGTGTGGAATCCAACTACAACGCGCTTAAGCGTAAGGGTAAGATTACGGACAATTATAAGTTTGTGGCTTTCGGCGGCGACGGCGGCACGTACGACATCGGCCTCCAATCGCTCTCCGGCGCGATGGAACGTGGCCACAACATGGTCTACGTGTGTTACGACAACGAAGCCTATATGAACACGGGTCTCCAGCGTTCCTCGTCCACACCTAAGTTCGCCGAGGTTTCGACGGCTCCCGTCGGCTCCAAGCAAGCCAAGGGCGAAATGGGCGTAGGTAAAGGCCAGCACAAAAAGGACCTCACGGCCATTATCGTAGGCCATGGCGTACCCTATGTCGCGCAAACGACCTTTACCAACAACTTCAAGGACCTGCACGAAAAGGCCTATAAAGCGCACTACACGCCCGGCCCGGCCTTCCTCAACGTGCTGGCTCCCTGTCCGCGCGGCTGGCGCTACCCGCCCGAGGAATTGATGACCATCACCAAGCTGGCTGTGGAAACCTGCATATGGCCGCTGTACGAGGTCGAAAACGGCGAATGGAAGCTGACCTACGAACCGAAGACGAAGCTCCCCGTGGAAGATTACCTCAAGCTGCAAGGCCGTTTCCGTCATCTGTTTAAGAAAGGCAACGAGTGGATGATTGAGGAATTGCAAGCGCACGTTGATAAGAAGTGGGAGCAATTATTGAAAAGGTGCAAGTAAAAATTAATATGAATGAAACGGACACCTTGCAACAAGTTTGCAAGGTGTTCGTTTAAAGGATGGTTGCTCTGTGAAATGGAGTAAAATTATTTATCGCTTTTCGAGTATCCCCGTCACGGTTTTGGCGATTGCGATTGTTTACTTTTTTAAGATACCGAATCCCATGATGATACTGATTATCCCGGTCGTACTGTTTACATATTTGGACGGTTATATCAGCGGAACATTAAGCGGCAGTACCGCCGTATTATACTCCGCGTACTTTTTTTTCATCGCGACGTCCGATATCGCGGCGACGGAAAAGCTGATGACCATCCTGCTGGCGGTATCCTCGATTGTTATCATGGTGGGTAAGCTGAAAGCAAGGGATCGCCGGACCATAGTACAATTAAAAGAAGCCCAAGACGAGCTGGTAAGGAAAAAGGATAATGCCGAAGAAATAAGCCAAATCAAAAGTGAATTCCTTTCCAGAATGAGCCATGAAATACGGACGCCGATCAACGCGATTTTCGGCATGACGGCTATAGGGAAAAAGGCCAAAAGCGTTGAACAAAAAAACCAAGCCCTTTACAAGATAGGTGAAGCGTCCTCCCATTTATTGGGCGTTATCAATGACGTGCTTGACATGGCGAAAATTGAAGCCAACAAATTAGAACTGTCATCCGTTGAATATAACTTCGAACAAATGTTGCAAAAGGTGCTTACGGTCGTGGGTTTCCAATTGGAAGAAAAGAAGCAGCGGCTTACGGTGAATGTCAATGAAAATATCCCGCGCTTCCTGATAGGGGACGACCAACGCTTGGCGCAGGTTATCACGAATTTGCTGTCCAACGCGGTAAAGTTTACCCCCGAAGACGGTGAAATCCGCTTTGACGCGTTTGTCGTGTCAGAATCCGAAAAGGATTGCGAGCTGTGCATCGAGGTAACCGACAGCGGTATCGGAATATCCGACGAGCAAAAGGAACGGTTATTCTCCGCGTACGAGCAAGCCGAAAGCGAAATCAGCCGCAGATACGGCGGTACGGGATTGGGCCTTGCCATTTCCAAGCGTATCATCGAGCTGATGGGCGGCGATATCCGTACCGAATCGGAGCTCGGCAAAGGCGCACGGTTTATCTTTACCGTAAAGGTACGGCGCAGCGATAAAGATTCACGCACAATGCCGGTACCCGACGTCAATGATGAAAATACCCGTATCTTAACGGAAACGGACCCCGCAAGCGGTGCCGGAATCAATGAATTTGCGGGCAAAAGAATGTTGCTTGCCGAAGATATTGAGATTAACCGCGAAATCCTTATCACTTTGCTTGATGACACGGGGCTTGCGATCGACTGCGCCAAAAACGGCGAGGAAGCACTCGCCATGATTGGGGCGCACCCTGAAAAATATGACATCGTCTTTATGGACGTTCAAATGCCGGTCATGGACGGGTTGGAAGCGTCCCGTCGGATACGCCTGATGCCCGTGGGCCTGCAGGGTAAATTACCGATAATCGCGATGACCGCAAACGTATTTAAAGCGGATATTGAAAAATGCCTTGAAGCGGGTATGGACGACCACCTGGGCAAACCGCTTGATATGGATAAGGTGTTTGAAATATTGAGAAAATACCTTAAGAAGGAATAAGCGGCAATTCAACCACAAACACGGCCCCGCCTTTCGGCTTGTTGCCGGCGGTAATGTCCCCACCATGGTTCTTGATGATCTCCTTGCTGATGGCAAGCCCCAATCCGGCGTTCCCGTCCCTGCCTTTGTAAAAGCGTTCGAACAGGCGGGGCAAGTCAGCGGCGTCTATCCCGTCTCCGTCATCACATACCTCGATCTTGAGAGTATTTTCATTTATAACGCAATTAAGCGTTATATCGCTTTTCGCATGGCGTACCGCGTTGGACAATACGTTAATAATTGCGCATGTCAATTTTTCCCTGTCGCCCGTAATTGCCGCTTCGGGTGGGGTTTCGCTTAGCGTTATGGTTTTATTCACGTTCGCGGCGATGGGTTTCATTTGTTCGGCGCATTCGGATAACAGGCCGCGGATATTGATGGGTGAAACCGTGAAGGATTTTTGGGGGTGACTGTCCATCCTGGACAGGAAAAGGAGCTCACCCACCATGTCTGTCATTTTTTGCCCTTCGGACAGGATGATCTCCGCCGCTTCGTCTTTATCGAAGATGCCGTCGATGATACCTTCCGCATAACCTTGGATGGACATAAGCGGGGTACGCAATTCGTGGGAGGCGTTTTGGAAGAACTGCTTTTGGTTACCTTCGTAGGTTTTGAGCATGTTGGACATTTCATTCATACTGTTCGATAGTCTCGTGAATTCCGAATCATGGAATGCACCCGCCGTTTTGTCGAAATCGCCGTGACCGATGGTTTCCGCATGTTTGCAAAGGCGGTTGATCGCCTTCTTAAAGCGTATGGACATTAATGCGGCGATTGTCAGGCTCGCGAGCCCGGATAAAACCAAAAGCAGGATCAATCGGTTGTTCATGCTGTTCATGAAGGCGATGGCGGAGCTGATATCCGTATAAAGCAATATGGAAATGGATTCATCGCCCATGGTTTGGTTGATTGCGCGCATGTAGTGGGTGCTGTTCGCGTCGGTTGCGATGACCATCCCCCCGTTTGCAAAAAGGCTGCGGTTATCCAAGTAGTACATGGAAAGAAATTCTATTTGCGCGATTTGGTTGTCGGGCAGGAATTCGAGCGAGGGCATGATAATTTCACCCATATGGGCGTCTATCATGATCGTACCCGTATTAATAATGGATTGACGCATGGGAAGAAAGGTATATGCGTGCCCCAGGCTGACGGAAAGGCTCGAAATGTGGAAACCATCGTAAGGTGATACCCGTATAACGCTTGAAATCGGTATATCGTTTATGGGGTTGATCTCACTTGTCCTAATACCGGACGCGATGGTTATACCCTGCGTGATTTCATTATGAACCGAAATATCGTCATTTTCGGATTCCCCGTCATATTCAACTTCGGTCATGGAAAGGTACAGGCGCCGGGATATATTCTCCGCGTCTATTATCCCCAGGTTGAGTTCCTGTTCGGCTTCCGCGCGGATATAAGAGCCCACCATCGCGTTAAACAGGATATAAACCACAAAAAAACCGATAAAGATAACCCCGGTGCAATATAGGATCAACTTCCGCGTAAAGCTCTTCATTTTATGCCTCCGATCCGGACCGTATCCTAAACCCATACCCCCACACCGTTTCGATGAAAACTTCGCTGTCCATATCCGACAGTTTCCTGCGCAGGCGCTTGACGGCAGCGTCCGTGGCGCGGGTTTCCACGATATTCCCGAACCCCCAAATCCTGTTGAGCAATTCGTTTCTTGAGACGGCCTTTTCCTTGTTCGTCAACAGATAAGCCAATAGGTTGAATTCCGTGTTCGTAAGCCCCAAGCGATTTCCCTTGCAATAAGCGGAAAATTGATCCAAATGCAGGGTGATATCCGCGAAGGCGACCGTTTCTTCCTTGGTTTGCGTATCCATCTCGATCCTGCGGAACATAGCCTTGACACGCACGAGCAGCTTCGCGGGGCTGAAGGGCTTGGTGAAGTAATCGTCGCTCCCCAGGGTTATGCCGGAGATATAATCCTCATCCGTATCACGGGCCGTCAGCATGATGATAGGGACGTTCGAAATCGCCCTCAATTTTGTACATATAATCAACCCATTATTACCCGGCATCATGATGTCGAGGATCAGCAGGTCACAACTCTTTTGCAAGAATGCTTCATACAATTGGTCCCCGTTTTCAAAGGCCGTTACGGTATAGCCTTCTTTTTCCAAATAGGATTGGATGAGACGGCGGATGTTTTTTTCGTCTTCGGCGATATAGATCAATCGATTCATTGTCTGCGACCTCCCGTACGGATTATAGCATCCTTGCCGCCGCGTTTCGCGGTTGTTCCAATTTTGTTCCAAATGAAGGCTGATTTTGTCCCAGTTGCGTTTGTATACTCCGAGGGAAAATCAAATCAACGGAGGTCATGTATGAAGAAGTGGTTCGTTTGTTTTGTTTGCGCGGCGGGGTTGTTATTGCTTGCCACCGCTTGCGGCAGGAACGGTGAAGGCGGTGAAGGTGCCAACGAGGAAACGAGTAGAGGGGAATCAAGAAGGGTTGAAGCAGGAGGAGAACGGTCGGGGCGGTATGCCGAGGTGGATATAACCCCTCCCATCGAAGGGCGGATTATCAGCATGGTAGCGCAGGATGGTTCATTGGTTGCGTTCGACGAAGGGCTGCGTACCCGGTACGACAGCGGCGATAAAGGCGTGACATGGACGCAATCGCCCGGTCCGGGTGCAAACGACGACCGTTTCACAAACGTTCAATCCGCGGCGTTGCTTCCCGACGGAAGGTTGCTGCTGTATTTACAGGGTTACGGCATGACAAAATTATCCCCGGACGGTACGACGGAGCATTTCCCGGTTGCGGAAATCGACGATGCGATTGCCGAAGGGGACAGCCACAACGTATCGTTGATACAGTTGTTGGACGACCAACGGGTCTTGCTTAATTACGGCGTGGATTGGCTCGCAAGGTTTATGCGGGAAAACCCCACGGGCATGAATAACATAACGCATGGGCAAGGTTCGCAAGGCTCGGGAGCGACGGGAAGCCGAACGGAGGTCCGAACGTCGGAGGTTCGGATGTCGGGGAGTACCGCGGGCGGCGGCATAAGTGCCGGAGGTAATAATATTTCCTTAGGCGGCATGTTCGGGCAGACGACGGCGATCCACGATATCGCCACGGGGAGCCTGATATCCGATTTGGAAACGCCGGGTACGCTGGGCGCGAACAATAACGGGGATGTTTTTACCTTGCAAGGGCACAGCATCCTGCGCCATACATCGGACGGGCATATCGATACCTTTCTTGACGGCACGGCGTTTACGTTCGGCTCCGCTTCGGGTACGGCCGCGGCCATGCAGGAAATCGCCGACGGCTGTATCATCGTAAACGTATCGATGTATGGTCAGTACAATCGATTGTTCCGATACACGTGGGACCATGACGCACATGTTAACCCACAAAAGACCATAAGCATTTGGTCATTGGAGGATAACGAAACGGTACGCGCCGCGATAACGGAAATATGGCGTTTACATCCGGATGCTTGCATCACCTATGAAATCGCGTTATCCGGCGACAACGCCGTATCCGTGTCCGATGCGATCCGTACGTTAAATACCCGTTTATTGAGCGGCAGGGGGCCTGACATACTTATATTGGACGGTACACCCGTCGAAAGCTACGCGAACAGGGGTATGCTGCTCGATTTGACGGGTAGGATGGACGTAAGCGGCATCTATCAAAACCTGCTGGCGTCGTATACGGACAACGGCCGATTACATGTGATCCCCACGCAATTCATGATCCCCGCTTTGCTGGGGGACAGGAGCGAATTAAGCAATGTACGCACGCTCGCCGCATTGGCGGACAGCGTGGTAAACGGCAACCCCGCCGCTCCGCTGATAAGCGGGGAGGGGATGCTCGGTGGCGTACCCAAGGAAGAACGCGCCCAACTGCACTTCGGCGATTTACGGGAGTTGTTCGACATCATGTGGCAAGCCAATGCCCCCGCGATCGTTGACGGCAATCGTTTGGATTCCGATATGCTGCGTGCTTTCCTGGAAACAACCAAGGCGATCAGCGATATGTACGGCTTGACAGATACAAACGAAATGATGGCCGGATCGTCCTTCCTATCCTTTGGCGGCGGCGGGAGGGTGAATACGGTACCCGCTTCGCTGGTGACTTATATGCTCCAATCAACGAACATGGGCGCGTTCGCCGTTACGAACCTTTCGTTGCTGCATACGATGATGGACCGCGGGGACGGGGAAGCGTTTATCGAACCCTTCCCGGGACTGGCACCGGGTGTTTGGATACCTTCCACCCTCGCGGGCGTTTCCGCCGATACGGCCAACCCCGATTTCGCGGCCGCGTTTATCCAAACCCTGTTATCGGTCCAAGTACAGCAGATTAACCACGGCTTGGGCTTACCGATTACGCGTTCGGGCATCGCCGCGCAAATCGATCTGATCAATGAATTGATGCGGGAGCGTAACATGCCGCTGTTCGGGGTTGATTTGGATGCGTTTATCGCCCGGCTCAATACGCCGACGAACATCGAAACGACCCTGCGTAATATGGTTTGGGAAACGGTGGAACGGTTATGTCAAGGCAGGTTGGATGTGGAAGGGGCTGTGCGGGAAATTGAGCAAAGCATTCGCAACTATCTGGCGGAACGTTCGTAAGGGGGACGGCCCTGCGGCCGTCGCGTTCCTTGCGCCGAGTTTTGGTGGGATAACGGTTTTTTTCCTGCTGCCGTTGATCGATACGGTACGCAGGGGCTTCTACGACGTACGCGGCGTGAATTTTATAGGTTTGGAAAGTTATGTATCCGTTTTGAACAACCAAGCCTTTCGGCTGGCGGCTGCGAATACCTTAAAGTTCGCGGCCGTCTGCATCCCGCTCCTTATGGTTGTGAGTTTGGGTACGGCGCTTTTGCTCCGTTCGATCAAACCCATGGGTAAATTCTTCAAGACCGCGTTTTTGCTGCCGATGGCCGTACCCGTGGCCAGCATCGTGTTGCTGTGGCAGGCGTTGTTTAACGAAGGCGGGCTCGCCAATACGGTCCTGCTGCGTGTAGGGTTGGAGCCCGTAGCGTTCATGGATTCGGGTGCGGCGTTTTGGGTACTGGTGTTTACCTACCTGTGGAAGAACAACGGTTACAACATGATCCTGTGGCTGGCGGGTTTGGACGGCATATCCGAAACGTTGTACGAAGCCGCCCACGCGGACGGCGCAAACGCGTTGCAGACCTTTCGGTACGTGACCCTGCCGTGCCTGCTGCCTACGGTCGGGGTTGTATCGATCCTTTCGCTGCTTAACAGCTTCCGTGTCTTTCGGGAGGCGTATTTGGTAGCGGGGGCGTATCCGAATGACTCCATGTACCTGCTGCAGCACCTGTTCAATAATTGGTTCATGAACCTGGACATCAGCCGATTGAGCGCGGCGGCTACGATGCTGGGGGTCGCGTTGCTTTTGATTATCTTGGTTATGCGGAGATTCCTGGATGAAAAGGATTAGGTTTTGTATAAAATGTGTTCCCTTAATCGCGCTGGCCTTTTTGGTGGTATGGCCGTTGTGGTTTATGGTGATGGGTTCGTTGATGCCGTTGGATGAATTGCGCATCACGATCGGCCCCGCGCTCACCTCCGCGGAGGGCCAATCTGTTTGGCCGATCCTTCCGTCGTGGCCAACGTTGCAACCCATGGTCTCGCTGCTCTTGGACATGCCGCAGTTCTTCACCATGTTTTGGAATACGTTCAAGATCGTCATACCCTCGGTTGTCGGCCAGTTAATTTTGGGCGCACCCGCGGCTTGGGCGTTGAGCCGCTTCCGTTTCCGCGGACGCAAGGTCGCAGCTACGGTCTATATTTCGCTCATGCTCATGCCTTTCCAAGTGACGATGGTACCCAATTATTTGGTGATCGACCGCTTGGGTCTGATGGGTAACATATGGGCCGTGATCCTGCCCTTCGCGTTTTCGGCGTTCCCGGTCTTTATCATGATGAGGGCCTTCGACGCGGTGCCGCGGGCGCTCATGGAAGCGGCCAACATCGACGGGGCGGGGCGATTGCGTACCTTCGTGTACGTCGGGCTTCCGTTGGGCGTACCCGGTATCCTCGCGGCTTTGGTGCTGGGCTTTTTGGAGACTTGGGGCGCGATCGAGCAACCCATGACCTTTTTGAACGACCCCGCGTCATGGCCGATTTCGTTGTTCCTGCCGCAAATCGTGTCGGAGGAATTGGGGGTTGCCATGGCAGCCTCGCTGTTAATGCTGATACCGGCCGCGCTGTTTTTTTTCTTCGGCCAAAAATACCTGGAGTTGGGTATCCAATCCGCCGGAATCAAGGAGTAGCTGTATATGAAAAATCTGTTGAAAAACGCCGATCCCAAGCAACGCCGCGCCGCGGGCAATATATTCAGGTTCCTGGCGTTTATGCTTATCTTCACGCTGGTGGCGCGGGGTACGAGCGGCGCGACCTTAGCAAAGGTTACGGTATCCGCACCCGCCAGGAGTGAAATCATCGAAGCGATCAACGGCGTCGCCACGGTAATGCCCGCGAACATGATTGATGTTACCGTTCTTGAAGGGTTGACGGTTGACGAAGTGTTTATCGGAGTAGGGCAAGAGGTACGGAGCGGCGACGCCATCGCGGCGTTCTGCGTGGATGAATTGTCCGTAATGCGTATCCGCGAAAATGCGCGGCTTGACCAAATGCGCTTTGACCTTGAACGGCACGAACACATAGAACCCCTTGACGCAAGCGCTTTGGAAAACGCGCGGCGTACGTTGGCGCGGGCAAGGGAGGATTATACCTCCGCGGTCCATGAAGGCGAAGAAGACATCGATGCCGCGAGGGGAGCGTTGGAACGGTTATTAAACGAAAGCGGGGATAACCAAACGGCCCTGCGCAACCACGCACGCGCGTTGGAGGATTATATAGCGGCGGTCGAACAAGGCAGGAACGAAATAGCCGATGCCCAAGAGGTCTTAAATCAATTGTTATCCGCACCTTACGAAGAATGGGATGACAACGCTGTACAATCCGCCCTGCGCAGCCATACCCGCGCGGTGGAGGATTACGAAGCCGCGGTAGCGCAGGGCGAGCATGGCGTAAATGAAGCGCAGGAAGCGTTGAGGCAAGCGTTAAGGCTCAACACACCGACCGCCGACCGCAACGCAATCGACAACGCTCGGCGCAATTACCAACGCACGCGCGAGGATTTCGAAAGCACGCGAATACAAGGGGAGGCAGCCGTGGAAACAGCCCTCGGGCATTTGCATAACGCGTTGATCATATACCAAAGCCTATTGATGCAAATTTCCCCGGACCCCTCTGTAATCGCATCGGCCATAGCGGAAATAAACCAAAGGCAAGCCGCTTATGATTCGGCGAAAGCTGCGATGCAGGAAAGCCTCTTTATCGCGATGCGCAAGCTGGAGGACGCGCAGGCAAGCCTGGCGCAAGCAGAGCAAAACTCCCGTGAAGGACGTCAAAGCGAAATCGAACGTGCGGAAGCGGCGTTGGAAACCGCGCAAGCCCGTGCGGCGGAAAACAAGCAAAACGCAGCGCGAAGACTGGAGGACGCGGAACATAACTTAATGCAAAACCGGCAAAACCTGATAGAACAGGCGCAAAAAGCATTGGATGCAGCCGAATCCCGCGCCCGTGACAACCTGTTGGCGGCGACCCGACGGCTGGAGGATACGTCCCAATCCTTGGACACGGAAGTGGAACGCGCGCAAGCCGCGTTGCAAACGGCGGTCACCCGGGCGAACGATAACCGCCGAACGGCGGCGCGGCGTGTGGAGGATGCCGCCGCTTCCCTCGCTTCGGCGGAGTTCACCCATCAGCGTAGCGTACACCAGCGCAACGAATCAACGGTGCAAAGCAATATTACTGCGGTAACGCTGGCGTTGGACATCGCCGATAAGGAAGCCATCGTCGAATCATTGGATGCGTTGATATTGGCGGAGGGTATTTTATTCGCGGAAAAAAACGGCGTGGTTGCAACGATAACGGAAAAAGGCTCCGTAACGGCAAAAGCCCCCTTTGCCACCCTCAGGGACACGGAAGGTGGGTTTGAGGCGCAAATGCAGGTTAACCAAAGGGATGCGCAAAGGCTTTCCGTCGGGAGCCAAAGCGAAGTGACGACGGGGGGCGGCAACTTGTTTTTCACCCCCACCGTGACAGGGGTCGTATCAGCCATTTCCGCGCCCGACGAAAACGATCGGGTCACGGTCACGATCGCCCTCCCCGGTAATGATTGGGGCGTGGGGCAGCGGATCGACGCGCAGATTGTCCTGAGCCGAGGTAATTACGATATGAGCGTACCGATTTCGGCTCTCCGTACCGATAACACCGGGTATTTCGTATATGCCGTGGGAAGGCGTAATACCGTCCTCGGCTTGCAAAACGTGGTGGAGCGGATAAACGTCAGCGTCATCGTTTCCGACGACCATACGGTGTCCGTCACGGGCCCGATCGACCGCGGCAGCCAAGTCATATCATCAAGCAATCGGGCGGTCAGCGTCGGCGACCGCGTACGGGTGAACTGACGATGAAGCGTATCGTCCCTTGGTGCATCCTGATCATATTCGGGCTGATCGGTATGTTCCAAGCCCGCGAAATCAAGCACTTTCCGCCGACATCCTTGCGCTATTCGCAGTCGATAAGCGGCCAAACCGCTTACCGCGCGCGGCAATACGCGATCGATAATGCGGAAACCCCTTGGCCGACCTTTTGGAATGAAACCGTTGTTCGGGCCGCGGGCCCGTATAGGAAACATGACGTAATCGGCATCACGTATTCCGGTAATGCCGATTGCGTTTGGCCCGCCGTTTATTTGACGGGCGGCGCGCCAAGCCCCATCGACGGTGCGGGCGCGGCTGTTTCCGAAGCCCTGGCGCATAAGTTGTGGGGAAGTATCGATGTTGTGGGTATGATTTTGACAGTTGACGGTGAGGATCGGATCATCCGCGGTGTGTTCAAAGGCGGCGCGGAACTTGCGCTTATTCCCTATCATATTGAGGATATGTCACGGGATTGGCACAACGTTGAGCTTTTCGGCGGAGCAACCGAACCCACGCGCGTAAACGCGGAACGCTTTGCGGTCACTTCCGGTTTGGGAAAGCCCGACCATATATTGACCGGCGGTTTGGTTGCCTTCGTTGGTTTTACGCCGTTGCTGCCTGTTTTATTTATCGTTATCCATGCGTTGTTTGTCTCTATAAAGAATCTGAAAAAATGGTTTCCGCGATACGGTACGCTTACCCTCCTAACGGCATTAATTATTTTTGCCGTTTTGCTCCCGCTTATATTGGACATCCTGCCCGCATGGATCGTCCCCACGCATTGGGGTGATTTCGCCTTTTGGTCATCCCTTTTCCAACAAGCGGGGGATGGCGTCAAGGAATTCCTCGGCGTACCCCCCGCGCAACGTGACGTGGAGCTTCGTTTGCTCCTTATACGGCAAATCGGGGTTTTCTTCGCAATGGCTTGCGGTGTCCTTATTTACCCGCCGCGATTTCCGCGAAGCGGTTATCCACCAGCCGATCGAACGGCGCAAGCTGCGTCAGTTCCCCGGCGGATTCCATCACGCGTTGTAAACGGTCGAAGGAATCGCGCGTCATGACGGGATTGGCGGAATACGCGTCGATCGCCTTGTAACGGGCGATGGCGTTTTCCAATATAATCGGGTCGGCGTCGGGGAAAAATCCCGCGATCGTGCTTGCCACCAGCGACGCGTGATTATCCGTTACCCACTTTTGCGCACGGGCGATGGCGCTGGTAAAGCCTTGGATGGTTTCGGGGTTGGCTGAAATATAGCTGCCGAGGGCGTAATATGCCGTGTAGGGAATTTCGCCGCTTGCTTCACCCACGGAAGCGACCACGAAGCCGCGCCCCTCGAGTTCGACGGTAGAGGCGACGGGTTCGAATGCGGTCACGAAATCGGCGGTTCCGCTCATAAACGCGCCCACCATCGCGGCGAATTGTATTGATGTGTCAAAATCGACGTCCGTACCGGGCATGATCCCATGTTGGCGCACCACGTATTCGAGTGCCATAAAGGGCATTCCGCCTCTTCTGCCGGGAAGTACATGCGCACCGATGATATCCCTCCACGTAAAGTCGGGCATGGGTTCCCGCGCGATCAGGAACGAACCGTCACGCTTGGTCACTTGCGCGAATACCACGGCATGGTCGGCGCGTCCTTCGTTAAAGACGTAGATCGTCGCCTCCGGGCCGGAAAATCCGATATCCGCCGCACCCGTAAGCAAAGCCGTCATTACTCTGTCCGCACCGTCCGAAGTAAACAGGTCAACAGCGATCCCTTCATCTTCAAAGAAACCGAGTGCGATCGCCGCGTATTGCGGCGCGTAGAATACCGAGCGCGTAACCTCGCTTACCCTCACCGTCGTAAGGTCGCCGTCGCTGCGGCGTCCGCAAGCCGTAAACACGATAAGGCCCACGGCCGCCATCACGGCTAATAATAAAACCTTCTTCATGCAAATCTCCCCTTATATCTTTTATTGCTAACTTCCCTTAACCGCCCGCATGACAATCCGTTCCAAAAAGACAACCATCCGGTACAGCATCGCCGCGAGCGCCGCCAATATGATAACGCTCGTCATCACCAAATCCATTTGGAAAACCTGCCCGCCGTACACGATCAAATACCCCAACCCCGCACGCGACACGAGGAATTCCCCCGCGATGACGCCTACGAGCGTAAGCCCGATATTTATTTTTAAGCAACTAAAGAGCGTGTGCAGATTGGAAGGGAATGCGATCTTGATAAAGGTTTGCAGGCGCGTAGCCCCAAACGTTCTCGCCATTTTGATAAGCTCCGTATCGGTGTTTTTAAAGCCGTTGAACATTTCCATAACCGTAACCACCAAGGAAATCGCCAACGCCATCACGATGACGGCTTGCATTCCCGCGCCTACCCAAATGATGATGATCGGGCCGAGCGCGATCTTGGGTAAGGCGTTGAGTACCACGAGGAACGGTTCGCTGACCTTGGCCAAAAAGTCCGAATACCACAATAAAAAAGCGATAAAAATCCCCAGCACCACACCGATGGCGAAACCCACGACGGTTTCGAACAGCGTGACGCCGATATGGCTTAACAGGTTATTGTTTTGAAGGTTGGCGATCGTCCGCCACACGCGCGAGGGTTGGCTCATAAGGAACGCGTCGATGATACCGATACGGGCGAGCCCTTCCCACAATCCGACGGTGAATAACAAAACGGAGAATTGACACAAACGTATCAACCGTTGCCGCTTTCGCTTACCGTCCAAATACGCGACGCGTTCGGGCGAGATTACGTTACACATGGATATCCAACCCCTCCCATATAGTCTTAAAGTACCCGCGGAAAGCGGGGTCTTCACGGCGTTTCAGCGGGGTTGCGTCGGGGGGGTCGAATTCCAATAATATATTGGTCTGCACTTTTCCGGGGCGTTTCGTTAACACAATCAAACGGTCGGCCATGCTGATGCCCTCGGCGATGTCGTGCGTGACGATGACCGCCGTTTTCTTTTCCCGTTTTAAGATATTAAACACATCATCCGCCACGACGAGGCGCGCTTGATAATCGAGCGCGGAAAACGCTTCGTCCAAGAGCAAAAGCTCCGGCTTTACGGCAAGCGTACGGATTAATGCGGCGCGCTGGCGCATTCCCCCGGAAAGCTGCGAAGGGTGCTTATCACGGAATTCCCATAAGCCGTATGTCCCAAGCAGCCTGTCGGCGTAATCCGTATTCGCGGTATTTTTCTTGCCGCATATCTCCAAGCCCAATAAAACGTTGCCGCGTATCGTACGCCAATCCAACAGGTTATCCTTTTGAAGCATATAACCCGGCGTGCCGTTGATCGTAACCGTCCCGTCGGTAGGCGGCTCCAAACCCGCAATCAAGGAAAGGAGCGTCGTCTTACCGCAGCCCGACGGCCCGATGACGGATACCAGTTCCCCTTCGTACACCGAAAAATCAATATCCCTGAGCGCTTCAACCTCACCGTTTTCGGCTTGATATGTCAGCGAAACGTCACTAAAACGCAGCATCTCACGCATGTCGATTCCCCCCAAGCGTAATCCGGGCGTCAGAGCGGATTATCGCTACCAATCCATATATATGCGGTACGTCCGATTGTGTTATCGCCTGTCATGTTTTTGGTTTTGTAACACAATTGACATATTCCGTGTCGTATGCTACGATTCGGGAGCGTTCCCGGGAACGTTCCCGTTTTAATTTATGAAATAAAAGGGGTACCCATGCCGAAAGACGCGAACATATATGACATAGCACGCCTCGCCGGCGTAAGCAAAAGCACCGTTTCGCGGGTGCTCAACGGGCACAAGGGTGTCAGTGAGGATACGCGCGCCCGCGTGCGGCAAGCCATCGAGGACTGCACCTACATACCCAATAACAGCGCGCGGAGCCTGTCCAGCATTTCCACCCAATCTATTGTGCTGCTTGTACACGGCATCACGAACCCGTTTTTTTCAAGGATTATTTCGCTTATTTTGGAAAACCTGAACGGTAAGGATTACGACGTAATACTGCATAGCTGCGAATTGGATGCGAACATCAGCATGGCGGATACGGCCATCAGCATTTATAAGGAAAAACGCCCCAAGGGCATTATTTTGTTGGGCGGATACTTTGAGGAAAATTACCCGTCATTAAAAATGATCGGCGTCCCCATCGTCATGGCGTCCACTACGGTATTAAAAACGGAGGACCGCTCGTGGTTTTCCAGCGTGACAATTGATGATGAAACCGAGGGCGCGAAGATAGCGGATTATATCTGCCGCAACGGCCATCGGGATATCGCCGTAATCGGGCAATACCACCTGCGTGAGAAAGGTATGGCCAAGGTATTCGGTGAATACGGGATAACCCCGACGTCGGTGGCGCTGGACTATGATAAGGCTTACCTGTTTATGACGGGTTACAAGGCCGCGAGGAAATTATTGGAACAAGGAAAGCACACTTGTTTCTTATGTCTGTCAGATGTGTTGGCCATCGGCGCGATGAAAGCCGTACACGAAAAAGGTTTACGTATACCGGAAGATATTTCTATTATCGGTTTCGATGGTATTGAAAACGGGGAATATACAAACCCTACGCTTACCACTTTTGTGCAGCCCTTCGAAGAAATGGCCGAACGAAGCGTTTCGACATTAATAAACCTGATTAATGCGGACTGCCCCCATACGCATATTATCCTACATACCACCCTTGAAAAGGGCGGTAGCTTTTGTCCTTTGCAGGAGTGAGCCATCATGCTTGATAAACTTTCGACGAAGTTAATTATCGCGGTTATGTTATTGGTCGTTGCGTTGGGTGCGTTCGGGGTTTATTGGGTGTTGCGCGGCGACGGCAAACCCTCCGACGAACCCCTGTCCGTATCGCATGACGGCTTGACGCTCACCATACATGTGTACGAACGCGCGCCGCGCCATTCGGGCGGCTGGGATTTTTGGGTATGGGAACCCGGCGGCGGTTCGGGCGGCATTATCGGCGGCGGCGGCGGGCGGTATTCCTCGCAGGTATCGCTGTTAAGCCCGTTTACGGAGGAATATTACCCCTTCCGTACGCTTACGCTTGAACTTGAACCGGGGACGGACCGCATAGGTTTCCTTATGCGCTTACCGCCTTGCCCGGTGGGCGGTTGGGAAGTATGGGGGCGGCAAACGGGCGACGTAATCGCGTATTTGGACACCGACGGGGAGGGAAATCCTGTGAATACGACCGTTTATCATATACAGGGCACGACGATGGTCATGCCGACCTTCCCGTACATGGGCGGACTCGCGGTGACGGCAATCGCCGATTGGCGGGATTATATAAAGATCACCATGCTTGAACCGGAGGGCGAAGTGGACCCCGCAGCCTTTATATTGCGTGATATAACGGGCACGGACTGGGCGAACGGCACCGATATCCCCATCACAAACGTAAGCGAAGGCTCCAGCCGTATCGCCGGCGGCGCTTCGTTCCCCGTATTCCATGTCCATACCGCAGGGGAATTGGACCCCCAACGCCATTATTCGCTGGCGTACGGTGACGGGCAACTAAAAACCGGCGGTGTAAACGTATTGATGCGCGGGATATTGGACCAATTCCGCTACACGGGTTGGCTGGGGCACCGTTGGTACGCCGACAGGAGCGAATTCAAACTGTGGGCCCCGACGGCCGTCAACGTGCAAATAGCCTTATACCGTGATTTAAACCAGATTCCCGGCGGAGGCCATTACGAGGAAGAGGGCGGGATGCGTGTGCTTTCGTCCTTTATACGGGAGCCGCATCATTTATTTGACATGACGCGCAACGCGTCGGGTGTGTGGAGCGTATCCGTCCCCGGCGATTGGGCGGACGGAAATACGCAATGGTGGTATATGTACCGTGTGACGCACCCGCAAGGGAACGTTACGTTCGCGATCGACCCGTACGCCACGGCGGTTTCCGCCAATGAAGGATTGGGTGCGATCATCAACGATACGCAACGCGGCGAACCCTTGAGGGGCGGGGATAACCTGACGTGGCTGCAACGGGGTTACCGCTACGTTAACGGCGAACGCGAATACGTGGAGCGAACCGCACCGAAGTTGCGCGTCAATCCCGTCACGGACCACCCGTACCAAGTGGACCACGTGATTTACGAACTGCATGTGCGCGATTTTTCCATCCATCCAAGCTCGGGGATCAATCCCGCGTACCGCGGTACGTTTATGGCGTTTACCGAACGGGGGACGACCGCGCGAACGCATCGCGCAAGCGGTACATGTAATGCGCAAACACCCTTTGAAATTTCGCTTTGCTCAAACGAAGCCTGTTGGTCGGTACCGACAAGCGCGGCGACGGGGCTTGACCATTTGATCGAGCTCGGCGTAACCACCGTCCATTTGTTGCCCATCTACGACCAACGTCACGTAAACGAGCTCCAGCCCGATCGCCAAGTCTATAACACGCGCCACGCCATGAATTGGGGCTACGACCCGCAGAACTATAACGTACCCGAAGGCGCGTACGCCACCGACCCAACCGTCCCGTACAAACGTATACGGGAATTAAAGGCCGCGGTCAACGCCATGCACAACGTCGGCATCCGCGTGGTGATGGACGTGGTGTATAACCATACGGCCAGCGTTTCCGACGGGCCGTTCCAAGCGAGCGTGCCGTATTATTTCCATCGGACATGGTGTACGGGGATGATCGCGGGCGGCGGCAGCGGGGTAGGGAACGAACTGGCCGACGAACGCCCGATGGTGCGGCAATATATTGTGGACTCCCTGCTGTATTGGCAGCGCGAGTTCGGCATCGACGGCTTCCGCTTCGATTTAATGTGGCTGCACGACATCCACACGATGCGCGCCGCCGTGGAAGCGTTACGCGCCGTAGACCCGACGGTGATTATTTACGGCGAACCGTGGGCGGCCAACCCGAACGGATCACCACTTAACTTCCCCGAATTGTTCCGCGACAGCCAAGGCAATTTACGCGAAGCGTTTGATCATCCGCCGCTGCCTTCCTCGGCGAACAACATCACGGGTAACGGCTTCGCTTTCTTTAACGACAATACGCGTAACCTGCTGCGCGGCGGCAATCGCGACGCAAGCTCCGGTTTTGTCAATGGCTCTACCTTCGGCGGTATCACGGGCGACGTTTGGCGGAGCATCCGCGCCAATACGCCCAACGTGGGCGTCGCTTCGGAGAGCGTCAACTATATTTCCAAGCATGATGACATGATCCTGTTCGATAATATCGCATGGTCGTTGGGCGCGGCACGCGGCGGCATTGATTCCCCGGGGTCGAGCAACTGGTCCACGCCGCAATTCTTTTCGCAGTACAATACGCTCAACAACGAAACCTTCCGCCATGACCCGCACCACATGATTGACCGCGACGACCCGCTCCAAGCAAATGTGGCCCGAAGCATGACCTTCGGCACGGGGGTAATACTAACCTCGCAAGGTATTCCGTTCATCCACGCGGCGGATTCGTTCCTGCGTTCCAAACGCGGTCATGAAAATACCTTCAACTCCGACGATTTCTTTAACGCCATACGCTGGGACCAAAAAGCGGCATTCATCGACGTACACGAATACTTCGTGGGTTTGATCGCTTTACGCAACGCGCGCCCCGCGTTCCGTATGGATAATCGGGCGGATATCAACGACGCGTACCATCCCCTCCTGCCCAACCCACCCGCATCGGTTGCCCCTGCCGGATCGGATTTAATATTGGCGTACCGCTTGGGTGAACACGCGGGCGGTGACGAATGGCGTAATATCTTTGTGGCGTACAACGCGTCAAGCGAACCGCGTGTGGTTAACTTCCTATGGCACGTACCTTTGCATGTAGTCGTTGACGACCGCACCGCAGGGACGGAAACACTGTGGGTGATACAATCCCGGCACGCCGTAACCCTGCCGCCGTTTTCTTTGCTGGTGGCATATGATGAGGATTTAAGCAACAAAAAATAAAAAAGAGGAGATGCAAAATGAAGAAAATCAAATTTTTATTGCTTGCGGTAATCATGGTGCTTTTGGCCATGTTTATCGCGCCGAACACGACGGTCAACGCTTCGGAAGAACTGGGGCAATCTATTGTGTTCGTACAGGTTCCCGATGAATGGGAAACGCCCCGCATATGGGCATGGGGACCAAGGGGCAACGCCGCCGCCGCCGATTGGCCGGGCGAGCTGTACCTGACGCCGGACCCCGGCAACCCCGGATGGCATTACATTTGGTTGCCTGCGGATAAAACCGGCGGCTTAATCAACGAAGGCGGCGGCGCGCAAACCGCCGACTTCCCCTTGACGGGCGAACCCGTGTGGGTGACCGTAACCAACGCAAGCGGTGAATTTACCGTATCCACCACACCGCAAACCACGGGTGCGCTCCCATCAGCCACGACCGTTATCTTCGCGCAAATCCCCGAAGGTTGGTCCAACCCCCGCGTGTGGGCTTGGGGCCCGAGGGGTAACGCCGCCGCCACCGATTGGCCGGGTGAACTGTACATGTACCATGTACCTGGTAACGAAGGTTGGTACTTCTTCCATTTGCCCGCGGACAAGACAGGCGCGTTGATTAACGAAGCCGGCGGTTCGCAAACGAGCGACTTCCCGCTGGACGGCCGCCCCGTATGGGTGACGATTAGCGACGACGGATCGTTTGAGGCAACGAATACACAACAAACCACGGGCGCGATCCCGCAGATGTATACGATCATCTACGCGCAAATCCCCGACGGATGGGAACGGCCCGCCGTATGGGCTTGGGGCCCGAGGGGTAACGCTGCGGCGACCGATTGGCCGGGCGAGTTAACAATGGAAGCAGACCCGAACAACCCCGGTTGGTATTATGTCTATATCCCCACCGATAAAACCGGCGGGTTGATCAACGGCGTCGGTATCCAAACGAGCGACTTCCCCTTGGAGGGCCGCCCCGTATGGGTGACGGTGGAAGCGGACGGAAGTTTTGAAGTAACCGCAACCAAACAAACCGCGGGCGCGTTCGCGCCGTTTGTACCCCGCGCGACGGCTGCAGTTGAAGAAGGCTCGGTTGTGATGGATGCCGTCGTTATCTACGCGCAGGTACCCGAAAATTGGGAAGAACCTGCCTTATGGGCATGGGGGCCCCGAGGCAACGCCTCCGCCACCGATTGGCCGGGCGATATACGTTTTACGCCTGACGCCAACAATCCCGGCTGGTACTACACCTTCCTGCCCGCCGACAAAACGGGCGCGTTGATTAACGCCAACGAAGGAACGATCCAAACGAGCGATTTCCGCTTCGAAGGCGTACCCGTATGGATAACCGTGCATAACGACGACGGCGATTTCGATATAACCACCGAGCAGCAAACCTCCGGTGCGTTGCAAGCACGCGACCCCTTCGTGTTCGGCGCGGAGCCTGAAGTTGAAATACCCGACGCGGACATGATTACCCTGCGCGCCTTCGTACCCGGAGATTGGGAAAGCCCCAGCGTGTGGGCATGGACCGACGGCATCGGTAACGCCTTCCGCGGCGCGTCTTGGCCCGGGCAGGAATTTACCGAAAAAGAAGGCGACTGGTACGTGATGCAAATCCCCGGTTGGATCGAGAATATCATCATCGCGGCCAACGGCGGTTCCGTACAAATGCGGCCCGACCCGGAAGTCGAACCCGGCCGTGACGTTTGGATCATCGTTTCCACGGAATTCGCGTGGGAAGTATTATACGCGTCGGT